>JAGVGT010000006.1 GCA_020056965.1 Deltaproteobacteria bacterium
CCGGGTGGCCGCGCTGCTCGGTTTCATCGGCGCCTTGCTGGGGCTGATCGGCACCGTTCTCGCCCTGCTCCAGCCCGGGCCGCTCAGCCTGGAGTTCCCCTGGCCCTCCCTGGGCGGCCTCTTCGCCCTGCGTTTCGATGCCCTCACCGCCATTTTTCTCCTGCCCCTCTTCCTGATCACCACCACCGGCCAGCTCTACGGACTCGGCTATCGCCACCCCCGGGCCACTTGGATCAACTTCTTCTATCCCTTCCTGGCGGCCGGCGTCGCCATTCTGCTTCTGGCCGGCAACGGCGTGGTTTTCCTGATCGGCTGGGAGATCATGGTCCTGGCCAGCTTCTTCCTGGTCTTCACCGAGCGCGAAAACGACGAGACCTTCCCGGCCGGCTTCCTCTACCTGGCCGCCACCCACACCGGCACCCTGGCCCTGTTCGGGGCCTTCGCCCTGCTGGGCGGCCCGGCCTGCTTCGAACGCCTACCCGCGGCCGGCAGCCTCTCTGCGGTCGGCAATTCCAGCCTCTTTCTCCTGGCCCTCTTCGGCTTCTGCTTCAAGGCCGGGGTGATGCCCCTGCACATCTGGCTGCCCCGGGCCCACGCCGCCGCCCCCAGCCAGGTTTCGGCGCTGATGAGCGGAGTGATGATCAAGACCGGCATCTACGGCCTGCTGCGGATCGCCTTCATGTTCCGGGACATACCCGACTGGTGGGGCTGGCTGATTCTCGCCCTGGGCGTGGTTTCCGGGATCATGGGGGTGGTGCTGGCCATCGCCCAGCACGATCTCAAGCGGCTCCTGGCTTACCACAGCGTCGAGAATATCGGCATCATCATGATCGGCATCGGCGCCGGGCTTCTGGGGGTGAGCCGCAACCTGCCGGGGCTGGCCCTGCTGGGGCTGGCCGGGGCGCTGCTCCATGTCATCAACCATGGGCTGTTCAAGGCGCTGCTCTTCTTGAGCGGCGGGGCGATGGTTCGGGCCACCCACACCCGCGAGATGGCTGCCTACGGCGGCTTGTTGCGGGCCATGCCGCTGACCGGCCTGTTCTTCCTGGGCGGGGCCGTGGCGATCTGCGGCCTGCCGCCCTTGAACGGCTTCGTCAGCGAGTGGCTGATCTATCTGGGCCTCTTCCGGGGGGCGCTGCCTGAGACCGGACTGCCGGGGCTGCTGCCGGCGGTGGCCGGGCTGGCGGCAATCGGCGGCCTGGCCCTGCTCTGCTTCACCAAGGTCTTCGGCCTCTGCTTTTTAGGGGCGGCACGGCCGGAACATCGCGAGGTCGGAGAGGCGCCGGGCGCGATGCTGGCCGCCATGGCCATCCTCCTGACCGCCTGTTTTGCCATCGGGCTGGCGCCCTTGGGCCTCCTGCCACTATTAAGCGCAGCCATCGCGCAACTAGGGATAACCGACGGGAGCGGGACGGAACTGGCCAGCCTGGCCCCGGCCGGCTATATCAGCCTCGGCGCCCTGCTGCTGCTTTTGCTGGTGGGGTTGATCGCGGCCCGGGGATATCTCCGCCGCCGGCAACCGCCGGCCCCGCGTTCGGTGACCTGGGGTTGCGGCTACGCCCTGCCCTTGCCCCGGGCCCGTTACACCGTCTCTTCCTACGCCGAGATGATCACCCACCTCTTCCACTGGTCGCTGCGCACCCGAACCGAGGAAGAGAAGCCGACCGGCCTCTTCCCGGCCCAGGCCAACTTTGCCACCCACGCCCCGGACCTGGTCCTCGACCTGATCATCCTGCCCTTGGCGACAGCACTCAGCCCTTTGGCCACGCGGCTCCGGGGGGTGGTCCAGCACGGGGTCATCGGGCTCTATCTGCTCTCCTACGCCCTGGTGCTCTGCGTGCTGCTGACCTATGCGATGTACTTTCGCTAGTCAAGGTGGCGTTTCCGGCGGCGGCGGGTTATGATCGGGGCCGCGCCGGCAACTGGACCGGTGGCGAAGCAGATAAATTCAACGAGTGACTGACAATTATGGGTATTTTCGACATCTCTCCCTTCACCTGGCCGCAACTGCTCACCGCCCTGCTGGTCGGGCTGATCGTCGGCATCGAGCGGCAACTCCGGGGCAAGCCAGTGGGCATCCGCACCTCCACCTTGATCACCCTCGGCACCTATATCTACACGGTGATCGGCGCCCAGTTCACCGGCCCCAACGCCGATCCTTCGCGGATCATCGGCCAGATCATCACCGGCATCGGTTTTTTAGGCGCGGGGGTGATGCTCTCCCGGGACGGTACCGTGCTGGGGGTGACCTCGGCGGCCACCATCTGGATCCTGGCCGCCATCGGGGTCTGTATCGGCATGGACCGCAATATCCTGGCGATCATGTTCGCCTTGATCGTGGTCGGGGTGCTCTCGGGCGTGGAGGTACTGGAAAACTATTATAAGATCCTCACCCGCGGCGCCTATGAGCGTTTCACGGGCTGGACGGGCCGGCGGCACGACGACCACTAGTAAAGACAGAATCGGGGAAGGATTTTCGGGGATTGGCTGGGGTGGGGATTATAACTCTTCGGGGACAAAGCTGACCACTTGGTCCAGCCTGGTGGACCCGGTCAACAGCATGACCAGCCGGTCCAGCCCCAGGGCGATGCCCGCCGCCGCATCAAGACCCGCCAGCTCGCGCAGGAACTTTTCCGGCATGGGGCCGGGTTCGCGACCATCCAGGCGGATCAGTTCCCGTTCATGCTCAAACCGGCGCCGCTGCTCCTCCGAATCGGTCAGTTCCGAAAAGCCGTTGGCCAGCTCCACCCCGTTTAAGTAAAGCTCGAAGCGTTCCGCCACCTGGGGTGAGCCCGGCTTGAGCCGGGCCAGCGAGGCCAGCTGGGCCGGGAAATCGTAGAGGAAGGTGGGCTGCGCCACGCCCAGATGCGGCTCAACCTTCGTCACCAGCACCTCCTCAAAAATCCCCCCGGCCAGGGCCGCCTCCGGGCTCATCCCACCGTGACGGGCAAAGGCCTCGGCCACGGTCAGCCGCTCCCAGGGCGGCTCCAGGCTGAACCCCGGCCCCGGCTGGTCGGTCATCCCGGCCAGGCCGCAGACATCGGCCACCTCCCAGAGCAGCTCCTCGCACTCCTCCATCAGTTCCAGATAACTCGCGCCGGATTGATACCACTCCAGCATCATGAATTCCGGCAGGTGCAGACGGCCCCGTTCACCCTGGCGAAAGCAGTGGCAGATCTGGAAGATTCTTTGGTGACCGGCAGCCAGCAGCCGCTTCATGCACAATTCGGGAGAGGTTTGCAGAAAGAGGGATCCGGAGGACTCCGGAACGATCCAAGCCTCGGGGGCCAGGACCGGCAGGCGGAGCGGGGTATCGACTTCGAGATAGTCCCGCTCCTCAAAAAAGGAGCGCGCCGCCCGGATCAGGGCGGCGCGCCGGCGTAGCATGACTGGGGAGATCATCGGCCTGGCGGCTGACCTATTCCTTGACCCGGGTCATGTACTCCCCGGTGCGGGTGTCGATCTGGATCTTCTGGCCTTCCTCGATAAAGGGCGGGACCTGGACCACGTAGCCGGTCTCCACCGTCACCGGTTTGGTGTCGGTGCCGCTGGTGTCGCCCTTGGCCCAGGGCTCGGCCATGGTCACGGTCAGGTTGACGAAGATCGGCAGGGTGATGTCGATGGGCCGCTCCCGGAAGAACAGCACCGAGACCTCCATGTTGTCCAGGAGGAAGTTGGCGTTGTCGCCCAGCTGCTCCTTGCTCATGACCAGCTGATCGTAGGAGGTGTTGTCCATGAAGTGGTATTCGCCGCCCTGGGAGTAGAGGAACTGCATGGGCCGTTCTTCGAGGGGGGCCGGCTCGAACTTGTCGTTGGAGCGGAAGGTGCGCTCGGTGGAGTTGCCGTTCAAGAGGTTGCGCATCTTGCATTTATAAAGGGCCTGGCCCTTGCCGGGTTTGGAAAAATCAAACACCGTGATGATATAAGGATTGCCTTCCATCATGACTTTCAGACCCTTGCGCAGGTCAGAGGCGCTGTACATAACAAGTTGCTCCGTGGGGAAAATTAATGATTAAGCCGTCGTTCAAAAATAACCGTCACATCGCCAAGGTCGCGCCCGGCATAAGGAGCCGTAACGGAAAGGTCAGACATGCAATGAGTACTTCGCAACGGCCCCTAAGATGTTGTTTCTTCAGAATTGCCCATGCTTAATAACTGAAAGGTCTCGGCAAGGCAAGGAAATATCTGAGCGAGGTTAATCAATCCAAGCGGGCCGAAGTCCCGCCGTCCGAATGGGGGGTTCGGACCAGCAATTCCGACTCTTCCCGCAAGGCCATATCGGTAATGTAATCGCAGACGTCTTCGACAAAATAGGCCCCATACTCGGTTAAGCGCACACTCCCGTCGACCTGGACCAGGCAACCGAACTCCTCGAGTTTCAGCAGGATCGCGGCAAAGACCTCGCGCGGATCTTGGCCAAACCTGTCCCTGAACTGCTGGATATCGAGCCCGGCCTTGAGCTGGAGCCTTAAGAGCAGCGACCGGTACATCTGCTCCTTGGGGGTCAGGGCAATAGAGCGGCCGACCGGCAACAGCCCCTTTTTGATGATATTGAAATAGGTCGACAGCTCCTCATGCTTGTCGTAGCAGATTGTCTTGGTATACGAGCGGGTCCGGGAGCCAAAGGCGATGATCGGCATTTCGTTGAGCCAATGGAAGCGGTAGCCCCATTGGCGGTCGTCGGAAAAACTGCCGTTTTGCTCATAGCCCTGCGCGGCCATCCACTCCTGGGTGGCGCAGACCATGGCAAAAAGGGTATCGCTATCGACCACCAGGTCGGGATTCTGCTTATACAGCTCGACGGCCAGGGGATTGACGATTTCATGGCGGATATACTCGACCGCATCGGGTCTGATCGTTTCCAAGATCACCAGATCGTTGCGGACACTGGCCATGCTCTGCCCGGGCAGACCGGTCATCATGTCGATGTTGATGGCCAAACCGGCACCCTTCACCGAATCAACAATCTGCCGTAGCTGCGCGGCGGTATTTTTACGATTACAGATCCTTAAGATTTCCTGATCAAAGGTCTGACAACCGACGCTCAGCCGGTTGATGCCGATGGCCCGCAGCCCTTCCACCCGGTTTTTTACCAGCAGGGTTGCGGGGTGCGCCTCGGAAGTGATGCTGCAGCCCTCGGCCAGCTCCACCATGGCCTTGATCTTTTCCAAGACCGCCCCCAGTTCGGCATTGCTGAACGAAGTCGGCGTGCCGCCCCCGAAGTAAATCCCTTTGGCCTTTTTCCCGGCAAAGACCCCGTAGGCGGCGAGGATCTCCATCTCGCGCAACAGTGATTGCAAGTACTCTTGCTGGATGGCCTGGTCGACCTGGTGCGGGAACGAATTACAAAACAGACACTCGGAAAAACAGAACGGGAAATGGACATAGATCAACACTTCCGGCTCCGGCAAACTCTCCCGCAAGGTCGCAACAAAGCCATCCATCTGCGAAGGGGCCAGCATCCGGAATTTGTGCGGCACAAACAAATCCGGCTGGTTCTTGGTGTAATCCGTCGAACCGTAAAACAGATTCTTTCTAATCAGATCCAACGCTGCCGCTTTACTCATACGCTCACAATCTCGATTATTGATTATCGGAGTCACAAAAAGTCAATTCGCCGGCCGGCTATTGCTGACAATGATTGCTTATCAAGGCCACTTGCCGTAAATTTGAGGGGCAAACGACCAGCAAGGCGCCGGGCCGCCATACTAGCACGACCATTGGCCTTTAACAATTTTTTTACAGTGAGCACGGACCTCCCTTGGACAGCAATAAACAGCGGGTGGCGATCACCGGCCTGGGCATCACCTCCTGCCTGGGCTTGAACCGGCAGGAGGTCGTGGAATCTCTGGCGGCCGGGCGCAGCGGCATCGAACTCTTGCCGGAGCGGAAAGAGCTGGGCTTCCAGAGCGGCCTCTCCGGGGTGATCCGCGGCTTTGACCCGGCCCGTTACCTGGACCGCAAGAAACGTAAATCCATGCCGGAGTTCGCAGTCTGGGCCTGGGCCGCCGTTGAGCAGGCCCTGGAACAGGCCGGCCTCACCGCGGCAACACTGCATGGCGACGAGGAAACCGGCCTGATCTTCGGCAATGATTCCTCGGCGGTCACCGCCGTCGAGCAGGTCGAGACCCTGCGGGCCAGCGGCGAGACCAGATCGATCGGCAGCGGCCACATTTTCCGGCTCTTGAACTCCACCATCACCTTGAACCTCAGCACCATCCTGGGGCTGCGCGGCCAGGTCTGGACGGTCAGCTCAGCTTGCGCCAGCGGCGCCATGGCCATCGGCCAGGGCGCCGAACTGATCGCCTCCGGCCGCCAGCAGCGCATGCTCTGCGGCGGCGCCCAGGAAATCTCCTGGCAGTCGATGTGCAGCTTCGATACCCTGGCCGCCTTCTCCCGGCGCGAAGATGACCCGGCCACCGCCTCCCGCCCCTTCGACCTGGGGCGCGACGGCCTGGTCCCGAGCGGCGGGGCAGCGGCGGTGGTGCTGGAAAATTACGCGGCCGCCGAACAGCGCGGCGCCAAAATCCTCGGCGAGGTTCTCGGTTACGGGGCCGCCAACGATGGCCATCATATCGTGGTGCCCAGCGGCGACGGGCTGGAACGGGCCATGCGGCGAGCCATCAGCGAGGCGGGGCTGACCCCGGCCGACATCGACCTGGTCCTGGCCCATGCCACCTCCACCCCGGCCGGTGACGCGGTCGAGGCGCAGGCCTTGACCAGACTTTTCGCGCCCACCCCCGCCCATCCCGGCCCCCTGGTCACCGCCCCCAAAGGTTTGACCGGCCATGAATTCTGGATGGCCGGCGCCGCCCAGGTGGTCTACGGACTTCTGATGACCGGGGCTGGTTTCGTGACCGGCAACCACAATCTCCAAGATCCCGATCCGGCGGTAAAATCCTTGCGCTTGCCGCGGCAGAACGTTTATACTGCCCGCCGCTTTTTGCTCTGTAATGCCGCCGGTTTCGGCGGCACCAACGCCTGCCTGGTGGTCCGCAATAATCAGTAAGCCAAATGGGAACACCATAGTTTACGGGGCATATTCACGAGATGAGTTTTGACAGCGACAAAAACTGATACGGTAGTCATCGGTAGCGGCATCAGCGGCTTGACTACGGCGGCGCTCCTGGCCCGGTGCGGACACGAGGTGACCATCGTCGAGGCCAAGCGCAAGCCCGGCGGGGCCTTGCGGCGCTTTAACCGCGAGGGTATCCCCTTCGACGTCGGCTTCCACTACAGCAGCGGGCTGGGTCAGGGCCAGTTCCTGCGGGCGCTCTGGGATTGCCTGGGGGTCGTTGGCGCCATTCCCACCACCCCCTTAAGCCCGGATGGTTACGACCTTTTCAGTCTCCCCAACACTAACCGCCAGATCAAGGCCTATTATTCATACGACCGGCTCAGCACCGAGCTCTGTGCGATTTTCCCCGACGAATGCGGCGGGATCAAAGAGTATCTGGCGACCATCCGGGAAATGTCCCGGGCCATGCCGTTCTACAACCCCACCCTGCCTCTCACCCCATTTTTGAGGGGCGGCGCCCTCGCCAACGACCGGCCGCTGACCGAGGTAATTGGTGCCTGTACCAGCAACCCCGACCTGCAGGCGGTCTTGAGCGCCCCGACCTTCCTCTATGGCGTCCCGCCCAAGCAGGCCGGGCTGGCCATGCACGCGGTGGTCGCACACGGTTACTACTCCGGGGCCTGGGGCATTGTCGGCGGCGGAGCGACCATAGTCGAGGCGCTGGTCGCCGAGTTGACCAGAATGGGCGTAAAAATCATGACCTCCAGCCCGGTCACCGCCCTCAAGATGGCCGGCGACCAGGTGGCCGGGGTAAGCGGCGTCGATTGGCAGCTCACCGCCAAGAACGTGGTCTACAGCGGTCACCCCCACCATCTCCCCGGCCTGCTGCCGGCCGAGGCATTGCGCCCGGCCTATCGCAACCGGTTGCGGGAATTGGAAGATACGGTTTCCATGCATATAGTCTTCGGAGAGGTGGCGGCGACCAGCCCCTTACCGCTGCTGGATCGGGCCAATCTCTACCAGCTCCGCCCGGGTTTCGAGCTCCTGGCGCCGCCCGGTGGGGCCGAGTCCGCCACCTTGATGATCACCGCCCCCGGTCGGCATGATGGCCCCGCCACCCCGGCCGCCCGCGGGGTGATTTTGATGCGGCCGGCCCACCTCGGCGAGGTAAGCCGCTTCGACCGCGGTTATAAGAGCCGGGGGCCAGGCTATGCAGAGTTCAAAGAGCAGGTGATGCAACAGATGCTGGCCGACGCCGCCGTTTTTGGTGAAGATTTCCGCACCATCCGGCCTTTGGCGGTCGGTTCGCCCCTGACCTTCCGGGATCGGCTGGGCAGCCCGGCCGGCGGAGTATACGGCGTTCAACACAGCCGCCATCAGCGTCCGGCCGAGGCCAGGACCAAAGTGGCCGGCCTCTATCTGAGCGGCCAGAGCGCAATGATGCCCGGAATCATGGGGGCCTCCCTGGCCGGGCTGGTCAGCGCCGGTGAGATTGTCGGGCTGGAAAAAGTATGGGATATGGTCAGAGAATGCAGTTAAGCCGTAGTCAATCAATGCACCGTCCATCATCATTGGCCGAGACGGCATAAGGAGCCGTAAAGGAATGGTCCAAATTTTACCAGCTGCCTCGCAACGGCTCCTAAAAAGGGTGGTGATAACCGGGCGCGGCGCCGTTTCCCCCTTTGGGGCCGGAGTAAAACCGCTCTGTGACGGGATCTGGCAGGGTCGTTCCGGGGTCCGGATCATGGAGGAGTGGCGCCAGATCACCGGACTCAAGTCATTCCTGGCCGCCCCGGTGCCGGAACTCGACGCCCGGGCGGAACTGCCCCGGACGCTGCGCCGGACCATGGGTGATATGGCCGTTTACGCCACCCTCGCCGCCCGCGAGGCCGTCAGCGAGGCCGGGCTCTCCGCGAGCTTGCTGGCCTCCGGCCGGGTCGGCACCGTGATCGGTTCGACCACCGGCAGCCCGCAGGCCTA
>JAGVGT010000035.1 GCA_020056965.1 Deltaproteobacteria bacterium
GCTGTCAACCCTTATTTTTCCCTGCCAGGGCCAACCAATTTCCGTTTTTCGTAACCCGGAAGAGCCGCCAATATACAGCCGCAAAAGTTTATGTCAACAGATTGTTTGACAGATAAAGCCAAAGTCAGCACGGATTAGAATAACCCTTTGATCTGGCCCCTTTAATTTTTGATTGCCACTCTTCTGACCTCATGCCATAACTGACTATCGACAACATTATATGCGTTAACCAGATATGCGTTAACCAGTTCACGGAGATATCGGTATGCACGAGGCCCGGCACTACCAAAAAAGTTTGGCGGAGAACGGCACCGTTCATTGTCGACTCTGCGCCCACCAATGTCGAATCAAAGAAGGTCGACGCGGCCTTTGCCAGGTCCGGGAAAACCGAGACGGCGTTCTTTACAGCCTGGTTTACGGAAGACTGGTCAGCGAAAGCGTCGACCCCATCGAAAAGAAGCCTATCTTCCATCTGCTACCTGGCTCACTTTCCTACTCAATAGCAACAGTGGGTTGCAACTTCCGCTGCCGTCACTGCCAGAATTACGAAATTTCCCAATATCCCGGCCTACATGCCGGTGAAATTCCCGGGACCGAACGCACACCTGCCGAGGTGGTGGCTGCGGCCCAAAGGGATGGCTGCGCCAGCATCAGTTACACCTATGTAGAACCTACGATCTTTTATGAATTTGCTTTGGATACGGCTCGACTGGCATACGAGCAAGGATTAAAGAACATCTTTGTCAGCAACGGCTACACCGGCCCGGATGCAACCCGGGAAATCGCCACCGTACTCACGGCCAACAACATTGACCTGAAGTCTTTCAGCGACCGTTTCTACCAGGAGGTTTGCGGTGCAAAACTGCGACCGGTATTGGAGACCATTCGACTCATGAAGGAACTGGGAGTCTGGGTGGAAATCACCACCTTAATCATTCCCGACTGGAACGACGGAGACGATGAATTGGAGGCAATAGCTAATTACATTAGATCGGTCGATCCAGAGATGCCCTGGCACGTAACCGCCTTTCACCCGACCTATAAAATGCTCGACCGCCCCCCCACTCCTACCGCCACCCTAAAAAAGGCCCTGGAGATCGGCCAAGCCGCCGGTCTCAAATTCGTTTATACCGGCAACATCCCCGGCGACGAGGGAGAAAACACCATTTGCCCCAATTGTCAGGAAACCTTGATCGCCCGCACCGGTTTCTGGTCAAGAGCGGTGGGTTTAACCAGCGACAGATGTCGGGCCTGCGGCACCATAATTCCCGGGATTTTCATTTAACCACCTGGTGGTCGCAACATCCGCATCTCTCTACAGCCAGTGCGTTGTGGCGAGGCCTGTCCCAATTCGATCGGGCTTTTTAATATTGACTCCAAAGGGATTTCCGGGTTTAATGCTGTGATTTTTTGCTAAGCACCCCGACCAGCACAAATCGGAAGAACTATCTCCTTGTTTTACGGAATATACCGACTACTGACCAGACTCATTTTCACCCTTTCTTTTCCCGTATTCCTGGTCTACACCCTGCTTACTGGTAAGCACCGGGCTGGACTGGCACAGCGTCTCGGGAGATATGACAAGGAGAATTCCCGCAGGACCGTTGGGCCAACAGTCTGGCTCCACGGCGCGTCGGTTGGCGAAATCAAGGCCGCCGAACTTCTGCTGGAGAGGCTGATAAATGAGTTTCCCGATGTAAACCTGGTGGTGACTACTGCCACCGAGCAGGGACTGATATTGGCTCGGCAGAACATGGGCGGCAAAGCGACATGCCTTATGGCCCCCCTTGATCTGCCACGCACTGTGAATCGGGCAATCCGGGCGATTAATCCGGACATTTATCTCTGTCTTGAAACCGAACTGTGGCCTAACACCCTGGCCGGTCTGCGCGAAAACGGCACCACCTGTTTTTTGCTCAATGCCAGAATGAGCGAAAAATCTTTCCAACGCTACCGACGGTTCCGGGGCTTTGCCCAACAGGTACTGGGCGGCTTTTCCAGCATCGCTGCCATCTCCACCGTCGATGCTGAACGGTTGATCTCCTTGGGTGCCGTCCCGGAAAAGATCAGGGTCAGCGGCAATGTCAAATATGACCTGCCACCAATCACCAACCCGGAACATTTCCGGCGAGATTGGCAACAAATTCTGGGGATTACCGCCGAGATTCCGGTGCTGGTGGCCGGTAGCACCCACGGCGGCGAAGAACTTTTGCTGTTGGAAGTATTCAATGTCCTCAAGCAGAACCTGCCTGAGCTACTACTAGTCCTGGCCCCTCGCCATCTGGAGCGCCTGGCGACAGTCCAAGCCGAATTGTCGGCTGCCGGCGCCAACCTAGACTTGCTCAGCCAGGTCAAGAAGTTCGGGCGGGACCACGACATTATCGTAGTCGATTCCATGGGCGACCTGGCCACCCTTTATTCGGTGGCAACTTTCATCTTCTGCGGCGGGAGCCTGGTGGAGCGCGGCGGTCACAACATCATGGAAGCAGCCCGCTGGGGGTGTCCGGTGTTTTACGGTCCCAGCATGAAGGATTTCTCCGACGCTAAAGAGTTGTTGGAGGCAGGCGGCGGCGGCTTCCAGGTTAACAGCGCTACCGAACTTGGCGAAAAGATCCGGCGCCTGGCCGACGATAGCGAACTCTACAAAAGGGCGGCCTGTGGTGCCGCAACCAGTGCCTCCAGCCAGAATGGTGCGGTCGATCGGCAGCTGCAACCGGTGTTAGCAGCGCTCAAGAAACTTGCGAAACAAGAGCAATCTCAGCCGGCATAAAACCCGGTATAGTTTAAGACAAATAGGAACCTGATTCATGAAAGCACTGATTGCCCTGGAAGACGGTAGGATTTTTGAAGGCAGAACCTTTACCGGTAGCGGTGAGGTCAGCGGCGAGATGGTCTTCAATACCAGCATGTCGGGATATCAGGAAATCCTCACCGACCCCTCCTATCGTGGGCAGATCATCACCATGACCTACCCTCTGATCGGCAACTACGGCGTCAACCCGGAGGATATGGAATCGCGCCGCATCCATCCCGAGGCCTTCATCGTCAAGGAATACAACGCCATTCCCAGCAACTTCCGCGCCACCGGCACTCTGGCCGATTTCCTGGCCAAGTACGGCATCATGGGCATCGAGGGCGTTGACACTAGGGCGCTGACCAAACACCTGCGCACGGCTGGAGCCAAGAAGGGAGTTATCTCCACCAGCGATCTCGACCCTGCTTCCCTGGTGGCCAAGGCCCAGGCTGCCCCAGGCCTGATCGGACGCGATCTGGTCCGCGAGGTAACCTGCGCTGAGCCTTACGGATGGGCCAACAACCAACCGGTTCCCGGCAGCAATTTCTCCACCGCCGGCCCCGGCAAATACAAGGTTGTGGCCTTCGATTACGGCCTTAAATACAACCAACCCCGCCTCCTGGCCGAACGAGGCTGTAGTGTGCAGATCGTCCCGGCGACCACCAGCGCCGCCGAGATTCTGGCCATGGATCCAGATGGCATCTTCCTCTCCAACGGCCCCGGTGATCCGGCTGCCATTGAAGGCGTAGTGGAAAACATCCAGGCCCTCTTGGGCAAGAAGCCAATCTTCGGCATCTGCCTGGGCCACCAGATTCTGGGATTGGCCTATGGCGCCAAAACTTACAAGCTCAAGTTCGGCCACCGCGGCGGCAACCAACCAGTCAAGGATTTACAGACCGGCAAGATCGAAATCACCTCCCAGAATCACGGATTCTGCGTGGACATGGCCAGCCTGGATCCGGAGTTGGTGGAGTTGACCCACCTCAACTTGAATGACAACAGCTGCGAGGGTATGCGCCACATGAAGTTCCCGGCCTTCTCCGTCCAGTACCATCCGGAACACGCCCCGGGGCCGCACGATTCCCTTTATCTCTTTGACCGCTTCATCGAGATGATGAACTAACCTGCCCATTAACGAGCCGATTCCTTTAGTTTCATAAAATATCACGGACAGCGAACCAACATGCCGAAACGTACCGACATCAAAAAGATTCTGATCATCGGCTCCGGCCCCATCATTATCAGCCAGGGCTGCGAGTTCGACTACTCCGGCACCCAGGCCGTCAAGGCCCTTAAGGAAGAAGGCTACGAGGTGGTGCTGATCAACTCCAACCCGGCCACCATCATGACCGACCCGGAGATCGCCGACCGCACCTACATCGAGCCGATCACCCCCGAGATGGTCGCCAAGGTCATCGAGAAGGAACGCCCCGACGCCTTGCTGCCCACCCTGGGCGGCCAGACCGGCCTCAACACCGCCATCCAGGTGGCCGAGATGGGGATTCTGGAAAAATACGGGGTCGAGTTGCTGGCCGCCAACATCGCGGTGATCCGCAAGGCCGAGGGCCGCGAATCCTTCCGTGCCGCCATGCGCAAGATCGGCCTGAAAGTACCGGAGAGTTCCATCGTCCACAACTTGGATGAGGCTCGGGCCGCTGTCGATACCATCGGCTTTCCGATCATCGTCCGCCCCAGCTTTACCCTGGGCGGCACCGGTGGCGGCGTCGCCTACAACATTCAGGAACTGGAAACGATGTGCGCCTCCGGCCTCGACCTCTCGCTGAACAGCGAGGTGATGCTGGAACGGAGCCTCTTGGGCTGGAAGGAGTACGAACTGGAGGTGATGCGCGACCGCAAGGACAATGTGGTGATCATCTGTTCCATCGAGAACTTCGACGCCATGGGGGTCCACACCGGTGACTCCATCACCGTCGCCCCGGCCCAGACCCTCTCTGACCGAGAATACCAGGAGATGCGGGACGCCTCCATCGCCATCATGCGGGAGATCGGGGTGGAAACCGGCGGCTCCAACGTCCAGTTCGCGGTGAACCCAGCCGACGGCGAGCTGATGGTTATCGAAATGAACCCCCGGGTCTCGCGCAGTTCGGCCCTGGCCTCCAAGGCCACCGGCTTCCCGATCGCCAAGATCGCCGCCAAACTGGCAGTGGGTTATACCCTGGACGAAATCCAGAACGACATCACCCGCGAAACCTACGCCTCCTTCGAGCCGACCATCGACTACTGCGTGGTCAAGATCCCCCGCTGGACCTTCGAGAAGTTCCCGGAGGCCAAGGATCAGCTCTCCACCGCCATGAAATCAGTGGGCGAGACCATGGCCATCGGCCGAACCTTCAAGGAGGCCTTCCAGAAAGGCTTGCGCTCCCTGGAGATCGGCATCTTCGGCTTCGGGGCCGGCCGCAAGTTCGACCACTCGGGCATGGAGAAGCATGCTCTGGAAGAGCGGCTGCGCACCCCTAACTCCCAGCGCATTTTCCACCTTTACGAGGCACTGCGACGGGGCATGGCCATCGAGGAACTCTATCGGTTGACCGCCATTGACCCCTGGTTCCTGCATAACCTCAAGCAGATCTTTGACCAGGAGCAGGTCTTGAAGGCCCTGGGCTTCGCCGGTCTGAACAAGGAAACCCTGCGCACCGCCAAAGAGTTCGGCTTCTCCGACCGCCAGCTCGCCTACCTGACTGGCACCACTGAGCAGGACATCCGGGAACTCCGGGAGAAGGAGGGGGTCCAGGCCGTCTACAAGCTGGTCGACACCTGCGCCGCCGAGTTCGAGGCCTACACCCCCTACTTTTATTCGACCTACGAGTCGGAAAACGAGGCCCGGCCGAGTAACAGCCGCAAGGTAATGATCCTGGGCGGCGGTCCCAACCGGATCGGCCAGGGGATCGAATTTGACTACTGCTGCGTCCATGCCGCCTTCGCCCTGAAAGAGATGGGCATCGAATCTATCATGGTCAACTCCAATCCGGAAACGGTCTCCACCGATTATGACACCTCGGACAAGCTCTTCTTCGAGCCGTTGACCCGCGAAGATGTACTGAACATCATCGAAACCGAGAAACCGGAAGGAGTAATTGTCCAGTTCGGCGGCCAGACCCCGCTGAACCTGGCGGTGCCCCTAGCCCAGGCCGGGGTAACCATCCTCGGCACCTCGCCGGACTCCATCGACCGGGCCGAGGATCGCCAGCGCTTCCAGCAGTTCCTGCAGAAGTTGAACCTGCTCCAGCCCGAAAACGGCACCGCCCGCACCACCCCCGAGGCCTTGGAGATCGCCGCCCGGATCGGCTACCCGGTGGTGGTCCGCCCCTCTTACGTCCTGGGCGGCCGGGCCATGCGGATCGTCTACAACAACAAGGACCTCAGCGAATACATGACCACGGCCGTCACCATCTCGCCGGAACACCCGATCCTGATCGACAAATTCCTGAAGGATGCGGTGGAGGTGGATGTTGACGCCATCTGCGACGGCGAGACCACCATCATCGGCGGGATCATGGAGCATATTGAGGAGGCCGGCATCCACTCCGGCGACTCGGCCTGCGTCCTGCCGCCCCACACCTTAAAGCCGGAGATGCTCGAAAAGATCAAACAGGCTTCGCGGGCCATGGCCATGGAGCTGAAGGTCCTGGGGTTGATGAACGTCCAGTTCGCCATCCAGGAGGAGACCCTCTACGTGCTCGAGGTCAACCCGCGCGCCTCCCGGACCATTCCCTTCGTCAGCAAGGCCACCGGGGTGCCGCTGGCCAAACTGGCCACCAAGGTGATGCTGGGCATGAAGCTGGCCGATCTTGGTCTGACCACCGAGGTCACCGTCAAGCACCACGCCGTCAAGGAGGCGGTCTTCCCATTCGACCGTTTTGAAAACGTCGATACCCTGCTGGGCCCGGAGATGAAATCCACCGGCGAGGTCATGGGGCTGGACGACTCGGTGGGCATCGCCTTCGCCAAATCACAGCTGGCAGCCGGGCAGAAGATTCCCACCGGCGGCAACGTCTTCATCAGTGTCCGCAAAAGGGATAAACCGGCTATCCTGCCGGTCGCCAAAAAGCTGGAAGAACTGGGCTTTGCGATCCTGGCCACCCACGGCACTGCCCGCTACCTCAGCGACCACGGGGTGACCTGTACCCCGATCAACAAGATCTCCGAGGGACGACCCCATATCCATGACCGCATCAAGGACAAGGGGGTACAGTGGATCATCAACACCTCCATGGGTACCCGCACCACCGAGGATTCCTACATCATCCGGCGGGCGGCCTTGAACTATCACCTTCCTTACACCACCACGGCGGCCGGCGCCAACGCCATGGTCCAGGCGATCAGCGCCTCTTTGAATACCGAGCTGACGGTCAAGGCGGTACAGGATTATTTTTAACGGAAACACCGCTGCTCGGCGGATAAAGTCGAGAATATTTTGAAAGCCGCTGGACATTCCCGGCGACAGCACTTAATAATTGGTGAACTCGCCCCTTCCCGTGCTAACGGAGGTACGGGCGCCTCGCAAAGTTTATAACAATCCGCGGTTTTCCCCGGGAGGATATCCTTGAACAGTTTCTACAAAAACCTGTCGCTGTGGCTGGTCATCGGCCTGACCATGATCCTGTTGTTCAACCTCTTCAACCAGCAGCAGGCCACTACCCAAGAGGCGAGCTACAGTGAGTTCGTCACTAAAGTTAAGGGTGGCGGCGTCACCGATGTCTCCATCGATGGCGAGGTCATTACCGGCACCTATCAGGGCGGTGAGCATTTCAAGACCTTCATCCCCGCTCAAGACCAGGAACTCCTGCCGTTGTTGCGCAACAACTCGGTCAACATCAAGGTCAAGCCCAAGGAAGAGACCCCCTGGTACATGACCCTGCTGATCTCCTGGTTCCCGATGCTGCTCTTGATCGGGGTGTGGATCTTCTTCATGCGCCAGATGCAGGTGGGCGGCGGCAAGGCCATGTCCTTCGGCAAGAGTCGGGCCCGGCTGATGACCAAGGAGCAGAGCAAGGTCACCTTTGCCGATGTGGCCGGCATTGACGAGGCCAAGGAAGAGCTCTCCGAGATCATCGACTTTTTGAAAGACCCCAAGAAATTTACCCGTCTGGGCGGCCGCATTCCCAAGGGCGTGCTGCTGATGGGCTCACCCGGTACCGGCAAGACCCTGCTGGCCAAGGCCATCGCCGGTGAGGCCGAGGTGCCCTTTTTCTCGATCAGCGGCTCGGACTTTGTCGAGATGTTTGTCGGGGTCGGCGCCTCCCGGGTCCGCGACCTCTTCATCCAGGGCAAGAAGAACGCCCCCTGCATCATCTTCATCGACGAGATTGACGCCGTCGGCCGCCATCGTGGGGCCGGCCTGGGCGGCGGCCACGACGAGCGCGAACAGACCTTGAACCAGCTCTTGGTCGAGATGGACGGTTTCGAGGCCAACGAAGGGGTAATCATCGTCGCCGCCACCAACCGGCCCGACGTTCTTGACCCGGCCCTGCTCCGCCCCGGTCGCTTCGACCGCCAGGTGGTGGTGCCCAGCCCCGATGTCAAGGGTCGCGAGATGATCCTCAAGGTCCACGGCCGCAAGACCCAGCTGGCCGACAATGTCGATTGGGCGGTGATCGCCCGCGGCACCCCCGGCTTCTCCGGTGCCGACCTGGAAAACATGGTCAACGAAGGTGCCCTGCTGGCCGCCCGCGAGGGCGCCGACAAGGTGACCATGCGCCATTTGGAGAAGGCCAAGGACAAGGTGATGATGGGTACCGAGCGGCGCAGCATGATCATCACCGAGGACGAAAAAGAGATTACCGCCTATCACGAGGCCGGCCATACCCTGGTCGCCCTGTTGCTGGCCGGCACCGACCCGGTCCATAAGGTTTCCATCATTCCCCGCGGCCGGGCCTTGGGTGTAACCCAATACCTGCCCACCGAGGAGAAGCACACCCAGTCGAAAACCTATCTCACCAACCTCCTCAGCTGCCTGCTGGGTGGACGTTTGGCGGAAGAACTGGTCTTCAACGAGATAACCACCGGCGCCGGTAACGACCTGGAACGAGCCACCACCATCGCCAGAAAGATGGTCTGCGAGTGGGGGATGAGCACCGAGATGGGGCCGCTGACCTTCGGCAAGAAGGAGGAGCAAATCTTCCTGGGCAGAGAAATCGCCCAGCACCGCGATTTCAGCGAACAGACGGCGGTCAATATCGACGCCGAGGTCAGAAGGCTGGTGGTCCGGGCCAACGATACCGCTAAAAAACTGATGTCCGAAAACCTTGACACCTTGAAGCTCCTGGCCAAGACCCTCCTGGAAAAAGAGACCATCAACCAGTTCGACATCAGCGAGGTTCTCAAGGCCACCGGTTGCCAGATCCCCGAGATCAACCGCAAACGTCTCGACATCGCCCTGGCTGAACCAGGCGCCTCCGAAACCGAAAACCCGGTCACCGCCCCCCCGGTCCTGACCACCGAACCGGTGGTCGCCGAGGCTCCGTCGGAAACCGACACCCCGGCTGTCGTCGACACCCAGACGGCGGAAGAGACCCCGGCGAAATAGCCGGGTTAACCAGGATATGCGCACGGATCTTCGGCGGCTGTTCGGAGCCCGCCCCGGGCAAGTCCTGGTCATGGGTATCCTCAACGTCACCCCGGACTCCTTCTCGGATGGCGGACGCTTTACCAATACGGCCAACATCCTCGCTCAGGCTGACCGTCTGATCGAGGAAGGCGCCGACCTG
The DNA here is from genome assembly GCA_020056965.1 of Deltaproteobacteria bacterium. Lineage (GTDB taxonomy): Bacteria > Desulfobacterota > Desulfobulbia > Desulfobulbales > JAGXFP01 > JAGVGT01. The sequence continues at coordinate 9,523 of JAGVGT010000035.1, forward strand.
CTCGATATAGGCGGTGAATCGAGCCGCCCTGGCGCTCAGCCAGTGCCACTTGCCGACGAAATCAACCGGGTAGTCACGGCCATCCGGGCCATCCGTCAAAAGCACTTAACACCCATTTCCGTCGATACCACCAAGGCCGAAGTGGCCCGCCTGGCCCTTGATGAAGGCGCCGACCTGATCAACGACATCAGCGGACTGCGCTTCGATCCCGAGCTGGCTCCGCTGCTCCGGGATCGGCAGGTGCCGGTGGTGATTATGCACATGCAGGGCAGCCCCGGCAACATGCAGCAGAACCCTACTTACCTGGACGTGGTCGGCGAGATCACCACCTTCCTGGCCAAACGGATCGCCTGGGCAGAGTCCCAAGGCATCGCCCGAGAGCAGATCATTGTCGATCCCGGCCTTGGCTTCGGCAAAAGCGTGGCCCACAACCTCACCATCCTCAAACACCTGGACCGCTTCCGGGAACTGGGCTGTCCGGTGCTGATCGGCCACTCACGCAAGGCCTTTATTGGTAAGCTTCTCGCTCTGGAAGTAGGCGATCGCGACCAGGCCACGGCTATACTCTCCGGCCTCTGCGCCATGAACGGCGCCGCGATCATCCGGGTCCACGACGTGGCAGCCACCGTCCAGGCCGTAAAATTGGTGGATGCGTTACGCAACGCCCCGGACCAATAAGCCAATCACCATGCAAGTCGTACTCTACAAGACCTTCCTTTGCCCCCGCTGCTTCCTGGCCACCCGCGCCCTGAAGAAACTGCAACAAGAGTTTCCTGAACTGACCATCGAAACCGTGGAAGTGACCAAGGAGCCCTTGCGGGCCTGGCAGGCCGGGGTGCGGATGCTACCGACCGTTACCCGCCACGAGAAGACTCTTTCCGGTGTCATCCTCACCACCGCAGCCCTGCGCGATTTCCTGCGCTCCTGAATGGCCGAGCGTACCCTTTAACCACGGGTAAACTGAAAAAATCCACCGCCCCCGGCTTTCACCTGGTTTTCTGCCCATATTCTATTGATATTCTGTGCTGATTGGATTAAAGATTCTGATTCGTCGGTCTGGATTTACGGTCGACCCAGGCGCGGCCTTCGGCAGCGCCACTCTTCTTTGCCCAGTTGCTACCAGTTTAACCCTGTTTAAATTTTTCATAATTTAACTGTTAACCAGCACCTAAGGAGAACCGCAATGTCCCGAAAAATGGTCACCATCGACGGTAACCAGGCCTGCACCCACGTGGCCTACGCCACCAGTGAGGTCATCACCATCTACCCGATCACCCCCTCATCGCCGATGGCGGCCGAGGCCGACACCAAGTCCACCGCCCTGCAGGAGAATATTTGGGGCTCAATTCCGGTGGTCGCCCAGATGCAGTCCGAAGGCGGCGTCGCCGGCGCCCTGCACGGCAGCCTCACCACCGGGGCGCTGTGCACCACCTTCACCTGCTCCCAGGGCCTCTTGCTGATGCTGCCCAATATGTACAAACTGGCCGGTGAGCTCACCGCCACCGTCTTTCATGTCAGCGCCCGGGCCATCGCCTGCCAGGGGTTGTCGATCTTCGGCGACCACGGCGACGTCATGGCCGCCCGCCAGACCGGCTGGGCCATGCTCTGTGCCCAGAACGTCCAGGAATGTATGGACATGGCCCTGATCTCCACCCAGGCCACCCTGCAAAGCCGCATCCCCTTCATGCACTTCTTCGACGGCTTCCGGACCTCGCACGAGATCCAGAAGGTCGAGCAGTTGTCCTACGAGGACATGGGCAAGATGATCGATGAAGACCTGGTGGTCGCCCACCGGATGCGCGGCCTCTCCCCGGATCATCCGATGATGCGCGGCACCGCCCAGAACCCCGACGTCTATTTCACCGGTCGCGAGACGGTCAACAAGTACTATGACGCCTGCCCGACCATTGTCCAGAAGACCATGGACAAGTTCGCCAAGCTGACCGGCCGCAAGTACCATCTCTTTGACTACTTCGGCGCCAAGGATGCCGAGGAGATTGTCATCATGATGGGCTCCGGCGCCGAGACCGTCGCCGCCACCGCCGAATACCTGATCAGCAAGGGCAAAAAGGTCGGCCTGGTAGTCGTCCGGTTGTTCCGGCCCTTCGATTCCGCCGCTTTGATCAAGGCCATGCCCAAAACGGTCAAGAAGATCACCGTCCTCGACCGCACCAAGGAGCCGGGTTCGGCTGGCGAGCCGTTGTATCTGGATATCCGCACCGCCGTCGGCGAGGCCGTCGAAGCCGGCGCCCTGAAGGCCACTCCAGTGATCCTCTCCGGCCGTTACGGCCTGGGCTCGGCCGAGTTCACCCCGGCCATGGTCAAGGCGGTTTACGACAACATGGCTGCCAAGAAGGCCAAGATCCGCTACTGTGTCGGCCCCAATGACGACGTCGCCCACACCAGCCTCAAGTACGACCCCAACTTCAGCATCGAGGGCAAGGACGTGGTCCGGGCCATGTTCTTCGGCCTGGGGGCGGACGGCACCGTCGGCGCCAACAAGAACACTATCAAGATCATCGGCACCGAGACCCCCAACAGCGCCCAAGGCTACTTTGTTTACGACTCCAAGAAGTCCGGCTCGATCACCACCAGCCATCTGCGCTTCGGCAAGAACAAGATCGTCGCGCCTTATTTGATTACCAAGGCCAACTTCATCGCCTGCCACAACTTCACCTTCCTCGACAAGTACGACATGCTCGGGAACCTCGAGGTCGGCGGCACCTTCCTCTTGACCACTACCTTCAGCAAGGACCAGGTCTGGAAGCAACTGCCCGCCCAGGTCCAGCAGGATCTGATCGACAAGAAGGCCAAGTTCTACATCATCGACGCCGTCAAACTGGCCGAGGCCTTAGGCTTAGGCGGGATGATCAACATGATCATGCAGACCGCCTTTTTCCTGATCTCAGGCATCCTCAGCAAGGATGAGGCGATCAAGGCGATCAAGGGTGCCATCAAGAAGACTTACGGCAAGAAGGGCGACAAGGTCGTCAACATGAACTATGGGGCGGTCGACGCGGCGGTGGAGAACATCGTTGAGGTCAAGATCCCCAAGAGCGCCGGCGGCCATGCCAAACCGGCGACGGTCCCGGCCGACGCCCCCCCCTTCGTCAAGGAGGTCACCGCCAAGATGATCGAGGGCAAGGGCGACCAGATCAAGGTTTCCCAGATGCCCGACGACGGCACCTGGCCCACCGGCACCACCCAGTACGAGAAGCGTAACATCGCCATCCACGTGCCCGAGTGGCTGCCGGCCAACTGCATCCAGTGCGGCCGCTGCTCCCTGGTCTGCCCCCATGCCTCGATCCGGATGAAGATCAGCAAGGCGACCGACCTGAAGAAGATGCCCAAATCCTTCAAGACCGTCGACGCCGTCGGTGCCCAGTTCAAGGGCCGCAAGACCACCATCCAAGTCTTCACCGAGGATTGCTGCGGCTGCACCCTCTGCGTCACCGCCTGCCCGGCCAAGACCAAGGCCCTGAAGATGATCACCAATAACGAGGCCCTGCGCACCCAGGAGTCGGCCAACGTCAAGTACTTCCTGGCCCTGCCGGAAGTACCAAACAGCGACATCGACCCCTCCACCGTCAAGGGCAGCCAGTTGAAGCAGCCGTTGATGGAGTTCTCCGGCGCCTGCTCGGGCTGCGGCGAGACCCCGTACATCAAGCTGGTCACCCAGATGTTCGGCGACCGGATGATGGTTGCCAACGCCACCGGCTGTTCCTCGATCTACGGCGGCAACCTGCCCACCACTCCTTACACCAAGCGGGCCGACGGCCGCGGACCTTCCTGGGCCAATTCGCTCTTCGAAGACAACGCCGAGTTCGGTCTGGGCATGCGCTACACCGCCAACAAGCTCTGCGCCCAGGCGGCGGAACTGCTGGTCAAGGCAGTGGCCGAGAAGCTGATCACCCAGAAGGTAGCCGATGAGCTGACCCGCGCCAGCCAGAAGACCCAGGATGAGATCGAGGCCCAGCGTGACCGGGTGGCGAAACTCAAGAAGACCTTGGCCAAGAGTGACTCGGTCATCGCCAAGCGCCTCGTGCCGGTGGCCGATTACCTGGTCAAAAAGTCGGTGTGGATCTTCGGCGGCGACGGCTGGGCCTACGATATCGGCTACGGCGGTCTCGATCACGTCCTGGCCTCCGGCGAGAACGTCAACGTCCTGATCCTCGATACCGAGGTTTACTCCAACACCGGCGGACAGATGTCCAAATCGACCCCCCGGGCCGCCACCGCCCAGTTCGCCGCCAGCGGCAAGAAGATGCCCAAGAAGGACATCGGCATGATCTTCTCCACCTACGGCAACGTCTATGTGGCCAAGGTCGCCATGGGCGCCAACCCGATGCAGGTCGCCAAGGCCTTCGCTGAGGCCGAGGCCTATGACGGGCCGTCCTTGATCATCGCCTACTCACACTGCATCAACCACGGCCTGAACCTGGCCAAGGGTCTGGATCAGCAGCAGTTGGCTGTGAACTGTGGCCACTGGCCGTTGTACCGCTACAACCCCGAGCTGGAGGCCCAGGGCAAGAATCCCCTGCACCTCGATTCCAAGGCGCCGTCGATCCCCTTTGCCGACTACGCCATGAACGAGAACCGCTACCGGATGCTGAAGATGATGAACCCGGCCCACGCCGAGGAACTGATGGCCGCGAGCCAGAAGGACGTCGAGAAGGGCTGGCGTTTCCTGGAGGGCCGCTTCAAGGCCCTGGAGGCCTGCACTGACGCCTGCAGCACCGAGGCCGCCAAAGCGGCCCCGGCCATGAGCGGCTGCGGCTGTGGTTGCGGTTCCGCCAAAGCGGCTCCGGCCAAGGCGGCGGTTGCCCCCAAGGCGGCTGCCAAGAA
>JAGVGT010000031.1 GCA_020056965.1 Deltaproteobacteria bacterium
GCCGGTGACGGCGGCGAAGACCGCCGCCTCCAGCTGGCCCAGCCCCTCACCGGTGCGGGCCGACACCGCCACCAGCACCAGCCCCGGCGCCAGGGCGCCAATGGCCGAGAGATCCCGATCCGCGCAAAGATCAAGCTTATTGACCACCAGCAGGGCGGGTCGTCCCGCCAGGCTCGCAATCAGGGCCAGATCGTCATCCACCACCCCGACCGCCCCATCCAGCACCAGCAGGACCAGATCAGCCACCTCCTGCTGGCGACGGGCCCGCTGGATACCCAGTTCTTCGACGGCCTCGGCGTTTTCGCGAATCCCGGCGGTATCGACGATCCGGACCGGCATCCCCTTGATGTTGAGAAAATCCTCGATGGTGTCGCGGGTGGTGCCGGGAATCTCGGTGACGATGGCCCGCTCTTCCTTGAGCAGGCTGTTTAAGAGGCTGGATTTGCCGACGTTGGGCCGCCCGAGGATCACCACCGAAATGCCCTCACGGTAAATCCGGCCCCGGTCGGCGGCACGCAGCAGTTCTTCCAGGGGGGCGATGACCTTGGCGGCCAGGTCAGGCAGCAGAGTGGTGGGGTTGATGATCTCCAGATCGTCGTCGGGAAAATCGATGGCCACCTCGAGCAGGACCCGGACGGTCAGGAGTTCCTGACGCACCGCCTCGACCCGACCCTGGAGGGTGCCGCGCAGCTGGGAGATGGCAATCTGCAACCCCTGGCTGGTCTGGGCCTGGAGGAGATCGATCACCGCCTCGGCCCTGGTCAGGTCGAGACGGCCATTCAAGAAAGCGCGTTTGGTAAATTCGCCCGGTTCGGCGGGGAGCGCCCCGGCGCTCAAGACCAGGCCGAGAATCTGCTGGAGGATCAGGTAGCTGCTGTGGCTCTGGATCTCCACCACATCCTCGCGGGTGTAAGAGTGGGGAGCGGCCATCAGGACGGCCATCACCTCGTCGAGGGGCTGGCCGCTGGCCGGATCGACGATCCAGCCGTAGGTCAAGCGGTGGCTGAGCAGGGGCCGGTCACGCTGGGGGCGAAACAGGTGCTGGAGCAGGGCCAGGGCCTCGGGGCCACTGATCCGGATGATCCCGATCCCGCCGGCCCCCGGCGGGGTGGCGATGGCGGCAATGGTCCCGGCGTCCCGGTCGGGCTGACGGCAAATGGCCATGCGCGGTTCAGCTTACTCGTTCTTGCCCTTCTTACCCCGACCCGGCAGGTAGATGAGGATCTTCTTGAACTGGCCCTCGCCGACGCTGCGGCTGCGGATGGTCGGGTCGTCCTGGAGCTTCATGTGGACGATGCGCCGTTCGGCCGGGTTCAGGGCCGGAATGGAGCGGGTCCGACCATTCTCCCTGACCTCCTCGGCCAGCTTGACGGCCATCTCCTCGAGATCATCGCGCCGCACCTCCCGGTAGCTGCCGACATCCACCGAGAACATCACCTTGCCTTCGATCCGCCGGCTGATGATCTTGCGCATCAGATACTGCAGGCTGTCCAGGGTCTGCCCCTCGGGCCCGATGATCTCCGCCTCGTTGCCGCCCTCAAGTTTGGCGATGATCCGGTTTTCCTCGTTGCTCACCGAAACCTGGGCGGTAAAGCCCATCAGTTCGAGAATCTTTTCCAGGTCGGTCTTGACGGCCGCCAGGATCTCGGCGGTGATCTCGGCCGGCGGTTTTTCCGGCAGGCGCCGCGGGGCAGGAGCCTCGCTCCGGCGGCCTTCGCTTTTCCGCTCGCCGCGCTTATCATCCTTCTTTTCATCCCGCCGCTCATTGCGGCGGGGCCGGGCCGGCTTGGCCCCTTCCCCGGCGGCCCGCTCGGCGACCGGTTTGGCCGGGCGCCCCGAACTCTTCAGGGTCACCGCAATCACCGCCTTCTTCCGGCCGATCAAGCCGAAGATCCCGGAGGAGCCGGCCGCCACCACCTCGATCTGCATGGCATCCTGACTTACGCCCAGTTCCCGGCAGGCCTTGCTGATCGCCTCGGTCACATCACTGCCGGTATATTCGATTTTCTGCGACATCTGATCTCTCCTAAGTTCAGGGGGCGGCAAAAAACTCTGGCCGCACTTTTGGAGCCGTTTAAGAAATAGCCCTTACATCTCTACCTATTCCGTTACAGCTCCCAACTCTCTCCAGTCCCTCTTGCGGGGGATGCCGTAGCCGGCTTTACTGCGCCAATTATCACTGAACAACGGTCATTCCGGACTGCGGTTGATGAAGTACTGCTGGGCCATCTGCAGCAGGTTGTTGACGAAGAAATACAAGACCAGCCCGGCGGCAAAATTGATGAACAGGAAGGTGAAAATCACCGGCATGAACATCATGATCTTGGCGGTTTCCGGGTTGGCGGCCGGGGTGGGCGTCATCTTCTGCTGGATGAACATGGTGGCGCCCATCAGCAGGGTCAAAACCGGCAAGCCCCCAACATAAGGGATATTGAATCCCACAGCCAACCGTTCCGGGGCCGACAGGTCGGTGATCCACAGCATGAACGGGGCATGCCGCAACTCGATGGCCTGCATCAGCACCTGGTAAAGGGCGAAAAACACCGGGATCTGGATGACCATCGGCAGACAACCACCCAGGGGGTTGATCTTGTAAGTCTTATAGAGCTCCATCTGCGCCTGGGCCATGCGCTCTTTGTCATCCTTATACTTCTCGCGGAGTTCGGCCAGCTTGGGCTGCAACTTTTGCATGCCCTTCATGGACTTCATGCCCTTGTGGGTGATGGGCCAGAAGATCAGCTTGATCAGGACGGTCACCAGGATGACCGCCACCCCGTAATTCCTCACCACCGAGTAGAACCAGAGGAGCAGAATCAGGAGCGGATGGGCGACCACCCCGAACCAGCCGAAGTTGACGGCCTGATTGAAATTGTGGCCGGCCGCCTTGAGATCGGCCATTTTTTTGGGGCCGAAATAGACCGTGTAGCTGTACTGGCGACTGGCGCCGGGATTGATGACCTCGGCGGCGCCACTAAGCACGTTGCCGACACTGGTCCCCCCCTGGCTGGACAGCCGCACCGTCGGATTGGCGGCCGCATTGCCGGTCGGGGCCACCGCCATCATGAAATAGGTATCTTCGTAGGCGGTCCAATCGATCTTGCCTTGGAAGGTCTGGGGGCCATCCTCAACCAGGTCGCTAACCTTCACCTCTTCACGTTCGCCATCCTTAAACAAGGCCGGGCCGTTGAAGAGAAACTGACCTTCCTGGGCCTCGGGGTTAAAGGGATGGCCGACCAGACTTAGGTACGGCGAGCCCTGCAGGGCCGAGGTCGAGGTGTTGGCCACCTCGACCTCCAGGTCGATCAGGTAGTTGTCGGCATGGAAGGTCATCTTCCTGGTCACCACCAGGCCCGACGCCAAGCGGCCGGTCATGGTCAAGGCGATGGTGCCGTCACTGTTGCGGGTAACCGGACCCGCCTCGTACAGAGGCAACTCGCTGACCCGGGCCGGATCGGTGCCCCAGGAGAAGAAGAGGGGCAGATCGCGCCCGGCCCCATCCTTGATCAACTCCATCCCGACCGAGTCGGCCGCCAGCTTTTCCCGATAGTTTTTCAACCGGAATTTTTTGATAATGCCACCGCCCTCGGAAACCGTGGCCGCATACATCCCGTTCTCCACCGGAATCTCTTGGGGGGCCCGGGCCGGCACGACAGCCGCCGCCCCCGCCACAACCTGCTCGACCGGGAGCGGAGCCAGCGGGGCGACCACCGGGGCCGCCGCAGTTGCGCCGCTGCCTTCCGGCTGGACCTGCACGCTTTCCTTGGCAGGCTGCGGAGTCGGGGCGAAAAAGTACTGGTAGCCGAAGATGATGGCCATCGACAGAACAACGGCCAGAAAGACGTTTCTAGTTTCCATGCCCTACTTTATGAGTTGAGATTGGTATTACGGGGTCAAATCCCCCCCGGGTGAACGGGTGGCAACGCAACAGTCGCCAGGCCGCCAGAAAGGAACCGCGCCAGGGTCCGTGCAGCTCGATGGCATCTATCGCGTACTGGGAACAGGTGGGAGTAAATCGGCAGCTGGGGGGGATCATCGGAGAGATGAACAGCTGATAGAATCTGACCAATGCGATCAGCGGAGCCCTGAAGATCATCACCAAGCCTCCCGGTATGACAAGGGACGGGAAATATTTATGTCCGGTTGAGAGGCTTTGGCCGGCATCATCATTACTTTTCGGGAACGCCCAGCGCTTCCGCCGCTGGCACCGGAGCCGGAGCGACTATCGCGGTCGGCGGTTTCCTGCCGCTCCCCGCTTTGCTGCCCAGGAGCATCCGTTCGACCAGTTGCTGTACTTCCAGGAGGCTATCCGGTTCAAAACCCGGCCGCACGGCAAAGACCACATCGGCGGCCGGAGAGATGAAGTGGCGGTTAAGCCGGAAGAATTCCCGGATAATCCGCTTGATCCGGTTCCTTCTTACCGCCGTCTTGATCCCGTGAATGCTGATCCCCAGCCGACTATCGGTGCCACCGGTGGCCAGGTAGATGATGGTCAACCGGGGGCTGCGCAGCCTTTTCCCCTCCTGGTAAACCTTGCGGTACTCCCAGGGTTGTCGGATCAGCAGCGATTTGGGAAGGGCCAGCGGCTTCATGTGATCGCGGCCGGACAGACGGCCACCAGGCCCGGTTCATCCGGCCGAAACCGGCCTGTTATAAAGCTCAGACCGCCAGCTTCTGCCGACCTTTGGCCCGCCGACGGTTAATGATGGCACGGCCGGATTTGGTTTTCATTCTAAGTCTGAAACCGTGGGTGCGGTGACGCTTCAAATTACTGGGCTGAAAGGTTCTCTTGCTCATTGCGCTTCCTTCCTGATTACTTCTGACAGATGAGCCAAGGTCCGGCTGATGGTTGGCAACTTTCTACGTCTGGACCTTTGGCAGCCTTGACCGGGTGAGAGAATCTCTGATTTCCCGGCCACCAAAACTCGCTAACATAACCAGATGGCGAGTCGATGTCAAACAAAATCCCGGGCCACCAAGGGCAAAATCCGCAGGCCCCTACTCATCTTCCGCCCCGTTATCGCCATCCTGATCCAGCGCGAAGATCTGCCGGGTCACCGCCAGTCGCTCGCCCTTGTCGGGGTTGTGCCGGTCTTCCGCCTTGAGGAAACGAATGGGGTCGTGGAGCATTTTACTGACAATGGCCCCGGCCATCTTCTCGATGGACACCTGGGCCTTGGGAGATAAATCCTTGAGATTGCCCAGGGTGCGGGCCAGTTCGGCCTGGCAGATGGCATCCGCCTTTCTCCGCAGTTCGGCAATGGTGGGACTGACCTCCATCCCCTCCAGCCACTGCTGGAATTTCATGGCCTCCTCGGCCACGATGTTCTCGCCGCGGGCGGCTTCCTTATCCCGTTCCGCCTTGTTGACGTCAACCACCTGCTGCAGGTCGTCGATGTCGTAGAGGTAGACATTGTCGAGATTGTTAAGCTCCGGGTCCAGATCCCGCGGGACGGCGATATCAATCAGAAACAGGGGGCGATTGTGCCGCTGCCTCATCACCGGTTTGACGTCGTCCTTTTTAAGCACCAGGCCGGGCGCCCCGGTGGAGCTGATCAGGATATCGATGTCTTCCAGCTGGGTGAAGAGTTCGTCGAGACCGGCGGCCTTGCCATTGAATTGCCGGGCCAACTTGACCGCCCGTTCAAGAGTCCGGTTGACCACCACGACCTGGCCCACCCCCTGGTTGATCAGGTGTTCGGCCGCCAGTTCCGCCATCTCGCCGGCCCCGACCAGCATGACCACCTTACCCTGGAGGTCGCCGAAAATCTTCTTGGCCATCTCGACGGCGGCGTAACTGATCGAGACCGCGTTGCTGCCGATGCTGGTCTCGGTGCGAATCCGCTTGGCCACCGAAAAGGATTTGTGCAGGAAACGATTCAAGATCGCCCCGGTACAGTTTTCCTCGGAGGCGATCTTGTAGGCCTGTTTGAGCTGTCCCAGGATCTGCGGCTCACCGACGATCATCGAGTCGAGACTGGCCCCGACCCGGAACAGGTGGGTAATGGCTTCGGATCCCTGATGCAGATAACTGTATTTGGCGGCCTCATCGTCGCTTAAGGAGGTCTTCCCGAACAGGAAACGGCGCAGGGCGCCGGGCGATCGTTCGGCATCATTGCTGACGGTGATGATCTCCACCCGATTGCAGGTAGAAAGGATACAGCCCTCGCTGGCGCCGGTGCTGGTCAAAAGCTCCTGGAGCGGCAAAGTTCCGTCAGCGGAAAAGGCCAGCTGCTCACGGATTTCCACCGGGGCAGTCTTATGGTTGACCCCGAGAATGAAGATATTGTTAGCCTGCATACGAATGAATCCCGCCGAGCATGAAGTTGACGCCCCAGAAGGTGAAGAGGACCACGATATAGCCGATAACCGCCAGAATGGCCGCCTTGCGCCGCCGCCAACCGGCGGTAAAACGCTGGTGCAGGATGGCCGCATAGATCAACCAGGTAACCAGCGACCAGGTTTCCTTGGGATCCCATTGCCAGTAAGTCCCGAAGGCCTGTTCGGCCCAGAAGGAGCCGGTAACAATCCCCAGGGTCAGCAGCAAAAAACCGGCGGTCAGACAGTGGTTGTTGAGGTTGTCCAGGGATTCCAGGGAGGGCAGCCTGGTGTAAAACATCCCGAAATGCTTGCCCTTGATCTCCCGTTCCTGCAAGAGATACATGACTCCGCCACAGAAGGCCAAGGTCAGGAAGGCATTGGCCAGGATGGCGATACTGGCGTGGACCGGCAACCACAGGCTCTGCAGAACCGGCGACAGTTCGACCACCTTGGTGGAGGAAAAGTAGGCCACCAGCATCAGGGCGAAAACGATGGGGCTGACAAAGACCCCGAAGTTCTTGACCTGATAGCGCCAGCGGAAGGAGAGATAGCTTAGGCAGACCGCCAAGGCGAAAAAGGAGACGGCCTCATGGTTGCTGGTGATCGGGGTATAACCGACGCTCAGATAGCGCACCACCGTGTAGCCCACATGGCTGACGGCGGCAATGACCATGCCGTAGCGGGCCAGGATCTGGATCTTCGGGTTCTGGTTGAAAAAAAAGGCCAGGTAGGAGACGGTGACAAACAGGTAAAGGAAAAAAGTAAGATTAAATAGTAAGGTCATTTTCCAGGTTCCCGCCTCGTTTGTGGTTGGCTCAGGAAGGTTGACAATGGGGGTTGGGTCGGCAACTTAGCACTTTTTTGAGATTATTCAAACAATCCGGATCAAGGTCTGTCCCAAGCACCGCCCGCAGATGATTTTCAATGGCCGACCAGTCTCCAACCTTTACCCAACCGACCATATCGTCATTAAGCAGAGCAGAGAAAATTTCCTTGTTACGGTCGGACCCCAGCCCCAGGGCCAGGACTTCCGGCCGCAACCGGCCCATGATTTCTACCACAGTCGCGTATTCGTCGCCATAGGCTTCTGCCAGTTGTTTTTTAATGCGTTGGGCCAGGGCCGGACTCTGGCCGGCGGTGGAGACGGCAATCACCAGGTCCCCGCGGCTGACCACGGCCGGCAGGATAAAATTGCAGCGTTGCGGAACGTCGGCCACGTTGATCAGTTGGTTGGCCGCTACGGCCTCGTCAAAAACCGCCGCCTGGACCTCTTCGGCATCGGTGGCGGCAATAACCAGAAAGGCGCCGGCCAAATCACCCGGCTGGTAGGAACGGACCCGCCAGATCAGACGCCCCTGCCGGTGCAACTCCCGCAGTTCCGCCACCAGTTCCGGGCTGATCACCTCGACCACGCCGCCACACTCCAGCAGGGTGGCAACCTTGCGGGCCGCCACCCGGCCCCCGCCGATCACTATGCACTTACGATCAGCAATCTGCAGGTTGATGGGAAAATATTTCATGGCGGTAATTTCCAAATTTATCAATGGCGCCAACCGTTGCGCACCCACGGTCAACCCGTTGTTAACCTGGCCATCGGCAATCACCCAAAAGTAAAAATAGACCTTGCCCGATAGCACGGTTGGCCGGCAGCCTCTTCTTAGCATATCCAGAGCCCCCGCACAAGCCGGGAAGGCAATCGCTAATTGCTTTGACAGCCAGGTGCTTCAGACTATATTGCAGACTGATAAGCTGGTATTGATGAATCTGGTTTACACAGGGGATTAAACAATGAGCGGCGGCAAATTTTCTCTCACGACCTCCCGGCAAATGGAGTTTATCGACATCACTGCCCAGGTCGCTCAAGCGGTCAGTGAAAGCGGCCGCCAGGACGGCCTTTGCTGTGTTTACAACCCGCACACCACCGCCGGCCTCACCATCAACGAGGGCGCCGATCCGGCCGTCCAGGAGGATATCCAGGCCGTCCTGCGCCGCATGGTCCCCCTTGACTACCCGTATCGGCATTTGGAGGGCAACTCCCCCGCCCATCTGATGGCCTCGCTGGTCGGCAGCTCGGTGACGGTCATCTTCGAGGGTGGCCGGTTGTGTCTGGGCTCCTGGCAGAAGATCTTCTTCTGCGAGTTCGATGGCCCCCGCTCCCGCCAGGTTTTCTGGAAGATCGTCTGACCACTCCCTTAGGCAAAATTGAAAACGATGGACGACCATACCCCAGATCCTCCCACGCTGGCCAACGAGATGGCCTTCGGCCTGGACCGCGTCACCGACGAGCGCTCCCTGATTCTTTTCATGGAGCGCTTTTCCCGGCCGGAACTGCTGGCCACCCTGGTGCCCCGCCTGGGCGACCAGGAAATCATTGCCCTGCTGGACCAGCTGGGCGACCTGATGAAAAAGCATCTGCGGGAGCAGGAATATCACCGGCTCTTCCTGAAAGATCGCTAAGCCGTCGTGCAAAAATAACTGTTACATCGGCAGGCTGTAAACGGCATCCCCCTCAAGGGGGGACTGAACAGAGTAAGGGGCCGTATCTAAGCGGCTACAAATGTAATGGGTATTTTCTTAACAGCCCCATAAATAAATCGGACCGGCGTCAGCTTGCGGTTCAACCACCAGACGGAGATTTGCCTTGGCAGACAAGATCATCAGAGATTTGCGGGATTTTCTGGCCATCCTGCGCAAGGAAGGCGAGCTGATCGAGATCGCGGCTGAGGTAGATCCCTATCTGGAGATCGCCGAGATCCACCGCCGGGTCATCGCCGCGGGCGGCCCGGCCCTGCTGTTCACCAAGGTCAAGGGCAGCCGCTTCCCGGTGGTCACCAACCTCTTCGGCTCCGCCCGCCGGATGGAACTGGCCTTCGGCCGCCGCCCCCTGGATTTCGTGGTCGAACTGGTGCGGGCGGCGGAAAACCTGGCCCCCACCCTCAAGACCGTTTGGGAGAAGCGCGGCCTTTTAGGCCAGATGCTCCGGGTCGGCACCAAGCTGCACCGGGACGGGCCCATTCTGGAGGGTTGCATGACGCCGGCTCGTTTGAGCGAATTGCCGCTGCTGACCTCCTGGAAAAGCGATGGCGGCCCCTTCGTCACCCTGCCCCTGGTCTATACCGAGCACCCGGATGGCCGCGGCCACAACTTGGGCATGTACCGCATCCAGCGCTACGACGACACCAGCACCGGCATCCACTGGCAGATCCACAAGGGCGGCGGCTTTCATTACCACGAGGCGGAAAAGCGCAACGAAGACCTGCCGGTCTCCCTGTTCATCGGCGGCCCGCCGGCCCTGATGCTGGCGGCCATCGCCCCCCTGCCCGAAAACATCCCGGAGCTGCTGCTCGCCTCGCTGCTCCAGGGCGAGAAGTTTCCTCTGGTCAAGGATCCGCGCGGCGGCCATCTGCTCCCGGCCATGGCCGAGTTTGTCGCCAAGGGGTTCGTCGAGCCCCATGTCCGCCGCCCCGAAGGCCCCTTCGGCGACCATTACGGTTACAACTCGTTGCAACATGACTATCCGGTCTTCCGGGTTGAGCGGATCTATCATCGCCGCGACGCCATCTACCCGGCCACCGTGGTCGGCCGCCCCCGCCAGGAGGATTTCTACATCGGCGACTTTCTCCAGGAGCTGCTCTCGCCCCTCTTCCCCCTGGTGATGGGCGGTGTCAAGCAACTGAAAACCTTCGGCGAAACCGGCTTCCACTGCCTGGCGGCCGCCCGGGTCACCGATCGCTACCCCCGCGAGGCCTTCGCCTCGGGCCTGCGCATCCTTGGCGAAGGCCAGCTGTCGCTGACCAAGTTCCTGATCCTCACCGATGGCGACCTGGACGTCAGCGACTTTCCCAAGCTCTGGCGGCATGTCCTGGAGCGGGTCAACTGGCAGACCGACCTCTTCGTCTTCGCCAATGTCTCCCAGGACACCCTCGATTACACCGGCCCTTCGGTCAACAAGGGCTCCAAGGCCATGCTGATGGGCTTGGGCAAAAAGATTCGCCGCCCCTTGCCAGAGTCCTTTACCGCCACCCTGCCGGCTGGCTGTAGCCATCCTCGTCCCTATCTCCCCGGCACCCTGGTGGTTCAGGGCAGCACCTATAAAGACGATCCAGAACTGCCGGCCCGGCTGGCCAAACACGGTGATCTCGAACAGTGGCCGGTGGTGCTGCTGGTCGATGATACCCGGGCCGCCACCGCCAGCCTCCAGGAGTTTCTCTGGACCTTTTTCACCAGATTCGAACCGGCCGCCGACATCCACGCCGCCACCACTTCGGTGGACCGCTTCCATGTCGGTTTGACCGCCCCGGTCGTCATCGATTGCCGGCTGAAACCCTGGTACACCGAGGTCCTGGAGGTCGATGCGGAGACTCGGCGCTTGGTGGATGGGCGAATCGGGAAAATCCTGCCCGCTCCCTGGGCAGGAAAGGTTTGATACCTTCACCCATGGCCGAGGAACGACTCCAGAAGGTCCTGGCCGCAGCCGGAGTCTGCTCCCGGCGGCAGGCCGAAAAACTGATCAGCGATGGCCGGGTGACCGTGGACGGCCAGGTGGTTAGCACCCTGGGCAGCAAGGTCGATCCGGCCCGGCAGAAGATCCGGGTTGACGGCCACCCCCTTGGGCAAACCGGGCTGGTATATTATCTGCTCAACAAGCCCCGGGGCTATGTCACCACCATGGCAGATCCCCAGGGCCGCCCGCTGGTAACCTCCCTGCTCAAGGGGGTCAAGGCTCGGGTCTTCCCGGTGGGGCGGTTGGATATCGACACCTCCGGCGCGCTGATCCTGACCAACGACGGCGACCTGACCCAGAAGATTCTCCACCCCAGCCACGAGATCAACCGCACCTATCTCGCCCTGGTGAACGGCCGGCCCAGCGAAGCTCAGCTCGACGCCCTCCGCCAGGGCATTCTCCTGGAAGGCCGAAAAACCTGGCCGGCCCTGATCAAGGTGGTCGGTAATGATCGCGACTCCACCAGGATCGAGATCACCATCCACGAAGGCCGCAAGCGCCAAGTTAGGAAAATGTTCGCCGCCATCGGCCACCCGGTCCGAGAGTTGGCCAGAACCGCCTATGCCAAGCTGGAACTGGGAAATCTGCCGATCGGACGGTTCCGGGAATTGACCCCAAAAGACCTCGAAAAACTCTTCCTTTAAAAAAGGCTTTACATTCCATTAGTTACGAGATATCTATATTTTCGTACTCTGAGATGTATAGTTTTTTCAAGCAGTTAGCGATTGCGCTTTTCGGGAATGGGAAAGGGTAAGAAGAAATGAATAAGTCGCAACTGATCGAAGCCCTGTCGCAGGAAATCAATATCCCGCTCAGGGAAGCAAGCCCCATCGCTGACACCATTCTTGATACGATGGTGGAGGCCTTGGCCGCCGGTGACAGTATCGAGATCCGGGGCTTTGGCAGCTTCGTGGTTAAAGAATACGACTCCTATGTCGGCCGTAATCCCAAGACCGGCGACAGCATTAAGGTACCGCCCAAGAAACTGCCCTTTTTCAAGGTGGGCAAGGAACTGAAGGAAAAAGTCAACACGGCGGAAGACTGATTCTCGCTCCCCCCGCCTCCCCCTGCTTCAGCCTTCCTCTTCGACGATCTCCCCGACCAAGTCGTAGGGGTGTGCTTCGGTTATGCGCACCTCGACTATCTCACCCACCTCGCAAGTCCCGGCATTAATGTAAACCACCCCGTCAATTTCCGGGGCCTGGTAACGGGTCCGCCCCTCCAGAAGCAGGTCACTCTCCCGACTGAGACCCTCGACCAAAACCGGCTCCACGGTGCCGACCTTGCCTTGATTTATCTCCAGAGATATTTGCGCCTGCACCCGCATCAGTTCATCCTTACGGGCAATTTTGACCTCTTCCGGACACTGGTCGGGCAACTTAGCCGCTGCGCATTCAGCCTCATTCGAATAACAGAAGATCCCGACATTATCCAGCCGTGCGGCCCTCATGAATTCGGCCAGTTCGGCGACATCCGCTGCGGTTTCGCCGGGAAACCCGACCATAAAAGTAGTTCGAATCGCGGCCAGCGGCAGAATTTTACGAATCCGGGCCAGCAGCTCCTCCACGCTGCGCCTGGTGTAGGGGCGATTCATGGCCTGCAAAATCCGGTCGCTGATGTGCTGCAGGGGAATGTCGAAATAGGGCAGCACCCGGGGATTAGCGGCCACCAGTTGCAAGACCTCGTCGTTTAAGCGCATGGGATAGAGATAGAGCATCCGCAACCAGGGGATGGACGTTTCCGTGAGCAAGGCGCGGAGCAGATCGGCAAGACGCTCCCGGCCTGCGCCCAGATCAAGGCCATAGGCGGTAAGGTCTTGGGCGATCAAGGTCAACTCCCGGGTGCCCTCTGCCTCCAGAAGCTGTGCTTCCATAATCAGATCGGCAAGCCCCCGGCTGCGCAGAGGCCCCCGCAGACCGGGGATCAGGCAGTAGGAACAGCGATTGGAGCAGCCCTCGGTAATTTTCAGGTAGGAGCGAAAATAGGGCGTGGAAACTTGCCGGGGTGTCCGGGAATCCATAAGATAACCGGGAGTGGTTGCAGTGGCGGTGATCTCCGGGGTTACGGAGGACAAGGCAGCCAACTGCTCGGCGATCCCGGCGATCTGATCGACCCCGATAAAGAGATCCACCTCGGGAAATTCCTTACGCAGTTCATCACCGTAGCGCTGGACCATGCAGCCGGCCACCACCAGACGACAGCCGGCCTTTTCCTGCTTGATCCCGACCAGGTTGAGGATGGCATCGATCCCCTCTTCCACGGCCGGGGTGATGAAGCCGCAGGTGTTGACCAGCAGCAGATCGGCCTCTTCGGGAAACTCCACCCCTTCGTACCCGGCTGCGCTCAAGGCGCCACTGATTACTTCCGAATCGACCAGATTCTTGGGACAGCCCAGACTCTGAATGAAGACCTTGTTTGCCACCACCTTTCCTACCTCGCCAGTGCCGTTACAACTGCATAAAAAAAGGGCTGCGGGAAACCCCCGCAGCCCTTAACAAGACAAAACCGACTACCTGATCAATTACATACCAGGCTTCACGAACAGCAGGATCAGGGAGATTACCAGACCGTAAATGGTCAGGGACTCGATCAGGGCCAGACCGATGATCATGGTAACGGTGATCTTGCCGGAAGCTTCCGGGTTACGGGCAATGCCGGAACAGGCGCCGCCGATGCCGGTACCCATACCAATACCGCAACCGAGGGCGGCAAGCCCAACGGACAGGGCAGCGGCGATACAGACCACGGCCACATTAACCCCGCCGGCGGCAGCCTCACCATCGCTGGCCAGAGCCAGACCGGTGGCAGCCAGAACCATCAACACAGACATCACGGAACTTACAGTCAACTTCTTCATCTTTGTTTCTCCCTTCTGGATAAGATTTATTTTGGCCTTCTTTCTAGCAACTGTTAATTGAGCAAATTTTAGTGGGCGTGTTCCATGGAAGCCGAGAAATACAGGATCGACAGCAGGACGAAGACGAAGGCCTGCACGATGGAAACGAATACGCCCAGACAGAGGATCGGCAGCGGCGCAAAGAAGGCGCCGGCCAGCATGAACAGAACGCCCAGGAGGGTTTCTTTGGCCATGATGTTGCCGAACAGTCGAATGGACAAGGAAAGGATCCGCGCCAGATGACTGATGATTTCGATGGGGGCGATCAGCGGAATCAGCCACCAGACCGGTCCCAGAAAGTGTTTGTAATACCCGAGCCCATGGAACTTGAAACCCAGGTAGTGGGTGGTGAAGAAAACGATCAGGGTGCAACCAAGGGTGATGTTGATATTGGAGGTCGGCGACATGAACCCGGGCATCAAACCGATCATATTGGCGACCAGGATATAGAGCCCGAAGGTGGCCAGCATCGGAAACATCATCCGGGCGCCCTCTTTGCCCATGTTTTCGGCCATGAAGCCTTCCATGCCGCTGACCACCGCTTCCCAGAAGTTCTGGCCCTTACCGGGAATCATTTCGATTTTGCCCATGGTGAGCTTGGGGATGACGATCAGGAAGACCATGACCAGCATGGTATAGGTCATGTGCGGGGCGAGCAACTGGTTGAAATCCCAAAAATGGCCCGGCAGCGGAAAGGTATGCGGAACCGGCAAGCCCATGGCCTGGAGAATTACCGAAATGAATAATATCGGATGTTCCATCTGAGTTTATGATGCCTCCCTAATCTTGAATGTCTTTATGGCCGCAGACACCGCCACCCCGGCAATGCTCAAAAACACCACGGAGAGGCCGGCCAGCAGGCCAGGTATATTCAACAAATCGTACTTAATCAGAATAAAAAGAAGTACCGCCAGAAGAGTTAAGCGGGCGTAGTACTTCAGGAAAAACCTGACCTTTACCGCCGCCAGTTCACCTGCCAGCAACCGGCTCAGGTCCCTTCGCAGCAGCCAAAAACTACTGTTGGCCAGTAACCCGCCGACCAGCACCCCCTTGGCGACAGAAGTCCCAAACCAAGCGAGCGAGCCCCCGGCCAGCAAAACCAGCAGAATCCAGTTCCACAACTGAATTCTGCGTAAAGGCAGGGCCTCATCCTTGGTCATCGCTAAAGATCTTTTCTCCTGGCCATCCGATACAGATTGACGAAGGCCGAAGCCACCCCGAAGCCAAGAAAAATCATGGTTAACCAGGGGTAGATCTTACCGCCGAAAACCTTGCGGTCAAGAAAGTAGCCGATCCCTCCCCCGATGAAAACCGAAAAGGCCATGGTCATGCCGATGGTACTGAAATCGGCCAGCATCCTGATCATTTCTTTACGGTTTTCGGCCATATTTTCTACCAGTAAACGACCAGTTAGCCCACGTCTACTGGGATGAATGACCGCTCAATAACTAGCATGCACTCCCAGCAAAGTCAACGCTTTTTGGCCTACTCGGCCAATTTTATGAATACTGATTCAGCCTTCGCCAGGGTTTCACCAAAATCGGCCTCAGTGTGGGCGGCGGACATGAACATTCCCTCGAACTGGGCGGGCGCAAGATAGATCCCGGCGGAACGCATTTCGCGATAGTATCGGCCATAACGATGGGTGTCGGCATGCATGGCGGACTCGAAATCGGTGACCGGGCCGCCGGTGAAAAAGAGGGTCAGCACCGAGCCCATCTGGTTGAGGCAGACCTGGCCCGGCAGATGCTTATTGGCCAGGGCCAATAGCCGCTGGCCGAATCCTTCGGACTTGCGATCCAGTTCCTCGTAAAAGCCCGGCTTCATCAGCTCCTGAAGAGTGGCCTTACCGGCGGCCATGGCCAGAGGATTGCCGGAAAGGGTGCCGGCCTGATAAACCGGACCCACCGGAGAGATCATCTCCATGATCGCCTTTTTCCCGCCATACGCTCCCACCGGCAGCCCCCCGCCGATGATCTTGCCCAGACAGGTCAGGTCGGGAGTGATGCCGAATTTCGCCTGCGCCCCGCCCAGGCTGGCCCGAAAGCCGGTGATTACCTCGTCGAAGATCAGGACAATTCCCAACTCGGTCGTCAGTTCGCGCAGCTTTTTCAGGAACCCCGGCGCCGGTGCCACCACCCCCATATTGCCGGCGATGGGCTCGATGATCACGCAGGCAATATCGAGGGCCTGATTGCGCAGAGTCTCTTCCAATTTCGTCAGGTTATTGTACGGGATCGACATGGTATTCCTGACGATATCCTCCGGGACGCCGGGGCTGCCGGGAATCCCCAGGGTGATCACGCCGGAACCGGCCTTGACCAGAAAGGAATCGGCATGACCGTGGTAACCGCCGTCAAACTTAACCACCACTTTGCGGCCGGTATAGCCCCGCGCCAAACGGACGGCGCTCATGGTCGCCTCGGTGCCGGAACTGACGAAACGGACCATCTCGATGGAAGGCACAGCCTGGATCACCAGCTCGGCCAGATCAATCTCCAAGCCGCAGGGGGCGCCGAAACTGGTGCCGTCCAACATCGCCTTCCTAATCGCTTCACTGACGGCCGGGTGGTTGTGGCCCAGGATCATCGGGCCCCAGGAGCCGATGTAGTCAATATAACTGTTGCCATCGACGTCGTAGATTTTCGAACCGTTGGCACGTTGGATAAAAACCGGATCACACCCCACCGATTTACAGGCCCGCACCGGACTATCCACACCACCAGGAATCAGCTGTTGCGCCCGAGCGAACATCTGCTGGGATTTGTCAGTATTCATTTCTCCCTCTCCGCGTTACGGTTTATCTTTGCACAGCCTTAGCGAAATTTGCTTAATTTTGTTACGAGTTGCGAATATAGCACGGCCCTTTCCCCGCTGTCAAAAGCTACTTCCAACCACGGCAAAAGCCGGAGCGGTTCAGGTCGTCGGGCGGTCTGGGATCAGTTCCTTGAAATAGGTAATGGAGGCGAACTGCTGTGAATGTCTGACGGCGGCCCGGCTGCTTGGCCTGGCTATGCAGAGCAGATTTTTGATCCCACCCTGAGCGGCCGAGGATAATACCTTTTCGGTATCATCGACCAGCAACGTCCGCTCCGGGTTGTAGGGGTGCAAACGCTGCAACCTCTCCCAAAAGCCGGGGTCTTCCTTGGCCACCCCTACTTCCTCGGCGCAGATCAGGCGGTCGAAGTGGTCCCGCAAGGCAGTCTTGGCCATCTTGATCTCCAGGGTCTTGCTGTGGGCATTGGTCACCAGCCAGACCAGTTTCCCGAGCTCACGACAATACTCGAGAAAAAGTACCACCGAGGGATGAATGGCAATCAGATGATCGACCTGCATCTTCAAATCAGGAATATCGAGCCCCAACTCGTCGGACCAGAAATCCAGATCGGTCCAGGCCAGGGTACCCTCGCGGGCCTGATATTTTTTGAGTAATTGTTGTCGGGCGGCAGCAGAGGTGAGTTGATTATTGCGGGCATATACCTGCGGGACAAAATGCTCCCAGAAATAGTCATCAAAATGGCGGTCCAGCAAGGTGCCATCCATGTCCAGCATGACCAAATCGATCTGGACCCAGAACTCACCCAGATCGGCGATCGAAATATCGGGAGGCGGCACGGAAGCTGGCATAATGGGCACAGAGAGAATCAGCAGAGGCGCAGAGTGCCGATTATCTCCTGCAGCGCCTGACAGCCGCTCTCCTGGAGATAACGGGTGATTCCGTCTACAACTCTTTCGGTGGTATCGGGATTAACGAAATTCGCGGTGCCGATCTGCACGGCCGCTGCTCCGGCCACCAGGAATTCCAAGGCATCCTCGGCGTTCATAATTCCACCGATGCCGATTACCGGAATTTTCACCGCCCTGGCCGTCTGCCAGACCATGCGGAGCGCCACCGGCTTGATGGCCGGGCCGGACAGCCCACCGATAACGTTGGCCAGTCGCGGCGTCCGGGTTCGATGATCAATGGCCATGCCGATCAAGGTGTTAATCAGGGAAACCGCATCGGCCCCGCCCTCCTCAGCCGCCCTGGCCGTCACGGTGATATCCGTAACATTGGGCGAAAGTTTAATGATCACCGGCCGGCTGGTCTTTGCCTTAACCGCCCGGGTCACCGCGCGGACCATCCCGGGGTCGGTCCCAAAGGCCACCCCGCCCTGCTTGACATTCGGGCAGGAGATGTTAACCTCTATGGCCGATATCCCATCGATATCATTGAGTATTTCCGCCAGCTCCGCATAATCATCCAGGCTATCCCCCAAGATATTCACCACCACCGGCGTGCCAATCTCGCGCAGGTAGGGCAGTTTGTCGCGCAGGAATGCCTCGACCCCGACATTTTCCAGACCGATCGCGTTAAGCATCCCGCCGGTGGTTTCGACGATTCGGGGCGGGGGATTGCCGCTTCTGGGCAATAAGGAGATGCCCTTGACGACAACCGCCCCCAGGTGGTGCAGATTGACAAAGTCGGAAAACTCCCGGCCATAACCAAAAGTGCCAGAAGCGGTCATCACCGGGTTTCGCAAGATCAAACCGCCCCCGATATGGGTAGTCAGATTTATCTCTCTGCCGTGGTCCATGCCACATCTCCAGAATCAAAAACCGGCCCGTCCTTACAGACATGCAGGAATTGCTTATTGCTGCTGATTAATTTTGCCGGTGAACTGCGAACCGTGCAGCCCAGACAGGCGGAAATTCCACAGGCCATCATGGTCTCCAATGATACCTGGCAAGGCCATTTCTCTGCCGCGCAAAACCGGGCAACCTTATTCATCATCGGATGCGGCCCACAACTGTAGAACTGCCACCGCAACTCTTTGTCCAGACTCTCAGCGACCAAATCGGTAACGAAACCATGATAGCCGAGCGATCCATCATCGGTGGCCGCAAAGACTTTCACGCCCAGATTTTCAAAATCCTCTTTAACCACCGCTAGTTCCTTGGCGGTCGTGGCCCCCAGATATAATTGCAGGCTTCCCTCAAGGCGATTCGTGAGTAGCCGCTTGGTCAGAAAATACAGGGGGGCGCAGCCCATCCCGCCGCCAACCAGGCAGAGATTAGCACTGGGATCATCAGGCAGATCAAAGCCATGGCCCAACGGCCCGACAATATCCAGGATATCGCCCTGTTCCCGGTCGGCCAGGAATTTTGAACCAGCCCCCACTACCTTGAAGAGGATTTGCACCAACCCATTTGAAGTTGCCTGATGGATGGAAAAGGGCCGCCGCAAAAGAGGCTCCATTTTATCCGTCGCCTTAAGCATCATGAACTGGCCGGGAATCGCCCTGACTGCAATCTCCGGCGCCGCCAAGGTCAATCGAATTATATCTTTGGCCAACTGCTCTTTACGGACTATTTCAGATTTAAGCTGGTGTGCGGTCATTCTTCTTTGATATCGCCAAGATGTGCAATTATTTGGAAACGGAGGCGGAGCCGGAAATCAGGCTGACTAAACGCTCCAGATCGTCCAGAGAATAATACTCGATCTCAATTTTCCCTCGGTTACCGCTTTGGATAATTTTTATGTTGCTGCCAAGGCGCTTGACCATATCCCCGAGCAACGCCTGGCAATAGGAATCGGGAATTTCGTCCGAAATATTCTTCCGGGTCTGCCGCCCAGAATCCACGGCGGGCTTGCCTTTCTTGAGTTTTTTGGCCAGTGCCTCGGCTTGGCGAACCGACAAGCCTTTGTTCACAATTTCATCTCGAACCTGCTGCATCAAATTCTCATCAGATAGAGAGAGAATTACCCGAGCATGTCCAGCGCTGATGGTTCCGGCCGACAAATCAGACTTAGCGAAAAGCGGCAATTGCATGAGCCGCAAGGTATTGGCAACCGTCGATCGTTCTTTCCCGACTTTCTTGGCAACTTCTTCCTGGGTATGGCCGAACTCCTGCATCAGGCGATCATAGGCCTCGGCCTCTTCCAGGGCGTTAAGATTCTGCCGCTGGATGTTCTCAATGATGGCCAACTCCAAGCGATCGGACTTGGTGGTGTCATCTTTAACCACCACCGGGACTCTCTCCAGTCCAGCTAACCTGGCTGCCTGCAAACGCCGCTCGCCGGCAATGAGTTCATAACCCTCAGCCCCCTCCATCCTCCTGACCAAAAGGGGTTGCAAGACGCCTTTGTCCAAAATCGATGCCGCCAATTGCCGAAGGGCGCCCGCGTCCATCTCCTTCCGGGGCTGATAGGGATTCGGAGAAATCAACTCCGTACGGCAGATCAGATAAGTTCCATGCTGGCTAACTTGACCAAACAATTGAGGATCAGAAACCGGCAGTAGCGCTTCGAGCCCTTTTCCAAGAGATTTAAGCTTACTCATCTCCGCTCACTCCTTTTGCTTTCTGTCTTTTCACGAACTCTTTAGCCAGGTTCATATAAGCTACTGCGCCCGCCGAGGTCGGATCATAAACAATTACCGGCTTGCCATGGCTCGGACTCTCACTCAAGCGAACATTCCGCGGAATAACCGTTTCATAGACACTGGTCTTGAAATGATTTCTTACTTCTTTAGCAACATGGAATGTCAGTCGGTTCCGGCGGTCGAACATGGTCAGCAAAAGCCCCTCGATCACCAACCGTTCATTGTAAGAATTTTTGACCAGCCGGATGGTTCGCACCAATTGGCTGAGTCCCTCAAGGGCAAAATATTCGCACTGCATGGGAATCAAAACCGAGTCAGCGGCTGTCAAGGCATTTAGGGTCAATAAACCCAAAGAAGGCGGACAATCGATGAGAACGTAATCATATTCATTTTTGACCGACGCCAAGGCCTTCGAAAGAAACTGCTCTCGCTTGGTGGCCGACATCAATTCGATTTCTACACCGATCAAATCAATATGGGTTGGCAGAACATCCGGAACCGGTGCCCCATCCTCTGCTTTACAAATTGCCTCCGCAGTCTCAACCTCACCAAGGTAGCAATGATACAGATGATGCTCTCTGGCCTTAGCGTCAACCCCCAGGCCGCTTGAGGCATTCCCCTGCGGATCGGAGTCGACCAGTAACACTTTTTTTCCCAATTTAGCGAGGGCCGCAGCCAGATTAATAGCCGTCGTTGTCTTTCCCACCCCGCCCTTCTGATTAGCTAAAGCGATTACCTTGGCCCCATCCTTCCTTGCCTTTTTAACCCCACCAACACGACCCATCAGCAACCTCACAATTCATAGTCAGCGCAAAAACCATCGATCAGTAAATATATAAAACATTAACCCGGGAATATATCGGCAGTGAGCAAATCTGGGTGTCATGCAATCAACGGAACGGGAAGATTTGTTTTACATACTCATATTAACTGGGGACTGCAATCAAATCTTCCCAGCCATCACCAGCGGGACGACCAAAGCTGGCACTTTGTTTCACGTGAAACACATTCATCCGCCAAAAAGCAAAAAAAAACCGGTGAACCCCACAAAGGGATCCACCGGAAAAATATAAGCGTGGTGCCGAGACCAGGAATCGAACCAGGGACACACGGATTTTCAGTCCGTTGCTCTACCGACTGAGCTATCTCGGCTAACAAGCCGGCGGTAACATATAAACTATGACCGCTGGTTGTCAAGAAGATTCAGAGCCACCCCCAAATTATGCTTAGCAGACAGCCTCGCCACCGAAAGGGCCGAGGATTATAACCGTTGCATTAACATTCCATTTCAGCACAGCTAGTTAGCGGAATCGGCAAGAACCACACTGGCGCTAACCCCCAAACAAATCAATCCCGAGCACGAAACGTCACATAACTAGCTGATTTTAAAGCGAAATGCATACTGAAAGAGCATATCTGGGCGCCTTCAAGGTCGGCTACCCAACCGCGCGGCAATCATCGCGAATTCGAGACAAATCGCCCGTCCGACTGCTGGTTGCCCGGAAGAGTTACTAACCCGCACTCATTGGTGATGATTCGGTTCGGCGTCACCGCGCTGGAGAACCACGGTGGCCAGGGTGACCACCGCCACCCCCGGCAGGATAATGGCCGGCGGCAACCCCTTGCCCAGAGACCAGTTGATCAGCAGCACGAAGAGCGGGTAAAAATAGCTGTAGGCCATAACCCGGGTGGGACCAAGGTAGAGGGTAGCCAGGTGGGTCAAGTAGAAGGTAAGAATCGTTGAGAAGACCGCCAGGTAGACGATGCCGGCCCAGACCTGGGCCGAGACCCCTGCCCAATCCACGCCCGCCAGTTGCGGCGCCGCCAGGAGCACCAACCAACCGAGGCCCGTGGCCAGCACCCAAAAGGTCATCACCACCATCGATTCCCGCCGATGCACCACCTTGACCAGCGGCGTGTAAGCGGCCATCAGGAAACAACCGGCCAGAAAGAGCAGATCGCCGTGGTTGACCTCCAGGGCCAGAAGTCGGGCCAGATCGCCCCGGAAGATCACCCAGAGCGCCCCGAACATCCCGCAGCCCAGAGCCAACAAACGATAGCGGCCCAGTCGCTCCCCGAGGAAGATGGCGCTGTACACGCCGGAAATGCCCGGCACCAGGGTAAAGATGATACTGGTATTGATGGCGGTGGTGAAGCGGAGCGAGGCAAACATGCACCAGAAAAAGCCGACGGTGCAAGCGCTGATCGCAGCATAGCCGCCGAGCTGCCGGGCCGGAGGGAGGGTTAGACCATGGTTCCTGAGCATGAGCGGGGCCAGACCGGCGGTGGCCACCAGGTAGCGGATCAACAGGAGCACGGCCGGGTCGAGCCCGCGGGTGATGGCCTCCCCTACCGTGAAGGAGCTGGAGACCACCAGTGCCGCCAGCACCATCAGGGCATGAACCACCCAGAGGGGTAGCTGGCCTGCTTTAGTTTGGTCGTTTTTTTGCATCGCGCCAGCATAACCCAGCCTTGGCGGTTATCAAGTGGAAAAAGCCAGAGCCGTCGGACAAGGTCAAGCTGCTCTGATTTAAGACTGTGATGATGGTTTGGTGGGTGTGCGACTAGCTCCCGGCCAGTAAGGCCGGCAAATCGCCTAAGCTGTCGATCACCGCATCCGGCTCGGCGCTGCGGATATCCAGGCCATGGTTGTAGCCGTAGCTTACCGCCACCACCGGAAAACCGGCGGCCCGAGCCGCTTGGACATCGTTTACCGAGTCGCCGACCATCAGACAACGATCCGGCTTGACCTGGAAAAACTCGGCGGCCCTCAGAAGAGGCAGCGGATCGGGTTTTTTGGCGGGCAGACTGTCGCCGCTCAACACCAGGCCAAAGCAGCTGGCAATCCCCAGGTGAGCCAGCAATGGCAAGGTAAAACGGGCGGCCTTGTTGGTCACACAGGCCAGATGGATTTCCCGGACCCGGAGCCATTCCAGAGTTGCTTTTGCCTCGGGATACAACCGGCTGTTCCGGCTGTGGTTGACGGCGTAAAGCTCCAGAAATAACGCCAGGGCCTGCTCAAACAAGGGCGCTGCCGGTTCGGCGCTAAAATCACTAGTCAGGGCCCGCTTGACCAGGCGCTCCACCCCGTTGCCTACCCAACGGGCCACTTGCTCCTGCCCCGGCGGCGGGAGTCCGACCTGCCGCATCATCTCATCGACACAATACGCCAGGTCGGGGATGCTGTTAACCAGGGTGCCGTCCAAATCAAACAGCACCATGGCCGTGTTGGTAAATTTCATGAGTCTGGTTTTTCTCGGTCTTAAATTCTCGGCGGCACGGGTGATTGGCAAGGCAATCAATCCATCCCGACAAGCCGATTACAAAATCAATCGTCCGACCTGGCCCTGGCTAAGCTGCTCGCGCAGCTTGGCTACTTCGGGATCTTCCAGGTAATCCTCGAAGTTGCCCATCCGGTCGATAATGCCATTGGGGAGCAGCTCAATGATCCGGTTGGCGATGGTCGAAATGAACTGATGGTCGTGGGAGGTAAAAAGCACCACCTCCGTAAAGGCGATCAGCCCATCGTTTAAGGCGGTGATCGACTCCAGGTCGAGATGGTTGGTGGGGTCGTCCAAAATCAGGGCGTTGGCGTTGGTCAGCATCATCCGCGAGAGCATGCAGCGGACCTTTTCGCCGCCGGAGAGCACGGTGGTAAACTTCAGCGCCTCCTCACCGGAGAAGAGCATCTTACCCAGGAAACCCCGGGCGAAGTTCTCACCCTCCTTGGGTGGCGCATACTGGCCCAGCCACTTGATCAGGTTCATCTCGTCGGTGAAGTAACTGCTGTTCTCCTTGGGGAAATAACTGCTGGTCATGGTAATCCCCCAGCGGAAGGTGCCGCTGTCCGGGGCCAGCTCGCCGGCCAGGATCTGAAAGAGGGTCGTGCGGGCCAACCCGTCGCCCAGGAAGACGATCTTGTCGCCCTTGTTGACCGTGAAGGTCAGATCCTTGAGCAGCTGCACCCCGTCCACCGTCTTGCAGAGATCCTTGACCTCGAGGATCACGTCGCCGCAAGGCCGCTCCGCTTTGAAGACCACGAAGGGGTACTTACGGGAGGACGCCGGCATGTCCTCAATGGTCATCTTGTCCAGGAGCTTGCGGCGGGAGGTGGCCTGCTTGGCCTTGGAGGCGTTGGAGCTGAAGCGGCGGATGAACTCCTTCAACTCGTCGGCCCGGGCGGTGGCCTTCTTGTTTTCCTGCTGCTTCTGGCGCAGGGCCAGCTGACTGGCCTGGTACCAGAAATCGTAGTTGCCCACGTAGACGGTGATCTTGCCGAAGTCGATATCGGCCATGTGGGTGCAAACCTGGTTTAGGAAGTGGCGGTCATGGGAGACGATGATCACGGTGTTCTGGAAGCGGGAGAGAAAGTCCTCCAGCCAGGCGATGGACTTGAGGTCGAGGTTGTTGGTGGGCTCGTCCAGCAGCAGGATGTCGGGGTTGCCGAACAGGGCCTGGGCCAGCAGCACCCGCACCTTGTCGCCGCTCTCCAGCTCTTTCATCTTCTTCTGGATGAGTTCCTCCCCAATACCCAGGCCACTCAGCAGGGAGGCGACCTCACCCTCCACCTCGTAGCCGTTCATCTCGCCGAACTCCGCCTCCAGCTCGCCGCTCCTGATCCCGTCGGCATCGCTGAAATCGCCCTTGGCGTAGAGGGCCTCGCGCTCCTGCATCACCTCAAAGAGCTGCTTGTGGCCCATGACCA
Organism: Deltaproteobacteria bacterium; assembly: GCA_020056965.1. Taxonomy (GTDB): domain Bacteria; phylum Desulfobacterota; class Desulfobulbia; order Desulfobulbales; family JAGXFP01; genus JAGVGT01. The sequence goes on from JAGVGT010000031.1 coordinate 24,789, forward strand.
CGGTGTTGAAGACCGTTTCCTCGTCGAAGGCGAACTGATCCTGCTGCAGGGTGGCAATCCGCTCCCGGGGGCCGATGGCGATCTCACCCTTGTCCGGCTCCTTCAAGCCGGCGAGGATCTTCAGGAAGGTCGTTTTACCGGAGCCGTTGGCGCCGATCAGCCCGTAACAGTTGCCGGGGGCGAACTTGATGTTGACGTCTTTAAAGATCACCCGCTTGCCATAGGCGAGGGCGATGTTGATGGCCTGAATCATATTGGTTCCTCAACAAACTGGGTACGTGAAAAGAAAAAAGAACCAACCGGCTGTAATCCCGTGGTTCTTAACGAGCCATCCTTATAGACGATTAATGGTTAAGCGGCAATGGGAAAAGTTTTGGGCATCTCGGCCCCAGACTCCAACCCGGGGACGGTTTAACCTGACGCTCCCGCGTCACTCAGGCGGACATTAAAGGGTCCAGGGCGCTCCAGCGGGGACCACCGGCAAGACAATAAACATCTTGAAACAATCCTATTTGTCAGGTAGCTACCTAGAATGGCACCCTAAGTTGAGGAGTAATTTCCCCTGGAGAGTTCATGGCCGATATTAAACAAGTTTTTGCCCGAAAACAGCATTTTTGGGAACAGAAATGGAGTAACGCGAACTTCAACCCTCATTGGGGTGGCAGAGGGGTCAGCAAAGAAATCATTGAAGCCAGGCGAAATGGTTGGTTGGCGCCCAAGGGTAATGTTCTGGATATCGGCTGTGGTGATGGGTTACTGACCACCTGGTTCAGCGAACAGGGCTACCAGTCATTGGGCTTTGATCTATCGCCAGCCGCCATCCAGATTGCCCGGGAAAAATGCCGGCACCTGCGTACGCCGCCCCGGTTTATCGCCATGGATATCTGTCGGCAGCAAATTCCAGGGGGGCCTTACAACATCATTATTGACCGCGGGTGCCTGCATCAGATTCCGGCGCCAGGCATCAATCTATACAAAAAAAACCTGGTGTCGGTCGCCAGTGCCGACGCCCGCTTTGTCCTGATCTGTGCGGCCTATCGGGGAAAAAATCCAGTCGGCGACCCCGTTGAACAACAGCGCCTTTCCGCCTGGGTGCAAAAGACCTTTGCCGGTTTATTTGCCTTGGAGAAAACCGAAGACACTTACCTCGACCGGTATTGCGGGGAAAATCCGGCCGAGGCCAAAGGCGGCATTATTTTTTGGTTAAGGAGGTTCTAAATTAGCCGAAACGGGGTCGCGTCAACTTAAGTTGTTGTCGGGTCGGGGTATCTAAAATACTACTGGGAATAGTCCCTTCTGCTCTAAAAACAAAAATTCTTTGCTTATTTACCGCATAATTCCAGCCCGGCGGGCGCCGAGGCATTCAATTAGCTGGCCCAGTGCTCGCCTCTGGCGCAGTTCCCCTTTATCTGCTACAATCGACCCCCATGTTCCGACCCCCTCATATTGGGCCCCGCCGGGGCGAACCGTTGCCGGAGAGTTGCGATGTGGTGGTGATCGGGGCGGGCGCCGGCGGTCTGACCGCCGCGGCGTTACTCTCCCAAGCCGGCCTGGCCACGGTAGTGCTGGAAAGCGACTCCCAGACCGGCGGCTACCTGGCCGGCTTTAAGCGCTCCGGCTTCTCGTTCAACACCTCGATCGAGTGGCTCAACCAGTGCGGGCCCGGCGGTTTCGTTTACCAGTTGTTCGCCAGTCTCGATGGCGGCCCCCCGCCCGAATGCCCCCAGATGCAACGCATCCGCCGTTTTAAAAGCGATTCCTACGATTACCTGTTGACCTCCAACCCCGATGAACTGCGGGATTGCCTGCTGCGCGATTTTCCTGGCGACGCGGCCGGAATCCGGGCCTTTTTCCGCGATGCGGAACGGCTCGGCCGACGCCTGGCCGTCCTGGACCGCAACATCATGGGGTCGGAGACCCTGACCTTTACCGAAAAGGTCGGGCGGACCCTGCGCGGCTTCTACTGGGCCCTGCCGATCATCAAGTATGTGCTGACCCCGGTCGATCGCGGCCTGCGCCGCTACTTCGGGACATCGGGCGCCGAGCAGGTTTTCGGCACCCACCAGACGATGATGTCGGTGATGGTCTCGGTCGGCTGGGCCTACGCTGGTAATTTCCAGGCCTGTCCCAAGGGCGGCAGCCGGACTCTGGCCCTCTGGCTGGCTGAACGGATCAAGGCGGCCGGCTCGCAGATCGTGCTGAACCAGCGGGTTGCGCGGGTGCTGCTGGACGAGCGGCAAGAGGCCTGCGGAGTCGAACTGGCCGACGGCCGCACCATCCGCGCCCGCTACGTCATCGCCGCCTGCGATATCCGCAAGCTCTACGAAGAGATGCTGCCGCCCGGCACGGTGCCGCCCCGCCTGCTCAAGGCGCTGCGGGAGGCTGAAATCTATCACTCCTGTTTCAGTATCTTTATCGGGCTGGACTGCGAGTCGTCCGCCCTGGGCTTTGGCGGCGAGGCGGTGAACCTGACCCGCAGCGGCCTGAACCGGGCCGACCACAGCGGCGGCGACCCGCACCGGACGATCATCACGGTACTCTCCCCCTCGGTGCTCGATCCAACCCTGGCGCCGCCGGGCAAGGGCACCCTGATCATCCACTGCCCGGCCTACCTCGATTACCAGAAGCAGTGGCAGACCGGGGCGGGGCTAAGCCGGGGCGCGGAGTATCTGGCGGCCAAGCGGGAGTTCGCCGAGATCCTGCTGGACCGCCTTGAGGCCACCTTCGTGCCCAACCTGCGCCAACACATCGAGGTCATGGAAATCGCCACCCCGGTCACTTACTGGCGCTACACCGGCAACACCATGGGTTCAATTTCCGGGGTCAAACCCACGGTCCGGAACGTCCGGGCCGGGGTGGCCCATTACCAGACCCCGGTGGGGCGGCTCCTGCTGGGCGGCCACTGCGGCGAGTACGGCGGCGGGGTGCCGATGGCGGTCCGGGCGGCGGCCAACGCCAGCCTGATCGTCCTTAAGGACCTGAACCCCGCGGGCTATTCCCGCTTAAAGTCGGTGGTAAACGATCCCCTGGAGAGTTGACCGGGCGGTTTGGAAAAGGTAAAAAATAGGCAGGCTGCTGATTACTCACCTTCATCAACCAGCAGCCATCGGTCTAAACCCCGATTTCAGTCTTAGACTAAAAACCTGAGAATAAACCATGGACCATCGCACACTGAAAGGTCGGCCCCCTTATCCCTTCGAGACCATCGGGGTGGCGGTGGCCTTTTCGCCAAGACTGGAGATGGTGCTGGGCGAGGCCCGGCGCCTGGCCGCCACCTTCGGCGCCCGACTGGTGCTGATTCACGTCGGGGACCGCACGGAGGCCAAGGAGGCGCTGCTTCGGCAGACCATGGCCACGGCGGGGCTGGACGACCCGGAAATCCCGGTGGTCTGGCGGGAGGGCGATCCGGTCTCCCGGTTGCTCGAAACCTGCAAGGACAACACCGTCGATCTCCTGATCCTCGGGGCCAGGCGGCGGGAAAACATGCTGCGCTATTATCTCGGCTCGGTGGCCCGGGGCTTGAGCCGGGCCGCCAAATGCTCGCTGCTCCTGCTCACCGAGCCGCAGGCGGCCGGTAGTTCCTTCAGGAAGATCGTAGTCAGCGGCGTGGTCAACCCCAAGACCATTTTCACCATGAACACCGCCGTTTATCTGGCCCGCGAACTGGGCGGCCGGGAGATGACGGTGGTCACCGAGTCCGACCAGCCCGGTCTGGCCATGGCCGTGGCCGAAGATAGCCGGGCCGGCGAGGCCATGCACTTCAAGGACCAGGCCACCAGCGCCGAGGCCGCGCAGACCCATGCCATGGTCGGTCTCTGTTCACCGGGCGAAATCCGCATCACCGAGAAAGTCATCCACGGTCGGGCCGGGTACGCGATCCGCCAATACGCCGAGCACAACCACGCCGACCTGCTGGTCCTGAATTCACCGGACAGCCGTTACGGCCTGATCGACCGCATCTTCACCCACGGGATGGAGTACATCCTGGAGGACCTGCCCTGCAATATGCTGATTGTCCATTCCCGCCTCTCTTGACCGGCGGCGTTCCTCCGGCCGGGCCGGAATCGATAATCGTTCACCAGGAATTGTAGCCCCATGGCCAGATTGACCCATAACGACCTGATCGTCCTGCTGCTGGCCATCAGCACCATGCTGATCATGTCGCGGATGGTGGGCGAGCTGGGCAAGAAGATCGGGCTGCCCATGGTCATGGGCGAACTGCTGGTCGGCATCGGGCTAGGGCCGACCCTGCTGGGGGCCTGCTTTCCCGGCGCCTACGCCTACCTCTTTCCCTTTACCGCCAGCGCCGGTTTCTCCCTGGCCCTGGACGGCATTCTCTCCCTGTCGGTGATCATGCTGCTGTTCGTGGCCGGCCTGGAACTCCAGCTCTCCCAGGTGGTCCGCCACGGGAAGGTCGCCATCTATACCGGCTTCGGCAGTATGGTTTTGCCCTCCGTGACCGGCTTCGCGGTGGCCTACTTGTTCCCCCAGTGGTTCGGGGTCCAGGCCGGTAGCACCAACCACCTGCTCTTCGCCCTCTTCCTGGGCACCGCCATGGCCATCTCCGCCCTGCCGGTAATCGCCCGCATCCTCCTGGACCTGAAGCTCTTCAAGACTGAGGTCGGCATGGTGATCATCTCGGCCGCCATCTTCAATGACGTGGTGGGCTGGCTGGTCTTTTCCTTCATCCTCTCGATGGTGGCCCGGGACGGCGGCGGCAGCAGCGAGGTCGGCGCGACCATCGTCTACATCGTCGCCTTCAGCGTTTTCATGCTGACGGTGGGGCGCTTCCTCTGCAACCGCGCCCTGCCCTGGGTCCAGACCAAACTCTCCTGGCCGGGCGGGGTGCTGGCCTTGAGTCTCGGGTTGTGCCTGCTCTCGGCCGCCTTCACCGAGTCAATCCGCATCCACGCCATCCTCGGCGCCTTCATCGCCGGGATCGCCATCGGCGATTCCGCCCACCTGCGCGAGCACGCCCGGGTGATCATGCACCAGTTCGTCACCAACTTCTTCGCGCCGCTGTTCTTCGTCTCGATTGGCCTGAAGGTCAATTTCCTCCAGCACTTCGACTGGCTGATCGTCTCGATCGTCCTGGTCCTGGCCTTTGTCGGCAAGGTGGCCGGGGCCAGCCTGGGCGCCCGGCTGGGCGGCATGGGCAGCCGCCACGCCCTGGCGGTCGGCTTCGGCCTGAACGCCCGCGGGGCCATGGAGATCATCCTCGGCAGCCTGGCCTACGAGGCCGGTTTGATCAGCCAAACCGTCTTCGTGGCCCTGGTGGTGATGGCGCTGGTGACCAGTATCGCCAGCGCCCCGCTGATGCGCTATTTTCTGGACGACGCCCGAGAGCCTGGAAGCACGTCGGCCATTACCCCTTCGACCGGCCTGTCCTGAGCCAAATCGAGGCCAGAGATCGGCAGCACCCATAGCTTTTGATCGTAGAGAGCAATGTTAATTTTGGATACCGGCCCTTGAAAACGATTGTTCTCCAGTCATATCGCACCCATGACATCCCGAACTGGATTTCCACTTGCCTGCGCTCAGTGGCGGAATGGTCAAGGCAGTTCGGTTTTGACTATGTCCTCACCGGCGACGAATTTTTCGATTATGCGCCGCCTTGGGTGAGGAAGCGCTGTGGCAAGCAGATTTTTCCAGTCACTGATCTGGCTCGCCTGATTCTTCTGCAAGACTATCTTAGGCGGGGGTACGACCGGGTGGTCTGGCTCGATGCCGACATAATAATTTTTGCCCCCCATCGGCTAAAAGTAGACACCAGGGCAGGTTACGCCTTCAGCCACGAGGTCATGCTGGGAGAATTTCCCGACGGCCGGGTCCGCCTGTCCGCCCCGAGCATCAACAACGCAGCCATGGTTTTTGAGAAGAACCACCCCATGCTGGAATTTTATCGTTTCGCAGCCGAAGCCATCCTCCATCATGCGCCGCCCGGCGAGATAGAGCGCACGGCCATCGGACCACAATTTCTGGTCAGACTCCACCAAGCCATGCCCCTTGAGCGCCTGACTTCCGTGGGTCTCTTTACCAGTAAGCTGATCGAAGACATTGCCAAGGGCGGCACCCAGTTGTTTGCCAGATATGCCCGTCAGTTCGGCTACCCCATGGCGGCCGCCAACCTGTGCCATTTCACGCATCATTTCGCCGATAGCGCCGAGCGCCAAAAACTCGACCCTCTTTTCGAGTTGGCGATCGATAAGCTGCTGGCAACGCAAGGACGAATCGCGCCGTCCTGATCTTGAAGTCGCCTTTGAACAAGGAGAACCGGTTATCGATGCGTAAATATTTCTTGCTGATCTTGCTGTTAGTTCTGGTCGGACCGGCGCAAGCAGCCCCGGCCCCGCAAAGTTTTCTGGTCCTCTATTCCAACGATGTCCAGGGCGAGACCGAGCCCTGCGGCTGAAAAACCAATCAGCTGGGCGGTCTGTCCAGAAAAGCGCAATACTTCGGGCAGATGAGCCGGACCAGTAAACTGCCGCTCCTCAAGCTGGACGGCGGCGGTCTGCTGTTCGAGCGGGTCATCTCCAACCCCCAGGAACTGGAACCGGCCAAGCTGGCCGCCGAGGGGCTGGTGTCGGCTTACAACCTGATCGGCATTGAGGCGGTCGGCGTGGGCGGGCGCGACCTGGCCGGCGGCCTGGATTTCCTGAAAACCCAGGCCGGACTGGCCAAGTTCGCCTGGCTGAGCGCCAATCTGGTCGAGCCGGCCAGCGGCAAGCCACTGTTCACACCCTTCATCTCCCGGACCCTCGGCGACACCCGGGTGGCGATCATCGGCATCACCTCCGGCCAACTCCCCGGTCTTGGGTTGCCGAGCGGGGCTGCGACCATTAAGCCTTGGGCACCGGTGCTGGCGCCGCTGGTGGCCGAACTGGCCCGCAGTCATGACTTCCTGGTCCTGCTCACCGATCTATCGCCCGCCGAGTGCGGTGGCGTGGCCCGCCAGTTTCCGGCCCTCAACCTGATCATCAACGCCGGTGGCGACACCTATAACCAACCCCCCAAGACCCTTGGCCCCACCACCCTGCTGGCGGCGACCGGCCGGCAGGGTAAATATACCGGAACCCTGGAGATCACCTGGAGCCGGGGCGGCCGCTGGGGCGAAGGAGAAAACCAGTTTAAGGCCCTGCAGGACAAGGATACGGAGTTGCTGCGCACCAGTAAGCAATTGGTGGAAATCGGCAGCCAGCCGGAACTGGCAAGCCAGGCCGGCAACCTGCGGCGGCGACAGACCCTGCTCCAGGAGGAGATCGAGGGGCTGCGCACCGCCTTGGCAGGGGTAGAGATCGCCTTTTTCACCAACACCTTCACCGCCATGGCCGCCGCGGTCGGCGCGGAGCCGAAGGTGGCCGCCATCGTCGCCCAGGTCCGGGAACGGATCGGCGAACGGGGCCGGAAAAACGCAATGGCAAGCAGCACCACCGAGCCTGCGCCCCTGCCCGATTTCACCGGCTGGCGAACTTGCGCGGCCTGTCACCCCAAGGCGACGGCCCGCTGGCAGAGCACCAATCACGCCGGGGCCTACGCCACCCTGGTAAAAAAGGACCGCCAGTTCAATGTGAATTGCCTGATCTGTCACGTCACCGGCGGCGAGGCGGTCAGCACCGACCGGCTCGCCACCCTCCCCCCGGAGTTGCAGGGGGTGGGCTGCGAGGTCTGTCACGGCCCGGGCCGCCGCCACGCCGAGGGGCATGAGAAGACCCGGCCGCGCCGGGTGCCCGAAACCCTCTGCCGAAACTGCCACGTCCCGGAGCATGACGGCCATTTCGAATACGCCCGGAATCTGGAAAAGATCCGATGCGACCGCTGATCAGGCCAAAGCGTTGGACAGAGGACCGGTAGGGACGGCTCGCCGAGCCGTCCGTTGTCCCAAGAGCAAAATGTTCTCAAGCTGAAATTGACTAGATGACTCCCTTCCTCACCCTCTGCCTCACCGGCTTTCTGGCGATTTTCAGTTCCACTCTCTCGAAGAGTCCGGTGCTACCGCTTTTCGCCACCCACCTCGGCGCCGATCCTTCGCAGGTGGGGATGGTCGCGGCGGTTTCGGCCTTCACCGGCATCATCGCCAGCATCCCGGCCGGGATGCTCTCGGACCGCTGGGGCCGCCGGCGGATGCTGCTCATCTCGGCTCTGGTCTTCGCCTCGGCGCCACCCCTCTACCTGCTGGTGACCAATCTCTGGCAGCTGGCCCTGGTCCGCTTTTACCACGGCTTTGCCACAGCCCTCTTCATCCCGGTCGCCCTGGCCCTGATCTACGACCTCTACCACCGGGAGCGCGGCGAACAAATGGGCTGGTTCTCGACCGCCACCCTGCTGGGCCGCTTTCTCGCTCCGCTGGCGGGCGGGGCCTTGCTGGGCTGGCTGGTTGCCACCCCGGCCTTAAGCTTTAAGGCGGTATATGCCCTTTGCGCCTTGGGCGGGGCGGCGGCCCTGCTTCTGGCGCTAAAGCTCCCCGATACCCGCGCGGCAACGGACCACCAGCGGACCGGGGGCGACAGCCTCCGCGCCTTCCGCTCGGTCCTGGCCAACCGGGCGATCATGCTCACGGCCCTAATGGAAGCGGCCATTCTCTTCGCCTACGGCACCTTTGAGACCTTCCTGCCCCTGCATGCCAAAGCCCAGGGAATCAGCGCCTACGGGGTCGGAATCTTCCTTTCCGCGCAGCTGATCGTCCTGGCCCTGAGCAAGCCGATGTTTGGCCGCTTTTCCGACCGCCACGGCCGGCGGGGCCAGATCATCGGCGGCGCCCTGATCGGGGCAGTGGCCATGGCCGGATTCTCCAGATTCACCACCTTCTGGCCACTGCTGCTGACCAGCGCGCTCTTTGGGATCAGCCTGTCGGTGCTGACCTCGGCCACCGCCGCCCGCATCGCCGACCTCTCCCGGCGAGAGACCTATGGCTCAGCCATGGGTATGCTCGGCTCGGTCATGGACATCGGCCACACCACCGGCCCGCTGGCGGCGGGATTGATCGCCACCGCCTACGGGTTCGGGATGTCTTTTGTCGGCGCATCAGTTATATTGGTGGCCGCCGCCGGACTGTTCGCCCTGGCCCCGGCCGGCCTGCCACCCGACCATCAATAATGATTTGGAGCTCGACGATGCGAAAATTATCCGCCCTTGGCCCGACTGTCCTGTTGACCATACTGCTGCTCCTGCCAGCCCTGAACAGCACCGCTACCGCCGCCGAAACCGGCATGGAGGAGCTGACCCGGATGGTGACCGCCTATGAGCTGTCCCTCGCCAAAGTCGAGGCCTACGGGGCGGTACTGGCCGGCATCGGCGACTGGGCCGAGGCCCATCCAGAGCAGGCCAAGACCTTGCGGGCCCGGGCACCCAAGGGGCTGACCGGCGTCGATACGGCCGCCGCGGTGATCGAGTCCGAGCCGGAACTAAAGTCCCTGCTCGACCAGCATCAACTGAGCGGCCACGATTTCGTGCTGATTCCCGCCGCCCTGCTACAGGCCCGGCTGGCGGCCCTGGGTGAGGCGCAGGGCCGCACCATCACGCCCGGCCTGGTCAATCCCAAGAACCTGGCCCTGGCCAAGGACAAAGCGGAGCGGCTCGACGCGATCATGCATCAGGCGGCCGCCGACCGGGTCCGCGCCTTCGGGCGCTAGAGCGCCTGGCCCAGCCAAAGAGGAAGGGATTTCGAACCACCATGAAACGATTTTTCCAGATCTTCCTGATTATCTTCGGGCTGCTCGCCTTGGGTCTGGTCATTTTTGTCGCCCTCCGCATCCGGGAGAACGACCAGAAAGCGGCGGTGCGCCAGGCCGAGGCCGAGCAGGTCCAGATCAGCCCGAGCGAGGCCCAACAGTTGGATCTGGGCGGCTTCCTGGAAAGCGATTTCCGGCAGCTGGCCGCACCGGTAGCCACCACCAATGGCCCCACCCCGGAGCAGTGGCGCGCCTTGGGCCAGGGCCTGGCTGTTGCCCCAGCGCTGGCGCGGTTGCTGCCGCCACAAGCGCCGGTGGTTTCGAGCGGCTTCGGCCCCATCCGCTACGCGGTTGGCCCGGAGGGTTGGCGGGTGCTGGTCGATTGCCGGCGCGAGGCAACCGCTTGCGCGCCGGTGGCGCTGGCGGCGGCCGCCCTGTCCGAGGCCGAGGCTGACGAGTTCCAGGAGCGCATCAACACCCTGGCACCGGAGGGAACCGCGGTGTATGGTGCCCTGCACGGTCGTAAAGGCACCGAGGGTATGGACCAACTGATCACAGAAGGAAATGTTTCGATGATTTATAACGAATTCTGCGGCGAGTTGGGCTGCAACGGCAGCGTCACCTTCGCGGTGGACCATGCGCTGATCAAGGTTGAGGGAAGCGGCGATCTGCAACCCTGGTTTACCGCCCTAGCCCGCAGCGGCGGGGAAGGGGGGAAACGGTGAAAAGATTGCGACTTTCCACCCTGGGCCTGGCCCTGGCTTTACTGATCGCCCCGGCACCGGCGGCTGCGGTCGAGACCGCTGGTGGCGAAACGCCCCGGGAGGCGGTGGGGAAGATCTATACCGACATTGTCCGGCTCCAGGGCGAGAATTTTTACCGCCATGTCGATCTGGACTCGCTGGCCGATGGCTTTCTGGCCGACATCGAGCCGCTGATCCGCTCCTCCAAGGCCGAAGCGGCCAAGAACCTGGCGCCCGACGCCCCGGTGCTGGCCAAGGTTCTGGCCGGTGACAATATCGCCGCAGCCAAGGCGGCCGCCAAGGGCATGTTCCTGATCGACACCGGCCGCTGGTTCAATGTTTCAACCAAGGGCAAGATCGTCTCGGCCTTCGCCGGGGATGCCGGGGTGGTTCTGGCCCAGTACCGCGAATTCGGCCGCCGCAAGTTTCTGGAATACCGGGGCATCAAGTATGTCACCGAGCGGGGCGATACGGCGGAGGCGGCTGTGACCATCCGGCTGAACCTCTACAAGGCCGACATCCAGCCCATCGGCCGGTTCAAGCGGGAGGGCGGGGTCTGGCGGCTCAAGAAAATCCTTAACGTCAATGCCCTGGTGCAGAAAATTCAGGCCCTGGAACGGGCGCGGATTGCCAGTTATTACGCCAAGAAGAAGGCTGCCAAGCGGGCGAATCACTAAGAGTTGTTGCGAGGGATTTGCCTTTGAGACACACAAGCTTGGGCCACCCTTCGACAAGCTCAGGATGAACGGAATTACCACGTTACACGGAGTGAACCAGTGCAGAGCGCGACCATAAAGATATTCCTCCTCCACGGCAATCCAAAGCGGCTTCGCACGGCCGAGTTGTCGAATTGGACCGGTAAAGCGGTTGCCGGGCCGAGAAGCGAATTTGACGGTGTTTTAGCACGCGATGAAGCCGGCAAGACCGGCATCTACTTTTTAACCGGCATAGACACCGACACAGGCAAGCCTACGATTTACGTCGGCGAGGCAGAGAACCTGAAGGACCGGATTAAAGCGCACCTGGGAAAAGATTTTTGGAACCAGGTCGTCTACTTCATCAGCAAGGACGATAATCTTACCAAGGCCCATGTTCGTTACTTGGAGGGCAAGCTAATCGAGCGGGCTCTGCAAGCCGGTAGAGCGGTTGTGACCAATGGCCAGAGTAGCGGAGCTCGACTTCCCGAGTCTGACCGTGAGGACATGAATATCTTTTTTGAAAAGGTCAACCAGCTGCTGCCAGTTCTTGGGATTGAGCTGCTCGTGCCAGCCTCTTCAAGGGCTGAAGGCGATCTCGAAAGGCTTACCCTCTATTGTGACATCAAGACCATTCGCGCCGTGGGTCACCTTTCGCCGAATGGCCTCGTGGTGTTGAAGGGTTCCCATGCCGTGCTAATGGAACGGGCGTCAACGCATAAGTACCCATGGCCCCACAACATGCGTGAACGGCTGAAAGAGGAAGGGGCCTTGGTTGTTCTACCCGACAGCCTTTTATTTGTGCGCGATGTGGAGTTTTCGAGTCCCAGCGCGGCGGCGGCGGTGATTCACGGCGGGCATGCAAATGGCCTGACCGCATGGAAAGACAAACAAGGGAAGACATTAAAGGAGATCGAGGCGGTATAACCTTAGCCTCTGAGAAGTGTACTATTGGTAATTCCGTTCACCCTGAGCCGGTCGAAGGGTGGCCCAACCTTATTCTGAACTCAACCCGCGTGGGCTAGCAAGGCATGGCGAAAACCACCAAACGCAAATCCTCCTCCTGGTTCATGGCCCTGCTCAAGCGGGCCGTGCTGCTGATGCTCCTGGTCCTGGTGGTCCTGCCGGTCTTGGTGGTTCTGGGCATGCGCTGGCTCCATCCCCCCACCAGCGCCTTCATGCTGCGCTACCGGGTGGAAACCCTCCTCAACCGCAAGGTCCCGCCGCTCCGGCAGAAGTGGGTGGACTGGGCGGCGATCTCCCCTAGCCTGCCCCTGGCGGCGGTGGCGGCCGAGGACCAGAAGTTCCCCACCCACCGGGGGTTCGACCTGGAGTCGATCTCCGAGGCCATGGAGAGGAATGCCAAGGGTGGCCGCCATATCCGGGGGGCCAGCACCATCAGCCAGCAGGTGGCCAAGAACCTCTTTCTCTGGTCGGGCCGCAGCTATCTGCGCAAGGGGTTGGAGGCTTATTTTACCGTCTTGCTGGAATTGCTCTGGCCCAAGCAGCGGATTCTTGAGGTGTATGTTAATATCGCCGAGTTCGGTGAGGGGGTCTACGGGGCCCAGGCCGCCGCCGAGGCCTTCTTTCGCAAAGGCCCGGCCCGTCTGAGCAGTGGCGAGGCGGCACTGCTGGCGGCGGTATTGCCCAATCCCAAGCGGCTTCGGGTTGAGCGCCCCTCGGCTTATGTGCGGGAGCGGCAAGAGTGGATTCTCGGGCAGATGGGCCAGTTGGGTAGCGGGTATGTAAAAGGGTTGCAATGAGAGGGGCAGCTTGTGGACTAAGAGATCGAGGAACTAGGGAATTTATCGTCTTATCCCCTCACCCTGACCCTCTCCCTGAGGGAGAGGGAATTTTACTTCACACTCGGTATCTCGAAGACTCTTGCGAGTAAAAAGGACAAGCGAAATGTGTTCCGTGAACCGTGGTAGCAACCAACTTCGACAAAAAAGCCCCCTCGCCCTCCGGGAGAGGGTTGGGGTGAGGGAATCCAACAGTGTCGTACTTCAAACCCATACCTTGGTAGCCCAATGAAATCCCAGATGTCCTATTTTTACAGCTCCTTCTTGTTCTGCGCGGTGGCGGTGGTGGTCGCCTGGTTTATCGGCGGCTTCCGGGCCGCGCTCACCGTCAGCTTCCTGACCGTCCTGGAGACCTCGCTCTCCTTCGACAACGCGGTGGTCAACGCCGGGGTGCTCAAGCATTGGGACCAGGTCTGGCGGAAGCGCTTCCTGGTCTGGGGTATTGCGGTGGCGGTGTTCGGCATGCGGCTGGTCTTCCCGCTGGCCATCGTCGGAGTAGTCGGCGAGATGAGCCCGATCCGCGCCCTGGACCTGGCGATCAACGACGCCGAGGAGTACAGCCGCATCCTCACCTCGGCCCAGCACCAGATCGCGGCCTTCGGCGGCACCTTCCTGATGATGGTCTTCCTCAAATTCTTCGTGGCCCGCCACAAGACTGAGCACTGGCTGCAGATGATCGAGAAGCCCCTGACCCGGCTGGGCAAGATGGAGGCCATCGAGGCGGCCCTCTCCTTGATGGCCCTGCTCTTCGCCGCCGCCATGCTGACCGGCGACGCGCGCGCAGAGTTCATCATCGCCGGGGTTTGGGGGGTGGTGATCTACATCATCGCCAAGGGTTTGTCGGCCTTCCTGGGCGGCGACGAGGAAGGTCACGTCCATCACCTGGTCCCCCAAGGGGTGGCGGGCTTTCTCTATCTGGAACTATTGGACGCCAGCTTCTCCTTTGACGGGGTGATCGGCGCCTTCGCGATGACCAACAATCTCTTCGTCATCGCCCTCGGTCTGGGCGGCGGCGCCATGTTCGTACGGAGTTTCACCCTGCTCCTGGTCGAGCGCGGGACGCTTTCGCGCTACCGCTATCTGGAGCACGGGGCCTTCTGGGCCATCGGCGCCCTGGCGGTGATCATGCTGCTCAGCGCCAAGTACCATATCCACGAGGCCGTCACCGGCCTGGTGGGCGCGGCCCTGATCATCCTCTCCCTGGGCAGTTCCGTTCTGGCCAACCGGAGGAAGGGCGGGGCCCACCCAGCCCATTAAACCAGGAGGACGTCATGCTGGACTTTCTGCAGGTCACCTTTCCGATCTCCGGGGTTTCCACCAACCTGTTGCTGCCGCCGCTGGTGGCGATGGTCATCTCCTTCTTCACCTCGATGGGCGGCATCTCCGGGGCCTTCCTGCTGCTGCCCTTCCAGATGAGTTACCTCGGCTACACCGCCCCCTCGGTCAGCGGCACCAACCATGTCTTCAACATCGTCGCCATTCCCAGCGGGGTCTACCGCTATATCAAGGAAGGGCGGATGGCCTGGCCGCTGACCTGGGTGGTCATCGCCGGCACCCTGCCCGGGGTGTTTCTCGGCTACTACCTGCGGATTTACTTCCTGCCCGACCCCAAGACCTTCAAGCTGTTCGTGGGCTGCGTGCTGCTCTACATGGGGGTCCGGCTGGTCCGCGACCTCTGCTTCGGCCCCAAGGCCAAGTGCGCGGCCGGCCAGGCGGTGGATGATAAATTCAAGGCCCAGGCCGGGGAGGCCAAGAACCGGCCGGGGGCGGGGCTGGCCGCCGGGCTGCCCGCCGAGGCGGTGGTCAAGACGATCAGCGTCTCACTGCGCAAGGTGGAATACGAGTTCTGGGGGGAGCGTTTCTCGTTTAACCCCATGGCCATGTTCGCCCTGGCCCTGGTGGTCGGCCTCATCGGCGGGGCTTACGGGATCGGGGGCGGGGCAATTATCGCCCCCTTCTGCGTGGCCTTCTTCAACCTGCCGATTTACACCATCGCCGGAGCTACCCTGATGGGCACCTGCATAACCTCGGTGGCCGGGGCGCTCTTCTTCTCCCTTGTCCCAGCCAGCAACGGGGTCTCGGCCATGCCCGACTGGCCCCTGGGCCTCCTCTTCGGCCTGGGCGGCTTCGTCGGCATGTACCTGGGCGCCAAGATGCAGCGCTACGTGCCGCAGAAGTTCATCAAGGTGGTGGTCGGCCTGGCCATCTTCTTCCTGGCGATCAAGTACGTCTGGCAGTTCTTTGGGTGAGTTGGGCAAGTCCGCCAGCCCCACTACCGAACAAGCGGTTCATTCAGGTCGGCACCCAAGGTTGTATCACGTTGTGGCAACCCGGTGTTGACAACAAGGTTGATAATTGTTACCAACAGGTAGCGGATTAACACTTGTAATCAGCTGACCAGGCCGGTCGCCCAAACAGCCTGACTATCTACAGGCTTCTTTAAGATTTTCAAATCATCCGATTATTTTTTGGACATTATCAGGAGAGAAGCATGAGAACACCGGGACGTCTGAAAGTCGCGTTAGTTGCGTTGGTAATGACCTGCATCCTGCTCTGGGGGGCGCCCGCCCGGGCTGCATTGGGAATCGATTGGCTGCACGTCGACACCGGGATGGTCTATGGCGATCATCTGTTGGAACTGAGAGAAATTGCCGCTAGCGAGTCGCTTATGGTGGCAGTGGGCGTTGGGGGGGGGATATACAGCAGCGTGGATGGGAGCAGCTGGAATAAACAGATTACCGGTGTCCGTACAACCTTTGCCGATGTCACCTGGGGCGGCGGGCAATTTATTGCCGTGGGTGAATACGGCACGATCCTTTCCAGCCCGGACGGCTTGAACTGGAGTAGGCAAAATACCGGTACCGCTGCTTATCTTTGTGGGGTGGCCTGGGGTGGCGGTAAATTTGTTGCCGTTGGGACCTTGCAGTCGGGCGGGGCGGTCATTGTGGAAAGTTCCGATGGCAGCAACTGGACAGTCCGAACCTTGGCCGGCTTTGATGTGATTAGCGCGGTTGCGTGGGGCAATGGCCAATTTGTCGCGGTAGGAAATGCCGGTACCCTCCTGACCAGCCCATCCGGCATTACTTGGACTCGGCAGACCTCCGGCACAAGCGAATGGCTCCATGGCGTTACCTGGAGCGGCAGCCAATTCTGTGCTGTGGGGGGTAAAGGTATTATTCTGACCAGTCTTGCTGGTGTCTCCTGGGAAGCACGGCCCTCCGGAACACCAGAAACCCTGTATTGCATAGCTTGGAACGGCAGCCGGTTCGTGGTCGGTGGCGACATCGGCGTCATCCTGGCCAGTACGGATGGCACTGTTTGGACGAGACAGGATCAACAACACATTACCACGGGTGTTGGTGTTAAAGGTATCGCCTGGAGTGGGAGCCAATTCGTGGCAGTGGGGGCAGGATTAATTATAGCCAGCCCCGATGGTGCAACGTGGAGCAGGCAGACCTTCGGCCAAGTTTCAGATCTGCAGGCCGCCGCCTGGAACGGTAGCAATTTTGTCGTCGTAGGCAGCGGCGGCGCGGTTGTGACCAGCCCCGACAGCACCACCTGGACCAAGCAAACCTCCGGTACAACCAAAGATCTGCACAGCATTACTTGGGGCGGGGGCCAATTTGTGGCTGTGGGTGGAAATGGCGCTGTCCAAACCAGTCCTGATGGAGTCAACTGGACGACGCAGACCTTCGCGTATATACTCCAAAGCCTGGATGACATCGCTTGGGGTGGCGGGCAATTTGTGGCCGTGGGTGCTTATGGCGCAATCTTTACCAGCCCTGACGGCTATACCTGGACGAAGCAGGGAATCGCCGGATCAGCCTCGTTGTCTGGTATAGCATGGGGCGGCAGCCAATTTGTGGCTGTGGGTGGGCAAGGCACTATCCTGACCAGTTCCGATGGGGCAAGTTGGACATCAAAGACTTCCGGTACAGCAGAGTGGTTGCATGGTGTTGCTTGGAACGGCAGCAAGTTTGCGGCCGTGGGTAATTCCGGGACCATCTTGACCAGCTCCAATGGCACCACCTGGACGCCGCAGACGTCCGGGACAAATCAACTGCTCAGAAATATTACTTGGAGCGGCAGCCAGTTCGTGGCCATAGGTTATCGCGGCGACATCCTGACCAGCGTTGACGGCACCAGCTGGGTTAAGCAACCATCGCTGGGCATCAGCAGAGAAATAAGTGGAGTAGTTGCTGGCGGTGGTCAGGTGGTCGTGGTTGGGGCTAATGACGCCATAGTACGCTACGGCGAGGGGGTAACTGGATCCTGGACCGCTGCGTCCACCCCGCCGCCTGTAAATTCTTCCCTGCACGACCTGGCCTGGACCGGCAGCGGATTTGTGGCCGCCACCAATAGCGGCTTTGCCACCAGCCCCGACGGCGACGTCTGGAGTACCGACAGTTGCGATCCCTATTCGCCCCCTTATCCCTCATGCCCCTTCTACTACACCCCGCCCAAAAAACTGGCGGCCCACGGCGCCACCCTGATTGCCGTTGAGAGCGGCCAGTCCTGGACCAGCACTGATGGCGGCGCGGCCTGGGGGAGCCCGGTTTTGTTCGGCGGCCCGGGGTGGATCAACAACATCATTTGGGGTAATGGCTTGTGGGTGGCCGTGGGCAATGACAAGGTGGCGACCAGTCCCAACGGCCTGGCCTGGACGGCGGGCGATTTCTCCACATCGGGCCGCAGCGGGCAGCTGCACGATCTGGTTTGGACCGGCAGCCAGTACCTGGCCGTGGGGGACGGGATCATCCTCTCCAGCCCGGATACTGTTACCTGGACAGACCGAACCCCGGAGCCCTCCGGTTCGTTCCGGGGAGTAGCCTGGGGGGGCGGGCATGCCGTGGCGGTTGGCCTTAATGGGGTGGTTTTCTCCAGCCCGGACGGGGTCACCTGGTCGGAACAGATCTCCGGAGTCACCAGCCACCTCTTTGATGTGGTCTGGACCGGTGACATGTTCGTGGCAGTCGGTTGGAGTGGAGTAATTATCACCAGCCCGGACGGGGCCACATGGACCTCTCAGGCCTCCGGAACCAGCGATTGGCTTGAATGTATTGCCTTAGGGAACAATCGCCTGGTGACCGGCAACGGGGAGGTGCTGTACAGCGACAGAACCCCAGCCACGAGTTGGCGCGTGGTTCAGCACGGTTTGAGCCGGGAGATGCAGTCAGTGGCGCGTGGTGTGAGCAAGTTTGTGGCGGTCGGCCCGGGTGGCACGGTGCTGACCAGCACCGACACCAGTGTCTGGACTGGTTTCAACGTTACCCCTTATCGTGATCTGAACGATATCGTCTGGGGCAACGGCCAGTATCTGGTGGTGGGCGCGATCGGCACAGTGCTGACCAGTAGTGACGGCGCCTCCTGGACCTTGCGCAACAGCGGCACCAGCCAGGACCTCTACTCGGTGGCCTTTGGCAACGGCAGCTATCTGGCGGTGGGTGCTGCTGGCACGGCGTTGACCAGCCCCGACGGTGTGGTCTGGACTGCTCGCGATTCCGGGACAACTGCGGATCTGCGCGGCAGTGTCCGGGGCAACGGCCTGTGGGTGGTGGTCGGCAACGGCGGCCTCATCCGCACCAGCAGCGATGGTGTCTTCTGGACCGCCCACTCATCCGGGGTTGCGACTCGACTGAACGGCATCGGCTGGGACGGGACTCTGTTTGTGGCAGTGGGGGATGGAGGGACCTTCCTTTACAGCAGCAGCGGCGCCGACTGGCTTACCGCCATGGTTTCCAGTCAGTCTGATTACTTCGATGTGACCGGAAACGGCTTTATCTGGGTGGCGGTAGGACAATACGTGATCACTAGCCCCAATGGTTATGAGTGGACACCGAATCGAACTGGCGCCAGTGTCAAGAAGAGCATCACTTATGCCGACAGCACCAACGGCACTGACCAGCAGTTTGTTGTCGTTGGCCAAAGTATATTCCGCTCCATTTCCGAGGCCGCAGAGGGCACCATCGTCACCCCCAGCTCCACCAACGACAGCGGCGGCGGCAACCGTCGCTGTTTCATCGCCACCGCCGCCTACGGCTCCTATCTGGACCCGCATGTGGTCAGCCTGCGCAACTTCCGCGACCAGTACCTGCTGAACAGTAATGCCGGACGGGCCTTTGTCGCCTTCTACTACCAGCATTCGCCGCCGCTGGCCGACTTCATCGCCCGGCACGAGAGCCTGCGCACCGTCACCCGCTGGGCGCTGACCCCGCTGGTGCTGCTGGTGGAATATCCCCTGGCCGTCGGTGCCGTTTTCCTCATGGCCGGGCTTGGTTTGTTGATGCGCCGGACGGGCCGGCGATGGTTCCGGACCGCCCTGGTTCGGCTGTTGCTGCTGCTCCTGGTGGCCGCAGGGCTGGATGGTCGTCCGGCGGTGGCCCAGACCGGCCAGGATGAACTGACCCGAATGGTGGCGGCCTATGAGTTGACCATGGCGAGGATCGAATCGTACGGCCAGGCGACCACGGCCATTGCCGACTGGGCCACCGCCAACCCGGCCGCCGCCAAGGCCATGAACCAGCGAATGCCGAAGACCATCACCTCGGTGCCCGAATCCGCCGCCCGACTGGAGGCCGAGCCGGTGGTCGGCAAGCTGCTGGCGACGCACCAGCTCAGCGGCACCGATTACGTACTGATCCCCTCCGCCCTCATGCAGGCCCAGCTGGCCGTTCTCGGCGAAAGCCAGGGCCGCAGCTTTCCCGCCGACCGGATCAACCCCAGGAATACGGCCCTGGTCAAAGCCAATCTGGCCCGGATCGAGGCGCTTATGGTCAAGATCCGGGCTGATCGGGCGCGGGCCTTTGTCAACTGACCGGGAAGAGGGGATGATCACTGCTCTCAACCGGCTTTAGCAGACTAATCTTCAGGAGTAATTTTGTTATGAAACTTCGCAGCGCATTACCGGCAATCTCACTGGCTCTGCTCGTCGCTACCACCGGTCCCGCCACGGCCGGGGACAATCCCAAGTGCGGCGAGCATCCGCTCTTCAGCCGCTTCAGCGGCGAAACCCTGGAGAATTGCGACCGCTCCCGCTATGCCAAGCTGGAATTGTGGCGCTGGAAGAACCCGGCCAAGCAGGGCGGCGGCCAGCAGGCCTTCACGGTTGAAGGCGAATACTGGTACTATTTCAACGACATCGCCAAAGATGCCCAGGGCCGGCCGGCCGGCAAGCTTGAGGTGCAGCGCAACTTCGAGAATGCGGTGCGCCAGGCCAAGGGGGAAATCCTGGCGACCAACGAGTCGAGCGCCAAGGTCTTCTATCACATCGCCCGGGACGACGGCGAATACTGGGGCGAGGCCGGTTGCGGCCGGGGCGGCAGTGCCGATTGCAGCGCCATCATGCACAAGGTGGTGCGGACCGCCGCCATGCAGCAGTCCGTGGTCAGCGCCGAACAGATCGGCGCCGCCCTGGCCGACAGCGGCAAGATGGTCTTCTACGGTATCCTCTTCGACACCGACCAGGCCACCCTGAAGAATGAATCGGCCCCCGCCTTAAGCGAGATGGCCAAATGGCTGAAGGCCAACCCCAAGGCCGGTGTCTTCATCGTCGGCCATACCGACATGCAGGGGAGCCATGAACACAACCTGGAACTATCGCGCAACCGGGCGGCTGCGGTGGTCGGTGAATTGGTGAAAAAGTACGGAGTCGCCACCGATCGTCTGACCCCGGCCGGGGTCGGTTCCCTGGCCCCGGTGGCTGTCAACACCTCGGAGGCAGGGCGGGCCAAGAACCGGCGGGTGGAGATGGTCCTGCGTTGAAGGCGGCGATCCGGGCCGAACTGTCGCCGGGGTGGCCGGTTATCTCGCGGGGTCCGATTCTGGACAGAGGCCCTGCCAACCCGGCGGCAGAGCGGCCGGATCAAGACCGACCTCGGCGATGAAAGCGGCCAATTCCTCGGCCGGGCAGTTGAGCGAGGAGCGGCGCTGACCCTGGGCCACCGCCCGGGTTTCTGCCCTCAGAAAAGCCAACAGCGCCGAGCCGGTTTCCTCTTGCAGGCTCGCCACCGCCAGCCCTTCCCTGCGGCAGAATTTCTCCAGCCGCCGCCAGTTGACCGCCGCCCGGGCCAAACCCCGATAGAGGGAGAGATCGCGATTGGCCGGTTCCAGATCGCGGCCGATGATCTCCCGATAGCGCTCCACCACCATGCCCTTCAGCGCCAGAATCTCGGCCTCCTCCAAGACCAGACCCGGGCCGTCCGGGGCGCTGGTCAGGTAATAAAGTGAGCCATGCAGGGCCACCTCGGGGATCTCCCCGGAATGGCGGACGATCAGCAGCTCGTCAGCCAGATGGGGATTATCGCACTCGACTTGGGCCATAGAAATTTTCTGGTTGGGGAGTGAGTTTGGCCGGTTGCGGGGTTTGCAGGGCGTGTTGCAGCCAGCGATGCCGGTGGCGCTCCGGTTCGCTCAGGACGGCGGGGGCGGCGGCGTCACCTTCTGGATCCCGATCAGAAAATCGCCCGATGGCGGTTGTCGCCGCCATCGGGCTAATCAATTCAGCCGGTTTGCCTGGTCCCGACATGGCTCCCGGTTATTTCTGCGGGGCGTTATCGGGATCGTTCCGCCGATCTTGCTCGCGCTTGTCGCGCTTCCGGTCGCGGCGCTCTTTGCGACTGTCCCGATCGTCAGCCTGGCTGTCGGGAGCCTCCTCCACCTGCTCCTGGCTCGGCTTTTTACCCTGGTCCTCCGGCTCGGCCTTAACTTTGGCCTTTTCAGCGCGGGACTTTTCTTCCCGCAGCTGCCGTTGTTGCTGGGCCTCGGCTTCTTGCTTCTGCCGGCCTTGTGAGCGGGCCTCCTGGTCGCGACGCTCCCGATCGCCCCGCTCCTTTTCGACCCGCTGCTTTTCGCGCTGCTCCTGCTCCTGGCGCTGGCGGTCACCGCGTTCACGGGCCTCCTGGTCGCGGCGGTCCCGATCGCCCCGTTCCTTTTCGACCCGCTGCTTTTCGCGCTGCTCCTGCTCCTGGCGCTGGCGGTCGCTACGTTCGCGGGCCTCCTGGTCGCGGCGGTCCCGATCGCCCCGTTCCTTTTCGACCCGCTGCTTCTCGCGCTGCTCCTGCTCCTGGCGCTGGTGGTCACGTTCGCGGGCCTCCTGGTCGCGGCGTTCCCGATCCCCCCGTTCCTTTTCGACCCGCTGCTTCTCGCGCTGCTCCTGCTCCTGGCGCTGGTGGTCCCGTTCACGGGCCTCCTGGTCGCGGCGGTCCCGTTCACCCCGCTCCTTTTCGACCCGCTGCTTCTCGCGCTGCTCCTGCTCCTGGCGCTGGTGGTCCCGCTCGCGGACCTCCTGCTCATGATGCTCGCGATCTAGACGTTCACGCTCCAGCTTTTCCTGCTTTTCGCGGCGCTCTCTGGGGTCACGATCCCGTTCCCATTCGCGCCGGCGATCATTTTCACGGGCCTCCTGGTCGCGGCGGTCACGCTCCAAACGCTCCTGCTGTTCGCGGCGCTCCCGCACTTCCCGTTCTTTTTCGTCACGTTGGCGTTCCCGGGCCCGGGCCTCCTGCTCCTCTCTTTCCCTTTCCCGCATCTCCCGGTCCCGCCGCGCCCGATCCTCGTCCCGCCGGGAATTGTCATAGTGACGGCCGCGGGGGAAGCGATTCAGGGTCTCCGGATGGCGGCGCCAGGGCCGGTCATCCTCGATCTCGAGCGGTTGATAATTATTGATGTCGATCTGGATGCGGGGCGGCAAAACGGCCGCCGACACCCAGCCGCCGTCGTCCAGATAGAAATAGACATTGGCGGAGGGACTGAAATAAACCTCGGCCTCGGGATAGTAGTAATAGCGGTAGCGATCAACCACCGGCCGCACCACGGACTGTTCCGAGCGGCGCGGCAGCGGCGGCAGCGGCGGGGGAGGCAGCCGGCAGCCTTCCAGACCGAGCAACAGTAAACTGCCTGAGAGCAGGGTGCATTTTTTCCAGTTTGGCATGGGGTGTTCCTCCCTACGGGGTGTTCAGCGGGGCGGCAGGGCCGCCTTCATTTTAGCGATGACTTGCTGGTAATCGGGCTGGCCGAAGATGGCCGAACCGGCCACGAAGATATTGGCCCCGGCCGCCGCCACCGCGCCGATATTGGCCGGGGTGATGCCGCCGTCCACCTCGATGCCGACCTTCAAGCCGTGGGCGTCGATCATCTCCTTCAGCTGTTTGATCTTCTCCAGGGCCGAGGGGATAAAGGACTGGCCGCCGAAACCGGGGTTGACGCTCATCAGCATCACCAGGTCCACCTCGGCCAGAACCCACTTGAGGTCGGCCAGAGGGGTGGCGGGATTGAGTACCACCCCGCACTTCTTGCCCAGTTCGCGGATGCGGCCCAGGGTCCGGTGCAGGTGATAGCCGGTTTCGGCGTGGACCGTGATCCAGTCGGCCCCGGCGGCGGCAAAATCATCCAGGTAACGCTCCGGATTTTCGATCATCAGATGGACATCCAGGGGCCGGTCGGTGATCCGGCGCAGGGCCTTGACCACCAGGGGCCCGATGGTGATGTTGGGGACAAAGTGGCCGTCCATGACATCGATATGGATGATCTCGGCGCCGGCCGCCACCACCTTGGTAACATCGTCACCGAGATTGGCGAAGTCGGCCGAAAGGATGGAGGGGGCGATCATGTAGTTCTGCATCACTGCTTCTCCGGGTTGGGGTTAATGGCGTCGGTTTGCTCGCCGCTTTGAGGGGTTGACGGATCGGGATTCGGGGCGGCGGGGGCGCTCTCCGGCGCAATGACCGGCGGGGCCGCCTGGTCCGGCGTGATTTCGCCAGGCTGGGCCGCGGGCTCATCCGCGCCAGCCGGCTCGGTCTGGTCCGCACCCTCGGCCGGCGGCAGCGCTTCGGCCCCGGCCGTCACCATCACGTAATGGTCGGGCTGGATGTATTTCCTGGCCACCTCCAGCACCCGGGCCGGGGTCACCTCGCCCAGCTCCTTGGCGTAGCGGGTGCCGAAGTCCTGACCCAGTCCGTAAATCTCGTTCAAAGCCATGTCCAGGGCCTGGGCGCCATGGGTCTGCAAGCCCAGCTCGTGCTGGCTGATCAGGAGATTGCGGGCCTTGTCCAGCTCTTCCTGGCTGATCGGTTCCTGGCGGGCCCGGAAGAGCTCCTGCCAGAGGGCCTTGACGGCCTGGTCCTGCTTGTCCGGGCTGGTGCCCATGTAGAGCCCGAAAGAGCCGGTGTCGAGGCCGAACTGAGCGAAGGCGGAGAGGCTGTAGGCCAGGCTCTGGCGGTCGCGGAGTTCGGCAAAGAGCCGGCCGCTCTGGCCGCTCAGCACGGTTTCCAGAATCTCCAGGGGAAAGCGGTCCGGATCGGTCAGGGTGGTGCCCAAAAAGCCGATGATGATCTGGGTCTGTTCGCGCTCCTTAACCACCTTGATCAAGTCCGGCCGGGGCGGCGGGCTGGGCGGCAGCAGGGACTCCTCGGCGGTGGCGACGATGGCCACCTCCGGGTTGCGCCAGTCGCCGAACAGTTTTTCTACCTGGGCGCGGACCTCTTCGGCTTTGACCGCCCCGGCCACCGTCAGCACCATCCGGTCGGGCCGGGCCTGTTTTTCGTAGATGGCCCGCAGGTCATCGGCGCTCAGTTTGCTGATCACCGGGCCGCTGCCCACCGGGTTCAAACCGTAGGGATGGCCATGGTAGAGATTCTGGTTGAAGCGCAGGAAGGCCAGGGCCGGCAGAGAGTCTTCCTGCTGCTTGAGCTGGGCCAACCGCTCCGGGCGGATTTTTTCGGCCTCCTCGGCCGCGAAGGCCGGGGTGCGGACGATGTCGCGGACCAGCTGCAGGCCGGGCGTGAAGAAGCGGGCCAGAAAGTCGCCCTTGAGGCCGAAGGTGTTGTTGCCGGTGAAGCCGTCGATATTCCCGGCCAGATCGGCGATCTTGATGGCCAGTTCCCGGGAATTCAACTCCTTGGTAGCCTTGGGCCAGAGCGAGCCGATGAAGCCGAAGGCGCCGTTGGTGTCCTCGCTTTCGAAACGCATCCCGCCGGGCATGACGGCCCGGATGGCCACGGTCTCCACCCGGGGGTCTTCCCGGACCAGGAGGCGCAGGCCGTTGGCCAGACGATAGCGGTAGGTCCCCGGCAGATAGGCGTCGGCCACCAGGGCCTCCGGGACGCCGTCCCGGGCCAGGCTTTCGGCGCGGGCCGCCAGCTTCTCCAGTTCGGCGGTGTCCATGGGGATCACGGCACCGGTTGGCGCCACCAGACCCACGGTCAGGGCCTGGGGCTTGAAGTAGGCCGCGGCCACCCGCAACACATCCTCCCGGGTCACCGAGCGGACCCGCGACAGGTACTCATCCTCCCGGGGGTCGCCGGCCAGGAATTCGAAGGAGCCGAGGATCCGGGCCTGCCCCTCGACCTGCTCCAGGCCGAAGACGAAGTCGCTTTCCAGGTTGCGCTTGACCCGGGCCAGCTCCTCCTCTTTGACCGGCTGATACTTGAGCTTGAAGATTTCCTCCAGGATCGCGGCCAGGGCGGCTTCCACCTTGGCGCTGTCCAGGGTGGCGTATACCTCCATGAGCCCCTGGTCCTTGGGGGTGAAGGCGCTGGCGCCGATCTGGTAGACCAGCCCCTTCTGGTCGCGGAGCTGGTGGTAGAGCCGGGAGGTGTCGCCCTGGCCGAGCAAGGTGCCGATCACGTCCAGGATCGGGGTGTCCGGGTGGTCGAAGGGGGTAATCGGCAGGGAGATGACCAGATGGGTCTGGCGGATATCCTTGCTCAACTTGAAGAGGTCGGCCTTGGTCCGGGCCGACTCAATGGGCAGGACCGGGTTGGGGTAGCCGCCCCGGGGCTGATTGCCCAGGAGCTGGCGGACCCGGTCGGTGACCTCGCGGGCCCGGACATCGCCGACCACCACCACCGTGAAGTTTTCCGGCTGGTAATGTTTTCCAACGTAATGGAGGATATCGGCGCGGGTAAAGGCAGCGACGCTCTCCCGGGTGCCGATCACCGGCAGCCGGTAAGGGTGGGCCTGGTAGGAGCGGGCCATCAGCTCCTGGTTCAAGAGGGTCTGGGGGCGGTCCTCCCGCATGGCGATCTCTTCCAGCACCACCTTTTTTTCCCGCTCCAGCTCGTCGGGGTCGAAGGTCGAGTTCTGCACCGCATCGGTCAGCACGTCCAGGGCCAGCCCCCAGTGACGGGCCGAGAGGGTGGCGTGATAGACCGTGTAGTCGTAGGAGGTGTAGGCGTTGATGTTGCCGCCGACTTCCTCGATGGCCCCGGCCACCTCACCGGCCTTGCGGGTGGTGGTGCCCTTGAAGATCATGTGTTCGATCAGATGGGTGATGCCGCCTTCGTTTTTCTCCTCGTAGGCGCTGCCGGTCTTGACCCAGACTTGCACGGTCACCGCCCGGGTGCCGGGGGTCTCCTTGACCAGGGTGGTCAGGCCGTTTTCCAGGGTATTTTTAAAGAGCAGCGGCGAGAGTTCGAGGGCTTCTGAATCGTTCATATTTAAGGCCAGTAGGCTGATGGTTAAGAAAAGGAGGATACGAGATAAGCCCTTCAGATCCATGGTAGTCGATCCTTATGACAAGCGGGGTGTAAAGCCTATACGGCGGCCGGTTTAGAGCGGCTGCGGAAGAAGATCAAGAGGCCCGCCGCCACCATCAGACCGCTTAAGAGCTGGCCCATGGTCAGCAGATTGAACAGAAAACCCACCTGAACATCGGGTTCGCGGAACTGTTCGACCAGGATCCGCAGAGCACCGTAGCCGACCAGGAAGGTGGCGATCAGGGTGCCGGCCGGCCAGCCGCGCCGGTAATGGAAGATCCGCAGGGTCCAGAGGAGCGTGAAGAGCAAGATCCCTTCCAGGAAACACTCGTAGAGCTGGGAAGGGTGGCGGGGCATGGGGCCGCCGGCCGGAAAGACCATCGCCCAGGGCACCTCGCTGACCCGGCCGAACAGTTCGCCGTTGATGAAGTTGCCTAGGCGGCCCAGCCCCAGGCCGATGGGGATCGCCACCACGTAAACATCGGTGGTGGCCAGAAAGTTAAGCTGATGCTTGCGGCAGAACAGCCAGCCGCCGATCAGCATGCCCAGCAGGGCGCCATGGAAGGAGAGCCCGCCCTGCCAGACCGCGATGATCTCCAGGGGGTGGCCCAGGTAGTAAGAAAGGTTGTAGAAGAGGATGTAACCGAGCCGGGCGCCCAGGATCAGGCTGAGGATCAGGAAGAAATTGAGGTCTTCGTAATGCTCGGCCAGCCGGGTCAGTTTATACTTTCTGGTCTGGTAGCCGACCAGCATGTGCACGGCCAGGAAGCCGACGATGTACATCAGTCCGTACCAGCGCACCGCTAAGGGGCCGAGACGGAAGATCACCGGGTCGATATGCGGATAGTTCAGCATGATGGTTGGTGGGCTCCGTTATTCATCTTACCGCCTTGCGGATGGCCTTGCCGCTCTCTTCCAGGGCCTGGCCGCCCTTGTCGAGGACCAGAGTGCCGGTTTCTTTAAGCTGGCCGCCGATGGTCTGCCGGGCGAAGGGGTTGCAGAAGAGATTGCGGCCGCGGCCCAGGTTGACGCCGAACCAGAGGCCCAGGGCCAGGCCGAGCAGCAGGCCGATGGCCAGATTACGCAGGTTTTTTTGAAAGGGGCTACTCATGAAATTGGCATCACTCCGGGCCGAGGTTGTAAGAACGAGGGCATCTTACCAGAAGTCCGGCGTCCGGCACAAGGGATGGATGGCTGGAGGAACTGGATCGGCCCAGGCAGGATTCCGGCCGGGTTAGCCCCGGGAAAAAAGCCCCGCCGCAGCGCCACCGCCCGGGTCTAGAATTGGCTGGAAAAAGCCGGCCGGGGCAGTTATTCAAGCAGGTCGGTGGTGAGAACTTTTTTGAGATTCTTGAAGAATTTCACCGAGGAGTTAAGCGAACTGATCGAGTGGGTTTCCTCGACCAGGCTGGCGCCATCCTTGAGCAACCGCTCGTCCATATGGGCGCCGATCTTCAAGCCCTTCTGGTTGCAGATCGTCGAGAGCAGGTGGGTATAGGCATTCAAGCGGTTGGAGGTCTTGCGGAGGTTCTCGGTCTGGAAGCGGGCAAAACCGATGAGGATCTTGATGCCCATGCTCGGGTGCTTCTCAAGGATCAGCTTGAAGGCGTTCTGGGCCAGGATGGCCAGGGTGGTCTTGGTGCGGGCCTTCAAGGTGGCGGAGCGGGGGGCCTTGTCAACCAGCGACATCTCCCCGATCGAATAGCCCTGCCCGACCGTGGTTATGATGATATCCACCCCGGTGATCGACTTCTTCAGCACCTCCATGGTCCCTTCCACCACAAAGGCCACGTACTGCCCGACCTGCCCCTCCCTGAACAGGACATCGCCCTCGCTCAGCTCGTAAAGGCTCATGTAGTTCATCAGCACCTCTTGCTCCTCCCCGGTGAGACCGTCGAAGAAGGGGATTCTTTCCAGGGCGGCGACCAGGGCTGCCTTGTTTTTCCAGAGGTCGAGATTTTGTTGTTCGGGCATGGTGAAGCTCCGGGTAGCGTTATTCCACGGCGATCCGGAGCGCGGCAATGGGCGATTGCTCCGCGAGTAGGTTGGGGACGGCCGAAGAGAAAAGAAACGACAGCCTGTTTACTCGATTTATCTCAGACTTTCAAGAAGTTCCAGCAGGCTCGGCAGGGCATGGCAGCGCAGCATTTTCCGGACCGGCCGGCCAAAATCCGGGTCCAGGCTGAGCATGGCCAGAACGGTTTTCACCTTGATCAGAACCTGGGCCTCGCCCCGGAAGATGGGCCGATAGCGCTCTGTCAGTTCGCTGATATAGTAGCGGATTTCCGCCGCCCGCTCGGCCCGGTCCGGCTCGGCCGGGGCCAACCCCCGCAAACGCTGGAAGATCAGGGGGTCGCGGATCGCCCCCCGGCCCAACATCAGGCCGGCCGCCCCGGACTCGGCCAGCAGGGCCAGGCCTTCGGCGGTGGTGGTGACATCACCATTGGCGATCACCGGCAGGCTGGTGGCGGCGACCAGCCGGGCGGTGATCCGGTGGTCGGCCCGGCCGGCATATTTCTGGACCACGGTGCGGGGGTGGATGACCAGATAATCCACCCCGCACGCCTCGAACAGGGGCAATAGCCCGAAGATCTGCTCCGGGTCGTCGTAGCCGGAGCGGACCTTGACCGAAAAGCTGCCCCGGATCACCCGGCGCAGGCCGGTCAACCGTTCGGCCAACCCGGTGGGATCTTTCAGCAGGGCGCCGCCGGCCGAACCCAGGTTCATCCGCCCGTAGGGGCAACCCAGGTTGATGTTGAGATGCTCGGCCCCGGCCGCCTGGGCCGCGACGGCTGCGGCCACCAGCGCCTCGCTGTCCCGGCCGATCAGCTGGACCACCAGGGGAATGACGCTGTGGCGATGGGAGGCCTCATCATGATCGACCTCGGACAGGGGGCGCTTGGAGCCGGGCCGGACCCGGATGAACTCGGTAAAAACCACCTCGGGCTTGACCCAGTCGCAGAACAGACCGCGCAGTCCGTGATTGGTCAACCCCTGCATGGGGGCCAGCATCAGCGGCGTGGTGCCAGGTTGCCAGGGCAGGGCAGGGGTCGGGGCGGAATTTGATTGGGTGGACATTTATGCTTTATCCGGGAATAATAATGGCTTCACAAAGAAGTCGCCGAGATCCAGATGAACTTACTCCAGAAGGCTTGGCGCAGACGAGATATCAAACACTAATTCCGTTCACCCTGAGCCTGTCGAAGGGCGGCCCAATTTGATCTTGGTCAGGACCGTAGTTTCAATTAGGGAAAGCCACCTCTGATAAAAACAAGTTAATCAAAGATTCACCTGCTTATAATCGGGCCCCCAAGCCTTTTCAAGGGATAAGGCCGAGTCACTAAGGCAGTCGGTGCAGCACGGAATGGAGAAGAAACATGAGCAGCAGTCAAGAACGGCAGGCAGCCCTGATCGAGGAAGTCAAAACCCTCCTCAAGGAAAAGGGCAAGACCATCGATCCGGAGGTGCTGGCCAGATTGACCGTCGCCCAAAGCGGGGTGGTGGAAGGCAGCGCCTCCCGCTTCGCCACGCTCTGGCGAGCCATCCGGACCCCGTTCACTTTACTGCTGATCGCGCTGTTTGCCCTGTTGTTCTTTTTCCTGATTGCCAGCTAGCCGGACTCGCCCGCGCCGCCCGCCGGAATGAGGCAGGGGCGAGTGGGTAGTGCGGCCCGGCGGTGATTTAAAAACGTCGGGTTACGCTACACTAACCCGACCTCTATTTAGTTTTCTCGTAAAATCTAAAACAGACAGCGTGGTTATTTTAATTTCTCACTGAGTTTGCCGATGAAAAACTTCCGATCCGGCCGCTAGGTTCAGCAGGTGGTTCAAGTTAAACAGGAGCCAGCGGGATCAACAAAGGTCAACGGTAGAAAGCTCCCATTTTGACGCCAGCCTCGCGGTCTTTTGCGAGACCGACAATATTGCTTGTCAGGGTTTATGGTAAGGATTAAGCAGAGATACACAGTATCTGAGAGTCTAGTAGGGCGCATTAGGCGAACGCCGTAATGCGCTGCGCTTATTGCCGCCCTACATGGGATGGCGGCAGATTGCACCTTACGTGTTGCTTAATAACTTGTTAAGTTCAAAACCATGAAACCAGAATATGATTTATTGAGTATTTCTTTTCAGCTGCTAGGTGATTTAACAAATGATCTAGCAATCAAATATCTTCGTTTTGGATTTATTATACGAACACTGCAGATTAAAGAATCGATATTCTTGCTCAATCAACTACATGAAAAATCTGGAAGCAAGAACAGAGAACCATATGAGACAGTTCATACTAATATTTACTTAAATTCATTTTATATAAACATACTTGGTGCAATTGATAATTTATCATGGGTTTTGCACTATGAATTTGAAATTATTCCTGGTGCAAATGAAGACAATAATAAGAGAAATAAAATTTCAATTTTTCATCCTGAATTTTCAAAAAGATTGTCTTCTATGGATAGAAAAAGGACGGAACTAATCTTGGAATACCAGCCATGGTATAAAGAAATTAAACTGTTAAGAGATCCAGCAGCACACCGAATTCCTCTTTATTGTCCGCCTGGTATCTTGAGACCCGAAGACAAGGAAATTATTCAAGCCAAAAAAACAAATCTTGAACAGACAGATTACTCCAAGAATCCTGATGCTTACATGGATAATTTCAGAGAAATGTCTCAAATTGGAAGGTTTGAACCAATTTTTATTAGTAATACCGAAAAAGAAGACACTATTTTTTCCTTAAAAAGAACTACGGATCACGATTTCAATAATTTCTGTAAATTGTCAGATTCAATATTAACTATGCTAAAAATAAACTTAACAAACGCTTAGAGAGGGACGCGGTAAACGTTTGCGGCGCTAAAGCGGTCAAGTTTATTGGCCACGCCCCTCAAGCGAAGCATTATGTGCAAAATATAATCAACGGGGCAACATTGACTTATGCCTTTAGACCATTATGTGTCCCAGGTACATCTTAAGAATTTTTATTCCCCAATTCTGGGGAATTTGATGCATGCCATACGCAAAAGCGATTTAAAAACCTTCACTCCAAGTTCAGAATCAGTATGTAGAATTGAGGATGGAAGCACTAACTCTTATCTGCACGAAGACCGAATAGTCGAAGAATTTTTAAAAAAGGTTGAGCCTAGATACAACAAATCTATTGACAAGTTAAGAACAAATAATATCGATTCTGAATGCATATTTACAATTTCAAGTTTTGTTGCATATGTTGTTTCCTGTTCACCAGCTGGCATGCGAATACATTCAAATTTATTCAAGGGAACAGTTGAAGAAACAGCACGTATCTTAGACAAAAACAATGCCTTTTCTGCTCCTCCACCTGAGTTAGGGGGGAGAACTTTAACAGACCTATTGGATGATGGTTCCCTCAACGTTACAATCGACCCTAAATACCCCCAATCAATTGGGATAAATCAAATCATTAGTCATGCGAACTCATTTGGTAATTCAACTTGGGAAATTCTTATTAATAACTTTGACGACAATCCATTTTTCACTAGTGATTTCCCTGTAGCAATAGAGAAAACGAAGAATAACCGAGTTATTAACAGAATCGCACCATTATCTCCAAATCTCGCAATCAGAATTTGCCCAGATATAAATAACATTAACAATGATGCAGAATATTCCTTTTCAAAATTCAAACATTCAATACGTAAATTAAACCGACAAGAGGTTGCAGATATCAACAAACTAATTGTTCGATGTGCTGAAGATTTAGTGTTTTTCCGTGACAATCACGAATGGGTTTCTAAATTTGTTAAAAGAAATGCAATGTATTGGGTTGAACCTAAAACTTATAGAATTCCTCATCATGGAGGAACTGCGCTTTGGTTTACACAAGGAATAGAAAAAAAGAAAACTTAAAAATCACATAACCAGTCACTTCAGGGGGGCTCGCCGGGGACGTTGTTTACTGGTTTATTAGCTTCATCAGTTTCCTGGATACCCGGTCATTGGAACCAACAACTTATATGAGATACCTGGTCCTTTCCGTTCTGGTGATTGCCTGGTGCACTTTACACAGTGCAATGATCTCGGTATCAGTGACGGAATATCTGCATAAGCGGCTGGGACCCACCTTTCGATTTTATCGATTATTTTTCAACGTGGTCGCCGCTCTCACCCTTATCCCGGTAGTTTTGTACGCATCTGCAGCGCGAACCGAGCCGCTATTCGGTTGGGATGGCTATCTGCGAATCCCCCAGCTGCTCATGCTGGGAACCGCTACTTTGTTGTTCTTCCTGGGCGCCAGCCGCTATGAGGCCGGCCAACTCCTGGGCTTTAAACAGATCCGCGCAGGAATCTCGCCCAAGGGGATAGCCGCCGCTGGCGAGTTGGACACTTCCGGGATCCTGAGTGTCGTGCGCCATCCCTGGTATCTCGGCATTCTTCTTCTGATCTGGGCAAGGCCGCTGGACATCTCGACCATTCTGGTTAATGTGCTGCTGACCGCCTATTTGCTGGTCGGGTCTCATCTGGAAGAACGAAAACTAGTCCGGGAATTCGGGGCGCAATACCGCGCCTATCAGCAAAGGGTTTCCATGC
This sequence comes from Deltaproteobacteria bacterium, assembly GCA_020056965.1. Taxonomy (GTDB): domain Bacteria; phylum Desulfobacterota; class Desulfobulbia; order Desulfobulbales; family JAGXFP01; genus JAGVGT01. Next base: position 57,738 of record JAGVGT010000031.1, read on the forward strand.
TGATCCCCTATAAATGGCTGAAGGCAAAATACCTATGCAAAAAATAACCCTCGGCCTCGCCCCAAAAAACCCGGATCTCTACCGATGGGCGGCGGTGCTGGCCCTGATCACCATCTTCTACAATATCGGCGAAGGGCTGCTCTCGGTCTTTTTCGGACTGGAGGACGAGAGCATGGCGCTCTTCGGATTCGGGCTGGATTCCTTCGTCGAGGTCGCCTCCGGGATCGGCATCTGGCACATGATCCGGCGGATTCAGAGGAACGAAGGGGAAACCGCCGATCATTTCGAACGGACCGCCCTCCGGATCACCGGCAGCGGCTTCTATATCCTGACCGCCGGGCTGGCCGTGATGGCCGTGGTCAATCTTTATCAGGGTCACCAGCCCGAGACCACCTTCTGGGGCATCGTGGTCTCGCTGGTTTCCATCCTGACCATGTGGCTGCTGATCCACGCCAAGGTGAAGGTCGGCCGGGCGCTCAGTTCCCAGGCGATCCTGGCGGACGCCGCCTGTACCCGCGCCTGCCTGCAGTTGTCCGTGGTCCTGCTGGCATCGAGCCTGGGCTACAAGTATACCGGCATCGGCGGCTTTGATTCGGTGGGGACGCTGGTCATCGCCGGGCTTTGCTGGCGCGAAGGCAAGGAATCCTTCGAAAAGGCCAAGTCGGGAAGCTTCGCCTGCACCTGCGGGGGCGCCTGCAAAACCGACCTATAGAGAATACGGGGACCAATGTAGGAGCGGCCCATGGCCGCGATCAGATCCAGAGTGCGGCCATGCTGAAAATTGGGGCAGGAGACGAGGGTCATTATGAAGGTTCAAGTCGAAATCACCACCCGCTGTAATTTTGCCTGTTTCTACTGCGCCGGTCGCCTCTTGCGCCAGGGGGACATGCCGTTTGAAACACTCAGCGACCTATTGGGGCGGCACGTGGCCAGGCATGGCGTTCCCACCGAGATTTCATTACAGGGCGAGGGCGAGCCAACCCTGCACCGCGACTTTTTCCGGATGGCCAAGCTGGTCCGGGAGCTCGGGGCGCAACCTTACACGATCACCAACGGCAGCTATCAGCAGCCCGAGCATTTCATCGGCCGGTTCGACCGGGTCGGCGTGAGCGTAGACACCCTCGACGAGGCAGCCGCCCAGGCCATCGGGCGGCGAAACTTGCCGCGAACCCTCAATTTTGTGCAAACCCTCGGCGCCCATCTGCAGGTCGTGATTCATTCGGTGCGCAATGGCCAGCACACACCGGCGGTGGCCGCCTGGTGCAAGCAGCAGGGCTACGTTCACATCGTCCAGCCGCTCCAGACTAAACCTGATTACAGTCGCCGCTACCTGAAGCAGCCCCCGGCTGGGCCAAGCGGCCGCTTCTCCTGCCACTTTCTCGCCCAACCGCAGATGCGCTACTTCAGCCTGGATGGGACCGAGATGCCCTGTTGTTTTATTAAAGACCTTAGTGCGTACCCCGGCCTCGGCGACATGCTGCAAAAGCAACAGACCGGCAACTGGCCGAAATGCTGTGCAGGTTGCCGAGTCGCGGCTCGCCCGGTCGCCAAGCCAGTGAGGTAGCCAGCCAACCTCAACCAGACTTGTTGAACTTCTTCATATCACTCTTGTGGTAGAGGTCGAAGAAGATGACGCTGTGGTCGGGGATCTTTTCACAGTCGGCACAGCCTGGTCCTGCCGCCGGTTTTCCTTGCGGCAGAGGCGGCACCAGTAATAGATCAGTCGGTAGTCCCGCCGCCCCACATACTTCTTAAAGCGGCCGTGGTAGAGGCCGTGCATCTTGCCGTCACCGTTGTCCGGCTCAACCAGCAGCCGTTCGATGACCTTGACGATCCGGCCATAACCGGGCGGGTCGTTCTCCCTGACCTCGGCCAGCTTGCGGCTGAACAGCTCGGTGGGCTGGTAAAGATTGGCGTCCTGGCTGGATTCCGTGAACATCATTTTCTCTCTAAATTAGTTCCCACCGGAACCTCCGGGTGTAACGCTAAGGAAGGGTACCGTTTACGTCTCCTCACCCCAACCCTCTCCCTGAAGGAGAGGGAGCTTTTTGTAAACCATGATCGGCTTGCACATTTGTCTTCCCTCGCCCTCAGGGAGAGGGTGGCCGAAGGCCAGGTGAGGGGATAAGACAGTCAAATTCCGTATGCCCTAAGTGCCAGGCCGCAAAGGCCAATAGAAAAATTTCAAGTTTCTGTTGTCGCTGGACCCTGCGCCGAACGCCTTTAAACTAGTGCCATTCGTGCCAGCTCCCGGGAGATTGCTTCGTCGTTACACTCCTCGCAATGACGCAAAATACGCTGGTTCATTGCCTGTCCTGCTCCGGTTGTTCAGATAATCCCGAAACTCCCGCACCCGCAAGAAATTTTCGCCGGCCAGCCCGGGAACCGGGGCGCTTCAGCCCCACCCAGCCGCGATCCGCAGAATTCTTCTTGACTCTCAGCCCCTTCGGATATAAACGTATATTTATATCCTTGTTTGATTGATCTGACTCCCGAAATAACGGCGCAGGCCGCTGGAAAACGACCGTATGCAAAAGCGAAGCGAACCAATCCCGGCTGAGGAGACCGTTGCCGCCCCCAAAGCCGCCGCCTTTGTGGCTAAAGCCCTAGCCGACGAAAACCGGCTGCGGATCATCCTCAGCCTGGCGGCCGGGAAAAAGCCGGTTTCCCGGATCGTCGAGGAGTTGGGGATCTCCCAGCCTCTGGCCTCTCATCATCTCAAGGAACTGAAAAGGGCGCTGCTGGTGCAGGTGGAGCGGAGCGGTCCCTTTATCTACTACGAACTGGCCGATCCGCGGATCGCGACCATCCTGACCGATCTCAACCGGCTGGCCGCCGACCTGCTGGCCAACCGGACCGCTTTTTGACCTTAAGAGGAGAACCACGATGGAATTGCACGAGATTCTCAACCGTCTGGAACCGGCGGAGGCCCTGGCGGCCTTGGGTCCGGAACTAAAGAAAATCCTGGCCCATCTCGACGAAGAGGCCCGGGCCGATTTTGTCATCGAGATGCTGGGCGGCGCCGAGGGAGACAAGATCGGCAGCCTGGTCGATCTCTGACTGGCCGAATGCATGGGCGAAGGTGTCGACCCAACGCAGATGTGTCAGACTCTGGTCCACAAGGTGGCCCAATCCAAGCAACTGATGGCGGTCACTGATCCGGACGTGCTGGGGCTGTTTGAAAGCTGGCTCGATGAGCTGGAAGAAGAGGTGGTGGCCCATCTGCGCCGCCACCCGGATGGTGATCCGGTGATTATTTCGACGGCGCTCGGGCTGTCGCAGCGCGGCGCCGCCTTTCTGGTCGCTAAGCTGCGGCGGGAAAAGAAAATCTAACTAAAGGGAGGAAGTCATGGTGAAGGTGCGCTTTTTTCTAAACGAACCCCGGGGCAAGACCTGAGGGCATTTCGACGAGATGCTGTCCAGGTTGGACAGCCGCGCGGATGTGGTAACTGAGGTAATCTCCAAGACCCGGGAAGAATACCGGTGCGATGAGTATTTCGCCCTGGATCTGCCCTTGGCCCCGGCGATCATGGTGGGCGAGGAGATCGTCGTCGAGGGCAAGGACATCGACGAGGCGACGGTGGAGGCGGCCATCCGCCGCTGCATGGAACAGTGCGGGCAGGAGGATTGACCATGGATATCCCCTTTCTAATTTCCTTGGTGATTCTCGGGTTTGGCGGCGGCATTCTCTCCGGCCTGCTGGGGTTGGGCGGCGCCATCTTCATGATCCCCATTCTGCTCTACGTGCCGCCGCTCTTGGGCGTCGGCCAGCTCGACATGAAGCAGGTCGCGGCGATCAGCATGGTCCAGGTGCTGGCCGCCTCGCTCTCCGGCCTGGTGGTTCATTACAAAAACCGCTTCGTCAGCCGTTCGTTGCTGCTCTACATGGGGTTGGCCAACGCCGTCGGCAATCTGGCCGGCTCGCTCTACTCCAAGAACACCAACAGCGAGTTTCTGCTGGCGATCTTTGCGACCTTGGCGATCATCGCCGCCATCGTCATGTTCGTCCCCAAGCGGGAGCAGGGCACCGAGATCCAGCCCGAGGATCTGGTCTACAATAAGCCCCTGGCCACGGTGATCAGTCTGGCCATCGGCTGTTTCGGCGGCATGGTGGGGGCGCCGGGCGCCTTCATCTATATCCCGATCATGATCTATCTGCTGAACATCCCCACCCGCATCGTCATCGGCTCCACCCTGGGCATCGTCCTGCTGGGGGCGATCATGGGGACCATCGGTAAGGCGGCCACCGGCCAGATCATCTGGCCCCTCGCCATTGCTCTGGTGATCGGCACCATCCCCGGCGCCCAGCTGGGCGGGCGGCTGAGCAAGAAGACCAATACCAAACATCTGCGGCTGGCCATCGCGGTGATTATCGCCGTGACCGGGCTGCGCATGTGGTATCAGGTCTTGAGCGGCCATTGAGTCGGCAAGGCCGCCCGTTCCCTGGACGGACGGCCGTAACAGCAAACGAAGGAGGTAAGCCATGAGCAGCGGAAAACAGGCCTCGATCATGATCATGCACGACGAACTATGCCAGGTCTTCAACGGGCTGATGACCGCCCTCAGTCTGCAGCGGGCCGGGGCCGGGGTGACGATCTTCTTCGGCTCCCGGGGCATCAACGCCGTCCACAAGGAGAAGATTCAGCATCTGGTCTGTCTGCCGGACCAGCCGGAGGAGGAGCAGAAGAAGGTGATGGCCCGCATGGAGGAGATGAACCTGCCGATGCCCGAGGAACTGCTGCTGATGCTGCACATGGAGGGGGCACGCCTCCTGGCCTGCCCGCTGAACAAGAGCGTCTTTGAATTCCGCGACGATGATTTTGTTGAAGGGGTAAAGCTGGCCGACCCGGCCACCTATTACACCGAGGTGGTGCTGGCGGCCGATATGAATCTGGTTTTTTAATCAATAGCGAAGGAGATAACCCATGCCGAAAAAATTCATCCTGACCATCACCCATTCCACCGACGACCAGGACCGGTCCAACGCCGCCATCGCTCTGGCCGTGTCGCTCTTGAGCGAGGAGGTTGATCTGATCATCTTCTTCATCTTCGAGGGCGGCCTACTGGCCAAACAGGGGATAGCCGAGACCATCCGCGGCCGCAACTTCGCGCCGGTGGCCGACCTTTTCCCCATGCTGCTGGAGGCCAAGGTGCCGATGTTCCTCTGCGGCGCCTGCGCCAAGACCCACGGGATCAGCGAGGCCGACCTGGTCGAGGGGGTGAAGATCGTCCACATCCCGACCATCGCCGCCCAGATGCTGGAGCGGGAGACCATTACCATCTGATGGCGTGCCAGTCATTTCGAGGAGGGGCGCAGCCCCGACGCGGCAATCTCATGGGAAGGCCCGGAGGATTTGATCGCCAGACGGTTGTGGGAGCTGTTTCAGCCGCGAACTTTCCGAGCCCGAACGGTTTCTGAGATTGCTTCCCTGGCAGACGGTGGATCGGTGTATCAAAATGGTACCGGCTGGAATTCTCCAGCTATCCCTATTGAATCAGCCCGTATCATCGATTCTTCCAATTTGTTTCCTGGCACCATTTCTGTTACTGGTTGGTAAAATTTTTCTTCGTAGCCGCTTAATAATATCCAACAGAAATGAAACACTATACCCGCCAAAACTACTGAACGTTGCGTCTGACGAGCCGCCCGGTCCGGGCAGTGCCGAAGGTTGACGCCACGCTTCTCCCGCCTTTGTCGAGCTTGCTGATCAGGTAAGTGCCGCATCTCCTCAGGGTCAAGAAGGTTGGCGCCGGTCGTCCCAGGCGAAACACTTTTTGATTCCTGAAGGAGGAAGTTCTTGTGAATGCCCCTGTTTCCAGCAGTACTAACGCTACCAGCGGCGCCGTAATGGTGGTCGGCGGCGGGGTGGCCGGGGTTCAGGCTGCCCTGGATCTCTCAGCCTTAGGCTTTAAGGTCTATCTGGTCGAAAAAAGCGGCGCCATCGGCGGGGTCATGGCCCGGCTCGACAAAACCTTTCCCACCAACGATTGCTCGCTCTGCATCCTCGCCCCCAAGCTGGTTGAGGCGGGCCGCGATGCCAATATCGAGATCCTCACCAAGAGCGAACTGCTGGAACTGACCGGCGAGCCAGGCCATTTCACCGCCAAGATCCGCAAAGAACCGCGCTATATCGATGAAGATATCTGCACCGGCTGCGGCCAGTGCACCCTCTATTGCCTGAAGGAAATCGGCGACGACTACAACGAAGACCTGAAAATCACCCACGCCGCCCATATCGATTACGCCCAGGCGGTGCCGACCAGCTACCACATCGATCCCAAGGCCTGCCTGCAATTAAACCACCAGACCTGCGGCCTCTGCGCCGTGGTCTGCCAGAAAAACGCCATCCGCTTTGACGATGTTGAGAAGATTTTAGAGCTGCCGGTGGGGGCGGTGGTGCTGGCCCCGGGCTTCGGGCGGATCAGCAACGATATCTTCCGCCACTACGGCTGGGGCAAGTTTGACGATGTCCTCACCGCCTTCGAGCATGAGCGGCTGATGTGCGCCAGCGGCCCCACGGGCGGCGAGATCGTCCGAATCTCCGACCAGAAGCACCCCAGGAAGATCGCCTTCCTGCAATGCATCGGCTCCCGCGACGCCAGCTGCGGCAACAACTACTGCTCCTCGGTCTGCTGCATGTACGCGATCAAGCAGGCGACCCTGGCCCGCGAGCACGACCCCAACGCCGAGATCACCCTCTTCTATATGGACGTCCGCACCCACGGCAAGGGCTTCGACGCCGCCAGGGAGCGGGCCGTGGCTGAGAACAATTTCCGGATCATCTACGCCCGACCGCCCAAGGTGGAAGACAACTTCGGCGGCGGACTGCTGCTGACCTGGAGCGATGAGGCAGGCAAGCACAAATACGAAAAATTCGACCTGGTGATCCTCTCCCAGGGGCTGGAATCGCCCGACGATGCCGAGCAGCTCTCTCGGGCCTGCCGGATCGATCTGAACCAGTACCAGTTCGCCGCCACCGATAACTTCAGCCCCCTGGCCACCTCTCGCGCCGGGGTCTATGTAATCGGCGCCTTCCAGGGGCCCAAAGATATCCCCGATTCGGTCACCCAGGCCGGCGGCGTGGCCGGGCTCTGCGCCGGGCTCCTGGCGAAAGGGCGGGACAGCGAGACCGTCAGCGCCACCTTCCCGGCCGAGCGCGATATCAGCGGCGAGGAGCCCCGGGTCGGGGTCTTCGTCTGCCATTGCGGGATCAACATCGGCGGGGTGGTCAACGTCCCATCCGTGCGCGACTACGCCGCGACGCTCCCCCACGTGGCCTATGCCACCGACAATCTCTACTCCTGCTCCCAGGACACCCAGGGCCAGCTGGCCAAGATCATCAAGGAGCACGGCTTGAACCGGTTGGTGGTCTCGGCCTGCACCCCCCGCACCCACGAACCCCTCTTCCAGGCCACCATGCGCCAGGCGGGGCTGAACCGGGCGCTCTTTGAGATGGCCAATATCCGCGACCAATGCTCCTGGGTTCACATGCGCGACAAGGAAGGCGCCACCGCCAAGGCCAAGGATCTGGTGCGAATGGCGGTGGCCAAGGCCTGCCTCCTGACCCCGCTGGAAGAACAACAGCTGCAGGTGACCCCTTCCGCCCTGGTGCTGGGCGGTGGCCTGGCCGGGATGACCGCCGCCCTGACCATCGGTGACCAGGGTTTTGAATGTACCCTGGTAGAACGGGAGAAGGAACTGGGCGGTCGCACCCCACTGCTGACCCGCGACCGCCACGACCACGACCCCCGCCAGGCCATCAAAGCGCTGATCGCCAAAACCAAAAAGCATCCCAAGATCACTGTGCTGTGCGAATCCTCACTGGCGAATATTTCCGGTTACGTCGGCAACTTTACCTCTACCATCGAAGGCTTTGACGGGAACACGGTAATCAACCACGGGGTGGTGGTCATCGCCACCGGCGGCAAACCTTACCAGCCCACGCAGTACAGTTATGGAACTTCGAATCGGATTCTCACCCAGATCGAGCTGGAAAAACAGCTCGACTCGAAAAAGCCATTACCCGCCGCCTGCCACTCGGTGGTGATGATCCAGTGCGTCGGCTCCCGAGGTGACGATTTGTCCTACTGCAGCCGGGTCTGCTGCGGCCAGGCGGTGAAGAACGCGCTGCGGATCAAGGAACTGGCCCCGGAAACCCTGGTCACCATCCTCTTCCGCGACCTCCGCACCTACGGCTTCATGGAAGACGACTACCTGAAGGCCCGGCAGTTGGGGGTGATCTTCACCCGCTTCACCCCGGCGGCGCCGCCCCAGGTCAAGGTGGGCAAGGGCGGTAAAGCCAAACCGACGGTAATGGTTTTCGATCCGCTCTTGGGCGAAGAAGTTGAACGTAGCGCCGATCTGCTGATCCTCTCCACCGGCATCATCCCCGAGGAGCCGGAGCAGCTGGCCAAGCTTTTGAAAGTCCCGGTGACCAGTGACAAGTTCTACCTGGAGGCCCACGTCAAACTGCGGCCGGTGGATCTAGCGGTGGACGGGGTTTTCGTCTGCGGCCTGGCCCACGCGCCCAAGTCCATCGACGAGACCATCGCCCAGGCCCAGGCCGCCGCCGGTCGCGCCTGCCAGCCCTTGGCCAGCGGCACCATCGCCCCGGAACCGATTGTCTCTCAGGTCGATCCGGGAAAATGCATCGGCTGCGGCGCCTGCGAGTCGTTCTGCCCCTACAAGGCGATCACCATTTACAAAGACGGCAAGCTGCGAAAGGCCCGGACCATCACCGCCTCCTGCAAGGGCTGCGGGGTCTGCGCTGCCCGCTGCCCGACCCTGGCCATTGACATGGGCCGCTTCACCTATGGCGGTATTATGGCCCAGGTGGAGGCCTTTAACCCGCAAAGCTCATAACCCTAAACCAAGAGGATTAACACCATGAAAAAACTACTGATGTCATTGGCAATACTGTTGCTCGCCGTCAACGTCCAGGCCGGCGATTACCGCTATGTCGCTCCGGAGCAGATGAAAACCTGGCTGGAAAGCGGCAAGGAACTGGTGATCGTTGATATCCAACCGGCCAAGGATTTTGCCCGGCAACATTTCAGCGGTGCCTTGGAGACCAACGCCTTTCCAGCCGAGAAACCAGAGGAGCAAAAGCTTCTTGCCCCAGCTGTCGAATCAGCCAAGGCCAACAGCAGGGACGTGGTGGTGGTCTGCCCACGCGGCAAAGGCGGGGCCAAACGTACCTATGACTACCTGAAGGCCAATGGGGTCGCGGAGGAGAGGATTTTCATCCTCACTGACGGTATGGACAAATGGCCTTACCCGGAGCTGGTCAAAAGCAACTAATTTACCTGATACCCGCCTGGAGAAGAATATGACCACTGCCTACAACCCCCACATTCTGGGTTTCCTCTGCAACTGGTGTTGCTACACCGCCGCCGATTCGGCCGGGGTTGGCCGCTATCAGTATCCGCCCAATTTGAGGGTGATCCGGATCATGTGCACTGGCCGCCTCGATCCCTCCTTCCCGCTGGAAGGATTGGCCAACGGCGCTGACGGCATCTTTGTTGGCGGCTGCCATCCCGGCGAGTGTCATTACCAGGACGGCAATTACCATGCCCTGGTCTCGGCCGCTCTGGTCCATGAAATGCTGGTACGACTCGGAATCAACCGCGAACGCTTCCTGATCGAATGGGCTTCGGCCGCCGAGGGGCCGAACTTCGTCAAGATCATCACCGGTTTCACCCAGCGGATCGCCGCCCTCGGCCCCCTAGGGAAAGCCGAAGGCAAAGACCCCCAGGTTTTGCGCCGCGAATTGGCCGAGGCCGCCGAGGCGGCTCGGGGCCGCAAGCTCCGAATTGGCCTGATCAACGCCTCAAAAGAGATGATGAAGTCACGGAATTTCTCCCGGCCTGCCATTGCCGAACTGGTCCATGACAAATGCGCCAAGGCACTGGAAGAATTTACGAATAGTGCCCCAGGTGCTTCGTAGCACTTCAAAACACTACAATTTCAACCACAAGAAGGAGAACACCAATGCTCGAAATCACCAAACTGGCCACCGAAAAACTCAAAGAACACCTGGCCGAAAACCAGGTCAGCGGCCCGGTGCGGGTGGCAATGCACCGGGGTTGCGGCGGCGCCTCCCTGGGGTTGGCCTTGGATGACAAAAAGGCCAGCGATACCGTGGTCGATCTGGATGGTCTGGAAATGATCATCGACACCACCTTGCTCAGCGAATGCGGCAAGACCACTGTGGATTTCAAGCCGCCATCCGGCTGCGGCTGCGGCGAAGGCGGCTTCGCCATCACCACTGAGATCCCCCTGCCCGGCGGCGGGGGCGGTTGCGGCAGCTCCTGTTCCTCCGGCAGCTGCGGCTGAACTTATTCACCAAACAAGACGGTCTCGCAAAAGTTCGTCACCCCGGCGAAGGCCGGGGTCCAGTACTCCTGTAACCCATTGAAATACTGGATTCCGGCCTTCGCCGGAATGACGATAAAACGACTCCGTGGGAATTTTTCACGAACTCATCAAACAAGGAATCACCATGAAAAGGCAACTTTTACTCATCTTACTGGCCGCCCTGACCCTCGGTTTCAACGTCAATGTCGGCAAGGCCGTGGCGGCCGTAGCGTCTAACCAAGCCTCCTTCGGCCTGATCAATACCGAAGAACTCAAAAAACTGCTGGATGACGGTACGCAAATGACCGTGGTCGATGCCCGTAATCCCGAGGAATACCAGGAGGTTCACATTAAGGGGGCGATCAGCATCCCGGAGAAACAGTTCTCCGAGCATCTGGCCCAACACCCCCAGGACAAATCGGCAAAAATCGTCTTCTACTGCAACGGCATCAAATGCGGCAAAAGCAAGAAGGCCGCCCAGAAGGCCGTGGAGCAGGGCTACAGCAATGTCCTGGTCTATGCCGAAGGCATGCCGGTCTGGGAAGAGAAGGGGATGCCGATCTATGCCGGGCCGGATTACGAGAAGCGGATCGAGACCAGCAAGATTGCACCTCAAGATTTGGACGCCCTGATTAAAAGCAACGGTGCCAACCTCACCGTGGTTGATGTCCGCGATCCGGATGAGTTCAAGGCAGGCCACATCCCCGGGGCGATCAATATCCCGGTCGCCGCCTTTGCCTCGCAGTCGGGGGCGCTCGACAAGGAAAAGCAGATCGTCGTCACCTGCAACTCCGGCGGCCGCAGCTACAACGCCTACCGAAAGCTGCAGAAGCTCGGTTACGCGAAAATCAATCAGGCCATCTTTGCCGACTGGCAGGCCGCCGGGTTGCCGGTAGAAAAATAATCAAAGGAGATATTTATGAGCAGCGCAAATTTCGAAATCAAGGCCTATCCGGAGATGTGGGAAGAACTGGGCATGGATGTGCCCCGTTTTGAAAAGGCCAGGTTGATGCTGGGCGAGGCTTACAGCAAGACCTACCTCTCCCAGACTAACCGTCCGGCCAAGATGGCTTATTTTGACGAGATGATCAGCGAGATCCACGGCGGCCGAGTCAAGGAGCTGCTGGCCGCCAAGGCGGCTGGACACCCGGTAGTCGGCACCTTCTGCGTCTATATCCCCGAGGAGATCGTCATTGCCGCCGGCGGCGTCTGCGTCGGACTCTGCGGCGGTTCCCAGGGCTCGGTGCCCGATGCCGAGAAGATCCTGCCCCGCAACATCTGCCCGATGGTCAAGAGTGCCTTCGGGTTCAAGGCCGGGCGGATCTGCCCCTATTTCCAGGCGGTGGATTTCGTCTACGGCGAGACCACCTGCGACGCCAAGAAGAAGACCTGGGAAATTCTCGACCGGCTGGTCCCCACCTATGTCATGGAGATCCCCCAGATGAAACGGGAGCGCGACCGGGTGCTCTGGCTGGCGGAGGTTAAGGACTTCCAGGCCAAGGTCGAAGAGGTGGCCGGCAAGTCGATTTTTGAAGCCGATCTGGCCCAGGCCATCCGGGTGATGAACGAAAAACGCCGCGCCCTCCAGCGCCTCACCGGACTGCGCGGTGCCAATCCGGCCCCGATCAGCGGCAAGGATGCCCTGCTGATCGAACAGATCGCCTTCTATGACGAGCCGGTCCGTTTCGCCGCTCAGGTCAACGAGCTTTGCGATGAATTGGCGGAGCGGGTCGCGAAAGGGGAGGGCGTCAGCGAAATCACCGCCCCCCGGGTGCTGATCTCCGGCACCCCCATGGCCCTGCCCAACTGGAAGGTCCACAATCTGGTCGAAACGGCCGGGGCAGTGGTGGTGGGCGAGGAGAGTTGCATCGGCACCCGTTATTTCAAGGACCTGATCGACGAGAATTTGCCAGGCATGGAGGCGCAACTGGGGGCGCTGACCGACCGCTACATGAAGATCGATTGCTCCTGCTTCACCCCCAATGACGAGCGCATCGACCAGATCGCCAAGGAATACCGGGCCGCCAAGGCCCAGGGGATCATTCACTACTCCTTGCAGTTCTGCCATACCTACAACATTGAGGAGATCAAGGTCCGGGAGCTGTGCGAGCGGGAGAACATCCCTTACCTATCGATCGAGTCGGACTATTCACCCGAGGATGTGGGCCAGTTGCAGACCAGGATCGAGGCCTTTTTGGAGCAGATCCGGGGTTAGTTTTTGTTTGCCGCGTCACCCGGATCGGCAACGCCCCGTCATTGCGAGGAGGGGCGTAGCCCCGACGCGGCAATCTCATGCCGACTGCTCTGAGTCAGCCAAGGAGAGAAAGCAAGCCCCCCGCCTGGTTGCCTTTGCGAGGAGATCGAAGTCTGCGCTTATCTGCTTCGGTCATTCCATTCCCTCGCAATGACGAGATGGGGCGGATTGTGTGCGGTCCAAATTAACAAAGGGAAAAAACACATGTTGATTGGTATCGACCTGGGTTCCCGCACCGTCAAGCTGGCGGCGGTACGGGACGGCATCCTGACCGACTTCCAGCTCAGCGAGAGCGGTTTCGACCCGCACCACCAGGCCCTGGCCATGCTGGCCCGCTACCAGCCCCGGCGGATCATCGCCACCGGTTACGGGCGGCACCTGGCCCACAAGCATTTCGCCGACCAGGTGATCACCGAGATCAAGGCCCACGCCCTAGGGGCGCGCCACTCCTTCCCGGAATGCCGGACCATCCTCGACGTCGGCGGCCAGGACTCCAAGGTGATCAGCTTGGATGCGGCCGGGCGGGTGGTGAACTTCCAGATGAACGACAAGTGCGCCGCCGGCACCGGCCGCTTCCTGGAGATCATGGCCGGTTCCCTGGGGTATGGACTGGCCGAGTTCGGCGAGGCGCCCTTCAACTCCTACCGGGAGGTGGAGATCAATTCCATGTGTACGGTCTTTGCCGAATCGGAGGTCATCTCCCTCAAGAACCACGGGAGCGCCCCGGCCGACATCGCCCGGGCCATCCATCTGTCGGTGGTCAACCGGCTGGTCAACATGCTGAACAGGCTGGGGATGGGCGACTCGCTGGTCTTTACCGGCGGGGTGGCGAGGAACCGCTTCATGGTCGCAGCCCTGGCCGAAAAGCTGGGGATGGAGGTGCTGGTGCCGGAACACCCCGACCTGACCGGGGCACTGGGCGCCGCCCTGCACGCCGGGACCCTCGACTGATGCCGACCTGGAAACTGGTTGACGGCGAAGGGGTAACCCGCTATCAGCACCTTTGTTCAGCCTGCAGCGAAGGCAAGGCGGCAACGCTGGCCGGCGGGGGCTGGCGGCTGGTCCGACCCGGCGAGCCGGTCTCATGCCGGGACTGTGTGCTGAAATGCCTCCTTACCGCCGAAAGGTTGTGGGGCGCCGAGGACGCAGTTCGTTATGCGGTCTGCCACCATTGCCCCGAGCTGGACGCATGCGAGTTAAAGGGCCGCTATTTCTGCTGATTCCGCCAAATGTCGGCCTTTAAAAAAGTAGACATTGCCCCGATCGCTTTTGTCTGGCCTACTATGGAGGCAGATCAAACAGCAAAAGGCGGCTGAGCGCTGCGCCGCGCTGGCGGCAATCCGCTGCCGCCATAACCGGGAGAGAGATGGATGCGCGGCCTGATTGCAGGATTACTTCTTCTATTATTACTACCGGCGGTTCCGCTCTCCGCCGGGCCGACCGGGGATTTTTCCTTTCGCGACCTGGCTGGCAAGACCTACACCACTGCCGGCCTGAAAGGCACACCCCTGGTGGTTAATATCGGTTCCCACTGGTGACACCAGTGCGGCGATGAGGCGCCCGCTTTGCAGAAGGCCTACCTCGCTTACAAGGACCAGGGCGTGCTGTTCCTGGGAGCCTTTGTCCTAAGCGAGGAGAAAGATATCGGTGGCTTTGCGAGGCAGCATCATCTAACCTTTCCGGTGGGAAGGGATACCGGTATCGGTGTGGCCTTGGGCGCGGTAAAGGGCATTCCGGAGACCATCTTCATTGGCCGGGATGGCCGGATTGTCAAACGCCATCATGGTTTAATCGACTATAAAACCCTGGTGGCCGGGATTAAGGAGTTGCTGCCAGGGGACCAACCCTGACCTGAACAGGAAAAGCCGAACAACCTCCGGCGGGGCTGTTCCCGGCAATGAGAAGGTGATCTTGATGGACTTGATTTCCCAGGCGACCACTCTCCGTTTAATCTGTTTTGCCGGAATCCTCCTGGTCATGGCGCTCTGGGAGGTGGCAGCGCCCCGCCGCCCGCTGACCCGGAGCAAGGCGACCCGCTGGGCCAACAACCTGGGGTTGACCCTGTTCAATACGGTCTTGGCGCGGCTGCTCCTACCGACGGCGGCGGTGGGGGTCGCCCTGGTCGCCACGGAGCAGGGCTGGGGGCTGTTAAACCGGCTGACTTTGCCCGACTGGGCAGTCGGACTGCTGGCGATTGGCGGGCTGGATCTGGTGGTCTACAGCCAGCATCGGCTGTTCCACCGGGTTCCCCTGTTCTGGCGCTTCCATCGCATGCACCACACTGATCTCGATCTCGATGTCACCAGCGGCGCCCGCTTTCATCCTCTGGAAATTCTCCTCTCCCTGCTGATCAAAATGGCGGCTGTGGCGCTGCTCGGCGCCCCGGCCTGGTCGGTGGTGCTCTTCGAGATTATCCTTAATGGGACGGCGATGTTCAACCACGCCAACGTCAGACTGAACTCCCGGGTTGATCGGCTGCTGCGACTACTGGTGGTCACCCCGGACATGCACCGGGTCCACCACTCGGTGATCCACCGGGAAACCGACAGCAACTTCGGCTTCAATTTTCCCTGGTGGGACCGGCTGTTCGGTACCTATCGCGCCCAACCGGAGGCGGGCCACCTGGCCATGACCATCGGCCTGCCCAACTATCGGGACCGGAAATGGCTGCAACTGCCCTGGATGCTGCTGGTGCCCTTTGTCCGGGCCGATCATTAATCTGATTTCCTGTTCCAGTATTTTCACTAGAAGTGGATTCTCGCTTTGGCGGGAATGGCAAACAAAACGACAGTCGCGACATTTTTCAACGGGCCGTAACCAAAGAATGAAAGGAGAAAAAGTGAGAATCGTACGAAGGCTCAGTGGCGCGTTTACCGGCGGTGCCGTGGGTGGGTTGGCGGACAGCATTAATATCTGGGCCCTTTCCCACCTGGGCCTTACCGGCCTGCTGGGAGTCACCATGAAACCCGAATTCACTGCCCCCTGGCTGTACCAGCGCATGGTTTGGAGTGGAATATGGATGTTATTATTGCTGCTTCCCTTCTGGCAAAAGCGAATTGTCTTGCGGGGCTGCGTTTTCAGCTTGCTGCCCTCCGCCATGATGCTCTTGATGGTCTTTCCGGAAATGGGGAAGGGGATGTTCGGGCTGGGTTTTGGCGCCATGACTCCCGTGGTCGTGATCGGTCTGAATTTTGTCTACGGGATTATTGCGGCATTTTGGTACCGGTTTACCGTTGAGTCCAATTAGCACCGCGAAGGATAAAGGGGCATGCCTGACTTTGATTATGACATCGGCATTATCGGTGGCGGGGCGGCCGGCCTCACCGTGGCTTCCGGCGCGGCCCAGCTGGGCGCCAAGACCCTGTTGATCGAAAAAGAACCGGCGCTGGGCGGCGACTGCCTCCATTACGGTTGCGTGCCGAGCAAGACCCTGATCAAGACGGCCCATGTCTATCATCTGATGAAAAACGGCCCGCAGTTCGGGCTCCCGGCGTGCTCACCGCCGCCGGTTGATTTCAGAGAGGTCGCCAGCCGGATCAGGTCGGTAATCGGGGTGATTCAGCAGCATGATTCGGTGGAACGCTTCTGCCGGCTCGGGGCGAAGGTGGAGTTCGGAAATCCTGAATTCATTGACGAGCATGCCATCTCCTTAGGCGGTAAAGTCATTTCCGCCCGCAGCTGGGTCATCGCCACCGGCTCCTCGGCGGCAATTCCGCCGGTCGAAGGACTCGACAAAACCCCCTATCTGACCAACCGGGAGATCTTTTATCTTGATCATCTCCCCGCCTCGCTGATCGTGCTCGGCGCCGGTCCCATCGCCATCGAAATGGCCCAGGCCTTCTCTCGCCTGGGCAGCAAGGTAACAGTGATCCAGCGCAGCGGCCAGATCTTGAGCAAGGAAGACCGGGATCTGGCTGAGATCGTCCAACGGGAGCTTGAGAAAGAAGGGGTCGTCTTTGCAATGAATGTTGCCGTAGTCCGGGTCGGCGATCTGGGCCGCAAGCGGGAAGTGGTGATCAAAAATTCGGCCGGTGAGGTCCGGACCCTCAAGGCGGAAGCGATTTTGCTGGCCCTGGGCCGTTCGCCCAACGTGACCGGGCTGGGGCTTGAAAAAATCGACATTCCGTTCGATGCCAATGGCATCAAGGTGGACAGCCGTCTCCGCACCAATCACCGGCATATCTATGCGGCTGGCGATGTCATCGGCGGCTACCAGTTCACCCATGTGGCCGGGTACGAAGGCGGGGTGGTCCTGAGCAACGCCGTTTTCCATCTGCCCAGGAAGGCCAACTACACCCATGTGCCCTGGTGCACCTATACTCACCCGGAACTGGCCAGCATTGGCCTGAATGAAACCCGCGCCCGCAAGGCCGGCATTGAGTATGCGGTCTTCAGTGAAGAGTTCCAGGGCAACGACCGGGCGCTGGCCGAAGGCGAGAGCGTCGGCCGGATCAAGCTGCTGCTGGACAAAAAAGAAAACCCCCTCGGCATCCAGATCCTCGGGCCGCACGCCGGAGATCTCTTAAGCGAGTGGGTAGCGATCATGAACGTCGGGATGGGGTTATCGAAAATCGCCTCGGCCATTCATCCCTACCCAACCCTGGGCGAGATCAACAAAAGGGTGGTCGGCGCGGTTTTCTCACCGAAGATTTTCTCCACTACGATCAGGAAAGGCCTGAAATTCTTTTTCAACCTCAAAGGCCGGGCCTGTAGCTGCGGTGAGGATGTATGACACTGGTGATTCCGTTCGCCGCCTGGGAGGATCGTTAAACCTTTACCACGCTGCTGTTAAGCAGGAGGGTTTGCACATCCTCCTGTCAAGACCAGCCAATCGCCTGGTCGGAACTCTCTGGTTAAGGAGGAATACTTGGATATTGCCATACTGATTGCGCTGATTCTGCTCAACGGCATGTTCGCCATGTCGGAAATCGCATTAATGACGGCCCGCAAAAGTCGACTTCAGCGACTGGCCGAGGACGGGGACACCACTGCCGCCATCGCCATGCGCCTCAGCGAAAATCCTACCCATTTCCTCTCTACGGTACAGATCGGCATCACCGCCATCGGTATTCTCAATGGTATCGTGGGTGAAGCGGCACTGGCCGGTCCCCTGGCCGAAATCCTTCAAGGGCAGGGGCTGGAGGAAAAGACCAGCGCGATCGGCGCAACTATCATCGTGGTGGTGGGAATCACCTACTTCTCCATAGTCCTCGGTGAGCTGGTTCCCAAGCGAATCGCCCAATTCAATGCCGAGGGCATTGCCCGGCTCATGGCCCGCCCGATCTCGGCCCTGGCCACGCTGTCGCGCCCGTTTGTCTACCTGCTTTCCATCTCGACCGATGGCCTTTTGCGGTTGCTGGGCAAAAAGGAGTTAAGCAGCGCCAATCTGACGGAAGAAGATATTCACGCCATGCTGATTGAAGGCTCGCAGGCGGGGCTGATCGAAAAGCAGGAACATGAGATGATGCGCAACGTCTTCCGGCTGGATGACCGCCAGATCGCCTCTCTGATGACGCCGCGCAGCGCCATCGTCTATCTGGATGTCGAGCAGCCGGTTGAAAGCAGCCTGGAAAACCTGATCGACTCCGATCACTCCCGTTTTCCGGTATGCCGGGGCGATATCCAGAATGTTCTGGGGATTATCACCGCCAAAAGATTGCTCAAACAGCGGATCAAGGGCGAATCCACCCATATTCCGGAATTTCTCCAACCAGCGGTCTACGTACCCGAATCATTGACGGGAATGAAGCTGCTGGAACAGTTCCGTGAATCCGGGGTCCAAATGGTCTTGGTGGTCGATGAATATGGGGAAATATTGGGTCTGATTACCTTGCAGGATGTCCTGGAAGCGCTGGCAGGGGAATTCAAGCCGCGTGATCCGAAGGATGTGTGGGCTGTTCAGCGCGACGACGGTTCATGGTTGCTCGACGGTTTGATCCCTATTCCGGATCTCAAGGACCGGCTCGGTTTGAAAAGCGTGCCGGAGGAACACAAGGGCCGCTACAACACGCTCAGCGGCATGATGATGTGGCTGCTGGGCCGCCTGCCGCGCACCGGCGACGTAACGGAGTGGGAGCAGTGGCGACTTGAAGTGGTCGATCTCGACGGCAACCGGATCGACAAGGTGCTGGCCAGCCGGCTATCGAAATCTCCGAATGAGTAAGAGCATCGGGAATCAGCTCCGGCAGCAGAAGGCGATAGCTGAGAAGGCGAGCTAATCCCGGCGACGACGGCCCGGCATGGCTTCCTTAACCTTCCTGCCCCGGCTGTCCCTGCGGGGCGGAGGCTTATTTTCGGCCAGATCCCGCAAGCGCCCCTCGATCACTTCACTAAACTTGACCTTGCCTTCCAGCACGCAACCGGGGCGGCCGGGGATGCACTCACCGTGGAGTTTGTTGCAGATACTGAGGTTGCAGTCGAAATTTTTGCAGTAGAACGTCATGTCACAGGAGCCTAATTTCTAGTTGATTTGACGACACTTGCAGGAGTCAGCCCCTACAAGTGTTTAGGTATTATTTCGCCAATCCGCTCAAAATCCCCCGCACCGCCGCCGGCAGATCGGCCGGCAGCACCACCAGCTTGCTGTTGGTCGAGGCGGCCAACCCCTTCATGGCCTCGATGTACTTCTCGCCAAGGATGTAGACCACCGGCATCTCCCGATCTTTAATGGCCTCGCTGACCATTTCGATGGCGGTCTGGCTGGCCTGGGCCAGGACGATCTTGGCCTCGGCATCACGCTTGGAGGCCTCGAAGCGGCCCTCGGCCTCGAGGATGGCGGCAGACTTGTCGCCCTCGGCCCGGGTTACCGTGGCCCGCCGCTGGCGCTCGGCGGCGGCCTGCTCCTCCATGGCCTTCTGCATGGTCTGGGAGGGGTTGATGTCCTGGATCTCCACGGTCTTCAAGGTGATACCCCAGTCGGAGATGTCGTCGGAGATGGCGGCCTTGAGTTTGGCCTTGATCAGGTCGCGGGAGGAGAGGGCGTCATCCAAGTCCATCTCGCCGATGATCGAGCGTAGCGAGGTCTGGACCAGGGTGCGGAAGGCATAGGCGTAATCCTCGACCCCGTATACCGCCTTCTCCGGCGAGACCAGGTTGATGTAGGCCACGGCGTTGGCGATGATCACCGCGTTGTCCTTGGTGATCACCTCCTGGGAGGGAATGTCCAGCACGATATCCTTGGAGGTGATCCGGTAGGCGACACTATCGACGTAGGGGATGATCAGGTTCAGCCCAGGCCCCAAGGTGGCGTGGTATTTGCCGAGCCGCTGGACGATGTGCTTGGCACCCTGGGGGACGATGCGGACGCCCAGGGCAATGGTGACGATGACCAGGATGACGAAGATCGCAACGACGGCTACAGGCATGGGGTTCTCCTTATTTATTAGACTGAAGGCTGAAGGCTGAAGGTTTGTAAGGATTAGACGTTAGAGCTTTTGGCTTTACCTTCAGTCTTCAGCCTTCAGCCTTCGGTTTTTTTTCAACAATCAGGGTATTGCCGGAAATGTCTTTAACGTGGACCCGGTCACCCACCACCACCTCCTGATCACAAACGAAGGACCACTCGTCGGAACCGAGCAGCGGGGTGGCGAAGCGGACCCGCCCGTGCCGGTTTTCCACCGGCGCCAGGATGACCCGGCCGGACTCGCCGAGAATCGCCTCCCTCCCTACCCCGGCCTTGGTGCGGTCGGGCATCATCCCCTTGAAATACCGAAACCAGAGGAAGGTGAAGAGTACCGAAGCCACCGCCCAGATGAACAACTGCCACCTGAGGTTCAGATCCGGCGCCAGCCAGAGCAGGCCGGCGACGATGAGGGCTCCCAGGCCGAACCAGAAGATGGTGAAACTGGGGATGAACAGTTCGGCGATGATCAGGGCCATCCCCAAGACCAGCCACTGCCAGTACTCCACGTAGTATTGCATGTTTCTCCTCGCTACGGAAAAGCGCCGCGCGCGGTGACCGGAAACGGTCTTTTTGCCGGATGGCGGCGTTGCTCAGTTTCCAAAAATATGCTCACGGACCCAAGTACGCTCCGCTTTTTCGTCTCCCTCGCGCCTTGCCCTCATGCAAAAATCCTCGTTTCCGAATGAAAGCTACCTGGGATAAACAGTTTCCCGGATCTTTCTTTCGGAAATTTCCTGGATTTCCCCAAGTTTCTTGAGTTGCTCGGCGGCGTCATGAATGACCGTGTCGTACAGCTTCAGGGTTTTATCGTCCAGGGCCCGGCTCTCCCGAGCCTGCTGTTGAAAATAGAGCATATTATTCAGGAAGTTGTTGAGAACGTGTTGAGAGGCCGCGACTGTCGAAAGGAAAATCCGGCGCTTTTCCTCTTCATGGGCGATAAACAGCCGGGCATTGCGATCTGCGCAGAATCCCATGACCACCAGGATGGATGAGACTACCAGAAACATTGTACGGTCATGGGGGTTTTGCGGAAGGAGATAAAGTGAGCATGCCCCCTCGGCCAATAGATGAGCGCCACGGCCAATCACCAGGATAGCCAGGGAAACAACGAAGGCGCTGAGGGTATATTTACATTTTTTTATCATTCTGTTTCTCTGCATGGAAAGCCATTCGGTCAAGGATACGATATGACGCGGCCGGGGGGCAAGAAGATTACCTGGAAGCCTCTTGCTCCGTAGCCATCGGTTCTTCCGGCTGGTCACCCAGCAGGGTATCAATCCAGACGGTTTGCGGATGGCTGGCCAGGGCGATCTTGATGGTCATGGTCAGCGGCACCGAAAGCAACATGCCCACCGGCCCCAGCACCCAGCCCCAGAAGACCAGAGAGAGAAAGACCACCAGGGTGGAAAGCCCCAGCCCCTTGCCCATGTAGCGGGGCTCCAGAATGTTGCCGATTATGATGTGGATAACGATCAACCCGATGGCAACCAGCAGGGCCGGAGTCGGACCAAGGCCGATCAGGGCCAGAAGGACGGCCGGCACCGCCGCGATAAAGGCGCCGATGTTGGGGACGTAGTTGAACAGGAAGGCCAGGAAGCCCAGGAGAATCGGGAAATCCACCCCCAGCAGGGCCAGCCAGGCGGTGGTCAGAACCCCGGTGGCGACGCTGATCCAGGTCTTGAGTACCATGTAGCGGTTGATGCTGCCCAGGAAATTTTGCAGTTCCTGGTAGGTGTCGTCGGTGTGGCCCAGGGCGGCCCGCAGCTTCTCCCGGAAGGTCGAGGCCTCCAGAAGGATAAAGACCACGGTCAACAGGATCAGAAAGGTATTGCTCAGCAGGCCACCCAGGCCGGCCAGGAGTTTGCCGGCCAGTCCCATGGCCACGGCGGGGTCGGTGTACTTGAGGAGATGCTGGTCCTCGCTCTTGATGCCGTAGCTCTCCAGAAGCACCGCCAGGTTGGCGGTTTCACCCCGCAGTTTTTCCTGGTAATGGGGCAGGACTTCGGTGAAATCGCTGATCGCTCCGCCCAGCAGCATCCCGGTCAGCACGGTGACCGCGATTACCCCAGCCATGATCAGCAGCAGGGCCGCGGCGGTGGGAATCTTACGCCGCTTCATCCGGGTCAGCAGCGGCCCGGTGATAATGGCGATGAATACCGCCATCAGAAAGGGCACCAGGATGGCCTGGGCCAGCCGCATGCCGGCGATGATGATTACCAGGGCGGCGCCCATGATCAGTACTCTAAAAGGCTTGTCGGTGGACACTCTGTTGCTCCCTTGAGGTTTAGGCTTAAGACTGAAGGCTGAAAATAGTAGGGGTTTAGGCCGAAGGCTGAAGACTGAAGGTCTATAAGGAATTACCTTTGCCTTCGGTTTAAGCTTATCCTTCCCTCAGTGCTTTGATCAAACCATTCAAGACTTTCTCGGTTTCAACGATTTTCGGTTCGATTACCGCCAAATTCTGGTCGCTCAAAAAACCCAGGCGCGAATTTTTCAAGCCCGGACCACGGCTGGTACCCTCAAGGGGCAAGCCGAGCCGCTCCCACGGAAATTCGCCTCTGGACGCGTCATTGCGAGGGAATGAAATGACCGAAGCAATCTCCTGGCAGGGGCAACGGGGCCGGGCCTTTCCCGCCCCCCGGGAGATCGAAGTCTTCGCTTATCTGCCGCGTCGGGGCTACGCCCCTCCTCGCAATGACGAAGATTCCCCTGACGCCTTTAGTCTTCAGCCTTCCCACCGCCCAACACCCGAACGATGCCCTCGGCGTAGAAACAGCAGATCATCCCGCTGGTGGTGGCCGCCGTGGTCACCCAGAAGAGCAGGAGATGGAGCCCGGGCCGCCGGTAGAAAAAGAGGTCCAGCACGAAGAGAACCAGCCCCAGATGGACCAGCGAGGAACCAACCCGGCCCCAGTAGCCCTTATTTGTGAAATTCAACCGCTCGCTGCCGAGTAGCGCCAGAATCAGCACCGCCAACTGCAACCCCAGGGCGACGCAAAGGATGACCAGGAGACCGGTCTTGACTCCGAACCACCAGCCGGTCAGGGTCGCCGTGACGATGAGCAGGGCCGCGAAACGGTTCAGCCAGACGGTCGGCAGCAACCGTTTGGGCACGCAAATCCCCAGCAGCACCAGGAGGGCGATGAGGAAGGGGGCGACCAGGCGGTTCATCCCCTCCTGCCAGGCCACCTTGGCCTCGGGGGGCAAGGTGTGGATGGCCGCCGCCTTGAACTGGAACATGGCCGCCACGCAGATCAGCGAGATGGCGGCCAGCACCACGGTGGTGGCCAGGATCAGCTGGAAGTCGTATGAACCTTTTTTCGCCATGCTCGCCAGATTATTGAAAGGTGTGCTCGCCCGGGAAGAGGAAAGAAGCGAGGAAGGTGAAGACCATTGCCGCGAAACAGAGAATCCCCAGGAACGAGGAAAAGTACCACATCGACACCTTGTTGGCATAGAGCCGGGTGTGGAGATAGGTGGAGTAGATGGCCCACATCATGATCGAGCTGCAGATCTTGGGGTCCCACCACCAGTTGGGCCCCCAGGCCTGCAAGGCCCAGGGGTAGCCCAGGAGCATGCCCAGGGTCAGGAGCAGGTAGCCGAACTTGGCCGAGTCATAACCCAGCCGCTCGATTTCCTGACTCCGGCCGACCAGCATGAACAGCGAGGCCAGAAAGGTCAGGGTGATGCAGGCGTACGAGATGAAGAGCAACGGGGGATGCAGCCACATGTAGTGGGCGTTGTAATAAAAGATCATCTTGGGGTAGAGCTGCATAAACAGCCCCATCCTGGCCATGGGCTGGGCATCGCCGCTGAACCAGGGGGTAATCTCGGCAAAGAAGCGGGGCAGCGGCTCGGCGAAGGGGTCGGCCAGGCTGAAGAGCAGGGCCACCTGGACCGCCAGCAGCACCAGCAGCCCGCCCCGGAAGCGATGGCTGGTCGGGCGGCGCCAGGCCAGGAGGGAGACCAGCGCAAAACTCATGAACCAGAAGTAGTACTTTTCGTTCTCGATCCACAGCGGGATTATGTAACGGGGCGGCTGGGCCGGGTCGTAGAGCGGCAGCCCGTAGGCGGCGCCCTGGTTGGAGGCCGCCAGCTGGCTGTTCAGCCAACCGGCTAGCTGGTCGGGCAGGGCCAGGGGCAACTCCCGATTGATCCGCCAGTGCAGCCAACCGATCAGTAAAAAGCCCAGCCCGAAGAGGACGTTGACCAGGAGCAGTCCGACTCGGGACTCCTTTTCCCGCCAGGGTTCCCGCCGCCACAGGTTGGCCATGCCACTCAATCCTAGCAGGACGGACAACCCCAGGAGGGCCAGCATCAGAGGGCGGCCGGCAGCCTGGAAGAGCTGGAGATCGATAATCGCGGTCATGGATTTAAGGGCTCCGGGGAAGATTTCCCGCATGATAAGGAAGAGTGGGGGGAAAGCCAAGGGAAATCCCGCGATAACGCTGAGACCATGGCCAGGCGGATATGGATCGCGGCTAATTTGAACGATAGCAGGGCAATGGGGTTTCTGCCTACAGCAGAATAAGGCTTTCCCTACCTTGTTTTGCCGTCCGTAAATTCGGTATAAAGGGACCAGTTAAATGATCTGCCGGGAAACTGGGAAATGAGCCACTATCTGACACACCGTACGGGACTCCTTAAGACCGACCTCCCGTACATCCCCACCCGAAGGCCACCGGCGCGACCCCCCTCGCTCTGGTGGCCTTCACTATTTTCAGACCAGCGCTTTAATTTCACTCAAGCTTAGCGAAGTATTCGGGATGTTGATCCAGAAAACGGTAGAGGGTGGCCCGACCCACGCCCAGCTGCTTGGCAGTCTGGAGCCGGTTGCCGCCACTGACCGCCAGGGCGCTATGGACCATTTCGACCGTGAGGCGCCGGCGTTGGCGCGTCCGCAGACCGGTGCGGGGAATGGCGGCGCCGGCAGCCGCCAGCAGGTTTTCCGGCAGGTGCTGAGGGCGGGCCACCTCTTCTCGGCAACGGACCATCAGATAACGGATGACGTTCTGTAACTCACGGATGTTGCCGGGCCAGGAATAAGTAATAAAGATCTCCATGGTCTCCGGGGCCAGGGTCAGTTCGGCCCGCTGCTCCTCCTTGGCGATCAATTTGATGAAATGGCGGGCCAGCAAGGGAATGTCGGTCAACCGCTCCCGCAGGGGCGGCAGGTGGACCGGCACCACGCAGAGGCGGTAGAAAAGATCCTCGCGGAAGCGGCCGGCCGCGATCTCCGCTTTCAGATCCTTGTGGGTGGCGGAGACCACCCGGACATCGACCCGGACCAGCTCCTCGCCTCCGACCCGGTGAAAGGTGCCGTTCTGCAAGACCCGCAACAGTTTGACCTGCATGGCCTTGGAGATATCGCCGATCTCATCGAGGAAAATGGTGCCGCCGTCGGCCAGTTCGAAACGACCCTTTTTGTCGCGGATCGCTCCGGTAAAGGCCCCGCGAACATGGCCGAAGAGTTCGCTTTCCAGGAGGTTTTCCGGCAACGCCCCGCAGTTGACCGGCACGAACAGCTTGCCGGCCCGCGAGCCTTCGCTGTGGACGGCGGCGGCCACCAGTTCCTTGCCGGTCCCGGATTCGCCGGTGATCAACACCGGCACCCGGCTGTCGGCCAGATCGCGGATGGTCTGATACATCTCCTGCATCTTGGGATCGCGGCCGATGATCCCGGCAAACTGTTCGATCTCCCCCAGCCGTCCGGCCAGTTCGATCTCGCGCGAAAGATCCCGGAAAGAGGCCACCACCCCCCGGACCGCGCCGGCCGGGTCGGTGATGGCGGTGATATTCATCTCCAGATAGAGGTCGCCGCCGTCCCGGCTGCGAAAGCACAACGAGTAGGGCTTGCCGGGCAGGGCAGGGGCGCAGTCACCCCGGCAGAAGGAACATTTGCCGCCGCAGAAGTTGCCGGGAAAGACCAGGTGGCAGTCGCGCCCCAGCACCTCCTCGCGCCGGTAGCCGGTGATCCGTTCCGCCGCCTGGTTGAAGAAGAAGATTCGCCGGTTCAGATCGTGGGCGATAATCCCCTCCTGCAGGTTGTCGAGGACCAGTTCGCCGTTGCGGCGGCCGGCCAGCAGGGCCTCCAGATAGCCGTGTTTAACCAAGGCGTTAATCCGCATTCGCAGCTCGGCCGAGAGGTCGGCCGCCGGGACCGCGGCCAGCTCCCAGGTCAAAAGCGGCGGTAGCCCCGGCAGATCGGGACAAACTTTGGTATCAGGCTGGCCCAAAGAGATGATCAGGTCATAGGCACGGATATCGACAGTGGCGGAGGCCACCGTCTCGGTAGCGGCCGGCGGCAGGGGGAGAGCGAAAATTTTCCGGGCCAGCCGCAGCGCCTTTTCCGGGTCCGGGACAGCTGCGGTGGCGGCGAGAGCGGACCCGTCATAGCCGGTCAGAATGTTGGCGGCCAGGCAAGCCGCGCCAGGAAAATCCTCGGAGATGAACAGGATTCTGAGCATACTCGCTGGTTCCGCCCTTGCCGGAATAATTGCTTGACTGCCGTTCACCCTGCTTCTGGTGCAACACAAAACCAGAGGCCTTCGAATTGAGAGATATCCTTACACCGGTTTAGCAACTTTTGCCAGGCCCATTGCCGATGGGGGGCGCGCCCGCGGAGCCGGTCAGGCAACTTTTCAACCCCTTGTCGATCATGAAGATGTGCGCCACCATCCAGTTGATCACCTTCTGATTAACGTTCACGACCAGTTCCGAATCGATCCCGGTACTCGCCAGGGTGTCGGCCAGCACGTCCAGGTCGGCAATGAAGGCATCATGGATCTCCTTGTGGGCTGCATATTCGGCATAGTGGTTCTGAAGCATGAACCTCTCTTCGGCCTGGAAGTGCTCCACCACGTACTCCTGCAGGAAACGCATCAACGCGAAGGTTTCTTCCCGACCCCGTCCCTCCCGGATGCCGGCCAGCAGTTTGTTGATCCGATCGATCAGCTCCCGGTGCTGGCGGTCGATCAACTCCACACCCACCTCAAATTCGCTGCTCCAGGCCACCGCCGGCCCATCGTCGCTTCTGGCATCGGTAAACCCCAGGTAAACTTCATCATAGACCTGGTAAGACTCATACAACTCTAGCAGTTTATCCTCGCAGTCGATGAAGGCATTGACCACATCCGGGGCAAAATGGCTACCCCGACCGGCCAACAGCCGCTGCACCGCCTCCATGTGGGTCACGGGGTTTTTGTATGGCCGTTTGGAGCGAATGGCGTCATAGGCGTCACCCAGGGCGTAGATCCGCGCCTCCAAGGGAATGGCGTCCCCGGCCAGCCCTTCCGGATAGCCGCTGCCGTCGTATTTCTCGTGGTGGTAGCGGGCGATGTTCCGGCTCATGACCAGAAAGGGCAGCGGCACATCCAACTTTTCGATGATCCGGGTAAGGATTTGACTGCCGATTTCCACGTGTCGCTGCATCAGGACAAATTCCTCGGCGGTGAGACGGCCCGGCTTCAAGAGGATTTGATCAGGGATGCCGACCTTACCGATGTCATGGAGCGGCGCCGCATCGTAAAGATTGTCGATGAAACTGTCGTCGATCACCTGCCGGTATTTGGGCAGCTTGCGCATCTCACCGGCCAAAATCACCCCATAGCTCCGGGTCCGCTCCAGGTGCTTGCCGGTGGCCTGGTCCCGGAGTTCCGCCAGATTGGCCAGGGCGAAGACCATGTTACGCTGGGACTCCAAAAGTTTCGCGAACTGACTGGCCCGGCTCCTGGCCACCAGCAACAAAAGGAAGGAGAAGATGGCCATAATGACCAGAAAGACCATGGTCAGTTTGAAAAGAATCGCCTTCAGGGCGTCCTCATCGACCAGGGCCGCCGAATTTCTGGCCTTGGCGGTCAACTCCGCCAAGGCGCCGGACGGTTCGCCAACCGCAGTGACGCTAGGCGCCTGCCTCCTGGCTATCTCATGCAGCTTGTCGTGTTCCCATTCGTAGAAAAAGCGCCCACCGGCCGCCGCCACCAGGACAAAAACCAGGAACAAGGCCAGCATGGATGACCAGAAAAGACGATTTTGCCGAGGGGCCAGCAGCATGCCGCCACCGGCAAGGGCCTCTATATTGCTTATTGCATTCATATCAGATTGTTTTTTAACAGATAACTAAAATAGACTTTGTCGGTACCAAGGATGTGATTCTTCAGCCATAGCAGCAGAAAATCAAAGATATCGGCCTTCAGATCACGATATTGCTGGAAGTCCTTCTGGATTTGCTTGGCTTGCTTGACCAATTGCCAATGCTGATTCAAGTGGGCCAAGAAATCAGGATGTTTCTCCAGCAACAGTTGCTCGGTATAAAAATGATACTCAGTATATTTGATCATCTCGTCCAGACTGCGGCCGATGGCGAAACGATCATCACTTTCTTCCAGGCTGGACAAAAATGTATTAATCACCTGCAGAAGCATCTTGTGCTGTTCATCGATAACATCCACGCCGACGCTGAAATCATCCTGCCATGCGATAAAATTTCTCACGCGTTTCGTCCTTTGCTATGCCTTGACTATGAGGAACTTAATAATGCCGGCAAATGACCTGTGCCATTGGCCCGCCCTAACTGACCCCACACGCCTTCAGGTGCGCTGAATAACGCTTATCGGTCCCGCGGATATGGCCATTGAGCCAGCTCCGGAGAAATTTAAACAGTTCGCTGGAGAGCTTGGCCCGCCCGGCCTGAAAATCCTCATTAAATTTGCCGACCTGGGCAACCAGGGCCTTATGCGCGAGTAAGTGATTCTCAAAATCAGGGTAGTGATGTTCTCGCAGCAAGTCCTCTTCGTAACTGAAATGATAAACGGTATATTCCACGAGTTCATTCAGTATTTTTTTCACTGCTTCGGGGTCCTGGGCCGAAGCAGTGGACCCGTGCAGTGAATTTAAAATATCCACGAGTTTTTTGTGCTGTGCATCAATACTTTCGAGATCAACGCTCAACGAATCATTCCATTCAATCAGGGGGAGCACTGACCGTGCTTCATCGATCATCTTCCGAATCGACAGCCCGCGAATCCTGGCAAACAATGCCTCATTAACGCCAACTTCCCTCATCCCGACAATGTTGGCGAAGTGATAACTATCTACCATTATCGCCAAGGCAATATCCAATATTCTTTTAAAAGCCCAGTACACCTCGTTGGCCTGGTTAAGATCGAAACTCTCCAGACATTTTTTATGAAAAGCGATCTCCAGCTTGCTGATGATCGCAATGACGTGCCGGTTATCGACTCCCGCCGCCGCATGAAAGAGACCGATCAGACAAGTTTCCGGCCAAAAGGTCGCCCCGGGTTTGCCGGAGGCGAGAGTTTCATACCAGACCGCAAACGCCTGTTGCTGATCGGTTGAATTTACCTTGGCCAGCACCTTGGAGGTGTTCGGGTCGGCATACAATGCCTCGGTGAACATGGTTGAGAATTCCTTGCCCCACAAAATCGTGTGCTTTTGCACATTGCTCAGGACTTCCCAGTCTCTCTCGGCAAACCCATTAATTGACGCGGTCTGCGCCACCAAGCCTTCTGAAAATTCGACGATATTCTGCACTCCCAAACCTCCTGATGATTTCCGTAACGCGATGAAGGGCAAGGCACTCCAGGCCATGGAGAACGCCAGCCGCATCGGCGGATGAAGCCTTTATGCAACCCGACAATTATACAAGACAATTTCAGTCCTGTATAGCATATTTTGATATGCCCCTGGCTATTATTACATTCAACCGCCGACTTGGGAGGTAACCGGAGAATGAGACTGACGGTTGGCGGAATTACCGGATCAGGGAACTGTGGTAGGGGGTCTGGATCGAAATGGTCCGGATTTGGTGAGGCGGGTAAATTAACGCGGTTTACATTCGAAGCAGGGGACCGGCTTGCACCGGTCCCCCATCTTCAGGACCCTCACCGCAACAGGAGAGCCCTTGGCTGGGAATCCACCCAGGCGAGGGAAGGCGGATTCCCGGGGTGCCGGTTATTAGAAGGCCAGATTCACAGCCACGCCACCGTAAACGAAGTCGGCCTTGGCCTTGTCGATTGTGCCGCTGTTGGCATTCTTGAGGAAGTCTTTAGCCTTGGAGCTGAGCGGGAACGAATAATACAACTGGGGGCTGACCGTCAGGTACTCGGCCACCGGGATCGCCAGCGAGGCGGAGAGAACGCCGTCATGCAGTTCACTGTAATCCGCTTCGTCGTCCAGGTAGCCGATACTGGCGCCCAGGGCCAGCTTGAGGTCCTTGGTCAGTTCAAGGGTGTGGCTGACCGCCGCCTTGGCATACCAGCCCTGCAAGCCGGTGATCTCCTTGTACACAGTCAGATTGGGGGCCAGCAGGGTATCGACGCTGACCGTGGCATAGACCTCCTGGGTGTCCTTCAAGCCTTCCACACTGTAAAGGATGTAGCCGCCGCTGTAGCCAATCTTGCCGGCCGAGCCGCTGTATGACAGGGTCAGATCGGTTTCGTTGAAGTTGCTGGTTTCGCTGTCATCCGGGTCAACCGTGTACTGATTGGTGTCCAGGTTGCCCCAGAGGTTGATCGCGGCGCCCTTGTGGGAGATGGTCATCGAGGGCTGGATCACCAGACTGTCGCGGCTGTAGGCAAAGCCGCGCCAGACGTACTGGCTGTAAAAGCCGGTGGTCAGATCGGCCTTGGGCTTGGCCTCCTCGGCCAGGGCCGTGGTGGCCATGAACAGGGTGCAGGCGGTTCCGAGTAGGGCCAGGGTAATCTTCTTGGTGGTGCTTTTCATGGTTTCGCTCCTTGTTTGTTCCGATCTAGGTTTTAGTCGGGGCGGCCGATGCCGCCCCGGATTTCTTTAGCGATGGGTCTGGTTAAGTTGAAACCCCCAGCAGGCGGCCTGATCTTTGCCACCGCCTGTTTCATCTCCATATATCCTGTTGGCTGTCAGTCTTTCTGGTGGCGCACTTATTCCCCTACATATCAAGGAACGTGCCAATCCAGATCGGCAGCGGCCAGAGCACTCATATCTATTTAATTTAAGGAAGTTATTCTTACAGGAGGGCACACCGAAGCTGCTTTCCAAGTCTCGAGCGGTTAAACCAATTTGTAATATTAATACATGATATCTTAGTGCAAATTACACAATTGTCGCCACAACAGGCGATCATCGACACATGGCAGGGCCGAGGCGTCGGACGGTCTAAGGATTAGAGCGGCGCAGGTCGGCCTGGTCTGACCACGATCAACGCCATCGATAACTACAACGGCATAGCCCCCGGCCACAGCTCGACGTTATCCTCGCCTCCGCAAGGGCAACGCGGGGTTGATCGCCGGTCGCCTGGGCCTGTAATTCATCCCCTGAATTCTGCCCCGACTACTATCCTCGCGTTGAGTGTGGTTTAATGGCACAGAACTAACGACCACGCCAAGACGGTGCTGCCCCATATTCCGGTGGCGCCACCGGATCTCACTCGAGGAGGACTTATGCAGGCTCGCGGACCACTGATGATCGAGCACCGGCTGATCGAGAGAATGATCGCCCTGATCGCACAAAGTAGCGCCACCATTAAGGCCGGGGGCACGGTTGCCTCGACAACCATCGATGCCTATGTGGACTTCATCCACACCTATGCCGATCGCCTCCATCACGGTAAAGAGGAAGACATCCTCTTCCGCGAACTGCGCGGTAAAACCCTGGCGGCGGAAGATCGCCGCTTGATGGATGAACTGATTGCGGAACACGCTCTCGGGCGCAAGACCACCGGGGATCTGGTGGCGGCCAATGACCGCTATCGGCGGGGTGAAACCCAGGCCCTGACGGTGATCGCAACCTGCCTGGCCAACTTGGCCGAGTTCTATCCCAAACACATCGACAAAGAGGACAAGGTATTCTTTCCCGCCGCCCGGGAATATTTCAGCGCGGCGGAAGACCAGGAGATGCTGGCCGAGTTTTATGAATTCGACCGAAAAATGATCCATGAGATCTATCGGACCATGGTGCAAGGAATGGAAATGATCTGACGCCCACGGGGAACAAGGGAACGCCCCAATATGTACGGACGCCATTTTATTCCTCGCATGCACCCACTAACATCAGGAGTACTGCCGGTGAATCGTCTCTGTTCATGGCTTGCCATCGCCTTTTTCCTCAACCCCGCCGTGGCCCAAGGCGCCACCGCCCTGACCGCGCCGCAGCAGCAGGAAATGGTGGCGGCCCACAACCGCTGGCGTCAGCAGGTGGGCGTTCCCGCCCTGCACTGGGCCGCCGATCTGGGCGATATCGCCCAGCAATGGGCCAACCATCTGCGCGAGACCAACAGCTGCAACATGGTACACAGCGACGCCGGTCAATTGGGAGAGAACCTCCATTGGGCGAGCGCCGTGCAGTGGTCCGACGGAAGGACGCAAAAGAAAGAGGTGTCTCCGACTCAGACGGCTGATAGCTGGGGAGCGGAAAAGGCCCATTACAATTATGCCGCTAACCGCTGCACCAAAGGCAAGATGTGTGGCCATTACACCCAAATGGTCTGGAAAAGCACCACCGAGTTGGGCTGCGGCATGGCGGTTTGTGCCGACGCCAGTCAGGTATGGGTCTGCAATTATCGTCCAGCCGGTAACTATGTGGGCCGGAAGCCCTATTGAAGCTGGAAACAGATCAAGGAACGGTTGAGGACCAGGCAAAGGCGGATAAGGGTTAAGCAAGCCTTGACCAGTTTCTGAAGAAGTGGAATACCTCGGAGTCAAGGGGGAGGATTACGGTCCCACCCACCGGTCAGGAGATCGCCCATGCACTGTTTTTTCTGTAAAACCCCGGTAACGGAAGAACGAATCGGCTTCCGGGACGAATGCCCGCGCTGCGGGGGTGATCTGCACATCTGCCGCACTTGCCGCTTTCATGATCAATACGCCTCCCGCCAGTGCCGGGAACCGGCCATCCCGGAATCGGTAAAGGACAAGGAGCGCCGCAACCTCTGCGAATACTTCAAGCCGGCGACGCCAGGGCAGGAGGAGTCAGGGGAATCGGCCAGCGAAGCCGCCCGCCGGAAACTTGAGGCGCTTTTCAAAAACTAGGGACCAGAAACCACCGCGATCTCTACGTATTGCTGTGTATTAGCAAATTACCCATAGAAAAAAGTAGTTCTGCATGGCGGATTATTGCTAGCCTGAATGTACGGTTATCACTTCCACAGGAATCAGCCATGCTCACACACTTGCCGGGCCGCATCGAAAGGTATTTTACCCATCCCTCACTTCCCGAAGCCACAAGGGGAAAAGCCGTTATATTCTCCTCGTGCCTGCTGGTTCTGATCCCCTCGATCTACCTTTTCGCCGCCATAAATTTCGGGCAAAACCACCGAAATCATGCCTGGCCTGCCGCCTTGCTCGCTACCGTCATGTTGTTGGTACTCTCGATGATGCGCTCACTGCGGTCGCTCACCATCCCCTTCCGACTGCTGGCTTCGCTCTCTCTGCTGACCCTGGCCGTCCAGCTCAACAACGGGGCCGGGGCCGGCAACGTTTTTGTCTGGTTCTACTGTTACCCGATGGCAGTTCTTTTCATCGCCGGGAAAAGGGAAGGACTGTTATGGGTCGGCGCCTCCCTTTTCCTGTCGGCCTGGTTCTTTCTGCTTAGCCCCGCCCGGGTTTTCTACCAACTGATTGACGCCCTCCGCTTCTTGTTGACCTATTCGATCGTCTCCGCCATCGCCTACGGCCTGGAGTCTTCCCGGGCGCTCTTCGGCGCGGGGCTTATCAAGGAAAAACAGCGGCTCGAAGAAGCCTTGCAGCAGATCAAAACCCTGCGGGGGCTGTTGCCCATTTGCTCATCATGCAAGAGCATCCGTGACGACCATGGCTACTGGAACCAGCTGGAGACCTACCTCAACGACCATTCCGAAGCCAAACTCAGCCACGGCATCTGTCCGGACTGCCTGCAACGCCTCTATCCCACTGAATATGCTGAAATGAATAACAGCGGTAAACTATGGCAACTGACCAACGGCAGAACCGGAACCCGCAGTTCAATGAGTGATCCGTGAACGCATATAACCAGACCCGCCTTATGTTTCACAGCGGACGCCACCGCGAAAGCATCGGCGACATGGCGGATACCGCCTGACCACTCGAATACAAGCTCGACGCCCTACTCCAACTGCTTCGCACCCACCTCGCCCAGAGAAGGTTTCCGGCGGGAGAAAAGGAGTTCAAGGAGCCGGTGGTCAAAAACATCTGACCATTACTTGATCACCAGCTCCACCTGGGTGGCGGCAGCGGGCTCTCCCGCCGCCGCCAGCTTTGGTTCGACCACGAAGAGCCGGCCCGGTTCGACCTGGCCGCCGGCCGTCAGGGTGGCGAGAACCTTGTTGGCCCGTTCCAGGGCCAGGAGCCGCAGTTCATCCTCGCTCACCTTGATCCCCTCCAGCAGGAAGGTTTCCATGGCGGCCACGGTCGGTTTGCCCTCCAGGGGTTTTCTGCTTTTCTCCTTTTTCAAGGCGGCCTTATAGGCTGCGGTCAAAAAAGCTGGATATTCGGCCTCGTTCAGTGCGACGCCGGCCACCTGGGCCTCGCTATCCTTGCCAGCCTTGCCGCCGGCCAGCAGCTTCTGGAGTTTGACGCTGTTGGTCAGATGCTGGCGGGCCAGGGCCGCGCGGTCGGCCACCGGCTCAACCTTACCGATCAGGTCCATCCGCAACTCCGGGCGATCGAAGAGAATCTTCTCCACCGTAGTCATCTTGCCGGCCGATTCAGGGATGAGCTCGGTCCGGCCTGGTTCGAAGGCGATGAATTGAATATCCTGCCCTTCGGGAATCAACGCCCCCAACAGGGCGAGGGGCGAGGTGGCCGCCTTGCTGATCAGATTGATCAAAACCTGCAGAACCACCCGGCCAATCCGGAAGTCCGGATCGTCCAGACTGCCCTCCACCGGCAGATCGAGGTTGATGCCACCCTTGCGGTCGCGCAACAGGGCCAGGGCCAGCCGGACCGGCAGGTTGGAGGCATCCGGGCTCTCCACAGTCTCGCCCAGGGTGAACTGGTCCAGGAAGACCTTGTTCTGGCTGCTCAACTTGCGGTTGGCGATGTCATACTTGAGATCGAGATTGAGCTTGCCCTTGTCGATCTTGTAGCCGATAAATTTGCCGCTATACGGGGAGACGGGACTCATATTGATGTCGGTGAAATCCACCTTCAGATCAACGAAGAGGTCTTTGCGCAGGGGATTGATCCGGCCGGTGATTTTCATCGGGGCCTGCTGGTCGAGTTTGGCGGAGAAAAACACCTCGGCGCTGCTCTCCTCCATGGAGGAGAGATCACTGACCGAGCCGCTCAACTCGCTTAAGCTGGTGCCGTAGGCCGGGTCCACCTGGCGGTCTTGGAAATCCAGCTGCCCTTCGCTGACGCTGATGCTGCCGATATTGGTGGCGAAGGGCTTGGCCTCGGCGGCCTCTGGCGCCGGCGGGGGAGTTTCCGGGGCGGGTTCGGTTGCGGTCGCCGCCTTTTCCGGGCGGATGGTGGTGAGATTCAGCACCCCGTCCTGGCCGAGCAGCACATTGACATACGGCCCGATCAGATTGATTGCGGCAATCGACAACTGACCGGGGTCGGAGGCGAAGTTGATTTTTTTGACCTCCAGGCGGCGCCATTTGACCAAATCCTCACCGAGGGCGGTATCAACCGTGGCCAAATTGGCAATGGCGGCCTCACCCTGAAAGTCGCTCTTCAGGGCGCCGTCTTTGGGGACTCGCAGAGCCAGATCGCCGGTCACGGTCAGGTTGCCGCCGGCGATTACCAGGCGGGCTTGTTCAGAGATGTAAGGCTGGAAGGGTTTCAGGGCCAGGTCGGCCAGTTGCAGGTTGAGCCGGGTCTGGACCGGTTCCAGGCCCAATTTCCCTTTAACCTGGAGCCGGCCGGCCTCGTTGAGTTTGCCGGACAAGCTCAGATCAGCCAGGGCCTCGGGGCTATTGCTCAGGGCGGCCAGCCGAATGGTAAGATCTCGCAGGGTCAGGTGGGCGGGCTCCGCGCTGGCCGCCACCTTCAAATCCAGAAAATCCACCCGGCCGTTGTCCAGGGCGATTCTATCGATGACCAGCTTGAGGGGATCTCCACCACCTTTGGCTGGTGTGCCGGGATGGTCCGGGGTGGTCTTGGTTAACCCTTCCTCCGGCGGTGTATCGCCCGGAATCAGCAGCGCCATCGGCAGCAAGCGGCCGTCGGCCAAGCGTTCCAGATTTACGGTCGGCGATTTGAGGTTAATTTCGCTGAAATGCAGCTCATTGGCCAGAAGATTGGCGTCGGCCAGGGTCAGGGCCAGCTCGGGCAGTTTCAGGTAGTTCTTGCCGGCCTGGTCGGCCAGGGCCAAGTTCCGGAGGGCCACCCGGCCGATCACCGCCAACCGGGAAGGATTGTCCGGTTGGGCGGCCAGGAAACGCAAAGTGGTATCGATATCCAGCCGGGTCGAAACCTTGGCCCCGGCCGCCGCATTCAGGAAATCCACCCGGCCGTCGGTCAGCAAAACTTTATCGATCTCCAGTTTAAGAGGTGGGCCTGGTGCCGGTCCGGACTGGCCGGCATTATCAGGGGTAGTTTTGCTGGCTCTGCCGCCGGGCACCGGTTTGGCAGGGGGGACCAGTAACGCCACCGGCAACAGGCGACCGTCGGCCAGTTGCTCCAGGCTGACGCTCGGCGCCTGGAAGTTGACTTCGCTGAAATGCACCTCATTGGCGAGCAGGTTAGAATCGGCCAGGGTCAGGGCCAGCTCCGGAAGTTTCACGTAGGTTTTCCCGCCCTTATCGGTCATGGCCAGATCGCTTAAAACCAGCCGGCCGATCACCGCCAGCCGGGACAGGTCGGGCTGGCCCTGCAGGTGCAGAGCGGTGTCGATATCCAGCCGGGTCGCCACCTTGGCCCCGGCCGCCGCATCCAGGAAATCCACCCGGCCATCGGTCAGCAAGATCTTGTCGATGTCGATTTTCAGGGCTGGGCCGGTTTCCGGAGCGGATTTTTTAGCATTGTCACCGCTCGCCGCCGCCTTTTCCTCCGGCGGCTGCTCGGCCGGGCTGAGCAGCGCGACCGGGAGCAGCCGACCATCGGCCAGCCGCTCCAGATTGACGGCCGGGGAGGTCAGGTTGACCTCGGTCAGGTGCACCTCCTTGGCCAGCAGGTTGGCATCGGCCAGGGTCACCGCCAGTTCGGGGAATTGCAGATAGATCTGGCCGGCCTGATCGGTGATGGCCAAGTCGCGCAAGCCCACCCGGCCGATTACCGCCAAGCGGTAGGTATTGTCGGCCCGGGCCAGCAGGTGCAGGTTGGCATCGACATCAAGCAGGGCCGACTTCAGGACCAGACCGGTGGGGTTGGGGATGTAGGCCAGATATTCGGGGACGTTGATCCCCTTGGCCTTCAGCTCCACCACGGTCTCGTGCGATTTGGCGAAGGGCTTGCTCTGGCCGCCCAGAGCGAAGGGGGTGCCGTTGATGGTGGCGGAAAATGCGGGCTGGATATAGGTTTCCACCTGATAGGGCAGGTTGGACAGGGCGGGAACCCCCAGGTTGAGATCGGTGACCGAATGGTCGGTTTTCTTGGGCAGGTCGTGAAAGATGATCCGGCCGCCCTGGATTTCGATGTTGCGAATGGCAAACTGGAAGGGCTTGGCTGGCTCGGGCGGCGGTTCCTTTTTCTTCGGCTCTTCGGTAAGCAGATCGGAAAAGCTGTAAGTTTGCTCGTTGATCCGGCTGAATTCCAGCCGGGGGCCGCTCAAGGTGATCGCCTTGATCAGCAGAGCCCGCTTGAAAATAGAGGCCCCTTCCAAGTTGACCAGCAAGCGGTCGAAGGCGACCAGATCGCCTGGTCCCTCTTTTTGGCCGACGCGGAAGTTTTCGACCACCGCTTTCAGACTGAAGGGGTTGAAAGTAATTTTGCCGATCGAGACCGGCCGATGCAGCAGGGTGGGCAGCTTTTTTTCCAGAACCATTTTGGCCACGGAGGGCGCAACCAAAAAGCCCAGAACGCTGAAGGTGAGCCCGACCAACCCGGCCCAGCAGACGATTTTAACCGGCAGCGTCAACAATTTGAAGCGCGAATAGATGCCGATTTTTCCCGTAGTCGGTGCCATAAGTCTCACCCTCGGTGGTTTTTCATTTCCGGGGTGCGGTTATTTCCCCCCTTCCTGATCGCATTTGTAACCAGCTTAGATGATCCCGCTTCGGCCTGTCAATCCTGGCCGCCGACCTCGACCAATTCGATCTGGCCCCAGGCCCCCAGCTCTTCGCCGATGATGATCACCACCCCGGTGAGACCAGGGATGGCACCGGCCACCGCCAGGGCGCGGCCCAGGTCAGCCTTGGACTTGACGGTGTTGCCGATCCGGGTGGCGGCGGCATCGGCCAGGGCGGTGGAAGCGGCCACCACCGTTACCGCATCGGCCCGGCCCAGGCTCAAGGAATGGCCGACCGTGGCCGAGGAAGTGCAAACCCCGCAGGGCATCTGGGCGGCCGTCAGTTTCAGGCCGACCCGGTTGCTCAGCTGGGAGGCGCCGGCGAAGATGGCGATGATGGTATCCCGCTTGCGGCTGAGAAAGATATCGCCGCCGTTTTCCACCACCACCTCGTCGCAACCGGGAATTTTCAGGAGGTCGCGGCCGACATATTCGGCGATCACCCCGGCCACCGCAGCCATGGGACCAACCTCGGCGCGCAGTCCGGCCTGCAGCATTTCCCGGACCAGGGGTGGGGCGGTGGGGTCGTCGGGCAGCGGCGTGAGCGTTTCGAGAAAACGGGGCTGGCGGGGCAGATAGTTTTCCAGCTGGTTGCGGTACTGGATGACCAAATGGAGGGCCGCCTCGCGTACCGCCACCGGGGTGAAAATCTGCAGGTCGGTTTCCCGCACCTGGATCTGGCAGGCGTGCAGACCAGGGTCGCCGGACTGTTGCCGATAGGAGCGGTGGCGGTAGGATTCCGGGGATTTTTTTGGTTTTCCGGCCATGGCTTTCTGGGGTATGGTGTTGGCTCGTTAAGATGCGTTGGTCCGGGCAATTCCGGCCGGCCCGGGAGAAAACTACCACTTTGCAGATAGTTTTGGCAGAAAAACTGATCATCTTTACTCGCTTCCCGCAGCCAGGCACCACCAAGACCCGGCTGATTCCAGCCCTGGGCGCCCCAGGCGCCGCCGATTTGCAGCGGCGCATGAGCGAAGGCATAGTCCACCGGGGCCGGGAATTGGCGACCAGCCGCGGCGCGGAGTTGGAGCTCTGCTACGCCGGTGGCGATGCCGCGCTGGTCCGGACCTGGCTGGGGGAGGATTTGGCGCCGGTTCCCCAAGGCGAAGGCAACTTGGGAGCTCGGATGACCCGGGCCTTCGCCCGGGCCTGGCAGGATGGCTTTCAGCGGGTGGTCCTGGTCGGGGCCGACTGCCCGGCCCTGTCGGTGGAGATATTGCATAGCGCCTTCGCCGCCCTGGCCGACTTCGATCTGCTGCTGGGGCCGGCCAGCGATGGCGGTTACTATCTGATCGGGTTGGCCCGCCCGGCCCCGGAACTGTTCGCGAACCAGGCCTGGGGTGACCGAACTTTACTGGCCGCCACCCTGGCTGTAGCCAAGGGGATGGGCTTGTCCCTGCAACTATTAGAGGAATTGGCCGATATTGATCGACCCGAAGATCTCCACCATCTCGGTGATTATCCCGACCTTTAATGAGGCGACCAACCTGGCCGCCACTCTGGCCCCGTTACGTGCGGTGGTCGGGGTGGAGGTGATCGTCGCCGACGGCGGCAGCACGGATGCGACCGCAACGCTGGCCGAGGCAGCCGGGGTCCGACTGGTCGCCGCGCCGCCCGGGCGGGCCCGTCAGCAGAACGCTGGGGTGGCCATGGCCAGCGGGGCAATCCTGCTCTTTCTCCACGGCGACACCGTTCTGCCGGAAGGGTTCGCCAAGGCGGTCCGCTCTTGCCTGGCCCGGCCGGACGTGGTGGCCGGGGCCTTCCGGTTGGGGATTGCCGGTAAAGGTCAGGGCTTGCGACTGGTCGAGCGGTTGGCCAACTGGCGCAGTCGCTGGTTCGGGATGCCATACGGCGACCAGGCCTTGTTCATGCGCCGCGAGACCTTCGTCACTTTGGGCGGTTTTCCCGAGCAGGCGATCATGGAGGATTTCGAGTTGGTCCGGCGTTTGCGGAAACGGGGCCGAGTCGAACTGGTGGCGCTGGCGGTCCAGACCTCGGCCCGGCGCTGGCAGAGGCTGGGGGTGGTGCGGACCACCCTGCTTAATCAGCTGGTGATTCTCGGTTACTTCTTGGGGGTGGCGCCGGCCCGGCTGGCCGGCTGGTACCGGGGCGTGGCGGGTCCAGGCTGAGGTGCCGCCTTGGCCGGTTCCGCCTTGGGTTTAGCGGGCAGGAGGGTCGCCGCCTGATCGATGATTTTTTCGATGGCCGCCTCTTTGGGGCGCAGGCGGTCACGCAGTTCCTGGTCGCTGATGAACCAGGAAAGGACCTTAGCGCTTTGGCTCAAGTACGGATAGCAAAAGGAACGACGCAGGAATTCGGCCGACTCGGACATGATTCCAGCCACCGCCATGAACAGCAGGGTGGCCAGGAAAATCCCCTTGACCAGACCGAAGACACCACCCAGCACCCGGTCGGCTCCGCCCAGCATGGTGACCTTCATCATCTTGTTCAAGGCCGCGCCGAGCAGGATCACCAACAGGTAAACGGCCAGCAGAAGCGCCGCGTAGATCAGCAGAAAATTGAGCTGGGGGCTGGCGTCCAGGGGTTTTAAGAAACCGGCGAGCTGGCGAGAGAAGGCCCCGGCCACCAGAAAGGCCAGGACCAGCGCTGCGATGAAGGCCAGCTGGCGGATGAAACCGATCCAGGCCCCGCGGATGGTGAAAAGGACGATGATGACGATGACGGCGATATCGATGGAAGTCATGGCGCTTATTTAATAACCTGTTCAAGGGGTAATTCAAGTTCTTTCAGTCGGGTCGTTGAAAGTGCTCGCCCCGAAAAATTTCAAATTGATTAACTTGGACAAAGATAAATAACTGGTTGGTTGACGCTGCCCGTCATCCTCGCGCCTTTTTGCGAGTAT
Source organism: Deltaproteobacteria bacterium (assembly GCA_020056965.1). Classification (GTDB taxonomy): domain Bacteria; phylum Desulfobacterota; class Desulfobulbia; order Desulfobulbales; family JAGXFP01; genus JAGVGT01. Next base: position 98,779 of record JAGVGT010000031.1, read on the forward strand.
GACAAAAATATTCATAACGATCATAAATTCATAACGATCATAAAAAGATAAGCGAGCCGCCTGCCGATGTTTCCCGTTACCGAACTAATCATGCAGCTCCTGACTCCCTCGCTGGACCAATGTCTGGAACTGGCCGAAGCGCCGCTGCTCCGGAAGGTGGAGCTGGCCGTGCTCCAGGCCGAGGTCGCCAGCGACCGCTTGGACCCGGCCGGCTTTCTGACCCCGGCCGAGCAGGCAACTTTCAGCGGCTTTTCCTTCCCAAAGCGGCGCCTGGATTGGCTGGGCGGACGGCTGGCGGCCAAGGCGGCGGCCCTGGCCTGGGCCGGGCAACCAGTCACCGCCGCAGGCCTGGCCGAGTGGCAGGTGACCAGCGCCCCGGACGGGCGGCCGGGCCTGCAACGGGTCGGGACTCCGGCTGCTCCGGCCCCGGAACTCTCCATCTCCCACAGCCACGGCATCGCTGCGGCCCTGGTGATGACGGAGCGGCCCTGCGGGCTGGACCTCCAGAAGGTTACCGACACCGTACTCCGGGTGCGGGAGCGGTTCTGCAGCGCAAGCGAAGCCGCCCTCCTGCGGGCCGGCGGGGTGGAAACGGAGGCCCGGGAGGCAGTCCGCCTGACCCTGCTGTGGGCGGCCAAGGAGGCCTTGCGCAAGGAGCGCGGCGGGGTGCCACTCACCGGTTTTCTGGCCATGCGGCTGACCGGGCTGGCACGATTGGGGGAGCAAGGCTGGTGTTTTCGGCTGGCGGTGGCCGGGGCCGGCGAGTATCCGGTGGTGGTCTTTCTGATGGCCGACCTGGCCGGGGCCGTGAGTGTGCGGTGATGCGAAGATTTGTGAGTCAACCCGATAACTTCAGTGGTCCAACACTGATAAATCCCCTCACCCTGACCCTCTCCCGAAGGGCGAGGGAATATTCTTCTCCCTCCGGGACCTCGGACCCCCTTGTGGGTAGAAGGCCGGGATGAGGGAATGAAGCGTAATACCTTTTCTGAGCTATTGATTGATGCTCACTTTCTCGGCCGGTAAAATTTGCGGAGGCTACCCATGGAACTGCTCAAAATCATTGCCAATATCCCTCTGTTCAACGGCCTCACCGAGCCGCAGCTGGCCGAGCTGGCGATGATCGTCACCGACCAGCAGTTCAAGCGCGGCGTCACCATCTTTGCCGAAGGCGATCGGGGGGTGGGCTTCTATATCCTGATTGCCGGCCAGGTCAAGATCTACAAGATGTCGATGGACGGCAAGGAGCAGACCCTGCACATCTTCGGCCCCGGCGAGCCCTTCGCCGAGGCGGCGGTCTTCACCGGCAAGTCCTATCCGGCCTATGCCGACACCATGCAGGACAGCCGGGTGCTGTTCATTCCCCGGGAGGCCTTCGTGGCCTTGATCGGCAAAAACCCGGCCCTGGCCATGAACATGCTGGGGGCGCTTTCCCAGCGGCTCAAGAAGTTCGCCGGCATGATCGAGGCCTTGTCCCTTAAAGAGGTGCCCGGCCGCCTGGCCGCCCATCTCCTGCTCTTAAGCGGCCAGCAAGGCGGCGACGAGTTCACCCTGAACATCGGCAAGGCCCAGCTGGCCAGCATCCTGGGGACCATTCCCGAAACCCTCTCGCGGATCTTCAAGAAGCTCAGTGAGGGCAGCTATATCGAGGTGCAGGGGGCAAAGATCAGGATTGTCGATCGAGAAGGGTTGGAGCGGCTGGCCTCGGGGGAGGAAAAGCTTTAGAATTAAGGAAGCTCATCTTTGGTGGACTTTGTGGGATGGGACTTATGGGACCAATATGTCACTATATGTCCCATTGGCCCTATGGGTCCTATTTCTCCAGAGGGGCCCAAGTGGCGCTCTTCTTCAAGGCGTGGCCTTATTAGGCCCAGCCTCCTGAACCACCTCTCGCCGTTGACGAAGATATTCGTCATAGCCGGGCGTCGGTGCCTGGGCCTCGCCGTTGGGCGGCGCGGCCTGCCGGTTCTGCATCTGCACCCCTTCGTAGAGATTTCCCAGCACCCGTTCTTTGGGGGCACAGCCGCCCAGGGTAGTTAAAGTGATCAGCAGGACGCCAATCTGGATTGTCTTGGGAAAAGTCATCGGCCTTGCCTCAGTGTTCCAAGTCAATCTCGAAATAGAGCGAGGACTTCTTGAAGTGGGCAAGGACGTTCTTCAACCCCTGCAGGGTCTCGACCTGGAATTTCACCTCCCAGGCCGAGGTTTTGGCGGCCTGCCCGGAGGTGAGGTGGATGATCTCGGAGATCTTCATCTCCTCGGGGGCCACGCTCAGCAGCATCAGGAGGCGATTGCGGCTGGGGGTCGAGAGGAAGAGCAGGGTCTGCTCCTTTTCGACCCGGGTTTCCTTGAGCTTCCAGCGCAGCTCCACCACGTCCTCCCGCTGCACCCCGAGGGTGGCGATCTTCTCGCACTCCTTGCTGTGCACCGAGATGCCCCGCTCGCTCAACAACCCGATCAGCCCCTTGTCAACCGGCACTGGGTGACAGCAGCGAGAGAACTTGATCACCGCCGGGTCCAGGGTTTCCGGGTAGATCCGGTTTAAGGCGCCGGTGGGCGGCTGCAGGAGCGCCCGGCCGCCGTAGAGCTTGTCGCGGATGGCCAGCACCGCCTGCTTTAAGGGCAGGCCGCCCTCGCCGATATGCTGGAAGAACTCCTCGGCCGAGCCGACCTGATGGCCCTCGTAAACCAGCTCCATCTCCTCCTTGTCCAGGAGATCAACCGGAATGCCGTAGCGCTTGAGCTCCTGCTCGATGATGGCCCGGCCGATCTCCCGGGCCACCTTCTCGCGCCGGCCCCGGAACATCTTGCTCAACTCGGAACGGGCCCGGGGGGTCTGGCAGAGTTCGAGGATGGCGGGGTCGAAGACCACCGGCTCGGGCCGGGTGATGATCTGCACCGGGTCGCCGTCCCTAAGGCGGGCCTCGGGTCCCAGCTTGTGGTTGCCGACCATGGCGTAGAGGCAGCGGCGACCCACCTCGGTGTGGACCTTGAAGGCGAAATCGAGAACGATGCTCTTGATCGGCAGACAGACCTCGTCGCCCTTGGGGGTGTAAGTGTAAATCTCCTTCTTGCCGCTGGCGGCGATGATCTCCCGGTAAGAGATATTCTCATCGGTGCCGATGATGTCGAACATCTCCTTGATCGCCTTGGCGAAGGCGCTGGGTACCTTGCCCTGGGTCTTCCATTCCTTGAGGATGCCGGAGCGGCCGGTTTCCACCATCTCCCGAGTGCGGATCTTGAAGAGGTACTTGGTGCCGCGGATGTTGGCCCGGACATGCAGACACTGGTAGCCGGTGGGCTTGGGGTTGGCGACGAAGTCGCGAATGGTCCGGGGGATGGGCGGGTAGGCCTGGTTGACCACCCCCAGCACCCGGTAGCAGGTCTGGACGTCCTCGACCATGATCAGGATTTCCAGGGGGGTTTCGATCTCGCGGTTCAGCTGTTTCTGGGTCGGATCGAAATAGGCCCACAGCCCCTTGACCCGCAGAGCGATCTCGGCGGTAATCCAGGCCTTCTGGGCCTCCTCGCGCAGGTGGTCAAGGATGGTCTTGACCTCCTCGCTGTCCTGGAGCTGGCGAATCCGGTTTTCCAGTTTGGTGGCCTGGCGGGGAAACTTGTAGCGCAGGGCCAGGTCGTAGAGTTCCCTTTTCAACTTGAAGAGGCCGATCACCCCGGCCATCGGGGCAAAGACGTCGAGGGTCTCCTCGGCGATCTTCTGCTGCTTGTGGCGGGGCATCGACGCCATGGTCCGCAGGTTGTGGAGCCGGTCGGCCAGCTTGATCAGCATTACCTCCAACCGGGAGGCCGAGCCCAGGAAAATCTTGCGGTGGACCTGCTTGACGAAGGCCTGGTGGTCGCCCTCGAAATCGGCCATCTTGGTGAGGCCGTCGACGATGTCCTCGACACCCTTGCCAAACATCTCGCCGATCACCTCCCGGGTGACCTCCTTGACATCCTCGACGGTATCGTGCAGTACGGCGGCGGCCAGGGTCTCGGGATCACGGACCCCGAACTCCTCGACCAGGATGCGGGTCACCTCGCAGGGATGGCTGACGTAGGCCTCGCCGGACTTGCGCCTCTGGTCCTGATGGGCGTCCACGGCAAAGGAGAAGGCCCGCCAGAACAGATGGGCCTCACCGCCCTGGCCGCCCAGCACCCCTTCCATGTCGCGGCAGAACTGCCCGATGTCGAATACGTTTTCCGCCACTATTGATCCCGTTGTTGTCGTCTGCGCCAATCCCAAAGCCAGCACCGGCCTTCAAACAACTGAAGGCCGGCCGTTCAGAGTTTGCCCCATTCCGCGGCTTTGGGCAATAAATTGTTTACGCCGCCGCCCCGGAAGGTTTAGGATTCGCTAGGAAAAGACCGAAGAGCAGAGACTGAAGGCTGAAGACGGCAGGCAAACGGGGAACGGTTTGATTAAGTTCCCACAATCTTCGCTCTTCAGCCTAAATACCTATAAGGAAAACATATGCCACGCAATCAACGCCCCCCTCGTCGAGCCCCTGGCGGTAAACGCCGCCCCGAGCAACGCCAGCCCGCCCAGGCCCGGCGGCAAGGCCGCCAGGGCCACCACCAGTCGTCGCCGGAAACCCCACGCGCCTTGAGCATGGAAGACCAACTCTTCCTCCTGCTTCATTCCCTTGGCGGCAAACTGGGTCACCAGGAAATCATCCGGGGCCTCAAGCCCGAGTCGCGCGGCGCCCAACGCAAGCTGGACAAGCTCCTCGACCAGCTCGGCCGGGACCGGGTGCTGGACAATGACGACGGGACTTACAGCCTGCGGCCCGGCCGGGATCTGTTCGAGGCCACCCTCGGCGTCCATCCGCGCGGCTTCGGCTTTGCCACCCCGGTGGCGGCACCTCCCGGCCGGGAAAACGATATCTTCATCCCCTTTCCCCACCTGGGTGGCGCCTCCCACGGCGACCGGGTTTTGGTGCGGGTCGAGGACCCCCGCAAGGAGCGCCAGGAAGGACGGATCGTCAAGGTGTTGAACCGGGGCACCACCCGGCTGGTTGGGATCTACCGGCTGGGCCGGGTCTTCCCCGAGGACCAGCGCTTCACCTACCGGGTGCTGGTCGATCCGGATTCCGTGAGCAGCCAGGACGAGGGCAAGGTGGTGTTGGCCGAGATCACCGATTTCAGCAGCGACCCCCTGCATCCCAAAGGCCGGATCCTCCAGGTCCTGGGCGACCCCGACGACCCGGCCATCCAGGCCGAGATCGTCATCTACGCCCACGATCTGCCCCATAGTTTCAGCCCGGCCGCCCTGGCCGAGGCCGAGGCCCTGGTGCCGGCCATCCAGCCCGGACCGGACCGGCTCGATCTGCGCGCCATCCCCCACGTCACCATCGACGGCGAGACCGCCCAGGACTTTGACGATGCCGTCTCGATTGAGGAGACTCCCAAGGGTTACCGGCTCTACGTCTCCATCGCCGACGTCAGCCATTACGTCACCCCCGGTTCGCCCCTGGACGACGAGGCCTATCATCGCGGGACCAGCATCTATTTCCCGGGCCGGGTGGTGCCGATGCTGCCGGAGCGGCTTTCCAACGACCTCTGCAGCCTGGTGCCGGACCAGGACCGGCTGGCCTTCACCGCCATCCTCGACTTCGACGCCGAGGGCAAGCCGATCGGCAAGAAGTTCACCCGGGCGGTGATCCGCAGCCATTTCCGCTTCACCTACAACCTGGTCCAGGAGATCCTTGACGCCGCCCCCAAGGCCAAGGTCCGCGCCAGCCACCGGGAGTTCGTCCAGCCCCTGCAGACCATGGCCACCCTGGCCGGTGCCCTGGAAAAGCGGCGGTCCAAGCGGGGCAGCATCGGCTTCGAGATCCCCGAGGCCGATATTCGGCTGGACGCCGACGGCGCCATCGCCTCGGTCTCGCGGACCAACCGGCTCCAGGCCCATAAACTGATCGAGGAGTTCATGCTGGCCGCCAACGAGGCAGTGGCCGAGACCTTCACCAAGGCGGCCAAGGAGGCGCGGCGCGACTTCCTCTACCGGATCCACGAACAGCCCGACCCCTTAAAGGTGGAGAATTTCGTCGAGTTCGCCCGCACCATCGGCGTCCCGCTGGGCCGCGACCCCGGCACCCCCAGCTGGTTTGCCAAGATCATCCAGTCGGTGCACGGCTCCCCCCGCGAGTATGTGATCAGCAACCTGCTGCTCCGGACCATGCAGCAGGCCCGCTACTCGCCGGAGAACGTCGGCCACTTCGGCCTGGCCGCCAGCGACTACTGCCACTTCACCTCGCCGATCCGCCGCTACCCGGACCTCTTGGTCCACCGCTCCCTGACCCGGCTGCTCACCCCCAAGACCGGCCGGGGCAAGCCCTTCTACGCCGATATCCAGGAGGCCGGCCTCTTTCTCTCCGACCGGGAGCGCAAGGCGGTGACCGCCGAGCGCGAGGTGACCGAGCGGCTGCAGGTACGCTACATGGCCAAGCACGTCGGCGAGGAGTTTGACGGCATCGTCTCCGGGGTGGCCGGGTTCGGCCTCTTCGTGGAGCTGCTGGATTCCTTCATCAGCGGCGGGGTGCCGGTGGCCGACCTCACCGACGACTTTTACGAGATCGACGAGAAGAACCACCGGCTGCTGGGCAAGCGCTCGGGCCGCAAGATCAACATCGGCGACATCATCAAGGTCAAGGTGGCGGCGGTCCATATCGAACGGCGGCGGATCGACTTTGTACCGGTCTGGCAGGAGGAACAACCGTCCGCCGGTGAAGGCGGGAAAAAGGGCAAGACAGGGGCACCACCGGAGACAAAACGCCGTTCCCGAAGGCGCTGAAAACTGTTGTGTGTAACAGTAACTTTCCGTTCACACTGAGCCTGTCGAAGTGTGGCCCAGTTCGATTTAGGCAACCAAGGGTATTGGCTTGTTAAAATGCGGGATTAGCCAATTATTACGATTGGGTATTCTGGTGCGGACTTAGTATTAAGTTGGGCCGTCCTTCGACAAGCTCAGGACGAACGGAGCAGCTGATTGTTATACACCAAAGGAGAGGTAGGAAGATGCTCTTTGCCCTTTATATTGTTGGCGGTTTATTAGCCATAGGTATGATAATTGGAGATATTTATTCAATATTCAAAGAAGACGTCAAAATGGCCGATGGTATAGGGCACAAAACAAAAACTTTTTTATTTCAAAGCTTCCAAACCCTTTTCTTCTTAACAGCCGCTTTTGTTTTTTCATGGGTAGCTGTCGGTTTTATCTACACAAAAAACAAATGAATATAACCTTATAGTGAATGTCTTATTGAAACTGCTAAAATATAGTTTTTTTCAGGTGACAAGAGTGCACCTGACATCTACAGGACGATTGTTGTCAAAGTAATGGTTGAGGCTCGTTCCAAAATCAATGTCTAGTAGGCTTCACCATGATCGAAATGCAACGACGAATGTTATACACCCCAATCTTTCACATCGACACTAACCTTATCAACGCTCGCTGCTCACTTCCCACAATGAACCAAATCGAGAAGTGGGCTGCTGACGAAATAATCTTGGTAAACATGTCCGGTGTAAGTTTCAAAGAAGCGTTTGCGGGAAACAATGCAACTCGCACAAAGAAAACCCTCGCTCAGTTGTTCACCCTTACCGACGAAAACATAGATATCACTTGCAAGCGCTATCGTGAGATAGAAAACACTATCTTCCCTGGAGGCGCGAAAAACCAAAACCAGCAAAACGACGTGAAGATTATTTACGAGGCAGCGCATTGGAATGCCATATTGATAACGCATGATGGCGCCTCCAAGAGTCAGCCTGGTGGAATTTTGGGCAGACGCGACAAACTGCGCGGCTTCGTACAAATATTGTCTGATACAGAGGCCGTAGAGTTTGTTCGCCGCAAAATTGCCGAACGCGACGCCTTAAACCGTCTTGTTGCCAAGGAAACAGGGGAGCGCCTCCCTACATGGGTAGGAGATGACTGACTTCACTTCTGCCTTGACGCTCCCTTGGCTCTAGTAGGTTGATTTATCTAAAAAAGGGTATCCGGTCACGGCCGAATACCTTCCACATGCAAGACATTCCAAAAAACACGGAACCACCATGCCCGCAAAACCAATCCGCAAAATCCTGATCCTCACCCGCGAGTACGACGGCCTGGCCGGCGCCGGCGGGGTCAAGGACTTCACCGCCCAGCTGGCTGCGGCCTTGGCCCGCAAGGGTAACCGCCAGGTCACCGTCATGCTGCCCTGCTACGGCTTCATGGACCCGGAGGCGTTGGGCTTTGCCTTAAGCGACCTCACTCTGGAAGTGGAGATGAACTACGTGGGCCGGGAGCGCCGGGAGTCGGTGCGCTTCTGGGAGGCCAGCCGCGACGGGGTGCGGATCGTCCTGGTTGGTGCCGACCGCTACACCGAAAAAGGTGGGGTCTATACCTACACCGCTGCCGAAACGGCCTCCTACCCCAGACATCAGCAGGGCCAGGCCCATTACGACTACTTCGCCATGAACCTCCTGCTGCAGAAGGCGGCCATCGCCCGACTGGTCCGGCTGGACGAGCGGCCGGAGATCATCCACTGCCAGGATGGCCACACCGCCCTACTGCCCGCCCTGATCCGGGAGAACGAGGGCTACCGCCACTACTTCCACGCCACCGGCTGCCTGGTCACCATCCACAACGCCGGGGTGGGCTACCACCAGGAGGTGGGCGACCTGGCCTTCGCCGAGCGCATCACCGGCCTGCCCTCGCGGGTGATCCTCGCCAACCAGTTGAACGGCCAGTTCGATCCCTTCCTGGCCGCCGCCACTTACAGCATCCTGAACACGGTGAGCGAGAACTACGCCCGTGAGCTGCAGGAGAGCGAGGATGACGACCTGACCGGCGGGCTGGGCCACAAACTGCTGACCCGCGGGGTGATCCTGGAAGGGGTGACCAACGGCATCGAACCGGACCATTACGACCCCGCCCATCCGGAACGGCTGGGGCTGGTGGCCGGTTTTTCTCCGGAGCGGGGCCAGTGGAGCGGCAAGGCTCGCTGCCGGGCCGATCTGGTGGCGACCATGGCGGCGGGCAATTCCTCGGGCGTCCTCCAGACCGGCCACCTCGAATCGCATCCCAGCCAGCCGCTCTTCACCTTTATCGGCCGCTTCACCGCCCAGAAAGGGGTGGATAAATTGATCGGCGCCCTGGAAACCCTGTTGCCCCTGGACAAGAAGTTCCAGATCTTGATCATGGGCAGCGGCGACAAGGAAACCGAGGATGCGCTGGTCCGGCTGGCCGGCTCCGAACTTTACCGGGGGCGGCTCTGCCTGCTGCGCGGCTACGACGAGCAGTTGGCCATGCGGGTGTACGCAGCCGGGGATTTCTTCGTGATCCCCTCCCGCTACGAGCCCTGTGGGCTGACCGACTTCATCGCCCAGCTCTTCGGCAACCTGCCCATCGTCCACCACATCGGTGGGCTGGTCAAGGTGGTGGACGGCGTCACCGGCCTGGCCTACCGGGAGCACAACTCCGCCGCCCTGATGGGCGCCATGCTCAAGGCCTTGGAGCTGTTCCGCAGCGAACCGGCCAAGGTCCGGGAAATGCGCGAGGCGGCGGTGGCTCATATCAAGGAGAACTACACCTGGGATATCGTGGTTGAGCGTTATCTGGCGCTGTATCGAAGGGCGCTGGAGATGGCGGAGAAGGGGTAATAGCGAAAGATTTCCTGGCGTATATCTTCCCGATTGGGATGATATACGGATCTGCTTAATTACTTGTTCTGCTAAAGAATTTTCTTAATACGTCCTGGAGGCACTTTCACGATGAAAATAAAGAGCATCGAAAGATTATTTATAAAAGCTGCCTGTCCGACCTGTCCTGTCTGCCGTAAGAAATTTCCAAGAAATGAAAGAGAACGAGCTTGTGTAATCGCTTCGTATGGCACCCTTGAGGAACATTATTGCTCTAAAGCTAAAAAATCACAAAACATAGAAACAAAAAAACCATTAAAAAAAGAAACTACCCGCATAAACCCTAAAAAGGTTAGTCGCATGTCTTGTCAAACATGTGGCAATACATTCTTAATCAACTCTTCTGGTTATCTTGAGGAACATAATTGTAATAACCCTAACCCTACAAAAAAAGAATTTATAAAACGAATGCTTTCAGGTGGCGGAGCGAATGGCACTGGAAAGAGAAGATAGCCCGTGTGGGATGTAGTTCTTTAAAAAGCATTCCTTGCGAAAAATGGGGTTATTCTTGATCTTGCCTCTCGGTGTATAGAACATGGCTAAAATAGCAGAACAAGGCGTTTAACTATGACCGGGGCCACGGCGGCGCGGTCTACCTTGCCATCCTACAACTTCATTACTCCAGCCGGGCGCAGTGTTGCCCCGGCAAGTTAACTTTGCGTTATGCACTGGTGAATCATGGTTGACCTTAAATCTACAGGTTTGACACTTAACTTTCGTCCAGGATTTGGGCTGGCCCACTTGCGGACAGCCTCCAAGCTCTCTGAATTATGTGGAGAGGTTGAAGTCAAGAATGAAGGCGCTAAGTTTGGTCCTTTTTTTGATGATATTAACGATTATTCATCTGCGTGTGTTATGTCTTGCGTTGCTTCATTAGAGGCTTATATAAACGAAATATTTATTGATAGAGAAAAACACTTTAAAATTCATGATATTAACTTGATGGATGATTTATGGGACATTTTAGAAAAAAAAAGCATAATCGACAAATTTCAATTTGCTCTTCTGCTTAAAAATAAGGAAAAGTTCAAAACATCCTCAAAAGTCATGGATCACGTCAAAACATTGATCAAACTTCGTAATTCTTTGGTTCATTTTAAGCCTGAATGGGTTCATCTTCAGAAAGAGCACGACAAAATAGGTAAGGCCTTAATCGGTAAGTTTGAAATGAGTTCGTTTTTGCAATCAGCAGAACCGATATTTCCTCTTCGCTGTATGTCATATAGCATGACTAAGTGGGCAGTTCGGTCAAGTCACGAATTCATCAACGAGTTTTCTGATTTATCAACAATCGAAAATCGTATTAAGAATTTTGAGCATATTTTCAATTTATGAAAACGCATAACAAACGATTAGAGAGGGACGCGGTAAAGATATGCGGCGCTAAAGCGGTCAAACACGTAAGGTGCAATCTGCCGCCATCCCATGTAGGGCGGCAATAGCGCAGCGCATTGCGCCGGATGAATCGGCCCGAGACATTGGAACGAAAGCAACTCATCTGCCATGCCTGATTTTGTGCGTGTTGCTTGATAGCACTGATAACCCCCTCACCCTCACACTCCTCGAGAGATGAGATTTTCTCCTAAAAGACCAGCGAGCCTCGACATGCTGCGATTCGCCATCCTCTTCGCCCTGATCATGCTGAAGGCGCCCTCTGCCTGGGCGGGCGGCCCGACCGACCAGGCGCTGCTCGACACGGTCCGCGGTTTCTACGGCTGGGCCCTGGAACAGGGCAAGGAAACCGTCCTGCTGGAGCCGAGGATCATGGCGGTGACCGGCACCAACCGCCTCTACCTCGACCTTGCCAGCCTGGATTCGTTCACGACCGGCTTCCTGGGTTCCGGCTATTTCGCCCCGGAGTTTGCCCAGACGCTGGCCGGCTATTACCGGAAACATCAGGCCGAGATTGCCGCCCTCCCCCAGTCGGAGTTTGACGAGATGGAGCAGGACGGCCGCGGGCTGCTCCTGGAAACGGAGGACATGGACCTCTTCTTCTGTGCCCAGGAATATGAATACAGCAAGCAATTCGTCCAGGGCATTCGGCTCAAGAGCGCCTGGGTCGAGGGCGCAACCGCCGCCGCGGTCGTCATCTCGCCCGCCAAGTGGGAAACCACCTTCCACTTCGTCAAAGTCCAGGACCGCTGGCTTATTTCCGGCTATTGCGTTTTCAGATAAAACGATTTCCTAACCCAAGGTGATCAAGATGCCGTCGAATAACAGTCGAGACGTGGAGAAGGAATACGCCAAGGCAGAGTTCGTCGCGAAGCTTCGTCGGTTAGCCGACGCCATCGAGAAAGGCGACCGATTTGAAATCCAGATTGCCGGTGAGCGGATTTATGTTCCCGTCCGGGCCAACTTCACGGTTGAGCATGAAAGGTCAGCCACCGAAGAAGAAATTGAGTTCCAGATAAAGTGGGCTCTGTAACCCAGAGCTATAGAACTCGATAAATGCCGAGCATTGCCATCATGAGTTTGCCGGCGGCCCTTCCTTGAGTGGCCTGCCAAAATTTCCTTGCCCGCCGCACCGGGCTTCGTGGTAGTCTTTCCATGGCGCCGAGCGGTCTCCCCACCTCCCGTCGCCCGTTGACCGGCTCACTTTTCCCCTTTGCTAAATGACCAAGGAGCACGAATATGACCATCAAGATCGGCATCAACGGTTTCGGCCGGATCGGCAGGGCAATCTTCCGGGCCAGGGACATGGACCCGGCCTTCGCCGACATCGAAATCGTCGCCATCAACGACCTCACCGACAACGCCACCCTGGCCCATTTGCTTAAATACGATTCGGTCATGGGCGTTTACACCGCCGAGGTCAAGGCCAACGAGCAGGGTATTACCGTGGCGGGCCGCCAGGTGGCCATTTTCAACCATCGCAACCCGGCCGACATCCCCTGGGGCAGCCTGGGGGTTGATTACGTGGTCGAGTCCACCGGCTATTTCACCAGTGGTGAGAAGGCCCACGCCCACATCGATGCCGGGGCCAAGAAGGTGGTGATCTCGGCCCCGGCCAAGGGCGAGGTCAAGACCATCGTCATGGGGGTCAACGAGGACGACTACGATCCCACCGTTGACCATATCGTCTCCAACGCCTCCTGCACCACCAACTGCCTGGCCCCGGTCGCCAAGGTGATCCTGAACCGTTTCGGGATCAAAAAGGGATTGATGACCACCGTCCACGCCTATACCAACGACCAGAGCCTCCTGGACTTCCCCCACTCCGATCTGCGCCGGGCCAGGGCGGCGGCGATGTCGATGATCCCCACCAAGACCGGGGCGGCGGCAGCCGTGGCCCTGGTCCTCCCCGACCTGAAGGGCAAGTTCGACGGCCTGGCGGTGCGGGTGCCGACCCCCAACGTCTCGCTGGTTGACGTGGTGATGGAGGTGGAACGGGAGACCAATGTCACCGAGGTCAACCAGGCCTTAAAGGATGAGGCCAACCGCTATCTGGGCTACTCCGACGAACCGCTGGTCTCCATCGATTACCAGGGCAACCCCCACTCCTCGGTGGTGGACGCCATGTCCACCAAGGTGATCGGTTCCATGGTCAAGATCCTGAGCTGGTACGATAATGAATGGGGCTACTCCAACCGGGTCCTCGACCTGATCCGCCACATGGAGGCCAACAAGGCGCTGTAGGAAACGACGGCAACGGACTGCGGAAAGGGAGATTCGATGAAATTCAACAAGCAATCCTACCAGCGCATCATCGCGACCTTGCATGACGGCCTCTACTTTGTCGATCGCGACCGGCAGATCTCCTACTGGAACCGTTCCGCCGAGAAAATTTCCGGCTTTATGGCCGATGAAGTGGTGGGCCGGCATTGTTCGGATAATATCCTGACCCACATGGATGGCGAGGGCAATTGCCTCTGCCTCGACAGGTGCCCACTGGCCTTTACCATGGAGGACGGCCAGCCCCGAGAGGCCGTGGTCTACATGCATCACCGGGACGGCCATCGGGTTCCGGTGTCGGTGCGGACCAGCGCCCTGACCGACGAGAACGGCGTTATCGTCGGCGGGGTCGAGTTGTTCACCGATATCAGCGGCCTGGGCGCCAACGAGTTGCGGGTCCAGGAACTCGAAAAGCTGGCCCTGCTGGACAATCTGACCCGGCTCGCCAATCGTCATTACCTGGAAAGGGAACTCCAGAGCCACTTCGAAGAAAAGAAACGTCTGGCCGCCAGCTTCGGCGTTCTTTTCATGGATATCGATTGGTTCAAAAAGTTCAACGATACTTACGGCCATGACGTGGGCGACGAAGTTCTGAAATTTGTCGCCAACACCCTGATCACCAATTCGCGGCCCTTTGACCTATACGGCCGCTGGGGCGGCGAGGAGTTTATCGGCATCATCAGGAACTGCACGACCGCAGAGCTGGAGGTGATCGGCAACCGGGTGCGGCTGCTGATCGAACATGCCTACCTCATCCATCAGGGCCAGGAGCTGCGAGTCACCGTTTCCATGGGGGCGACCCTCTTCCGGGATGGCGACAATATGGAAACCCTGATCAAGCGGGCCGATACCCTGATGTACGAGAGTAAGAGGGAAGGCCGGAACCGCTTGACCATCCGCTGAGCCGCGGCCGGTTCCGTTCATAACCCAGCGAAAGCCCGATTTGTCGGCCTGGCTGGTGCAGCCAGGCAAGCTTGCGTTATTACACCACGGTGAAGATCGCCGTCCTCGCCTATCTGCTTCGCCAGGCTCGCCGTTGTCCTTCGGGAAGCCTGAATTGATGGCTGCTCCCGAAAACCTCCTTGCCAGAAACGATCCGGCGTGGCAGTTTCCTTTGGAGCTGCCCCGGTTGGCGGGGTCTGCTGTTCCACCTTCCTCACCCAGAGCCTTATGACCACCGACGAAAAACCCGTGCTCGAGTCCGACGCCCTCAAGGCCAATCTACTGGAAACCGCGGTGGATGAGGTGGTGGTGCCGCCTGAGCTGCGACTGCTCGAAGAGATTGTCGCCCCCTACAAGGGCGTGGCCACGACCATCAGCGGCCTGCTCTTCGAGATCAGCCATCCCTTTCGCAACTGGAGCCTGATTCTGCCCCGGCTGCGCGGCTTCGCCCTCAAGAATCACGTTTACTACCACAAGCACCCCCAGGGCCCCGAGGCCTTGGAGCGCTTCTGTGACCTGTTTCTCGCCGCCATCGCCGACACCCGCAAAAACGAAGTCCAGCTGGCCCAGGCCATGGAAGCACTGCTGGCCTACCTGGAAAAGGTGGTGGCCGGTCTGGAGGATGGTGATCTCCCGACTTACCGCGACGCCCTAGGGGGTTGTTTCAACCGGCTGGGGGAGCTGGACGAGAAGACCATGCTCTTCATGGTCCAAGGTCACCACCCGATCAAGAAGATTGGCGCCACCATGCTCAGTCTGGTGGCGCGGCAGGGCGAGGGGGCGGTTTATGACTTCACCCCCCTGGCCGCCCTGATCCAGAAGCTCCTCCGGTTGAATTTCCAGTACTGGCTGAGCGAGGATGATCCGCTGCCCTGGTTCCTGGGCGAGTGCGGCGAACTTTGCCGGGGCTGGCAGGCCGGGCGGCTGTTCAACGCCATCTCTCACCAGCGCATCCGCGAGCACCTGGCGGCGGCCGAGGCGGTGGTCGTGGCCGCCAATCCCAAGGCGGCTCTGGAAAAGCTTCTGGAGCTGCCGGCCCACATGGATATCGTCCGCTTCTACAAAGAGATTCCGGAAAAACTGGTGGAGGCGGGGGCCGAACTGCTGCCCGAGGCCGGCGACCGTTTCGCCGAAAACCGCAAGCTGCTCTTCCTCTTCCGGATCATGGACACCGCCGGCCTCTACCTGATCCACGAGGAGACTCTGCGAGAGATCAATCGCGGCCTGATCCAGCTGATCCGCCAGCAGACCTTCGAGGAGATCGAATCCTTCCTGCTCACCACCTTCAAGCTCTTAAAGGCCAACGTCCGCCGCTACCCGCACACCTCGCTACAGTGCATCCAGGTCCTGGGCGCCGAGGTCTTTAAAAGGGAGAGCAGCCGGCTGGTCGAGACCTTCCTCTGGGAGACGGTGCGTTTCGGCTTTCAGTACGCCCGGGTCAGCGGGGTGGACGAGGAGTGGCAGCCGATCTACAACCCCTCGCACCTGGAGAACATCCGGGTCTGGCTGAGCCTGATCATGCAGGAGCCGAAGTGGTGCTCCACCCTCTTTTCGGCCCTGATCATCAACCTCAAGCTCTCCGGCACCTGCGTCAAGGACACCGACCTCTTCCAGCGCGACATCAGTGAGCTGTTAAACCACCCGATCGAGCCGGTCTTCAACCTGGTCAAGCAGTTTGCCAAGTTGATGCCGGTCTTCTTCAATGAGATCGGCGCCGAGGGGGTGCTGCGCGAGGTCTCCACCGAGTTGGACGAGATCCACAGCCGCCGCGATCTCCTGATTCACTTCCTGCGCAAGCAGAGCCACGTGGAGAGCAGCAACCTGATCGTTGATTTCATCCGAGCGATCTTCGAGTTCTGGCTGACCCTGGACAAATCGGTGCTGACCCCCTATCTGCCCGAAGAGGTGCTGGCCCGGATTTCGGTCAACGGCCACTACGTGGACGACCTGCACACCTTGATGACTCGGGGCATGGCCCAGCGCGGCATCACCACCATCGACCAGTTTCTCGACTGGGAGGAGCGCCGGCTGGCCTCTTTCGTCGCGCGGCAGTCCGACCTGGCCGGTGACGAAACCCGCCGCTTTGTCCTGCTGATCCGGATGTTCAAGCTGGTCAACCAGAAGTACAACCTGGGCTTCCAGGAGCTTCGTTTGCAGCTGGAGCAGGCCGCCAACTCGGGTTTCCCGGAGATGACCGGGCTGATCGAGGTGCTGGACTCCGGCGATACCTTCCAGTGCCTGTCGGCCCTGCTCGAGCGGCTGGAGGACTTGAAGACCGTGATCCTGAGCAGCGAACAGTTTGCCGCCAAGGAGGACATCTACCACAAGCGCCACATCGCCGTCGACATCCCCTCGGTTTACGGCCGCTACCGGGAACGCAAGTTCGACGCTCTGGGGTTGACCTTCCGGCTGGAGAACCTGGCCAACCTCTATCTGGAAAAACTGCCGGAGTCGGTCAACCTCTCCTTTATCACCCGGGCCACCTTCATCCGGATCGGCAAGTGTCTGCGCATCTACCTGCGGGCCCTGCGGATCGACGGGGTCACCAGCCGACGCCTGGAGACCTATCTCTCCTTGCTCTCCAGCTCCATCGGCATCAAGCGCTTCTCCTATACCCAGTACCTGGACATCTTCCGGGGGTTATCCGAGGGGGTGAAGGACGTCATCTACGCTTACTACACCAATATCCACGAGAACAACCTGTCGATCATCGTCCCGCAGATCTGCGCCGGCGATGGCGAGGACAACCTGCTCGCCAAGTATCGCGGCCTCTGGCTGGCGGACGATCAGGCCGGTTCGATCCACCGCCTCTCGGAATCCTTCCTGCGCGACCTGATCGCCGGCACCTTCGGCTTGCAGCTGCTGGACAACTTCATTACCCGCATCTACCAGACCCTGGAGAACCAGAAAGACCTGCTGGATGAGCACACCCTCGACCTCTTGATGACTTACAACCCCGAGCGGGTGGTCAGCTCCCTGCACCAGCGCAGCTCCTTCAGCCGCAACCTGATTCTCCTGGGCAACAAGGGTTTCAACCTCACCCAGCTGGCCGCCGACGGCAAGCCGGTGCCGCCGGGCTTCGTGCTTACCACCGAGATCTTCCGCTGCTGGCCGGCCATCGTCAAGTTCAACCGGGCCCGCGATGAGCTGATGGCCCGGATTCGCGGGGCACTGAACGAGGTGGAGCGCCAGACCGGCCGCAAATTTGGCGACCCGGACAATCCGCTGCTCCTTTCGGTGCGGAGCGGGGCGGCGGTGTCGATGCCGGGGATGATGGCCACCATCCACAATGTCGGGTTGAACGAGGACCTGGTGGAGGGGTTCGCCAAGGAGCCCGGCCGCGAGTTCCTGGCCTGGGATAATTACCGGCGTTTCTTACAGTCATGGGCGATGACAGTCGGTGTTGCCCGTGAAACTTTTCAGAATTTGATGAATACCGCCAAGCAACGGCATGGAGTGTCAGTTAAGAGACTATTTACTCCATCACAGATGCGCGAGCTGGCCCTGGCCTATCAGGAACATATCCGGGAATTAGGGGTGGAGATTCCCGAGGACCCCTGGCTGCAGCTGACCGGGGCCATCGAGATGGTCCTGCACTCCTGGGACACCGAGAAGACCCGCGAGTACCGCAGCCTGATGGATGTTTCCGACTACTGGGGCACGGCGGTGATCGTCCAGGCCATGGTCTTCGGCAACCTGGGCGAAACTTCCGGCAGCGGGGTGCTCTTCACCGCCCATCCCTACCGCAAGGTCCAGCGGGTGGCGCTCTGGGGCGATTACGCGGTGGGTGATCAGGGCGAGGATATCGTCAGCGGCCTGGTCGCCACCTATCCGGTCTCGGTGGAGCAGGCCGAGCTGGATGGGCGCGAGGCCCAGATGTCCCTGGAGGTGCGCTTCCCGGCGATCTACGAGCGGCTCCTGGCCATCGCCCGCGACCTGGGCTACGTCAAGCGCTGGAACCCCCAGGAGATCGAGTTCACCTTCGACGGCCCGGCGGCGGATAATCTCTATCTGCTCCAGACCCGCGACATGATCACCATCAAGAAAAAGGAGAGCTTCCAGGTCTTCGCCGATGAGATCGACGCCAGCCTGCTGGGCCACGGCATCGGGGTGAGCGGCAGCGCCCTGGCCGGTCGGGCGGTCTTTACCGACGCGAATATCCAGGCGCTGCGGGCCAGTGATCCATCCGTCCCGCTGATCCTGATCCGCCAGGACACGGTGCCGGAGGACATCAAGGACATCTCCATGGTCGATGGCCTCCTGACCGCCCGGGGCGGCCAGACCTCGCACGCCTCGGTGGTGGCCCTGCGGCTGGAGAAAACCTGCGTGGTCGGCTGCAACGCCCTGAAGGTTTATGAAACCGAGGAGCGGGCCGAGATCAACGGCGTCGTGATCCGCTTCGGCGATGAGATCAGTATCGACGGTCGCAAAGGCTTGTTCCTGAAGGGTACGCACCAGATTCGCCAGGAGATGCATATTTTGCCGATCTAAATCTGGTGCAGAAATTTTCGTAAATAATAAACCCGCATGGCCTCTAAAATTTACTAATATCAAACGCCAATCTATTGTATGAGGCAGATGTCCGATGAACTACCGGCAGGTCCACTAGACCGTTGACGATATAACTGGTCATTCTGGATAGCCAAGACGGCATAACCGCCGCTGAATTAACTAAAGAACATGGTGAGATAAATGGCAGGCAGCACTTTTGGCGAGCTTTTCCGGGTCACCACCTGGGGCGAGTCGCACGGGACGGCGGTGGGGGCGGTGGTGGACGGTTGTCCGCCCGGCTTGGAGTTATCGGCGGAAGACCTCCAGCGCGACCTCGACCGGCGCAAACCGGGCAGCGGCCCCGCCTCGACCCCCCGCAAGGAAGCGGACCGGGTGGAGATCATGTCCGGGATCTTCGAGGGCAAGACCACCGGCACACCGATCTCCCTGGTGATCTTTAACCAGGACGCCCACAGCAAGTCCTACGACAACTTGAAGGAGATCTTCCGGCCCGGCCACGGCGACCTCACCTATCTGAAGAAATACGGGATTCGCGATCATCGCGGCGGCGGGCGGGCCTCGGCCCGGGAAACCGC
>JAGVGT010000070.1 GCA_020056965.1 Deltaproteobacteria bacterium
CTCACTACCTGGTCGGGACCGGCCAGCAAGGCGCGCAGCGAGGGCACGGCAAACTCGGGGGTACCCATGAAAATGATCCGGTGGGGTTGGTTAGCCATTTGCGCCCTGTGTCTCCTCTTGTTCCTCTTTTTCGGCCAGCAGCATCTTTTTTAGCCGTTTCTTGTACAGCGCCCGCTTCAGGGCGCTGATCCGGTCGATGAACAGGACCCCGCTTAAGTGGTCGATCTCATGCTGGAGAATCCGGGCCGGGAAGTCCTCGGCCTCGATGACCAGCGGTTGCCCGGCCAGATCCTGGGCCTCCACCACAATTTTCCAGGCCCGCTTGACCTCGGAACAATACTCGCGAACGCTCAGGCAGCCCTCTTCGCCCACTTCCTCGCCTTCGGCGACGACAATTTTCGGGTTGATCACCACCTGGTAGGCGCGTTTTTCCTTGTCCGGTTCCGGGTCGTAGACCAGAATCTGGCGGGTTACGCCGATCTGGTTGGCGGCCAGTCCCACGCCGGGGGCATCGTACATGGTGTCGGCCATGTCGGCTACCAGGCCAGCCAGTTCCGGCCCGAAATCGGTGACCGGTTCGGCCTTGGCCCGGAGGATCGGGTGGGGGAATTTTAGGATTGTCAGGAGTGCCATCGGTCCGAGTCTCTTAGGGAAATCCCTTATAGCATATTTTCCGGATCAACGTCCACCGTCAATTTGACCGGTCCCGGTTCCCGCTCGCTACTAAGCTGGCGGCAGAGGGCGTGCAGATCGGCCCGGTTTTCGCCTTTAAGCAGGAGTTGCCAGCGGTAGCGGCCCTGGAGTCGGGAAAGCGGGGCCGGGGCCGGGCCCAGGACCGCGATTTTTCGGCCGCGGCTCAGCCGGTTGGCCTGTACCCCGGTTTGTTCGGCGGCCCTTCGGACCAGAAGCTCATCGACCCCGTCGAAGCGCAGGTTGACCAGCAGGCCGAAGGGCGGAAACTTCAGTTCCCGCCGCAAGGCCATTTCCTGCTCGAAAAAGGCCTGGTAGTCGTGGTCGCGGGCAGTGGCAATGGCATAGTGGTCGGGGTTCAGGGCCTGGATGATCACCCGGCCCGGTTTCTCGCCGCGTCCGGCCCGCCCGGTGACCTGGGAGAGCAGCTGGAAGGTGCGTTCCCCGGCCCGGAAATCCGGCAGGTTAAGGCTGGCGTCGGCCCAGACCACCCCCACCAGGGTGACATGGGGGAAGTGATGGCCCTTGGTGATCATCTGGGTGCCGACCAGGATATCCACCTTGCGTTCATGTACCGCCCGCAGGATCTCCAGGAACTCCTGGCGGTTGCCCGTGGTATCCCGGTCCAGGCGGGCGATGCGGGCGGCTGGAAACATGGCTTTTAGTTCGCTCTCCAGCCGCTCGGTGCCGAAGCCGATCGGGATCAGGTCCGTGGATTGGCATTGGCTGCAGAGGGTCCGGCTGTTGACGGTGTGGCCGCAGTAATGGCAAAGCAACTCGCCGCGCCCCTGGTGCAGGGTCAGGCTGATCGCGCAACTGGGGCAGCGCACCGCCTGGCCGCAGGTCCGGCAGAGCATGAGGCCGGCATAGCCGCGCCGGTTGAGAAAGACCAGGCTCTGGTCGCCGGCGGCCAGGGTCTCCTTGAGGGCCACGGTCAGCTCCCGCGAGAAGAGGGGCGGCCGCCCGGAGACGGTCTTGATCTTGCGCAGATCGAGCACCTCCACCATGGGCATGGCCTGGTCGGCCACCCGGCGGGTCATGGCCAGCCTGCGGTATTTGCCGTTTAAGGCATGCTGGTAGCTGACCAGCGAGGGGGTGGCCGAGCCGAGCAGGACCACCCCGCCGGCCAGGCTGGCCCGTAGCACCGCCAGGTCGCGGGCCTGGTAGCGCAGACCGTCTTCCTGCTTGTAGGAGGTGTCGTGTTCTTCATCGACGATAATCAGGCCAGGGGCGGCCAGGGGGGCGAAGACCGCCGAGCGGGCGCCGATCACCACCCGGGCCTGGCCACTGACGATCCGCTGCCACTGGTCGAAACGTTCGCCGGGGGTCAGACCGCTGTGGAGCAGGGCGACCTCGCTGCCGAAGCGGGCCAGGAAATGGCCCTCCAGCTGGGTGGTGAGGGCGATCTCCGGGACCAGCACCAGAACCGGACGGCCCAGGCCCAGACACTTCTTGGCAGCCCGCAGGTAGACCTCGGTTTTGCCGCAGCCGGTGACGCCGTGCAGGAGCATGGGTGAGAACTTGCCACTGGTGAGGGCGGCGGCGATTTCGGCCAGGACCGCGATCTGTTCCTCGGTCAGTTGGGCCGGTTCCGGGAAAATCAAGGGCGGTTCCCCGAAGGGGTCGCGATAAAGGGGGAGCTCGCTCAGTTCAACCAACCCTCTGACGGCCAACGAGGTCAGGGCCGCCCGGGCTCCGGAGTAAGCCTTGGCCAGGTGCGGCCGGGGAATCGGCACCGCCTGGCCGCCGGCAAGCTCCCGGAGCAGGGTCAGGGTCTTTAATTCCGATTTTTTTAAATCCTTTGGAAGATCGGCCAGGCCGGTCGGGGTGAGGGTGGCGCAGGTGACCTGGCGGGCCCGGACCTGATCGCCGGCGAGCTCCTCAACCAGCTCCAGCCAGCCGGCCCCCCGCCATAGGTCGAGATGGCGGCGCGCCGCCCGGTCCCGCATTAATTTGCGGGTGGCGCCGGGCGGAATCTCCCCCCGAGCCAGGAGGTCACCCAACCAGGCTGGGGCCGCGGGCGAACCGGCCAGCTTGGCGAGGTTTTCCGCCCCGGCTGCGGTGAGGAGCAGCCGGCGGGTGCTGGAAGTGGTGGTGCCGGCGGGGAGGGCGGTTTTGATCACCTCGCCGAGCGGGTGCTGGTAGTAGTCGGCGATCCAGCGAAAAAAGGCGACCATGGCGGCCGGGAAGAGCGGTTCGCGGTCCAGCAGTTCGCTGTACTTTTTGATCTTCAGCCCCGGGTCGGGGGAGGCCGCCGGACCCAGCACGTAGCCGGTCACCTGCCTTTGGCCCAGGGGCACCAGGACCCGGCAGCCCGTTTTGGGCGGCGGCTGGCCGGGTGGGACCAGATAGGTCAGACTCTGATGAATGGGGGCGGCAACGGCCACCTCCAGATAGTTGTTGGTGCTGGGCATTCGGGTGTTTACCGGTGGAATTCTTTGGAGTAACCCTTAAGGGGGCATGAACTCCGCGATTAACTCTTTAATTTGTCGAGTTTTGAGATAGATTGCTTCGTCGCTTCGCTTCTCGCAATGACGTGCCGGGTTCTACGAATTGAAAGGGAGCCCGTCATTGCGAGGGAATGGAATGACCGAAGCAATCTCATCGCCGAGGCAGTTAGGTCGGAGCCTTGTCGTTGCCGACTTGCTCACAGATCGACACAAATCTCCTTGATGTGCTTGCGGAATTCCTTGCCCAGCGTGGGATGGCGCAGGGCGAAGGCGATAATCGCCTTGAGGTAGCCGAGCTTGTCGCCGGCGTCATAGCGGGTGCCCTTGAATTCGTAGGCGTACATGGGGCGCCGGTGGGCCAGGGTGAGCAAGGCGTCGGTCAGCTGGATCTCGCCGCCGTGGCCCGGCTGGATGCCTCCAAGAATCTCGAAGATCTCGGGCTGGAGGATGTAGCGGCCGATGATCGCCAGGTCGGAAGTGGTCACGCCGGGTTTGGGCTTTTCAAACATCCGCTCGACCCGGACCACACCCTCCCGTACTCTTTCTCCCTCGACGATCCCGTATTGGGAGGTCTGGTCCAGGGGCACCCGCTGGATGGCGACGATCGATTCCTGGCAGTCATCGTATAGTTCAATCATCTGCTGGGTGCAGGGGGTGTCGGAGAGGACCAGGTCGTCGCCCAGCAGCACCACGAAGGGCTGGTTGCCCACCACCTTGCGGGTGGTCCAGATGGCGTGGCCCAGCCCCAGGGGTTTTTTCTGGCGGACCGAGACGATGTCGATCAGGTTGGAGATGTGGCTGATCTCCTCGCAGAGGACGTCCTTGCCCTTGGCCTTGAGCACGGTCTCCAGTTCGAAGTCGTAGTCGAAATGATTTTCGATGGCCGACTTGCCTTCGCTGGTTACCAGGATGATCTCCTCGATGCCGGAGGCCACTACCTCCTCGACGATGTACTGGATGGTCGGGCGGTCGACGATGGTCAGCATCTCCTTGGGGATGGCCTTGCTGGCCGGCAGGAAACGGGTGCCGAGCCCGGCCACCGGGATGACCGCCTTGGTGATTTTCATGTGATATTCTCAGCAGGTATGGTTAATAACTACGCAGAAATTACGCCGTTAGGTAACTGATTATGACCGAAGGCGGCCGGAAAATCACGGATTATCGAGAGGCGCGGAAAGTCCGGATATGGCCCTGCATCCCCTGGAACACGACACACTACTGACCCTCAGGGCCGAAAACCTGCTGCCCAACGGTAGCCGGCTGGTGGTCGGGGTGTCGGGCGGCGGCGATTCCCTGGCCCTGTTGCTGGTCCTGGCAGCGCTCCTTGCCGAGCTGGACCTGGAATTGACGGCGGTCTATGTCGATCACGGTTTGCGGCCCGACGAGGCAGCGGCCGAGGCTGGCCTGGTCGCGGCGGTGGCAGCGGGCCTTAAGGTGGCCTTTCGGATCGGGGTGGTGCCGGTTCAGAGGCACGCCGAGGATCACGGCCAGTCAGTCGAAGAGGCTGGGCGCGAGTTGCGTTACCGGTTTCTGCGGCAGGTGGCCGGGGAACTGGGTGGGGCGCTGATTGCGGTCGGCCACCATGCCGACGATCAGGCCGAGGAGCTGTTGCTGCGGCTGATCCGGGGGACGGGGCGAGCCGGGCTTTCCGGGATGGCCGCCCAAAACGATCGCGGGGTGATTCGCCCCTTTCTAAATTTCCCCAAGGCCCGGCTTATCGATTATCTGCGGGAGCGCCGGGTGGCCTGGCGGGAGGACAGTTCCAATCGTGATCCCCGTTTTCTCCGCAACCGGGTGCGCCTGGAACTCTTGCCTCTGCTGGAACAACGTTTTAATCCGGCGATCCGGGCCGGTCTGGTGCGGACCGGGCGGATCCTGGGGGCTGAGGATGAACTGCTGGACGAATTGGCCGGGGGATTTTTTCGCGACATCCTGGTTGGGGCACCTTCGACCGACCAACTGGTCCTGGATGCGGCCGGTCTGTTGGCCGGCCATCCTGCCTTGCAGCGTCGGGCCTTGGAGTTGGCCCTGCTGGAGTTGGCGGCGCCGGTGCGGTTTCGTGCGATTGAGGATCTGCGGCAACTCGCCACGGGGAACGGCGGTGAGTTGCATCTGGCCGAAGGGTTGCGGGTGGTCCGGGGTGGTGAATTTTTGACCTTTGCCTACCCGGCCGGACGGGTGAGGCAGCGGGGTAGCCTGGTGGCGGCGGGAATTGGGCCGTTCGCGGTGGCGGTTACCGCGCCCGGCCTCTGGTCGGTGGCACCGCCGGTAGGCAACCTGCTGATCGAGATTCTTGACCACCCTCCGACTGAGGCGGAGCTTAGAGCTGGGGATTGTGATTATCTTGATGCCGCCTCGGTCCTCTTCCCCCTGCTGGCCAGAAGTTTTCAGCCCGGTGATCGTTTCCACCCCCTGGGGGCGCCGGGGCGTCGCAAGGTGGCCGACTTTCTCTGCGACCACAAGCTCCCGGCCGCCGAGCGGGCGCGGCTGGTGGTCTTGGAAAGCGGGGGCCGGATCGTCGCCCTGGTGGGCCGGCGCATCGACCACGCATGCCGGGTCACCGCCACCACGGTCAAGGTATTGAAGGTCTGCCTGAGCGGCTGAGAAAATGGCTTTACCGTAAATCGACTTAATGTTATATAGTGGCCTGCTTGCTTGACCGCATGCTCTTTTGTGGGTGGGTAGCTCAGCTGGATAGAGCGTTAGCCTCCGAAGCTAAAGGTCGCGGGTTCGAATCCCGCCTCGCTCACCATGAAATTAAAAAAGGAACCCGCCAGGAATGGTTGGTTCCTTTTTTTGTTTCGATTCAGATTGCAGGTGGCAAGGCAGTATGGTAATTGAGAGCCCGGTGTGCGGGTGCTAACCGCGCGCCCTTCCATGGCCGTAAAATCCGGTCATGTTCATTGTATATGGGGAACCTTCTTCGGAGGGTTCCCCTTTTTTGTGGTGCTTACCGGCGGTAGTAAGGAAAGTGCGGCGCCGGGCTAAAGCTCGTCTATTGCCGGTCAGTGTGGGCTGCTGTCGAGGCCTGATGAAAGGTTATGCCGTGGATCTGGTTCAGGATTCGGCCCTGGTCTTCGGTCCGCGCAAAAACTTCTTCAAACTGGTGATGGCAGACCTGGAAGGCCTGAAGGATTTCCGGGTCGAAATGCTCGGTGCGGGTCCGCCCGTCCCCTTCCAGAATGATCCGGCAGGCGGTCTCATGATCGAAGGCCGCTTTATAGGGCCGCTGATTACGCAGGGCGTCGTAAATATCGGCCAGTTTGACGATTCGGCCCTCAATGGGAATCTGTCCGCCCTGTAAACCCTGGGGGTAGCCGCTACCATCCCAGCACTCGTGGTGGGTCAGGGCAATGCTTCTGGCCATGGTCATGCGGACGTTGTCGCCGAGGATTCGGTAGCCGCTTTCCGGGTGGGTTTTGATCAGGGCGAATTCCTCGGAGGTCAGCTTACCCGGCTTTTTCAGGATTTCGGCGGGGATATGAAGCTTGCCGACGTCATGCATGGTGGCCTGTAACTTGATGATGTTGATGAACTTTTCGGGCATCCGCAGGTATTCGGCGATGACCCCGGAGTAAGCCCCCACCCGGAGGATATGGTCGCCGGTATCCTCGTCGTTGACCTCCGCCGCCCGGGCCAGGGCATGCACTGTGTAAGTAAAGGCATCGTCGGTATCCTTGATCCGGTCGGCCAGGGATTTCAGGAACAGGATCTGCAGGGCCAGGCTGTTCAAGAGGGCGGCGTCGTAGATCATCAGTTCGCGGCCGTAGTTGAAGGCCTGCACGCTGATGTTCGACAGGCGGCAGGAGGCGCCGTTGTTGACCGTCCGCTTAAGCAGGGTCTCGATCTGGCCGATCTGCATCCGCCAGGTCGGTTCTGTCTCCTCCTGGTTGTTGAAAAAATTCAGGCAGGGGTCATCCGTGTCGTGTTCGAAGCAGAGAGTTAGATCGAAATCGATGATTTTCCGGCAGGCTTTTCCCGAGCGGACGTCATAGACAAACCACAACCAGCCCTGCTGCCGGTCGTCAATGCCGATGATCAGCATCTCCGGTTTATCTTCTTGGTTGGGGGCGTGTCGCAGGAGTTGGTCGGCCACCGTGCCGATGGCGGATTCCAATTCGAAATGCAGGGGGTTGTGCCGGGTAATGATCTGTTCGCCGAAGGCGATCAGGCTGTTGGTGTTGGCGTAGGCGTGCATCAACCGGTCGTTCAGCGCTTTTAAATGCAGCAGCATCTTGATCCGGGCCAGCAGTTCGCCTTTGTCGAAGGGCTTGGTGATGAAGTCTTCGGCCCCAGCCTCGATCCCCTTGATCCTTGACTCCCGGTCGGACAGCCCGGTGATCATGATGACCGGGAGCTGCCGGTTCCGGCTGGCGCTCCTGATCTGGCGGCAGACCTCAAACCCGTCCATCTCCGGCATGATGATGTCAAGCAGCAGCAGATCCGGGGATTGGCTTTCCACCAGTTCCAGGGCCGCGATGCCGGTGCTGGCTTGCAGGACATTATAGCCGTTTTTCGTGAGAATGTTTTCCAGCAGGGTGAGGTTGAGCTGCTCGTCGTCGGCACAGAGAATGGTCGGCTTGTTCATGGCTTTACCTTTAGGTTGACGACCTGAAACATATTGCTTTGGGACCTTTTCAATTGGAAACAGGGGCGGTCGCGAGGTCGGCGACAAAAAAATTCTATCACCGGGTAAAGCAGGTAAGCAAATTTTCTCTGGTTAGTGCTTATCGGGCGGAAAGGGTGGTGCTGGAGGTGGGTGGCTGGTAACTGTCCGATCAGGCAGGTTATTTCTGAGCATAGCCAAGGGGGTGAGTCGTGTGGTAATGGGAACCCCTACTGGTTTGCTGCTGAAAATAGGCAAATCCCGCATTCCCGAACAGACCGGGTTCAGGAATAGATCCGCGGCTTGGTGATCTTGCTGATGGTCTGGAAGCTGTCGTAGTTCCAGAAAAAGGAGATGCCGGTGGCGAACAGGCTGCGGGTCTTGATGAAGGTCTTCAGCCCCCGTTTGCAGGAGGGCCAAGGGGCCGAGACGGTTTTATAGGCGGCGATCAGGTTCTGGTAGAGCTCCTGGGGGCTGATGTTCTTGGGCTGAAAGACCGGTTCGAAGATGTTGTAGGCCTCCCAATCCTGCGGGTAGTGGTTGAGGAGCAAGCGGCCCTCCTCTTCCAGCTGCTTATAGAGGGCGGTGCCGGGCAGCGGGGTCTGGATCGAGAGCTGCACCGCGTCCACCTCGGCCTCCATGATGAAATCCAGGGTGCGCTTGAAGGTCTCACTGTCGTCGTTGTCGGTGCCGAAGATGAAGCCGCCGACGATGGCGATGCCATGGTCGTGGATCTTCTTGATCGCCTCCTTGAAATTCTTGGTGGTGGGGCGCATATTGATCTTCTTGCCCATGGTGCCCAAAACCTCCTGCTCGATGGACTCGAAGCCGATCAGGAAGGCGCGGGCGCCGCTTTTGTAGGCGGCCTTCAGCAGTCCTTCGTGTTCGACGATGTTCAGGCAGGTCTGGCCGCCCCATTCCTTTTTGCATTCCCGCAGCCGGTCGAAGAGGGCGAAGGCGCGGTCGATGGAGTTCTGGCCCGAGCCGATGATGTTGTCGTCGATGATGAAGATCCGTTTATCGGGGATCGCCTTGATCTCGGCGATAACATCGTCGATCTCCCGCATCCGGTATTGGCCGCCATTGAACAAGGTCACCGAGCAGAACTTGCAGTTGTGCGGGCAGCCCCGGGAGGTCTGGACGGTCTGGACGAAATACTTGTTGGTCAAGAGATCGCGGCGCGGGGCAGGCAGGTGGGTGATGTCCGGGCGATTAACCACCCGGTAGAACTTCTCCATCTTGCCGGCGGAGAAGTCGGCCAGCAGCTGGGGCCAGAGCTCCTCGCCCTCGCCGACCACCACGGTGTCGGCGTATTGGGCCGCCTCCTCGCTCATCATCGAGGGGTGGATGCCGCCCAGCACTACCGGCACCCCGCGTTTCTTGAACTCGGCGGCGATCTGGTAGGCCCGGGGGGCCAGCGGGGTCATGCAGGTGATGCCGACCAGATCAACCGGCGCATCGAAATCGATTTTATCGTAGGCCTCGTCGAGGATTGCCACCTGGTATTCCGCCGGGGTGTGGGCGGCGATGATCATCAGGTTTAAGGGCGGCAGGGCCAGGACCCGGACGTTTTCCAGGAGGTTGTTGTTGAAGGCCGGGCTGATCAGGAGGATTTTTTTCATGGTTTTTGCTGGCCCTTTTACTGGTTGGTGAACGCATCTATTTTAATGGAACGGAAGGTAACGCGTCATTGCGAGGAGCAAAGCGACGAAGCAATCTCCTGCATACTAGCAACCAAGGAGATAGAAGCGATCAAAGAGAATCGCTCAAATCCCGCCATTCCCTGTTCAACTTCTCAATCAACTCCAACTTCTTCTTGCGTGATCCTGCCTTAATCTGCTTTTCCCGGGTAATTGCCGACTCCATGTCCTCTGCAACCTCATAGTAGACCAGGGTGTCGCAGTTGTATTTCGCAGTAAAACCTTTGGTATGTTTCGTCCGATGTTCAATAACTCTCTTCGGCAGATCACTGGTCACCCCGGTATAGAGCACCGTGTGATTCTGGTTGGTCAAGATATAGACACAGGGCTGTTTTGACATAATCTCTTGTATTCGAGAAGACTCGTCATTGCGAGAAGCGAAGCGACGAAGCAATCTCCTCGCAAGGGCAATCAGGTCGAACCTTTCCTTGGCTCGAAGAGATTGCCGCGTCGGGGTTGCGCTCCTCCTCGCAATGACGTGCCTGTTACAATCGTTGTGGAATGCTGTCACCCCACCAACACCGCCAACTCCCGGTACAGCTGCTCTTCCCGATCCGCGCAATCCCTTAAGATCCCAGCCATGGCCGGGAAGGAATCCTCGGCCCCGGCCCGCCCCTTGCAATTTCGGGCGGCCCGCACTGCAAACTCGCGCCAGCAGTCGCCGATCCCGGTCATCCGCTGGGATAGTTCCAGATAACGGTCGTCGCCAAGGATGCCCGCCGCCTCCTGCAGGAAGGCCGCATAGATGAAGCGGAAACCGGCGCCGCCGGTGCCGATCTCTTCCTGCATGCGGATCATCTGGCCCAGGTAGAGCAGCGATTTTTCCGGCCCAAACTTCTCCGGCCAGTGTTCCAGTCGTTTGGCGAGATAACGGATACCGGAGACCCCGATGATCGGCAGGGGGTATTTGAGCATGGCCCGGGTGACGCCGTGGATGCCGCTTTTGACCGCCCTGGCCAGGTCAATTTCGCTCGGCACCTCGGCCAGATGGTACATCCGCCCCTTGGGAGCCAGGGTGCCTTTGGTGTAGCGGGCCTTGACCAGATCGGCGCTGGCGCAGACCACCACCTCCGGAAATACCGGGTCGCTGATCAGGTAGTTGTCGTCTTCCTTGCCGTAGACCACCAGGTTGTGCATGTTGAAGTGAAAACGGTAGGCCTCCGGGAAATAGGGCAGCCACCAGGCCCCGGTCTGCAAGCCCACCGGGATGCCTTTGGCCAGGGTATCGTCCAGGGCCCGCATCGATTCGGCCGGGTTGCGGAAGGAGCGGCTGACCGTCTTGATTCCCAGTTCCTTGGTCACCCTTTTGAAGATGGCGCCGGTGATCACCCGGAAGGTGGCCAGCGGCAGGTTGTTCAGCCGCATGAAGGGGATGTAGCCGTAGAAGAGCCCGGCCCCGATCCCGAAGGCCAGCGCCTCGCTCATCTGATGGCCGTGGTGGGTGACCAGACCGGCGGTGACGCCGTTTTCGCAGTGGGCCGACTGGCGGTGGGCGTAGTCAATCTGCATGGTTGTTCCTGTCCCGGCCGGGAATCTGCATTTCACCGACCAGAGAGATGTCCTGAAGTTGCGCGATGGTGGTGCGGAGCATGGCAGCGTAATTCGCCAATTGCGGCGCGGTCAAACGATTAAACCACCAGGGGCGCAGGTGCAGCCAGACCCGCCAGCGCGGCAGCCCCATGTACTGGGCCAGCAGCGCTGTGTCCATCTGGTTGCGTGCCATGTGGAAGGCCAGGGGCGAAACCCGGCCGGCCAGGACCGCTTGCCGGGCCGTGGCGACCTGGGCGGCGACCACTTCCCAGGCCTGGTAGTTGGAGATATTCTTGGGCTCCCAGCCGGCGCTGGGCACCAGCTTATAGTGGCCCGCTGCGTCCACCGCGTAGGTGACTTCCTTGAGGCCTTCGGCGATACCCTGATCCTGGGGAACTTCGTCTTCGCGCATCTCGTTCTGCCGGGAGGTCGTAAGGCGGCCTCCCCGTTGGGGGTTGAAGGAGTTTAAGTTCATCAATATATTCAATCTCCGGCTAAATTACCATGCTGATTTGCGGGTGCGCGGCCGGGTTGCATTTCCCGGCGGCGGGTGCTATCTTCTCGCTTTCCCATAACTATCAACCAAACATTTTAGGAGCACACTGTGAGCGACAACCAATTGACCGCGGTAATGGACACCAGCAAGGGCGTGATCCGCCTGACCCTCTTCGCCGACAAGACCCCCAACACGGTGGCCAACTTCGTCAACCTGGCCCGGCGCGGCTACTACAACAAGCTCCGTTTCCACCGGGTGATCAACGACTTCATGGTCCAGGGCGGCTGCCCCAAGGGCACCGGCACCGG
This sequence comes from Deltaproteobacteria bacterium, assembly GCA_020056965.1. Classification (GTDB taxonomy): domain Bacteria; phylum Desulfobacterota; class Desulfobulbia; order Desulfobulbales; family JAGXFP01; genus JAGVGT01. Next base: position 11,781 of record JAGVGT010000070.1, read on the forward strand.
CGGCCCCGGTTACAACTTTGCCGACGAATTCGACTCCTCCCTGCGCCACGACAAGCCGGGCATTCTCTCCATGGCCAACGCCGGCCCCGGCACCAACGGCAGCCAGTTCTTCATCACCCATGTGCCCACGCCCTGGCTGGACGGCAAACATTCGGTATTCGGGGCGGTGGAGAGCGAGGCCGACCAGAAGGTGGTCAACGCGATCATCAACGGCGACCTGATCCGTACCGTCACCATCGAGGGCGATGTTGAGCCCCTGCTGGCCAAGGCAGCCGGCAAGCTGGCCGAGTGGAATGCGATATTGGACAAGAATTTTCCGGTGAAATAAAAGGGGAACCCGTCATTGCGTGGGGAATGCAGTGATCGCGGCAGATAAGCGAAGACTTCGAACTCCGCGCAAAGGCACCCAGGGCATGATCTTTCCGGGCCAGCCCACGAGATTGCTTCGTCGCGAAGTTTATGCCCTTTATGGGTACTCCTCGCAATGACGTTTGCCCACCCTCTTTTGGTAGTGTTACAACTTCAGCGGCCACCCTTCGGGAGTGGCCGTTTTTTTTGGGGGACGCGGGGCGGGCCGCCCTTCTGGTGCAAGGTGATCCCTTCCAGGACCTGGCGCTGGGCCTGGCGCTGGCTGTGGCTTTTGGCGACGAAGATGGGGCGGCCGCTGTCCCGGTCGAGGCCGGTCACGTACATGGCAGTGGAGATGGTGCCGGGGGTGGGGGTGAAGTCCTGGAACTGCCGGACCTCCAGCCCTTCGCGCCGGGCGGTGGCGGCGAGATTCCGCATCGCCGCTTCAGTGCAGCCGGGATGCGAGGCGATGAAGTAGGGAGTGAAACGCAGCTTGGTGGTGCCGGCGGCGGCCAGCTTGCGGCAGAGGGCCAGGAATTCGGGGAGCAGTCGGCTGCCCGGCTTGTGCATCAGGCGCAGCACCTCTGGGTCGGTGTGTTCCGGGGCGATCTTCATGGCGCCGGGCAGATGGCGGGCCAGCAGTTCGGCCAGCAGGCGCGGGGTCTGCAGCAGTAGTTCCATGCGCAGACCCGAGGAGACGTGGAGGTTCTTCACCCCGGGCACCGCCTGGCAGGCCCGCAGCAGCTGGATAAACTTCTCCTCGTCGATGGTCAGATTTTTGCACAGCTCCGGCGCAAAGCAGTCGCGCTTTAAGCAGTTTTTCAAGCGACAGCCGGTGCCGTAGAGGTTGGCGGTGGGGCCGCCCAGGTCGCTGACCGTGCCCCGGAAGTGGGCATGACGGGTGAGTTCGGTCAGCTCCCGCACCAGCGATTCCGGGCTGCGGTCCACCGTCACCACCCCCTGGTGGCGGGTGATGGCGCAGAAGGAGCAGTTGCCGGAGCAGCCCCGGACGATGGTCAGCGAATGGCGGATCATCTCCCAGGCCGGCACCCTTGGCGCCCCCTGGTGCGGCTCGCGGCGGAAGGGCAGTTCGTAGAGGCGGTCCAGTTCTCCGGTGGTCAGCGGCTCGGCCGGCCGGTTCTGCCAGACCCACAAGGCCTGTTGGCGCTGGCTCAACGGTTGCGCGGCCTGCGCCCGGGCCTGGCGGTCGATGGTCAGCTCGGCCGCCAGGAAACGGGCGGGCTCGTGCCCGATCTCCTGCCAGTCCGGCAGGTGCAGCGAGGGGGAGGCCAACTCCCGGGCCTGGAAAGCGCTTTCGGTAAGACGTTCGCAGGTGCCGGCAATTCCGCTCAGCGTTTCGCCGCGCGCCAGCCGTTGCGCCGCCTCCAGCACCGCCCGCTCGCCCATCCCGTAGACCAGCAGATCGGCCTTGGCGTCGGTCAGCACCGAACCGCGCAACCGGTTCTGCTGGTAGTCGAAGTGGATGAAGCGGCGCAGCGAGGCCTCCAGGCCGCCCAGGATGATGACCGCATCAGGAAAGGCTTGGCGGGCCAAAGCCGCATAACGGATGACCGCCCGGTCGGGGCGGCGGCGCTGGCTCTTCGCGCGGATTTCGCCGAAATAGGGGTTGCCGGCCGGTGAGTAGTTGTCCACATCGCGGACTTTGGCATTGCCTGTGTAGTTGGCGACGATCGAGTCGAGATTGCCGCCGGTGATTCCGAAGAAGAGGCGGGGGGCGCCGAAGCGCAAAAAGTCCTGCTGGTCGTCGTGGCGGGGCTGGGCCAGGATCGCCACCCGGTAACCGTGCGCCTCCAGCCAGCGCCCGATCAGGCTGACCCCGAAGGCGGGGTGGTCGAGATAGGCGTCGCCGGTGACCAGGACGATGTCCGGCCGCTCCCAGCCGCGGGCGCGCATCTCTTCAGCAGTAGTGGGGAGAAAGTCCTGTGGCATAAAGGGCTGGCGGCCTCGGGGCAGAGATGGTTTTTTGGGGTGCTTTTCCGGACGCAGGATAGCATAATGCACCCGGAAAAGCCATGAGCCACTGAGCCAGGGAGGTTGGCATGCTGCGCCCGATCATCCATATTGTTCTGCATTTTGCCGCCCCGGGCCTGGTGGCCGGTCTGTTCTTCCGGCCCCGCTGGCGCCGGGCCTGGCTGCTGATGCTGGCCACCATGCTGATCGACCTGGACCACCTGCTGGCGGTGCCGGTCTTCGACCCGAACCGCTGTAGTCTGGGTTTTCATCCCCTGCACGGCTGGGTGGCGGCGCTTGGCTATCTGGCCCTGACGATCTGGCCAGCCGGACGGGTGGTGGGGGCGGGGCTACTGCTGCACTTGGGGCTGGATGGCTTGGATTGTCTGCTGATGCGGGGGCTGGGGTGGTGAATCGGGTCAGGCGGCTGAGGTGGGGCGCGCGGCCGGGGTGGCAAGGCGCGCCCCGCCGCTAGGGCAAGCTATTCCAGATTCGACTTGCCGGGCTGGGCGGGTTTGGCTTCATGGCGGTAGTTGTCGATGCCCAGGGCCTTTTTCTTTTTCTTGTCCTCGTACATCAAGAGGTCGGCCTGGGACATCAGTTCGTCGATGGTGGTCTGTTCCAGGTGGTTGTAACGGACGGTGCCGATGGACAGCAGGATCTGATACTTGCGGTGGGCTCGATCGTTGGCCTTGGCGATCTCCGTGGCCAGGCGTTCCAGGACGACCACCTCGCCGTTACGTTCCCGGGGTTCGCTCATCATGACGATGAACTCGTCGCCGCCGACCCGGCCGATCAGGTCGGCCTGCCGGAAGGTGTTCTTGAGGATCACCGCCGTTTCGACCAGGGCGTTGTCGCCGACCGGATGGCCGTGGGTATCGTTGATCCACTTCATGTTGTCGAAATCGGCGTAGAGCAGGAAGACGTCCTTGCCGCAACGCTGGGCCATTTTCAGGTGCTTGTCGGCCAGGGTCATGAAGCCCCGGCGGTTGAAGAGCCCGGTCAGTTCGTCGGAAATCGACATGTGGTGCAGCTGCGCCTCGTAGTTCTTGCGCTCGGTGATGTCGTGGATGAAGAGGGTCAGTTCCGGGCGGTCGCCGACCCGGGTCAGGGTCACGGCCAGTTCAACCGGGACCTCGAATTCGTCACGGTAGAGGATGGTGGTCTCGATGCGCTTGCCGAAGTTGTCGCCGCGTTTCCCCTGCAGCACTTCCTGGAGGGCGGTCTGGTGTAACTCCCGGATCCGGGCGGGCATGATCAGCGAAATCGGCTTGCCGAGCATCTCGTTTTTGCTCCAGCCGCACAGCAATTCGGCCTGGCCCGGCCACTCGATGACCTGGCCCCGGTCGTTGACCACGATGATGGCGTGGATGGCCGATTCCAGAATGGCCTGCAGGCGGGTGTGGTCGGCCTTGAGAAGATTGTTCTCCTGACGGGAGCGGAGGAGTTCCTCCTCAAGTTCGCCCACCCTCAGTCCGAGTTCTTCGTATGTTGGATTCCCGGCCATGCCGCTGTTTCCCTCTAGTTTGTCAGGTCTGCTGATAATAAAGGGCCGCTTGAAATAGTCAAGGGTTATCTTTGCGATGAAAAACGGGCAGATAGCGCTTTCAAGGTGCCACGCCGGGCCAGTCCTGAAAAAGCGGCAGTTGTAAAACTAAATTGTCACGAAAAACGGAGATCTGGGCCTGTAAAACTGTTCGGCGTCGCCGACCGGAGTTAGTTCGGGAGCAGTTGAAATAACTGGCGCAACTTCGGCCCTGCTCGGGCGCCTCAAAATGTCACCGGGGCTGTTCAGAAGGAACCGGTTGTCGGCTGGCTGCGGATTAGCGGTCGCTGGTATGGCGGAGTCCGGTCAGGAGCACGAAGCGGCCCAGGGGCTCCACCTGGCAGGGGAAGCTCTTGACGAAAAGGGGATTGTCGCAGAGCCCGCCGGAGAGGTAGAGTTTTTCCGGCGAACCCGCGAAGCGGTGGGCATTGACGGCGATGCCCTTGACAAAGCGGGCCACCGCCTCGGCCTCGCCGGCCCCGGAGGTGATGGCGTCGAAAATGTCGCTGATTCCCAGGACCCCGCAGGTGACCGAAAAGGTTTTTTCCGGCACAGCCAGGCGGCTGAAATCCAGGTTGTAATAGCGTTCCAGGAGTTCGATGGTGAAGCCCATCGAGGCGCCGCATTCGGCGTTCCAGCCCATGTCCAGGAGCTTGCCGTCCTGGTAGCGGATATATTTGATATCGCGGCTGCCGCAGTCGAGGACCAGATAACTCGGCTCGGCGATCAAGGCTGCGGCGCCTCGGGCCAGGGCGACCAGCTCGTTGACGTAGCGACCGCTGAAGCGCTTGCCGTTGTGGCCGGTGGCCAGGTCTACCCGCAGGTCCCTGGATAACTCCTTGGTCGGCAGGATGCGGGGCTGCGGATCGGGTTCAGCCAGATCGAGAAATTTAGAGTAGGAGGTGCCGAAGTCCGCCAGGATCACGGGGCCACCCCCGAGAGTTCGAGAAAGGCCTGGACCTTGGCCTTGGCGCTGCTGGTGGTGTGCAGATCGATGTCGAGACAGAGGGCGTGGGGATGCTGCCTGGCCAGATGGCGGGCCAGAGCGGTCTTGGCGCAAAAGGATTGGGCGAAGAAGACCATGGGGACGGCGGGGTTGATCTGCATCTCCAGGTCCAGGTCGGTCGGGGTCTTGTTTTCCAGGCAGCGGGTCCAGCCGTAGACATGGGTGGTGGCCGGGAAGGGGGCGAGGATCGAAAAGTCCCGGGGCGGCACCCCCCAGAAGCCGGCGGTGGGGTGGCAGGGAGCGGGAGGTGCTGCCGGTGGCCGGGCGATTTTGACCCCCTCGGTGATGGCCTGGAATTTTTCAATCAAATCCAGCTCAGCCCGGCAGTATGGGTATCCGCAGGACTCCCGGTCCAGGTTGACCGTGGTCAGCACCGGGATGGTCAGCTGTTCTTTGAGGATGGTCGCCACGTAACGGGCGCTGTCGCATTTGCCCGGGCCGGTGTCGATGACGATCGCCTCCAGGTCAAGGTGCAGGGCGTTCAGCACCACGGTGCGCAGGATGGCGCAGTACACCCGGGGCAGGATGGTCACGGTGGCCTCGATGTCTTCCCGGACCAGCATGGCGTCGAGATCAAGGATCTCGATGGCGCGGCTATTCAGCTCGGCGATCACCGCCCGCGGCGGCTGGCCGACGATGCCCACCCGCCGGGGCCGCCGCTGGTCGAGGAGGCGGCGGGTCTCTTCGAGATCAAGGTTGTGGTCCCAGGCCATCTTCAGCTCCACTTGGTCACCTTCAAAAGAATCCAGGAGTCAGAATTCAGGAGAAAAGGGCAACTTTCTACCCATTGGGTAACTCCATGCATTCTGTGTCCTGAATTCTGCATTCTGTATTCTGTATTCCCGAATCTGACCAAGTGGAATTAGCTGTCCTGCCGCTTCAGCATCAACAAGCCCAGCCCGCCGGCCAGCACGTGCAGAGACCAGGAGAGCAGCAGCGGCTCGAAATGATAGACCCGGATCAGCGACTGGGCGGCGCTCCACCAGCCCCAGGCGGTGAAGGCCAGGATGCAGCTGACCGGGATGGCGATGCTCAGGTCGCGCCGCCAGCGCTGGTTGATGAGGATCAGAATCGGCAGCCCCAAAAGAACCAGGGGGATGCCCAGGAAGATATAGGAAAGCCTTTGGTGCAGCCTGGCCCGGGCCGGAGCACTGGTTTCGATCGTACCTTGCCTGGCGCTGCGCAGGTTTTCGGAAAGGGGGAGTTCCTCGACCCGGTAAGCAGGGATGAAGAACTCAGCGGGGCTGTCGGGCAAGGCTACCCGGCTGGTCAGGAAATGCTCAACCCGGTAACCGCCGTCCGGCTTCCTGGTCTTGCTGCGGCCCTTTTCCAGGGTCCAGACCCCTTCACTCCAGGTGGCCCGGGCGGCGATGAGCTGTTCATCCAGGGTATAGTCCGGACCCCAGGCCGTGTAATTGAAGTCGGAGAACTGTTTGGTGGCTTCGCCGGGATGCTTGAAGGTGTATATGCCTTTCTTGCCCTTGTAAAAGACCTGGCCTTGGCGGACGATGCCCTGGGACTTGGTCTTCTTGACCTCCTCATACCAGATCCGGTTGGCGGCGCCCAGGGTGTTGGGCAACAGCCATTCGTTGGCGGCCAGGTTCAGCAAGGTAAAGATCAGGGTGGCGGCGAGGATGGGGTTGATGATCCGCCGCAGGCTTAAACCGCCGGCCTTCAAGGCCAGGAGTTCGCGGTGCTGGTTTAAGACCCCCAGGGTGATTACCGCCGCCAAGAGCAGGCAAACCGGCATCAGCTGGACGATAATCAAGGGAATCTTCAGGAGCAGGTAATGCAGGGCCAGGCCGGCGCTTTGCCCCGCCTCGACAAAGTTATCGACCTTCTCAAAAAAATCCACCAGCAGGTAGAGGGCGATCAGTGAGCCGCCGACCAGGAGCAGGTTTTTGGTAAACTGGCTGTACAGATAACGGTCGAGCAGCGTAATCATCGTGTGTTTCTCCGGCGGCCCAATTTTTTCAAACCGGCGGTCCATTCCAGCAGGTGCTCAAGGAAGGGCACCGAGTTTTCCCGGGCCGAAGATCGCAAAGCCACCAGGGTAAGCAGCGCGAGAATTAGGTTCGGAGCCCACATCAACATGCCGATCGGCAGTCCCGAAGTTTCGGTGAGGGACTGGGCCAGGGAGAACAGCAGGTAATACAGCACGAAGAAAAAGAGTCCCATGGGCAGACCGGGGTTGCTCCGCCCCGGGCGGCTTTGGAGCGAGAGGGGCAGGGCCAGAATGGTCAAGATCAGGCAACCCACCGGCAGGGCCAGGCGACTGTGATACTCACTGACCAGATTGGTGCTCTGGGCCAGGAAAAAATTGCGCAGGTGCGGATCCTTCTGGGCCTGCTGGCGCAATTCTTCGGCCCGGATCAGGAGTTGGGCCGGGTCCAGGTCCTTTTTCCCGATGTTCTTGGGGTTGAAGCTGGGATCAAGACCGGTGGCTCCTGAATTAATCGGCAGTTGCAGGCGGTAGTCGCCGAAGGCGATGGTCTGGCTGATTTCATCCCGGTCCCGGTGGATGGAGCCCTCCCGCAAGGCCAGGGTGATCACCATGCCATCGGCATCGGCGGTCAGGCTGCCCTTGGTGGCCAGGATGGTCAGGGGGTTGGCGGGGTCGCGTCGGTCGGAGATGTATACCCCTTGCCACTCCTTGCTGGTGGGATCGACCTGGTCGATGTAGATCACCACCTTGTCAAGGCTGTCGCTGAACTCCTGGCTGCGCAACCCCTGGTCGATCTTTTCCCTGGCCAGCTGATAGAAGGTCTTCTTCAGGGCCACGTTGCCGCGCGGGATCAGGACGCTGGTGGTAAGGGCCGTCAAGCCGGCGGTGAACAGGGCCACCATGAGCACCGGCGCCAGCATCTTCCATGGGCCGCAGCCGGCGGACTTTAAGGCGAGGATCTCGTTGTCGCCGGAAAGGCGGGTGAAGGCGATGATCACCGCAACCGTGCTGGCCATGGGAAGGGAAAACTGCATGAGGCTGGGCAGGAGATAGAGGCTGATTCTGGCAAAGTCCCCAAAGCCGATGCCGAAGCCGAAGATCACGTCCAGGAGCGAAGAAAGCTTGCCCAGGAAGAGAATGGCGTTGATGATGATCAACCCGGCGAAAAAGGGGCCGAGGATCTCGCTGATCAGGTATGAGTAGAGCAACAATGGCATCAGGCGGTTGTCCCTCGCACTCAGGCGGCCAGCCGGTGGTGCTGGGTGACGCAGATGGTTGGCCATTCACCGGCCTTGAAAAGCTGGGGGAGGGGCAGGGTGAAGGTGGAAAAGGTTGTCATGCCGCCCACTAATCCGGTAAAGATGAACAATCGCGATTCGCTGGTCAGCCGGGAGTCGGCCAGAAAACCCCGGAGCCGAGCGCTGGCAAAGGGAGCCAGCCGGTTGGCGGTATGGGTGCAGGCGGACAAGTTGGCGCTGGCGACCATCAAGGTGGCCAGGAACTGGAGATAACGGCTCAGCGATCTCACGGCGGCGCCGATCATGACGGCCAGAATTTTAAGCATCTTCTCTTCCGGATTTTAGTTGTGGGCAATTGTGGGCAGGGTGGCCCGCGGCGGCCTGTAAACTTACTATCTCTGGCCCATTAATTCAAAAGGAATCTCGGATGCGTCTCTTGCCTGAGTCCCAGAAACAGCTCCCCAGCCCTTTCCCGGCTGGGGTTGTGGGGAGGGTGGGATTGCCTGCCGCCGATCTCAGTCCAACCCGCCCCGGCCAGAGGGGAGGGGAACATTTCGACCTCTGCAAGCGGCCCGGCAGGTTGCACAGGGCAGGTAAGTCATGGAAGCGCTGGTAAGTTTTCTGCAGATCAAGGCGGTGGTGCCAGGCCTCGGTGACAACGTTGCCGATCTGGACCGGTTGCGGCGGGCGGCGGCCGAGCAGCTGAACGGCGTGGAGCCCCGGGTGGCCTACCCGCGGCTGGCTGGATTGGCTGAGGCCTTCCGGGCTGCCGGCTTCGCCGGGACGGCGGTGGTCAACCAGCCGCCGGAAGGACCCGAGCTGGTCGATTTCCTGGCCGGTTCGGCGGCGGGCCCGCTGGCCGTGGCCCTGGATCTCGGCACCACCCACCTGGAGGCGACCTTGCTGGATCTGGCTACCAGTGCCAAGCTGGCCACCGGCCACCGGGAGAACAGCCAGATCCGCTTCGGCGCCGATATCCTCAGCCGCATCCATCATGCCGCCACGCCGGGCGGGCTCGCCGCCCTGCACGGTGCTATTATTGGTGACATCAACGAACTGATCCGCCAATTGGCCGGGGCGGCTGGGGTTCCCGTTGCCGTCATCCGGGCCTTAAGCGTGGCGGGCAATACCGCCATGACCCACTTTTTTCTTAATCTTAATCCCCACCATCTGATCCGCGAGCCGTACATCCCCATGGTCAATGTGGTCGATCCCCCGGCGGCCGGCGACTTGAAGCTGGACATCCATCCGGCCGCCCCGGTCTGGGTGCTGCCCAGCGTCGGCAGTTATTTTGGCGGCGACCTGCTGGCCGGAATCCTGGCCATTGGCCTGGACCGCAGTGAGGCGGTGGCGATGCTGATCGATGTCGGCACCAACGCCGAGGTGATCATCGGCAACCGCGACTGGCTGATGGCCTGTGCCGGCGCGGCCGGTCCGGCCTTGGAGGGCGGGGTGGCCAGGATGGGCATGCGGGCGGGGCCAGGGGCCATCGACCACGTCGAGTTTGACCAAGCTTCCGGCGCTCTCAGCTACACCACCATCGACGGCGCCAAACCGCGGGGGTTGTGCGGTTCGGGGATCATCGATCTTGCGGCCGGCCTTTATCTGGCCAGGTTTATCGATCTCAAGGGCAAGTTCCGCCCTGAAGCCGCCGGCTCCCGTCTGGTGGAAACTCCCGATGGCCCGGCCTTCGTGGTCGTCCCGGCCGCAGACTCGGCCGATGGTCGGCCGGTGCTCATGGCCCAGATCGACCTCGACGCGGTGATGCGCTCCAAGGCGGCCATGTACTCGATCCTTACCACCCTGGTCAACCAGGTGGGGGTAAAGTTCGAGGAGTTGGCCCATATCTATGTGGCCGGGGCCTTCGGCAAGCACATCGCCCCCCGCCAGGCCATCACCCTGGGGATGCTGCCCGATCTGCCGCTGGCCACCTATCAGCCGGTGGGCAACAGTTCCCTGGCCGGGGCCGAATTGGTCCTGCGCGATGCCGGCGCCCGGCGGGCCTGCCGCGAGCTGGTCCGCAAAATCACCTATCTGGAATTGAACGTCAACCAGGAGTTCATGCTCCGCTTCTCCGGTTCCCGTTTCATCCCCCACACCGAGCATCGCCTCTTTCCCTCGGTCCCCTTCTTTAAGGATTGATGAACTGAAAGTAATTTTTCAACGCAACGGCGCAGGTAAGCGAACGCCGTGAGACTCCGTCGGCGCAAAGTTTTAAGCCTGTTATTTCAGGATGTTATCCTTGTGCCTTAGCGCCTTGGCGTTATGGCATTTAGTTTTCTGATTACCACTGAACTTCAGCCGGTATGCCGGACCCACCTGCCGTCTGGCCGATAATGTGTACCCTTCACCAATTGGACATTAGTCTTAAAGTCATTCCGGCGCAGGCCGGAATCCAGGGAAAGTTACCAATCTCTCTGGACTCCGGCTGCGCCGGAATGACGGAAAAAACCGGCTGAAGATTAGTGGTAATCAGATTTAGTTTTGTGCGAGTTCATCAAGATTAGTGAGTTGAGCTTTCCGCTCCCAGCCGGGAATGTTGCACCGGAGGTGGCGATTGTGGTAGATTCGCTTCTTTCGCTTCGGGGTTGTTTCGATTCCGTTTCCGGACCCGCGCGAAAAAATTCCGGGGGGAATGTTTGAAAAACAACGGTTGTCAAGCGGACCGCAAGGCCGGAACTCTTCCCAAGCGTACCGCCAAGGAGCGGCTGGGCGAGTTTCTGAAGGTGTTCAGCAAGGACGATGATGTCCTGGTGGTGATCAACGCCGATCCCGATTCCCTGGCCAGCGCCCTGGCGGTTAAGCGGCTGCTGCGCTACCGGGTCAAGAATGTTACCATCGCCTACCCCAACGAGATCCGCCGGCTCAGCAATCTGGCCATGCTCAATCTGCTGAAGATTCCGGCCGAGCGGTTGCAGAACGTCAAGCCGGCCGATTATTCCAAGAAGATCATTCTCGACTCCCAGCCCTGCCACCTGCCGGCCTTCGATAACATTGCCTTTGATGCGGTCATTGATCATCATCCCCCCACCAAGGGCTGGTGTGCCACGTTCGTCGATATCCGACGTGATTACGGGGCCACCGCCTCGATGCTGGTCGAGTACCTGCGGGCCGCCGAGATCAAGCCGCCGGTGGTGCTGGCCACCGCCCTCTTCTATGCGATTAAGGTCGATACCCACAACTTCGAGAAGAAGTCGGTGCCGGCCGATGTCATCTCCTTTCGCTACCTCTATAATCTGGTCAACCACAACCTGGTCCGCAAAATTGAGCTTTCAGAACTGCGCAAGTCTGAGCTAAGCTATTTCACGCTGGCCCTGAACGATTACCGGATTGACAAGAAACGGCTCTATCTCCACCTGGGCAAGGTCCGCAGCCCCGACATCATGGTGATGATCGCCGACTTCTTCAACCGGGTCAACGAGGTTTCCTGGGTCCTGGTCTCCGGCATCCACAACGATCGGCTGGTAGTGATCTTCCGCTGCGACGGCTACAAGAAGAATGCCGGCACCCTGGCCGCCAATATCTTCGCCAAGCTGGGGGTGGCCGGTGGCCACCGCGAGGCGGCCCGGGCCGAGGTGCCCCTGAAAAAGCTGGTCAACGACGGCCAGGGTTTCACCACCCAGACCCTGAAGCGCTTGGCCACCAAACATTTGACCCAAATGGACGCGGTATGAAACTCAAACACGGGACCCTGGCGATGATCCTGGCCGGCGGGCGGGTGGATGAACTGAACGTTCTCACCTACTACCGGCCCAAGTCGGCGGTGCCCTTCGGCGGCATGTACCGGATCATCGATTTCTCCCTTTCCAACCTGATGAACTCCGGCCTGGAGCGGGTCGCCATCCTCAGCCAGTACCGCAACTACTCCCTGATCAACCATATCGGCAGCGGCTCGGCCTGGGACATGGTGGGCCGCAACCGGGGCATCTCCATCCTCCCCCCTTTTAAGGGCTCGGAGAAATCGACCTGGTACCGGGGCTCGGCCGATGCCGTCGCCCAGAACCTCGACTTTGTCCGCTACCATCGCCCCGAGGCGATCCTGCTGCTCTCCGGCGACCATGTCTACCACATGGATTACCGGCAGCTCATCGAGTATCACCACGGTCGCGATGCCGACCTGACCATCGCCTTCGTCAAGGTGCCGATGGAGAAGGCCCACCGTTTCGGGGTGGCGGCCCTGGACGGCGAGGACGGCTCCCTTGGTGGCCGGGTTTTGGCCTATCGGGAAAAGCCGGAAAAACCCGAGTTCAACTGGGCCTCGATGACCGTTTTCTGCTTCAAACCCGAGGTGCTTTACGAGGAACTGGGCCGGGAGATCGAGGGCGGGGAGAACTTCGAGTTCGGCCGCGACATCATCCCGCGGATGGTCGCCGAGGGGCGGCGGGTGTACGGCTTCAAGTTCGGCGATTACTGGGGCTACACCCGCACCGTCGAGGAGTACTGGCAGACCAGCATGGATTTGCTGGGAGCCAACCCGCCGGTCCGCGTTGAGGAGTGGGGTTTGCGCACCAACCTGGAGCACCGCGATATCCGCGACTATCAGCCCCTGCGGGTCGGCCCCGGGGCCGAAATCAGCGACAGTCTGGTCTATAACGGCTGCGAGGTGGAGGGCAAAGTCGAGCGCTCCATCCTCTTCCCCGGGGTTAAGGTCGGCCCCGGCGCCACGGTCAAGGATTCGGTGGTCTTCTTCGATACCAAGATCGGCGCTGAGGTCTGTTTGGACAAGGTAATCTGCGACGTCAACGTGGTCTTCGAACCCGGCTGCCGGGTGGGCCGCCGCGAGTCCGAGCCGGAGAGCGGCGCCACGGTGGTGGGCTGGAGCAATGTGGTGCCGGCCGGGGCCGACATCGGCGGCGGTTGCACTCTCTACCCCCACCTGGACCAGAACAAACTGGCCGGAATCACCAACAGCGGTGAGGTGGTCAAATGAGCGCGCCTTTTTCGACCTTCCGTCCGCCCACCTCCGCCGTGGTCTTCCTGCTGGCCGGCGGGGTCGGCAGCCGCCTCAACGTTTTGGTCCAGAGCCGGGCCAAGCCGGCGGTGCCCTTCGGCGGCCTCTACCGGATCATCGATTTTTCCCTCTCCAATGTGATGAACTCGGGGCTGGAGCAGGTCGGAGTGCTCACCCAGTACAAGCCGCTCTCCCTGATGAACCACCTGGGCAATGGTTCGGCCTGGGACATGAGCGGCCGGACCCGCGGGGTCAAGGTGCTGCCGCCCCGCACCGGCTCGCACGATTCGGACTGGTACCAGGGCACCGCCGACGCCGTTCGCCAGAACCTCGATTTCCTCAAGGGCCACCCCTCCAGTGAGGTGGTGATCCTCTCCGGCGACCACATCTACCAGATGGACCTGGAGCAGATGCTGGCCTTCCATCGCAGCAAGCAGGCCGACATCACCGTGGCCATGATGGAGGTGGAGATCGACAAAATCCACCAGTTCGGCACCGGCATCACCAATAGTGACGACCGGATTGTCGAATGGGAGGAGAAGCCGGAACAGCCCCGGACCAACCTGGCCTCCATGGGCATCTACGTCTTTTCCACCGCCTATCTGCTCTCCACCCTGGCCCGCAACCGCTTGGAGATCGACTTCGGCATGCACATCATCCCCCGGGCGGTGGAGCAGGACAACGTCTTCGCCTATCGCTTCCATGGCTACTGGCGCGATGTCGGCACTATTCCCGCCTTCTGGGAAGCCAACATGGACCTGCTCCGCCCCGATTCGGGCATTTCGCCCCAGACCTGGGGGATCCGTTCCAACCCCGAGGCCGACGGGCTGGTGGCCGACCGCTGCCCGGCCCGCTTCGTCAAGGGCTGCAAGGTCAGCGGTTCGTTGATCTCGGCCGGCTGCCGGATCGAGGGCGAGGTGATCAACTCGGTGCTCTCGCCGGGGGTGGTGGTGGGGCCGGGCGCGCTGGTTCGCGATTCGGTAATCTTCTCCGACTGCCGGATCGGGGCCGGGGCAGTGGTCGATCTGGCCATCCTCGACAAACGCGTGACCGTCGGTAACCGGGTCGTGGTCGGCCACGGCGATAATCACCAGGTTCCCAACCATCTCCACCCCAAGCATCTCTACACCGGCATCACCCTGGTGGGCAAGCGGGCGGTCATCCCAGAGGAAGTGGTGATCGGCCGCAACTGCATCATCAACTCCGACGCCAAGCTCAGCCCCGGGGCGGTCATCGCCACCGGCGAGACGGTGTGAGGTTCAGGTTCCTGGGCTAATTCCCAGAGCTTCTCTTCTGAAATCAAAAAAGGGCGGTGGCGGATAAGTTCCGCCTCGCCCTTTCGCTTTCAGCCTGTCGCGATTAATGCGCTTCGTTCCTCAAACCCACAGGTATCCCTTGGTTCAATTTTTTGTCTGGAGACAGTCCCTAGAGGTCGAGAGGACTTCGTGTCTCCTTGATGGTAGAGTTTTCACCATGTGGGGGTAAATCATCGTTTCCGGCGTAATCAAATGCAAGGCCTTGCCTGTCAAGGGATTCAGCTTGCAGCGCCACCCATAATCAGTTAGCTATATAACACCCCGGCTATTTTTAGCCGGAATTATATAGTTTTCCATCTAACACCCCCGTACGGGGGGTAAAAGCCGCAATTTAAGGAAACAAGTGGCCAGTTTTTGACCACTTTTGAGCCCTTAAGCAGTTAGTATCCTGTGGAAGAAAAAGAAAAGCCGCAAGCTATCTAATAACGATGTTAGTGATGAATTAAAAATTAAACGAGAGTATCTGGTCATGAGTAGTAATGCCGGAGGAGCAGCCACGAATGCAGGAATAGATTTCCAACAACGAGTTTCTGCTTTATTTCTAACGCACATGATGATGGAAGTGGTTTTTATTGATGATCTAGGAATGGAAAGAAATGCAAACATAAAAAGCATACATTTCGAATCCTCTGAAGCAATTGATGACCTCGTTGTTAAAACAGATTTAGGCATTGTTTACATACAAGCCAAAAGGTCTATAAGCTGTTCTGCAGGAGAAGACTCAGAGTTTTCTAAAGTTATCAAACAGTTTGTCGCTCAATATCTAAAAGGGGCTGAAGAACGTGACAAATTCGTTCTAGTAACCACCTCAAAAGCATCATCAAAAATCACCCGTGACCTTCGAAAAATTTCTGAAAGTATTAAGAGCAATGATACTGGATTTACCCAAAATCCTTTAAACCAATCAGAGGAGTCTGTATTTGACACTCTAACCAGCATGATAGCTCTGCATTACTTAAAGCAAGCTGGTAAAGAAATTGATGAAGTTGTCAAGCTCGACATATTAAAAAAAATATATGTATCTGTCATTGATATTGAAGCAGGTATGCCTTTGGAAAAGGCTGTAATTTCACTTATATCTAGCAAATCAAAAGTATCGCCAGAATTGCTATGGTCAACATTAATATCTTTAGGACTGTCACTTTCAAAAGATAGATCTTCGATAAACAAAAATGGCCTGGAAAGCAGAATTGGTAGATTTGTTGATAATATTTCTGGTAGTCAAAAAAACAGTGCTAAGAAGGAAATATTAGAGATACAAACAAAAAATGCATTATCTCTCTGGAAGAGAAGTAGTTCTTGTCAAATCATTTATTGATGACACCGACTACATGATTGTTGAGCTAATAAGATTTGATGAAGATGGAAAGAAAAGAGTTGTCTTCTTTGAAGACAAGGTGAAATTGCTAAACGGTGACACTTGGGATGTTATCTACAGAGCTTCAACTTATGCAGGAGTTGAACGCTATATTTCACAAAAGCAAGAATATTTCAAAGATAAAAAACTGGCTATTTTGCCAATAAATACAGACGAAGATTTTGAAAATTCGTCGATGTCAAAGAGCTATTCAGAGCTTTGTTCAAATATATTCAATGCCAAAGATGATCCTTTTTTATGCATTCATTGTGGTGATCCAGTTTCTGATGATCAAGCACCGCTCATTGAGTTAGATGAAAATGGACGTGACCAGGATGTTGGCCTTGCTCACGCGAATTGTACAACTCCAATTGATAGAATATTGGGAGTAATTGATGCTGAAATATTTCGTGAAAATTCCCACCTAAAGAATTTTGATTATAAGTCTTGGTATTCTTACATACAAAAAGGACAAGGACTGACTGGTAGCCTTTCATCTCTACCTAAAAAAGTATACCCAATTGCTTGGAAGCCAGATTACAACAATATCTCAAAAGGAATGTATTGTGTAAAGATAAACTTAGAAGATGGAAGTTCTAGGTATGTTACTGACAGAACCCAAATTGTACGAGAAACAGAACAGGGTGCTGTTGCTGTATCCACAGAACTTAATACATCTTTTGACAAGGCAAGAGAAAACAATGATCCTTGGTGTTTTACGTCGAAAAAAAATATGTTCATTACTTATTCTGCAGCACTACAAAATAAAGATGATGATGAGGAATGTATACTTTGTACGAATGCCGAGCCTGTGAGGTTTACGAATGCAATCAATAAAGCCTATTCTTTGTTTGAAAATGCCTATACACCGCTTATTCTATTTTTGGATAAAAACAGTGGCCTACCAATAGATATGGGGGGGGCTATATTTATGATTTCCACGCCATTATCTGTAGAGAACTATGTGAAAAATTGGAAAAGAGCGAGTTTCGAACTACCTGACTACTCCATTTCGATTATAAAATCTGACGCTGAATTTGATAAACTCATTCAAATCTTTAAGTCGGATGGGCTTGCTGTTGTAATCGACCCTGAGTTAGATATGAATGGAAATATGACGTCTGGCTTCATTGTGGAAAACATTAATGATTTAGCAGCAAAAACAGGGCAATCACTAACAAGTTAATGCACTTGACCAGAAGAGGCGCTTTTCAGTTGCTGCCAGTAACGGGCTGGCAAGTGATCTCAAACGTTCAGAAATATGACAAGAACATGACTCAGAATCTGAAAGCGGACGAAACGCAAGCCAGGCGCGGCAGCGTGTTCAATGCGCCCAATGCCTTATCCTTATACCGCATAGCGGCCGCGCCGGTTATTCTCTACGCCATCTTCTCCGGCCAGCGCATGCTGTTCGCCTGGCTGATCATTATCAGCCTCGGCACCGATGCCCTCGATGGTTTAATCGCCAGACACTGGAAGCTGGAGACCGCCATCGGGGTAAAGTTGGACTCGATCGGCGACCTGACCACGGACTTCCTGACGCTGCTCGGACTGGTCGTCTTTGAACAACCGTTTGTGCGGAGCCACATCCTGCCGATTGGCCTGCTCTTCGGTTTTTACCTGGCCTCCCAGCTTATTTCGCTCCTGCGCTTCCAGCGCCTGGTCTCCCTGCACCTCTATTCAAGCAAGCTCACCAACATCCTGTTGGCGTTGTTCTTCGCCGCCTATTTCCTGGTCGCCTACGTCCCGGGGCTGTTTTATATGATGATCGTCGTCGGTGCACTTGGCGCCATCGAAGAAATTGTTGTTCTCTGTCTTCTCAAGGAACACCGGGAGAATGTGCGCGGCCTTTACTGGGTTCTGAAAGAAATGAAGACAGCGCCGATGGCCGACCGGTGGTGAGCGGTTGCAATGAACGCCACTGGTCATCGCCTACGGTTCAGCTGCCCAGTGTCGCCATTCAGAGCCGGCCGGGGTTCTGGGGATATTAAAACTGATGAATATGTAGGCGACTCTATAAGGATGTCTTGGCTGGTAAGCTGAAACTTAAGTATGATCGGAAAAAGCCAACTGCCGAATTCGACTTTCTTGAACGAAAAGCGTGAGAAGTTGGGCGTCCGCCGTTGCTTTTGGTTGTGCTCTGTTGAGAACCTCCGGCAGATTTGCCAATTTAACCAATGGAGAACAAGATGAAAACTCTAGCCCTAGCCTTGCTGGCCGTGGCGTTCGGGGTCTCCGTGGTGTTTGCCGCAGGTACCCCCGCACCCAAGGGGAAAGATCAGCCCTGCCTTAGAATTGAGCAGATCTGTAAGGATGCCGGCTTTGTAAAGGGAGGAGCCAAGGAAGGCATAGGTCTGATCGTCAATTGCGTGCAGCCCATCCTGGCGGGAAAGAGCATCTTGGGGGTGACCGTGGATGCCGCCACCATCCAGGCCTGCCGGAACAATATCCAGACCAGGCGTCCCCCGCGCGGCAAAGCTAAGGCTGCTGCCAGTAAGAGCAAATAAATGGAGCTGGACGGAATGGCCAGATCCCTGAACCGGGTGGCCCAGTGGCAAGCGGGACGCCCATAACGATGAGCAGATCAGGTCGGCTGGGCCGGCCAGTCGAGAGTTCTCAGAGCTGGCTGGTTTTTGGGTTAGGAGTTAGAGATCCTCGGGAGGCACAGGCATGGCAATTGGTTGGCTCGCCCTACTAGCAGGCGTTCCCTGGTCTGAGGTCATCAAGAACGCGCCTAAGGTTGCTGATGGCGCTAAGAAGCTGTGGAAGGCGATTGCCCAGAAGCCCTCTGGGCCGGAGGCTTTTAGTTCGCGCCCTCGGGCCGCCGCCGCTTCCGAGTCGCAGGCCATTGCTGCGCTGGAGGCTGCGGTGGCCGACTTGCATGGCCAAATGCTCGCATCCTCGGAACTCATTAAGGCCCTCGCCGAGCAAAATGCCCAACTGGTTCTGCGCATTGAAACCAATCGGCACCGCTTGCTGTGGTTAAGTATCGTGACCGCCGTGCTGGCTATTGCCGCCGTGCTCGGTCTGCTTATGGCGTTTTCGCGGCCTGGCGCTTGAGCCGGCCATCCGGCCTGCTCTATCTCGGGCGCTGTGGGATAATCTAAGAAGGAGTTGAAAAAATGAAATTGCATGCAAAGGCGGTACTGTGTTTCTCGTTGCTGATTTTAGCCGTTGCAACGGTGGCTTGCGAAAAAGAGGGCGGCGCTGAAAGGGCTGGTAAACAAGTTGATAAGGCCTTGGATTCGGCCAAAGATAAAATTCACGAAGCTACTGAATAATCGAACAATTTGGTCGCTTCGAACTGGCTGGTGGGTGTCGCTTGGGGTGCGGCCAACCGAGGCTTACGGTGTGGTTTTGCCCTGTTGGGCAGCGCGAATGGCTTGCACGAGTTCCGCCCCAATGGCCTGGCCGATGAAGCCGGTTTCCTCCTTGCTCAGGTAGTAGATGTCGTACACATCAGCGGGCGGGAACGGCGTCTTGGGATCCTTCAGGAAGGCATGGGCGAAGGTGCGGGTGGCGATAAAGCGCTTAACCCCCATTTCGTCGCGTTTGGCGGCGATCTTGGCCAGGGTTTTGCCATCAATGTTGTCATCGGCCACCGCAACCACCTCGGGGCTGGTGGCATCGAGGCCGAGTTCCTGCAGGAAGGCGCTGGCCTCGGGGTTTAAACCGGCGCAGACCGGTGCCGCCCAAAACAACCCCCAAACCGTGACCAGTAAAATTCGAAGTTTCATAACCGCCCCACCTCCGCCCTCCTTGGCGTGACTAAAGGGATCGGGCCACCTTACCGCAACCCCGCAATAAACGGCCCCACCGCCTCCGGGCCTTTCTCCTCGACCAATTTGATGGTGGCGGTGCCGATCACCGCAATGTCGGCCTTGCCGGTCAGGTAGCGGACATCCTCCCGGTTGCTGATTCCGAAACCCACCGCCAGGGGCAGCTCGGTGCTCTTCCGGCAGCGGGCCAGGTACGGTTCGAAGTCGCTGGTGAAGTCGGTCTGCTTGCCCGTCACCCCGCGCCGGGCCACGCAGTAGATGAAGCCCCGGGCATGCCTGGCCAGCTCGCCCATCCGCTCCTCGGTACTGGTGGGGGCGTAGATCAGGATCGGGGCAATCTTGTACTGGTCGGCCAGGGCCAGGAATTCCTGGCCCTCCTCGGGCGGCAGGTCGGGGACGATGAAGCCCTGGATGCCGATCGCCACCGCCTTCTGGAAGAAGCGCTCCACCCCGTACTTGAAGAGGATGTTGTAGTAGGTCATGAACAGGAAGGGGATCTTATGGGTCGCGGTCATCTCGGCTGCGAACTCCAGACACTCCTTGACCTTGGTGCCGTTCGCCAGGGAGTCCTGGTTGGCCTTGACGATCATCGGCCCGTCGGCCACCGGCTCGGAGAAGGGGATCTGCATCTCGATCAACTCCACCCCGTTGGCCACCATCTGGCGGATCACCTCGCGGTTGGCCGCGAAAGAGGGGTAGCCCAGGACCAGGTGGGTCATCAGCAGGATGCCCTTCGCCTGTTTGGTGGTTTGGATATAGTCACTCAGCTGCATATTCTCGGCCCTTTTTGGTGATGAACGCCTTCCAGGATGGATCGTTGAAGGCGTGGGCGATGGTGAAGATGTCCTTGTCGCCGCGGCCCGACATGTTGATGATCAGGGCCTCGTCCTTGCCCATGGTCGGGGCCTCCTTGAAGGCCTGGACGAAAGCGTGGGTCGATTCCAGGGCCGGGATGATCCCTTCCATCTTCATGGTCA
This sequence comes from Deltaproteobacteria bacterium, assembly GCA_020056965.1. Taxonomy (GTDB): domain Bacteria; phylum Desulfobacterota; class Desulfobulbia; order Desulfobulbales; family JAGXFP01; genus JAGVGT01. Next base: position 32,215 of record JAGVGT010000070.1, read on the forward strand.
GTTCCAGGGCGCCCATCACCTCGGCATCGGTGGCGGCACTGAAGCGGACCCTTTTTTTCTCCCAGAGGTCGGCCAGGATCGGCGACACCCCCACGTAATCAAGGCCGGCGGCCACCGAATGGGTGTCGCGCATCTGGCCGTCGTCGTCCTGGAGGAACATGGTCTTGTAGCCCTGGGCGACCCCGGGCGATGCGTCGGTCCCGGCCAGGCGGGCGGCGTGCTGGCCGCTGGCCAGGCCGTGACCGCCGGCCTCAACCCCGATCAATTCCACCTCGGGGTTGGCCAGGAAGCCCTGGAAGATACCCATGGCGTTGGAGCCGCCGCCAACGCAGGCGAAAACCCGGGCCGGTAACTTCCCGAACTGCTCAAGGATCTGCTTCCTGGCCTCGATGCCGATGATCGACTGGAACCAGGCCACCATGGCCGGGAAGGGATGGGGACCGCAGACCGTGCCGATCAGATAGTGGGTGTCGTCCATCGAGGCCACCCAGTCGCGGTAGGCTTCGTTCATGGCGTCCTTCAGGGTGCGGCTGCCGCTGGTCACCGGCACCACGGTGGCGCCGAGTTTTTCCATCCAGAAGACGTTGGGGCGCTGGCGGGCGACATCGTCCTCGCCCATATAGATCGTGCATTTTAAGCCGAAGCGGGCGGCCATGGTGGCGGTGGCCACCCCGTGCTGGCCGGCGCCGGTTTCGGCGATCACCCGCTTCTTGCCCATCCTTTTCACCAGCAGCCCCTGGCCCATGACGTTATTGGCTTTGTGGGCGCCGGTGTGATTAAGGTCCTCGCGCTTGATGAAGATCCGCGCCCCGCCGAAGTGGTCGGCCAGGTTGTCGGCCCGGGTCAGCGGAGTGGGGCGGCAGGAGTAATTGCTCATCAGGGCCACGTACTCTTGCCAGAAAGCGGGATCGGCCTGGGCGGCGGCGAAGGCCGCGCGCAGCTCCCGGAAGGTCTCGTACAGCACCTCCGGGTTAAAGGCCCCGCCCCATTGGCCGTAGTATCCGGTCTTGTTCATGGTGTTCTGTTGTTCCTGCTCGGGTTGAGTCGCTACGGCGACTGTTGGGTGAGGCAAATCAGCATCCGGCTCATTACGGCTTGCGCATGCTTCGATAATTTAGGGGCTCAGTTTACAGAAATGCTGCCATCCTTGTGTTGTCTTATCGCCGTGTATGGAAGGACTAAGGTGTCCAGGCCCAGTGATAACGGGGTGTCGATTATGAACAAAGGAATACCATTAACAGTGGAGCCCAGGTTTGGTTCATAGCTAGGCTCTCCATAAAGTTTGCAAACATTGAAAGCGGTTCCGCTAAAAACCCTTGGGATTGCCTTACAATAGCTTTTCTTTCCTTGGTGGGCTATCTCTACATGATCATATGCAGGGTTCAATGTCTGTATGGAGCCGCATCCGGCTGACGGGATTATCATTAGCGAGAGTAGTAATATTCTACAAAACACCTAAGAGTTCTCCTGGCATAACCTCTATTGGCAGCGTTGCGCTCCAGAGCAGCGCAGGGTGGGACCGTTTTGTGGCCACGTGCAAAAACGGGAGTCCGTCTCCGGGCTCACCCGGGCAAATACCGGCGCTTTCGGCGAAAGCGCCCACCTGGTCCGCAACCAGCCGGGGCAATTAAGAATATCGTTGATCCGTGTGGGTACTGCAAACGCCCGGCGCTTCCGGTTCTGATAGAGAATGGGCAACATAGCGTTTTTCGCCCGGTTTTTCAAATGCCAATTTGGCTGGGCCGGCAGGTCTGACCGTTCTACCTGCCCAGCAGCAAATCAACTCCCCAATGCAGCAGCCAGCCCAGGGCCAGGGCCATGAACAGCAGCCCCGGCAGCAGCCGGTGCTTGGTCCGCTGGTGTTTTTTCTCCAGGGTCTGCTGGGTGGTGGCGTCGCGGCCCACGAAGAGGTAGCCCTGGATGGTGCCTTCCGGGTCGCGCAGCACCCTGGTGCTGGTGGAGACAAAAATCCAGCTCTTGGTCGGATGGTCGATCTTGAGGATCTTTTCGCTGACCGAGTTGCTCTGCTTCAGGACGGTCATGAACTGCTGGAAGGAGGCCTGGTTTTCGTAAATCGCCTCGATGGGCTGGCCGTGCATCTGAGCCCAGGAGCGGCCGTACAGCTGCTCGGCGGCCCGGTTCCAGGACAAAACCCGCTGGTTGGGGTCGAGCATGATCGCCGCATCGGGCATCCGGTCGCAGAACTCCCGGAAGCCGTGGGCTATGCTGGTAGTGTCGTGGAGGCGTCTGGCGATGGTCCGGGCCAGCTCCCAGGCGAACTCCGGAATTTCCCGCCAGATCCGCTCGGCCTCGTCGTTGGGCAGGCAGAGGAAGCGGGTTTCGGCGGCGGCGGTGATCACCGAGGCGTTCCGCACCGTGCCGAGGAGAAAGGCAAGTTCCCCGAAGAAGGCGCCCGGCTCATTGATCTCGTGGATCTTCTTGCCCCCCTTGACCACATCGAGACTGCCCTCGATGAGGATGTAGAGGGAGTTGGCCTGCTCGCCTTCCTGCATCAGCACCGTGCCGGCCGGACAGGTCTGGGCGAAACGCTGGAGGCCGGGATGGTTATAGATTTCCATGGTCGATTCTCCTGGGCAGTTGACGGCGGCAGGCCTCGGCGAATTCTTCCGGGTAATGACCGTTGATCCAGCGCAACTGCGCCTCGCTGAAGGCTCCCGGTGATTCCGGCAAGCGCGGCAGCAGGGAGTAGAGCACCCGCTGGTCGCGGTCGGGGTTGTCGAAACGTTTGGAGAACTCGATGGTGGTAACCATCTTCACCCCCAGCCCGTGCAGGGACTGCATGGCCAGGAACAGCCCCCGGTCAAGGGCGGCGCGGGTGTCGAGATCGGCCTCCAGGATGTTGCCCACCGCCTGCTTGCAGAGCAGCTGCAGTTCCCATTGCGAGGTCTGGGCCTTGGGAACGAAGAGCAGCACTGCCGGGTCTTCGTAGACCACCAGGCTGGCCGGGAGGTCGGTGCGGCCGTCGGTGCGGCGGTTGCTTTGGATGGCCCGCAGGTAGGCCGCGAAGAAGTCCCGGCTGGTCTCCTTTTTGTAGCGGGCGGCGAAGTCGGCGACCAGGTCGCCGCACCCGTAAGCCGGCATGGTGCCACCCTCGCTGGCCTCAATCCGGCCGGGCAGCAGGGCGAACTGCTGGTGGACCTGCTGGTGGGAGGCGTGCAGCCGGTAGGAACTGGGGGCAAAATCGAAGCCGTAGTTCCAGCCCCAGAGGGTCCCGGTGAAGCGGCATTGTTCGCCGGATGCCAGCCGAGCGTTGATCTCGCCCCGCAACTTTTCCAGTTGGGCCGGGCTCAAGCCCTGACGCCGGGGCACCGGCGGCAGCCCCAACTCCTCGGCCAGCCGCACCAGGGTGCGCTGGTAGTAGAGGTGGCGCAGGCCGGTCATATCAGCGGCGGTGAGTTCTCCCAGTGAGTAGCGGACCGTGTCGTCGGCCAGGTTGGCGGCGTAATGGCCCCAGCCGATGTAGCTGTTGGCCCGCAGGTATTCGTAAACATGGGTCGCCTCGTTCGCCACCGCGCCGACGATGGGGCTGTCGCCCTGGACGCCGGGGCGCAGGACCATGGCCCGTTTGTAGTGGTCCGGCAGGTGCGGGTTGTTGGCCAGGGTCTCGAAGAGTTCGTGGTTAAGGATGACCGGCCGCTGGCGGTGGTGGGCCTCGCTTTCATAGAGCAGGCCGCCGGGCTGGTCGGCGCTGGGTTCCGGGGCAAAGCGGCAGGCCAGGCGGGCCAGCCGCACCAGGTCGGCCGGATCGGTGGAGGTGGCGGCAAGAGCGGTCAGCAGTGGCCCCGGCAGGGCCGCGAAGGCCCGGTCAATTTCCCCGGCGGCCGCGCTATTGAGGATAGTGGTCAGGCTGGTCGAGAGTGATACCGCTGGTGGTGGGGCCAGCCGGATTGTCCCCGGGTCGGCGGCCCGGCCATCGGCCCAGTCCTTCTTGATGAAGGTGACGCCGCGGAAGGGCAGAGGGTTGGCAATTTCGTAGATCCAGGCGGTGGCACCGGAAGCCACATCGCCGTCCGGAAAGTTGGGGCGGTTGATCACCGGGGTGGTGTCCGGCCGGGCGCCCAGGGAGTCAAGGGCGTCGCCCGCCCGCAGGTTGGCGACCGTGAATTCCGGGCGATGCAGGCCGAAGACAAAGCGGCCCTCCGGGTGGACACAGGTTTTTAGGGACATAACTCTGCTCCCCGGTAGTGCTTGGCTAAAAAGCTCTGGGACATGTGGGATTTATGACTTTCATCAGTCCTATAAATCCCATATGTCCCATAACTCGGAATCTGCCGCAACCTATTCCGTGGTCATGTCCAAAAGATCGAGGAGATCATCGCGGCTTAAGCGCTTGAGGATGACGGCGTCGTCCTCCCGGATGATCTGCCCGGCCAGGTCCTTCTTGCGGGTGATCAGCCGGTGAATCTTTTCTTCCAGGGTGCCGAGGGTGATCAGTTTGAAGACCTGGACCACGTGCTTCTGGCCCATGCGATGGACCCGGGCGGTGGCCTGGTCCTCGCGGGCGGCGTTCCACCAGCGGTCGTAATGGATCACGGCCTGGGCGGCGGTGAGGTCCACCCCGATCCCACCGGTTAAGAGGCTGGCGGTGAAGACCTTACAAGACTCGTCGTGGTTGAACTTTTTGATCATCCGCTGCCGCATGTTCAGCCCCATTTCGCCCCGCAAGCCGCAGTGGGAGATGCCGCGCTTATCGAGGTAGCCTTCGATCAGGTCAAGCATCGAGGTGTAATGGCTGAACACCACGATCTTCAGGTTGGCGTCCAGGCACTCGTCCAAGAGTTCGGTGAACAGGTCCCACTTGCCGCTCTGGTAACGGCTGACATCGGTGCATTTTTTGATCAGACACGGGTGGTTGCAGACCTGCTTCAGGTAATTGATGATCGCCAGCAGCTCCATGTACTCCAGCCGCCCCTCCCGCTCGCGGGGTCCGAGCTCGGCCAGCACCGCCCGGCCCCGGCCGCTGATCAGCTCCCGATAGAGGGAGACCTGGTCGTCGCTCAGTTTGCAGGTCCGGTAATCTTCGATAATTTCGGGCAGTTCCTTGAGTACCTGTTCCCGGGTGCGGCGGAGGATGAAGGGGGTGAGCAGCTTGGTCAGGGCCTGGTGGGGCTGCTGGTCACTGCCTTCGGCAATGGGGTCGGCATAGCGGTTCTTGAAACTCCGGTCGCTGCCCAGATAACCGGGCAGACAAAGGTCAAAGATGGCCTTGAGGTCGTGGACCGAGTTTTCCAGCGGCGTGCCGGTCAACCCCAGGACCATCCGCCCCTTCAGCCGGGCGGCAGCCCGGTGGACATCGGTCTTTTTGTTTTTGAGTTGCTGGATCTCGTCGAAGATGATCAGCTCGAAATCCAGGTCGTTCAAGGCCTCGCTGTCCCGCCGGATAATGCCGTAAGTGGTGAGGCAGACGCTGCACTCCCCGGCCCGTTCCAGGTCGCGGCGGCTGCCGTGATGGACATAGTGGCTGAGTTGGGGAAAAAACTCCTCGATCTTTTCCACCCAGTGCGGCACCACCGTGGCCGGGCAGACCACCAGAAAACGGCCGCTGCCCTGCTGGGCGGCCTGAACCAGGGCGAGGAGGGCCAGGGTCTGGTGGGTTTTGCCCAGGCCCATGTCGTCGGCCAGGATGCCGGCCAGACCGTTGCGGTAGAGCTGGTAAAGCCACGCCACCCCGTGCCGCTGATATTCGCGGAGGTGTCCGGGCAGCGGGGGCAACCGGTCAACCGCCGCCCAGAGGTCGTTTTCCAGCAGTTCCTTCAAGACGGCCCGTCCCCGCGCCTCGCTGCCGATATCGATCTCGGGCATCAGGGCCGAGAGCATCAGCATTTCCCGGCGGGTCAACCGCACGCCGCTTTCGCCGGTGGCCGAGTCCTGCCAGATCCTGCTGGCGTCCAGGTTGTGAAACCATTCCAGGGGGGTGTCGGTGAGTTTCAGCCAGTGGCGGCCGCCGGCCAGGAATTTGCGGCTGCCCAGGCGACGGGCCAGCAGTTCGTTCAGCGAGACGCGCCGGCTCCCCAGGCCATAGTGGCCGGAGAGGTAGCACCAGTCGCCATCTTCGCTGAAGGAGTCAACCTGGAGGCGGTCGGGCGACTCCTGGAAATCGAGGTCGCGAAGATCGGCATCGACCAGGTTGTCGGGATCGGCGAAGGCCAGGGGATATTCCTTCAGGAGTTTCGGAACCTGCTCGGGCGGGAAGACCAGGGGCTTTGCCCGCCCTTGGCCGGGAGCGACGGCCGCCTCCTGTTCGATGACCGGGAAGAAACCTTCGCCAGCGAGATAATAATAGCGGCCGTAGCGGTGGTTATCGAGGGTAGAGCGTTCCATGGTTTGGCCGCCAGCCAACCGCAGCAGCGGGATGGCGGTAACCGTGCCGTCCTCACCCATGGCCAGGTGGGTAGCGGCCCGGGCCGGGGGGGCGAGCAGGCCGGTGGTGCCGGCACCGGTCAGGGCGTCGACCAGGTCCGGGGTCTTGGCCCGCGGCAGGGTCATCCGGAAAAGTTCCGTCTCCTGGTCGTCGTTGGCGGTCAGGGTGAAGAGGCCGTCCGGGCCGGGGCCGGTCAGGCGCAGACGGCCGGAGGGAACCTGGCGGGCCAGCCAGCTGGAAAGAAACATCCAGAGCGACTCATCCCACTCCTGGGCCGGGGAGCGCTGCTGAAAGTGGTTGAGTTCGGTTTCCGCCGGGTTGCGGCCGATTTCCAGCAGTTCGGTCCAGAGTTCCGCCAGCTCCTCAGGTCTGGCCACCTCCGGCGGTCTGGGGCCGGGAAAGCTGAGCAGGGCGGGAAAAAGGGCGGCGGCCACGGCGATGGTCTCGGCCTCAGGTCGCCACAGGGCCAGGGGCGAGGAGTCCGGACCAGCCAGACTTAACCGCCAGCGACGGTCGCGGGGCTTGGTGATGGCCTCCAGGGGATGGTCCGGGCCGAAGAGTTCGTGGAGAATCCGACCGATCAGCACCCAG
>JAGVGT010000042.1 GCA_020056965.1 Deltaproteobacteria bacterium
CGATCAGGAGCGAATCGCGGGCATGGCCCGCTCCTACACAGAATCATCGAACCAGTCAGGCAATCCAAACCGCCAGCTGGTTCCTCAGTCACCTTATCCTACAACGGCTCAAAACAATTTACCAATCGGGTCGTCACCGGTCAGGGCCGCCTGGGTCGGGGTAAAGGTACGGCCGAAATGCTCGTAGGCCGCCCGGGTGGCCACCCTGCCCCTGGGGGTTCGCGACAGGAAACCGATCTGGATCAGGAACGGCTCGTAGACATCCTCCAGGGTCGATTTCTCCTCGCAGACTGCGGTGGCCATGGTCTCGATGCCCAGCGGCCCACCCTGGAACTTGTCGATGATGGTCAACAGAATGCGCCGGTCCATCTCGTCCAGGCCGAGCTTGTCGACGGCCAGGAGGTCCAGGGCCTGGTCGGCCACCTTACCGGAGATCTTGCCCTTGGCCTTGACCTCGGCAAAGTCCCTGACTCTTTTCAGCAAGCGATTGGCGATCCGGGGGGTGCCGCGCGAGCGGCTGGCAATCTCCCGGGCGCCGCCCTCGTCGATCTCGATCTGAAAGACCTCGGCGGCCCGCCGGACGATACTGACCAATTCTTCCACCTTGTAGAAATCCAGCCGCAGCACCACCCCGAAGCGGTCCCGTAGCGGCGGGGTCAGAAGGCCGGTGCGGGTGGTGGCCCCCACCAGGGTGAAGGGGGGCAGATCCATCTTCACCGAGCGGGCCCCCGGCCCCTGGCCGATCACCAGGTCGAGCTGGAAGTCCTCCATGGCCGGATAGAGGATCTCCTCGACCACGTGATTGAGGCGATGGATCTCGTCAATGAAGAGGACATCGCCGGCCTGCAGGCTGGTCAGGATGGCGGCCAGATCGCCGGATTTCTCGATGACCGGGCCGGAGGTGACCCGGATATTGGCCTGCATCTCGTTGGCGATGATGTAGGCGAGCGTAGTCTTGCCCAGGCCGGGAAAGCCATGGAATAGCACATGGTCCAAGGGTTCCCCCCGAGACCGGGCGGCCTGGATGGCAATCTCCAGGTTGTGTTTGAGCTGCTCCTGGCCGATGTACCTGTTCAGGAAACGGGGGCGGATGGAGGTTTCGAGATGGTCCGCCTCGGTGGCCCGGGTCGTGACGATGCGCTCTTCATCGTTCATGCCAGACTCCTTAAGGCCACCCGCAGCAATTCGGCCAGCGGCAACCGCTCATATTCCTCGGCGGTCACCCCGCCCCGCACCCTTTCCAGGGCCTGGCGGGCGGCGGCAGGGGCATAGCCCAGGTTGACCAGGGCAGAGATAACATCGGACCCTACCGCATCGACCGCCAAGGGGCTGGCCGGGGCCAGGGCGGCACTGTCCAAAGCGGGAATGAACTGCACCTTGTCCTTTAATTCCACACAGAGACGTTCCGCGGTTTTCCGGCCGACTCCCGGCAGCTTGGTCAGCCGGCCCAGATCGGTGGTGAGGATGGCGGTGGCCAACCCGGCCGGGGCCAAGCCGGAGAGGATGTTCATGGCCAGCTTGGGGCCTACTCCGGAGACGGAGATCAGGATGATGAACATCTCCTTCTCCTGCCGTTCAGAGAAGCCGAAGAGTTCGATGGAATCCTCGCGGACGTTGGTGAAGATGTGCAGGAAGACCTCATCGCCGACCTCGGGCAGCCGGTGCAGACCGGTGGGGGAGAAACGCACCAGGTAACCGACCCCGCCGACCTCAACGATCAACTCCTCGGGCGACTTGTGGCTGAGAATCCCTCTGAGGCTGGCGATCATGGCAATCTCACAATAAGGGAAAACTAACGAGTTCGCAAAAAGTCAAAACCGACCAATATGGCCAACGATAAATCAATTAATCAGGTGGCACTGTTCGTCGTTCTCGCGGCTTTTTGCGAGGACGACAAAACTGCTAACCCCGCCAAAGACAACTCAACGGGTTAATTGGCACTGTCCGTCGTTCTCGCAGCGTTTGGCGAGGACGACAATCATGCTGATCTCGCAGTAAGGTAAATTTGCCGACTCCGCCAAGGACAAATCAACGGGTTAATCGGCACTGTTCGTGGTTCCCGCGACTTTCGAAAGGACGACCATCACCGGACGGACCCTTTGGTCGGGATTGGCGGCTTCGCCCCGGTAAGTCCCTGGGCGAAGCGATGGTGGTTGGCGTGACAGATGGCCACCGCCAGGGCATCGGCGGCATCCTGACTGGGGGCCTTGCTCAAGGAAAGCACCACCCGGACCATGTGCTGGACCTGCTCCTTATCGGCATTGCCGTAACCGGTCGCCGCCTGCTTGATCTGGCGGGGGCTGTATTCGGCCAGCGCCACCTCAGCCTGCATCACCGCCAGCATCAGCACCCCCCGGGCATGTCCGAGCTTCAAGGCCGAATTGGCGTTCTTGGCCATGAACACCTCTTCGATGGCCGCCTGCTGGGGCCGGTGACGGGCGAGAACCTCAACTATTCCAGAGTGGATCTCCTGCAACCGCGCCCCGAAGCTGAAGCCCGGGGTTACTCTGATCACCCCGCAGGCGATAAAGTCGAGCCGGTTGCCGGTCGCTTCGATGAGCCCGTAGCCGGCGGCCCTAGAGCCAGGGTCAATACCGAGAATCCGCAATGGCGTGCTGCTCAGGAAATCTTCTCCATGATTTCATCGGAGATATCGAAATTGGCATGGACGTGCTGGACATCATCGTTGTCTTCCAGATTGTCCAGCAAGCGCATCAGTGATTTGGCGGTCTTTTCGTCGGGCACCTCAACCACGGTCTTGGGGATCATGGCCACCCCGGCCTCGACGAAGGTCAGCTTGGCCGCCTCCAGAACCTCGCGGACCGCGTTGAAATCCTCGGGGGCGGTGAGCACCTGGAAGACGTTGTCATCATCGATCACGTCCTCGGCCCCGGCCTCCAGGGCCATCTCCATCAATTTATCTTCCTCGATCAGGGATTTCTCGATGAGAATCTGGCCCTTCTTGTCGAACATCCAGGAGACGCAGCCGGACTCGCCCATATTGCCACCCGCCTTGGCGAAGAAGAAACGAACCTCGCCGACCGTGCGGTTGCGGTTGTCGGTCATGGTTTCGACCAGCACCGCCACCCCGCCGGGGCCATAGCCCTCATAGAGAATCTCGTCATAGACCACCCCGTCCGTGCCGCCGGCGCCCTTCTTGATGGCCCGCTCGACGTTTTCCTTGGGCATGTTTTCGGCCCGGCCGGCGGCAATGGCGCTGCGCAGGCGGGGATTACCGTCGGGATCGGCACCGCCCAGACGGGCCGCCACGGTAATTTCCTTGATCAGCTTGAAGAAGACCTTGCCTTTCTTGGCATCAACCGCCCCTTTGCGGCGCTTGATGTTCGCCCATTTGGAATGTCCGGACATACCATAACTCCTTAAAAATTTACTTGATCTCCGGGTTGGCCTCGGAGCTGAAATCCAGTCGGCTTCCGCCCTTGAACAGCATCCCCAGCACGAACACCTCCCGGCTTTCCTGCCGGGAGCTTAAAGGCTTGACCACCTTTACCTGCCCGAAGGAGCGCCGAACCTCATCCACATATTCGCGAAAATCCTCGCCCTCGAAAACCTTGCAGTAAAAAGCCCCGCCCGGCTGCAGCAGCGCCAAGGCAATCTCCAGGGCCCGGC
>JAGVGT010000055.1 GCA_020056965.1 Deltaproteobacteria bacterium
GCGGTAGGTGCCGGCGCTGTGCCACGCCATCCGGATGAAGAGCGGCCCGTAGTGACCGTAATCGGCCGGCCACCACGCCTGCGAGGTGGTCATCAGCGCCTGGAGGTCCTTCTTCAGTGCCGCCAGGTCGAGTTTCTTGAATTCCGCAGCGTAGTTGAACCCCTCGCCCATCGGGTTGCCCAGGGAAGAATGCTGGTGCAGGATCTTCAGGTTCAACTGGTTCGGCCACCAGTGCTGGTTCGACGTGCCCCGGCTGGCCGTGGGTTTGTGGACTTCACCGGTTACCGGACACTTGCTGCCTTCATTCATCTTGACTCTCCTTTCCTTTCAAGTTTGGCTTTGTCCAGCTGAGAAATCTGCTTATCCGCTTTGGCTCGCCAGTGTTTCCGCCAAAACTTGACGGACCAGGGCCGAACTCGCGGAGCGGCTGGCTGCATATCGAAAAGACTACCAAAAATTCCCGCGGCAATTCAAATTATAAGCAGGTGGCGCCAGAAGCGGCCAGGATTCAGGCTATGGATGTCCACCCGCCAGCCAGGTCCGCTTCCCTCAAGGCCATTATTTTCACGGGAGTGTTTCTTCGGTACGGAGGCAAGCATCTATTTGCCCGGCAATTGCCGCCAGAATCAATTATTATTAAATCAGGGCGGTAGCGGTAGCCGTACTCGCATAGAGGGCAGACTAGACCCATGCGGCTGGCCGGCCAGAGAGAGGAGATGCGACCATGAATCCACCGATCGTGATCAGAAGCGAAACGCCTGGCGATGTTGGCGCGATAACCGAGGTGACTTCGCCGCCTTCAAGACCTTGGCGATCAGCCACCACACGGAGCAGTTCATAGCTGTTTAGGAGCCAGCCGATTCTAGCCATGTCTGATCTTACCGGCCCATATCAACATATCATCGACCAACTCGAGAACTTTTTCCCCGAGACCACGGCCACCTGCCCTTACGGCCTGCCCGGTCCGGCCGTATATCGGGCCGCCGGGGTTGAGCGGATTCCGGCTGACCTGATGGGCGTCTTGCTGGCGGCGGGGTTCCGGCGGAACGGCAAGACGATTTACACCATGAATTGTCCGGGTTGCCTGGCCTGCCGGCCGATCCGGCTGCTCCCGGAGCAGTTCCAACCCAACCGCAGCCAACGCCGCACCCTGAAAAACAATCAGGATATCGTCGTGGAGCTCGGTCCCATTGCCCCGACCAAAGAAAAACTCGCCCTGCTCGAGAAATTTTTCCACCACCGCTATCCGGCTCGGCACAACAACGCCCACGATTACTACGCGGGGTTTTTCTTGAGTGACGCGGGCTTCACACTGGAAGCCACCTATCGGCTAGATGGACAACTGGTGGGGACGGCGATCATCGATCTGGGCACCACCTGGCTGAGCGCCGTCTATTTCTTCTTCGACCCGGACCAGGCCGACCGCAGCCTGGGTACCCTCAACATCCTGCGGCTCATCGAACTCGCCCGGCAGCACGGGCTGGCCGAACTTTATCTGGGCTACTGGATCAGTGAGGTTCGGGCCATGCGCTACAAGGCCGCCTTTCTGCCCCATCAGATCTTCCAAGAGGGGCAATGGCAAACGGTGAACTCCCGCCCGAACCATGGCGCCCCGGGGGGCTGATCAGCCAACGATCCGGTTTGCTCTAAGCTTGGGGTTGGTGGGGTGAGATGGACAAATCGGGGTCTGATTACCACTGATCTTCGACTGATCCGCATCCCCAACAATTTGGTTGCCGGTCCGGCCTCTAACGACCAAACAGAAAAGCCGGCCAGCGCCGGCTTTTCTGGGGTTGTCTCCGGTTCAACTCAATCGTCAAAGTTGCCGGCCGGGCCCTTGTCGGTGTTCAACCGGGCGGCCCGTTCGGCGATCTTTGCCCCGGTCCACTCGGCCTGGTCCTCGATCCGTTTGGTCTTGGCGCAGGGGTGATAGGTGTCGGCCTTGAGGATGGCTTCGTAGGCCAGCGGCGCGGTGTCCTCGGCGTTAAAAACCTCGACCAGCAGATTGTAGACGAACTCCTCGACCCTTTTGGCCATCCGCTCCCGCACCGGCCGGGGCTGGCCGAGGATGCGGTTTTCGAAGGCCAGGTTGAGGCTCTTGTAATTGCCGCCCTTCCAGCCCTTGGCGTTGGCGTATTCCACCATTTCGGCCCAAAGCGACTCGGTGACCCCGGCGTTCTTGACCTTGATGAAGTTGCCGTCTGAGTCCAACTGGGCGTTGCCGTAGTCGTTGACCTCCAGTCCCCAGGCGATCATCTGCAGGGCGGTGGCGACGTTGGCCTTGGTGGTGCTGGTCTGGGCGGCGATCTCCCTTAAGCGCTCCGAACTGTTGCCGGAGGTGCCGTGCTGGGCGCCGGAAACCCCGTAACGGGCCAGCCTGGCGTGGATGTCGGCGGTCAGTTCCACCTGGATGCCCGTGGAGCTGGCCTCAATGCCGTGGGTGGTGCCGTTGTTCAGGGCGATCCAGTCCGGGAAGATGTTATGGGCGTTCAGCCCCTGGATCAGAAAGAGCGCTTCGGCCACGGTCGAGAGCCCCTCCTTGCCCTTGATCTCGCCGACCTCGGTCTCCAGGCCGGCCCAGTCGGGGATCACCTGGCTCAAGGCCAGGTTGGCCAGCAGGTTCTTGTCGTCGGGCATGTGCGAGGCGTCGATGGCGATGGAGGTAATGCCGGCCTCGAACATGGTGGGGATCTCGACCTTGGCGAAGTCCAGGTCGGACTCCTGTTTGATCCCGTAATGGTCGGCGTGGATTGCCACCGGCACCTTGATGCCCAGCTCGTTGCAGAGGGCATCGACCTGGCGGGCCATGTTCCAGTAGTTGACCGGGCAGTAAGCCTTGGCGCCGCCTTCGGAACGGGCGATCTCGATGATGATGGCGGCGTTGGCCCGTTGGGCGGCCTGCAAGGCCCCGCGGATCACCAGGTGGCTGCGGCCGTTGGCGGCGATGGTCATGGCGCGGCCCTTGGCCAGCATGGCCCGGTCGATGACCTTGCCGCTGACCAGCATGGCCTTGGAGTTGGGGAACAGTTTGACCACATTGGGCGGGCGGCCGATCTTCAGGGCCTTTTCGAAATCTGCCGATTGCGCGACCATTTTCTTCTCCTTAACTTATTTTTCGATGGAATTTTCCGGCGTGAAATAATACCTTCGGGTTGCCGCCGGTCCCGGGAATATCGGGGATCCGGGCGGCAGTACCGGGGCCATCTTACCAAAGCGGTCCGAAAAAATAAAACCAATTGTCAGCGACCGGGCGGCTGTCGTGCGGCCGGTTGGTGACGGGGAGATAGAGATGCGTGCAACAGAAAGCTTTCGCGCCCTGGTGGTGCGGGAAGAAGAGGGTGGTTACGTCCGGCGTCTGGAGGAGCGGCAGCTTGCCGACCTGCCGGCCGGTGAGGTATTGGTCCGGGTCAGTTACTCTTCGCTCAACTACAAGGACGGCCTCTCGGCCGTCGGCAACCGGGGCGTGACCCGGCGTTACCCGCACACCCCCGGGGTTGATGCGGCCGGGGTGGTGGCGGAGAGTCGCGATCCCCGTTTTCGGCCCGGCGACCAGGTGATTGTCTGTTGCTACGACCTGGGGATGAACACCCCCGGCGGCTTCGGCCAGTACATCCGGGTGCCGGCGGCCTGGGTGATGCAACTGCCGGCCGGGCTGACCCTGCGGGAGAGCATGGTTTACGGCACCGGCGGCTTCACGGCCGCCAATTCGGTGGAACGGCTCCTGGCCCATGGGGTGCGGCCCGAACAGGGCAAGGTTTTGGTCACCGGGGCCAGCGGCGGGGTGGGCTGCTTCAGCGTCGCCATCCTGGCCCGCGAGGGCTTTAAAGTGACGGCGGTGAGCGGCAAGGAGTCGGCCCGGGAGTTGTTGACCAGTCTGGGGGCGACCGAGATCATCGGCCGGGAGCAGGCGGTGGACACCAGCGGCCGGATGATCCTCAAGGGCAAGTGGGCCGGGGTGGTCGATACGGTGGGCGGCGAAATCCTCTCCACCGCCTTAAAGTCGACCCGTTACGGCGGGGCGGTGACCTGCTGCGGCAACGTGGCCGGGCCGGAGTTTTCCGCCAACGTCTTCCCCTTTATTCTGCGGGGCATTGCTCTGCTGGGGATCGATTCGGCCGAGTGTGCCATGGCCCGGCGCGAGCTGCTCTGGGCTAAGCTGGCCAACGATTGGCAGGTTCCAGGACTGGCCGAGATCACCACCGAGATTGGCCTGGAGGAGCTGGACGGGGCGATCGGTCGCATCCTTAAAGGGCAGGTGCAGGGGCGGTTGGTGGTGCGCTTGTGGGACAGGTGAATCTGAGTCGCAGACTTTTCGGAGATGGAGATTCGGCCGGACTCCATCGTGATTTGTAATGGCTTTTAAGATTTCTTATGTCTCCTGCGAAAAAATTACCACCGTGTATGGACCGATACTGATTTTGCCTGAACTGGGTAGCCCTGAGAAACCTTCTTCGCTGGCTTCGACATCCGGACTGGGATGATTGGCAAAATTCGGATCGTATTTATAGGAGTCACTGTTGAAGCGCGTTTTCCATAGTCCGGGCCGGGGAAAAGCGAGGCGATAATTGTCGCGGCCTTGATTCATCATATTCACCACCACCACGACGCTGTCGTTTGGGCCACTTTGGTCCCAGCGATGGAAGGCGATAAGCTTGGTCCCCTCGTCAAAGTGAAAGAGGTGGAGATTCTGACCGCACAAGCCCCGCGTCAGCCCCGTTAGATTGCGCCGGAGGGCGATCAGATCACGGTACATTCCGAAAATTCCGTGTTCGTCCTCGGTTCGCGACCAGTCGATCGGCTCTACATCCCGGAACCAGCGATCTTCCAGCAACTCCTGGCCGGCAAAAAGCATCGGAATCCCGGGTGAAGTAAGGACCAGCGCGCCACCCAGGGTTGAACGTTTCTTGGAAAACCAGCTTTCCACATTGCCGGGCCAGATCTCCTCGGGCACGCGGGACTTGCCATTGGCAACCTCGTCGTGCGACTCGGTAAAAATGATCCGCCGAAAGGCATCCATATCGTCGCGATGCTCAATGGCGCGGCTGACTGCGCCCAGATCGCGGGAGTCGTCATCACGGCCGATCACGGCCTGACGAACGGTGTGGACAAATTCACCATCCCATTGGGCATTGAAACCGGCGCCGCCGGCGCCCACGTCTTTAGTGACCCAGGGGGTATCCCGCATACTTTCGCCGATACTGATCTTGCCGGGGAAGCGCTGTTGGATTTCCACATTGATCCACTGCATCAGGCTCCAGCCTTCCGGGATGTCATCAGCCGGATCGTCGGCGTTACCTTCAATATTTTTGATATAGATGATCATGTCCCAACGCAGGCCGTCGGCGTGGTATTCCTCCAGCCACATCAGGGCGTTATCGCGCAGGTACTGGCGCACTTCGCCGCGACCGTAGTCGGGGCGCGTCTCGCCCCAGGGGGTCCGGGCGCGATGGTCGTTGTAAAAATAGATGCCGCCTTTGTCGTTTTCGCTCCAGCCGTCGAACTGCCACAAGGGCAGATCGGAGGGGCCCAGGTGGTTGTAGACGACATCGATAATCACCGCGATGCCGTGCTGGTGGGCCGCCTTAACAAAACGCTTGAGGGCATCCGGACCCCCGTAGCCGCTCTCAACGGCAAAAGGATGGGCGGGATTGTAGCCCCACGAAAAGTCACCGGGAAATTCCGCCAGCGGCATCAATTCCACTGCGTTGATCCCCAGGTCTCGGAGATACGGCAGTTTTTCAATGGCGCTGTCCAGGGTGCCGGTTTGCCCCGCTTTCTTGACATTAAAGGTGCCGACATGCAGTTCATAGATGACCAATTCATTGCCCGTGGCCATCTGAAAACCGTCGTTGCCCCAGTCAAAATTATTGGGATCGTAAATCACCCCATTGCCGATGGAGTTGCTTACCTGTCTGGCGTAAGGATCAATACGAAGCAGTTGGCCTTGAGGTGTTTGCAGCACATATTTGTATTCATCCCCGGACTTTACCTCTGCTACCTCAGCCGCCCAGTAACCGTTTTCCTCCCTGGTCAGCGGGCTGGAGGTTTCGCTCCAGTCATTGAATGAGCCGGTTACATAGACCTTTTCGGCATGGGGCGCCCAGATACGAAAGGCGACGCCCTTGGGACCGGGGATGGCCCCCATGCCCGAGGTTTTCAGCGCGGTAATATTTTTTTCTGCCATTCTTTTTCTCCGTACATCGTTGCCAAAAGGTTCAGAGTTTCTTCCAGGGAATTGTAGAACCCAGCCCTATTGGTGCTGTGCGAATATCTCTGCAAATTCCGGGGCGATTTCCTTGAAGGTCTTGAGAACCGCCGGATCAAAATGTTCCGGCATCGTCCGGCCGTCTCCCTCAGTGATAATCCCGCAGCGCGTCATATTGGTCGACGAGCATGACGATCCTGCCTTCAATGGGGGTTTCTGCTCCTTTGAGCCCTCGCGGGTAACCTCTGCCGTCCCACCGTTCGTGATGAGTAAAGGCGATGGCGGCAGCCATCTGGATACTGGGATGGGTTGATCCCGAGAGTATCCGGTGGCCGATTGCCGAATGGTTCTGCATGATCGTAAATTCCTCCCGGGTATGAGAGCCGGGCTTTAAGAGGATGCTGTCCGGAATGCCGATCTTGCCGATGTCATGCAGCGGGCTTGCAAAGGTAATCCTGTCAATAAAGTCCGGTGGCAGATCCAGGGCCTCGGCCATCCTGCCGGCGTAAAACCCGATCCTGGCGATATGAGCGCCGGTATCCGTATCCCGAAATTCCGCGGCTGCCGTCAGTTTCAGCATCATCTCGGTGCTCATTTCTTTAAGATCCTGGGTTCTTGCCCGCACCTCTGCTTCCAGAATCTGATTATGGTTGAGCATAAAGTCGTCGAAGGCCTTGATCTTCAGCAGGTTTTTGATGCGAATGATTAATTCGCCCTGATCGATGGGTTTGGAAAGAAAATCATTGGCGGAGCAAGTGAGGCCTTTTAATTTTGATTCTCGGTCGTGCAGCGCCGTCACCATGATTATCGGGATGTTCATGGTTTTCGGCTCTTCTTTTAAGATTCGGCAGGCCTCGTGGCCATCCATGATCGGCATCATGATATCGAGGATGATCAGGTCCGGTTGGCTTTCCCACACCTTTCGCACCGCTTCCTCGCCGTTGACGGCAAATTCAACTTCATAACCTAACGGCACCAGCCACTGGGTCAACAGCCGGAGATTGGCTTCTTCATCGTCTACCAGCAATATTTTCTCGTTCATTTGTCCAGGACCTCCCTCACTTTTAACAAAAGTCTTTTTGACTGGTAAGGTTTTTGGATGAAGTCAACCTCGCCCTCCAGCAATTCTTTTTTGCTGATGATCTCCATGGTATAGCCGCTGGCGAAGAGGATTTTTATCTTGGGCTCGATTTTTCTGATCTCTTCGGCGACTTCTTTGCCGTTTTTCTTCGGCATGATCATGTCCAGGAGGAGGAGGCTGATCCGTTCCCGGTTCTCCATGAACTTCGTTATCGCCTCTTCGCCGTTTTCTGCGGAGATAACTGTGTAACCGAATGACTCCAGCACTCTCCGGCTCAATTCCCGGACAGCAGGATCGTCCTCGGCCACCAGGATGGTCTCGTCGCCGCCCAGGACCGGGGCAGTGGCTTCGGTTACCAGGGCCGCGGATGGCGCTACTTCAGAGAGAGGCAGGAATATATTAAAAGTCGTGCCATGCCCCGGTTCGCTGTAGACCTTGATGTAGCCATCATGTTGTTTGATTATTCCGTAGGAGATCGCCAGGCCGAGCCCGGTTCCCTCGCCGACCCCTTTGGTGGTGAAAAAAGGTTCGAATATCCTCTTTTGCGTCTCCGCGGACATTCCCTGACCGGTATCGGAAACCGTGAGCAACGCATAGCGGCCGGGCTTGCCGTAGCCGAACGCCGCAACAAATGGTGCATCCACTTCGGCCAGGCTGGTGCGGATGGAGAGCAGTCCGCCTTCCAGCATGGCATCTCTGGCGTTGGCGACCAGATTCATCAACACCTGTTCGATCATCCCGGTATCGGCCAGGACGATCATAGGGGTGGCGGCAAGGTCCAGATGGAGCTCGATACTTTCCCTGATGATTCGGCCAAGCATCATCCGCAGGTCGAGGATCAGGGCATTGAGGTTAACGGGCTTGATGTCGACAACCTGTTTTCTACTGAAGACCAGCAGTCTCTTGGTGAGATTCGCGGCCCTTTCGGCGGCAGCGAGCACCTCATGCATATCTTCCTTCACCGGGCTGTCGGGTGCCAAACTGTCTATGACTATGTTGCCGTAACCCATGATCACGTTAAGCATGTTGTTGAAATCATGGGCAATTCCCCCCGCCAGCGTCCCCACGGCCTCCATTTTTTGGGCTTGCCGAAGTTGGTCTTCGAGCTTTCTTTGCTCGGTGACGTCCCTGATTATCTCGATCACGGCCGTGATATTCCCTTCAATATCCCGCAAAGGTGAGGCGGTAACCTCGCGATATATGGTTTCCTTGCCGATAGTTACGGTCCTCTTCTCATTATGGACGTGTCCGTCACTGAAGACCATCTCGACCGGGCAACCTTTGCAAACCTGGTCATTGTGCTCATAGGCCGTGTAGCAGTGCTCGCCGACATGATCACCGATTAATTCCTTCAGAACTTTATTCTGGTAGGTAATGATGTAGTCGGTATTCTGGATGCTGAGCCCTTCCCCCATTGAGGCCATGATCGCCTCCCACTTGGTTGCTCCCTCGTGGGCTATTGCGAGGGCCGCCTGCAAGTCTTGCTCGGCTTGCTTTCGCTCGGTGATGTCTCTGCCTACACAACTGATACCTGCGGGTTTACCCTGTGCATCCCTCAGGAGCGAGGCGCTGTATGAATATGGGATTTGCCTCCCGTCTTTGGTCACGGCTAGTGCATCGACCCTGACACTGCCTTCTCGAATTGCCGTCTGTATGGCCTCGGCGATTTTCTTTTTGTCATCACTGCTGAAAAAATCGGTAGGCTTCATCAGCGCAATTTCCGCGTTAGTGTAGCCGGTGACAACATTCAGCGTCTTATTCCAGCGGAGGAACTCCCCCTCTAAGTCGAAAACCAAGAAGATGTCTTGCAGTGAATTAAGGGCATTGTCAGTGAATGCCCTCTCATCTTGCAGATGCTCTTCTGACTTTTTGCGTTCGGTGATGTCTTCACCTGAGGAAATGATGCCCGAGGTCTCCCCGGAAGTATTCCGCAGGATAGCGTTATGGAATGCCAGTATTCGCTCTTCTCCGTCCTTCCTGATAATGGGATTTTCAAAATATTCCACCGAATCAACATCGCCGGTCATCAGTTTACTGAAAACCCCTTTAGTCTTTTCTGAAATGGTGCCGGGTAAACACAGGTCGAACCAGTTTCGGCCAATGACCTCATGTTCTTGATATCCCATGATCTCGAGGCCCTTTTTATTGATAAGTTTGATCCTTCCCTCGTGGTCCAAGGCGACGATCATCACTCCCGCGACATCAAGATACTTTTGCGCCTTGTTCTTCTCCTCCGTGAGCATGTCCTCGGCTTTTTTGCGTTCAGTGACATCGCGAATATTGCATTGGGCCAGTTGCGCCCGGTTGACCATGTAGATATCCGTGTAGATATCTTGTCCGGACTTGGTTTTCACCGGAACGTCTTCGTAGTTAAGGATGCCGTTCCTGTTCAACGCTTGCATGGTCGTGGAGAAATCGTGCGTACCAATTGAAACCCCGATATCATGCAGTTTTTTACCAAGGCATTCGGCTTCGGAATAACCGAGCATCTCCTCGACGGCCGGATTGGCATGGGCGATATGGCCGGCATCCTTTTCGAGCAGGACGATCCCGTCGCTGGCGGTCTCGAAAAGTCTCCGGTAACGTTCTTCCGAATCCGCCAACAAGTCCGCCAGTCGTCTGCGCTCGGTGATGTCCTCGATGGCCAGGAGGATGATCCGCTCCTTGCCCCAGGCCTGTTCAATCTGCCGGGCATTGAGGCGCATGATCCTTCTGCCGATGGTGGCAAAGACGTGATCAACCTCATAGTCATCAAAGCTGGTATGCTGGGGCAGGATGGTTTCCAGCAGTTCCCGCAGCTTGGGGATATCCCACTGTTTGTTGCCCAGGTCATAGATCAGCTGCCCCACTGTCTCCTTCGGTTTTACCTGGAAGAATTCGTAGAAGGAGCGGCTGACGGTGACTACTCGCAGGTCTTGATCCAGGGAAATCAGGGGCTCGCGGACTGTGTTGATGACGCTCTCGGCGAATTCATGGGCGGCATCGGCGGATTTTTTGATCACC
>JAGVGT010000091.1 GCA_020056965.1 Deltaproteobacteria bacterium
ATCGGCCGGGGCCCGCGAGGTGTACCTGATCGACGAGCCCATGGCCGCCGCCATCGGCGCCGGCCTGCCGATCACCGAGCCCACCGCCAACATGGTAGTGGACATCGGCGGCGGCACCACCGAGGTGGCGGTAATCTCCCTGGCCGGGGTGGTGTACGCCAACTCGGTGCGGGTCGCCGGCGACAAGATGGACGAGGCCATCCTCCACTACATCAAGCGCAAGCACAATATGGCCATTGGCGAGCACACCGCCGAGCAGATCAAGATCGCTATCGGCGACATTATGCCCGAGGCCCCGTATGCCACCATGGACATCAAGGGTCGCGACCTGGTTTCAGGAGTACCCAAGACCCTGACCATCGACTCCAACGAGATTCGCGCCGCCATCTCCGAACAGGCCGATGCCATCGTCGAGGCCGTCAAGATGGCCTTGGAACTGACCCCGCCGGAACTCTCCGCCGATATCGTCGATCAAGGGATCGTCCTGACCGGCGGCGGCGCTCTGCTGCGCAACCTGGACAAACGGCTGCGGGAGGAGACCGGCGTGCCGATCATCATCGCCGACGACCCGCTCTCCTCGGTGGTGCTTGGGAGCGGCAAGGCCCTGGAAAACATCAAGATCCTGCGCGAGGTTATGTCCAACTGAACCGGGCCGCGCTAACGCCTTGCCCACACCACGCCTGGCCGGGGAAAAACCGGCAGCAGCCAACCCTGGGCGGCAACTGACAGAGAATATGCAACTATTCCGGGTTTTCCCGAAGCTGTTACAGGTCATGCACCGATGAAAAAAAGGAACAAACGGTCCCGCCCGGTTAAACAACTCATCGTCCTGGCGACCTTTGCGGTGGTCTGCGCCGGCCTCCTGGCTTCTTCCATCGGCCGCAGCGAGTTCAGCGTTCCCCACAAATTGATTCTTGAGATCCTCGGCACCGCCCAGTCCGGTTTTTCCGGGCTGACCGGGGCCGGCGGCGGCTTTTTTAGCGGTTATGTCGCCCTCTGGGGAGTCCGGGACGAAAACGCCCGGCTCCGTGAGGAGATCAAGAAGTACCAGGTGGTCAACATCAAGTACCGCGAGGCCATGGCCACCAACGTCCGGTTGGAGATGCTCCTGGGCCTGAAGGAAACCCTGCCCCCGCCCACCCTCACCGCCCTGATCCAGGGCCGCGACCCTTCTCTGTGGTTCAAAACCAGCACCATCAATCGCGGCAGCTCCGACGGGGTCGGCAAGGGCATGCCGGTGGTCACCGTCGAGGGCGTGGTCGGCCAGGTCATCGACAGCGGCCCCCACTATGCCAAGGTCCTGCAGGCCATCGACCCCAACAGCGCCATTGAGGTACTGCTCCAGGAGTCGCGCATTCAGGGAATTCTCAAGGGCACCGGCACCGGCTATCGAATGAATTACGTGATGAAAAACAACGAGGTCAAAGTTGGCGATCAGGTGGTGACTTCGGGCCAGAGCGATGTCTTCCCCACCGGGCTGCCGGTCGGAATAGTGTCCAAGGTGAACAACAACGAACGGGGCATGTTTCTGGACATCGAGGTTGAACCGGCCGTCAACTTCTCCGGCCTGGAACATGTCATCATCATCATGAAGTCCAATCTGTTGGCCGAGTAACCCGACCTACCATGCAGACCCTGTTCTTCCTCATTCTAGGCTCCTTCATGCTGGTCTGTCAGACCTCGCTGCTGACCAGACTGCCGGCCTGGGTGGGCAACCCCGACCTGCTTTTCCTTCTGGTGGTCTACGTCTCGATCCGGATGCCGGACTTGCGGGGTTTTTTCCTGGCCATCTTCTTCGGACTGCTGATGGATGTCTTTTCCGGCCTGGCCCCCGGCCTGTTTCCCTTCATTTACGGCGGCCTGTTTTT
Source organism: Deltaproteobacteria bacterium (assembly GCA_020056965.1). GTDB lineage: Bacteria > Desulfobacterota > Desulfobulbia > Desulfobulbales > JAGXFP01 > JAGVGT01. Next base: position 1,869 of record JAGVGT010000091.1, read on the forward strand.
AACGGCCAAGCTCCTGGCCCGCCGAATCATCTTTGACGAGCCCACCCACCATCCGGCCCTGACCGCCTTCAGCTATCTGGCTTGCCATAGTATCATCTATCTTTATCTGGAGTTCTTCTCCCAGGACATCGACCTGTTCTGGTCCTGGCACGACCTCCTGCTGGCCATGCTGATCCAGGCGGTGCTCACCCTGCCCCTCTTCCAGCTCTTCGATCATCTCCAGGAAATCTTCTCCGCCGATGGGGGACACCAGTGGCTGCCACGGCGCGGCGGGACAGGCAACAGGTTCACCGCATGAGCGTTCGCGACCATGGCCCGGTGATCCAGCGCACCATCACCCGGCTCCACAAAACCTCGGAGGCGGAACTCTTTCAGCTCAAGCACCGGCTGGATCCGGTCACCGGAACTATTTTGATCCTGGTGATCGGTCTGGTCCTGCGCCTGTGGTTCCTCCAGATCCACAAGGGCTACGAGTTCGAGGAACGTTCCCGCAGCAATCGGGTTCGCGAACTGCGGATCATCGCCCCCCGCGGCAGCATCAGTGACCGGCAGGGACGACCGTTGATCGCCACTCGCCCCAGCTTCAACGTGGTCTGGACCCGTGAGGATGCCCCCAACCCCGACGAGGTCGTCAAAAGGCTGGCCCCGATCCTCCACGAGGACATCGCCCTGCTGCTGGACCGCATCCGCGAGCAGTCCGACAATCCCAGCTACATGCCGATGCGTCTGAAGGAGGACATCGACTGGAAGACCTTGGTCCACATCGAAAACAACCACTACAACCTGCCCGGCGTCCGGATCGAGGTGGTGTCGGCCCGTGACTACCAGTATGGCGATCTGGCCTCGCACCTGATCGGCTACCTGAACGAAATCAGTCCCGCCGAACTGGCGAAGCGCCCCCGCGGGGAATACCAGGGCGGCGATCCGATCGGCAAGCAGGGGGTGGAAAAGATCCTGGAGAGCGAGCTGCGCGGCGAACCGGGCGCGGCCATGCTGGAGGTTGACGCCCACGGCTTCGAGAAAAAGCAGGTCGCTACTCTGGAACCCAACACCGGCAACGATGTGCAGCTCACCATCGATCTGGATCTCCAGAAGGCCGCCGAGGACGCCTTGGCCGGACTGGCCGGGGCGGTGGTGGCCACCGAGGTCAACACCGGCCGCATCCTGGCCCTGGCCAGCGCCCCCAACCTGCGACTGGCCGAGTTCATCGGCGGCATCTCCAAGACCTCCTGGAAGGGAATGCTGGACGATCCCCTGCGGCCCCTGACCAACAAGGCCATTCAGGGTCAATACCCGCCGGCCTCCACCTACAAGATTATCACCGCCTTGGCCGGCTTGAACGAAGGGGTGATCACCCCGGAGACCGCCTTCCACTGTTCCGGGGCGATGCACTTCGGTAACCGCGACTTCAAGTGCTGGAAAAAAGGCGGCCACGGCACGATCAGCCTGCGCCGGGCCATCGCCGAATCGTGCGACGTCTATTTCTACCAGACCGGCCTGCGGGTGGGTGTCGATAGACTGGCCGGCTACGCGAAGAGTCTGGGCTATGGCGGCAAGACCGGCATCATGCTGGAGCACGAAAAAGGCGGCCTGGTGCCCACCTCGGCTTGGAAACTGGCCACTTACAAGGATAAGTGGCACGAGGGCGAAACCCTGTCGATCTCCATCGGTCAGGGTTTCGACCTGGTCACTCCGCTGCAGGTCAATCGGATGATGGCGGCGGTGGCCAACGGCGGCACCCTCTACCAGCCCCAGCTGGTCGAAAGGATCATCCGGCCGGGCGGCGAGGTGGCCCAGGCCTTCACCCCCGTGGTTCAGGGTAAATTCAAGGGCAGCGCCGGCAGCCTGGCCCTGGTCCGCGACGGTTTGGTGGCGGTGGTCAACAGCCCCGGCGGTACCGCCGGGCGGGTCAAGATTCCCGGGATCACCGTGGCCGGCAAGACCGGCACGGCCCAGGTGGTTCATCGCACCACCTTTGAAAGCGTCCAGGGCGACACCCCTTACCTGTACCGCGACCACGCCTGGTTCACCTGCTACGCCCCGGCCGAAAGGCCGCTGATCGCCGTCACCGTGCTGGTCGAACACGGCCGGCACGGCGGTTCGGCGGCCGGGCCGGTGGCCCGCAAGGTCCTGATGAAATACTTCAATATCCCCGACGAAGCCGAGGAGAAAGCCAAGGCAGAGAAGGCGGCTGCCGAGGCCGCCGCCGCGTCGGCCGGAGGAGACTGAGCATGTTCAAATTTGACCGGAGACTGATCTTCAACTTCGACCTGGGTTTGTCCATCGCCATCCTGCTGGTCGCAGCCATGGGGCTGACCAACCTCTACAGCGCCACCTACACGCCGGGCGGGGGAATCCCGGCCCTGTTCATGAAACAGCTCTACTACTACCTGTTCGGCTTTCTGATGATCCTGGTGGTGGTGAGCTTCGACTACCGGGTCTTGATCTCCTTCAATTACCCTTTCTACGGAGCAGTCGTCCTCCTGCTCGTCTTCGCCCTGCTCTTCGGCGACTCGATCGCCAATACCCAGCGCTGGATCGATCTGGGCGTCATCCGTCTGCAACCTTCGGAACCGGCCAAGCTGGCCATGGTCATCACGATGGCCAGCTATTTTTCCCGCAAAGACACCGGCCAGGGCTTTGGTTTCAAGGAACTGCTCATCCCCATGGGGCTGACGGTGGTGCCCTTTCTGCTGATTCTCAAACAGCCCGACCTGGGCACCGCCTTGATGATGCTGGTGATCTTCGGCTCCATGGCCCTGTTCGTCAAGATCCGCTGGCGGACCCTGGTCACTTTGGGCGTGGTCGGCTTCTCCCTGATCCCCATCGCCTGGCACTACGTCTTAAAGCCGTACCAGAAGAACCGGGTCCTGACCCTGTTCGATCCATCCATCGACCCCCAAGGCACCGGCTACCATATCGCCCAGTCCAAGATTGCCGTGGGCAGCGGGCTGATGTTCGGCAAGGGCTTTCTGCGCGGCACCCAGGCCCATCTGGATTTTCTTCCCGAGAATCACACCGACTTCGCCTTTTCGGTGTGGGCCGAGGAGTGGGGCTTTTTTGGCTGCCTCTTCTTCCTGGCCTGTTACTGCCTGATGCTGCTTTCCGCCCTGCGCATTGCCGCCGGAGCCCGCGACAAATTCGGGATGCTCCTGGCCTACGGGATCGTGGCGCTGCTCTTCTGGCAGGCCTTCATCAACCTGGCCATGATCATGGGGCTGCTGCCGGTAGTGGGCATGCCGCTGCCGCTCTTCAGTTATGGCGGCTCCTCGCTGCTCACCAACCTGATAGCGCTGGGCATCCTGATCAACATCGGCATGCGCCGCTTCCAGTCCGGGAACTGAGACTTGCTCAGTTCGCAAAAGTCCCGGCAAACTTGGAGAATGGCGCCATCCTGTCTCAAACTCCACGGGCGGCATGGAGGCTGAATTTCTTGTCTTCGTCGAGGATGTGCTCAAGCAACCAGCCCCGCATGAACCGCAGCAGATCTGCCGCCGGAACTCGGCGGCCGCCCTCAGCCGCCAAAAGGCGGGAAGAGACCTGGCCGTAAAATTCATTGTGACTCCGGATATGGGCGACTGTCTCCGGATAGCCTATCTCCCGCATATATTTCTCCTCACCCATAAAGTGCTGCCTGGCGTATTGCAGCATGGCAGTCAAGGTCTCGTGCGAAATATCGGGACAATCACCGCCGTTTTTCTCCAGACGGGCCAGAAGCTCGTTGATCATTTCCAGCCACTTTTTATGTTGGCCATCGAGTTCGGCGTGGTTAACGCTGTACGAATCATCCCACACGATCATTGTCATGATTCCTCACTGATTTGAATTTGTGAATCTTAGTGATTTATCGCTGGCCAATGTGGTCGGAATCGGCACCCCCTGCCCCGCAAGACGGCAGGCCAGGAGACCAGCGGACCACTGAAAAGCGGGTCGTCGCTAACTTACAACCGGGCCTCTCCCTGTCAATAGACAATAGTGTCACACCCCCGGAAACCCGCTGCAATCCACGAAGATCCCCTTTCCCGCTCCCCTTGTGCTGCTTACAGTCTCATCGAGGGGAAGAAGCGAACAAAGGAGAAAATCATGACGACGAAAAATAAGATTTGCCCGATCTGCCAAGGGAAAAAGAGCATCCAAGGCACCTGTCAGTGCAGCAGCGAGTGGCGCGGCAATTCCCGCGCTGACGGGGGCTGGGACGATTGCCAGTGTACGCCTGAGCAGAAGTGTTCCACCTGCGGCGGGACCGGCTACGTCAAGTGAGCGGGGAGAGGGTGATATAAGAGCTTGTCCGTAAATAAGCTTTTCAGGGATCGCGCAGGGTTTTGCGGTGGATTTGGTTGGGCCGATTGAGCAAAACCGCAGGCGTAGCGGGGCTACGGCGAGGATTTCGGAGTCTCGGTTCTACCTCGCTTACCTGCGATTGAGGACCGGCCAAATGCGCCCAAAAGCCTGATGCGAGCGCCAAAGTTTTATTTACGGATAAGCTCTAAGCCCGGCCCAGGTCGTAACGGTCCTGAAAACGCCGGGCCGCCTCGACCTCGGCTTGGAAGACCAGGGTGTCTCCGACCTTGATCGTGTATTGGGACGCCGGGTTGTAGAGGGTTTGTGCGTTTTCCGCGGCAATCACCGCCAGGAGCAGGAGGTTGCCGATCTCGGGCAGGTTCAAGCCGGACAGGCTCATGCCGACCAGAGTAGAGTCCGCCGGGACCCGTACTTCCTCAATCCGCACCGCGCAGTCCCGCTCGCGCATCATGTTGTCCAGGTAGCGGACCACCCGGGGCCGAATCATCTGAGAGGCCATACGCAGGCCGCCGATATAGCTGGGCACCACCACCTCGGCACCGAGCAGTTCCAGCTTGGCAACAAATTCGATGTTGTTGCAGCGGGAGATCATCCGCAGCTTGGGATTCATGGCCTTGCAGGTCACCACCACACAGAGGTTGTCGCGGTCGTCGCCCAGGGTGGTGATGACCCCGGAGGCCGCCGCCACCCCGGCCTCACGCAGACAGCTATCCTGGCTGGGATCGCCGACAATGGCCGGGAAATTGCCGTATTTTTCCTGGAGGCGCAGAATCAATTTTTCATCATGATCGATGACCACGAAGCCGATTTTCTTCTCGAACAGTTCGGCCAGGACATTGCCCCCGACGTTGTCGGCTCCGCAAAGAATGATATGGCCCGAGAGTTTGCCGATCAATTCCTTCATCCGTTTTCTCCAGAAGACGTTCTTCAATTCCCCCTCCACCAGGAAAGCGGTGAGGGTTGAGACGAAATAGGCCGAGATCCCGAGACCGCTGAGCAGTATGATGATCGTGAAAAAGCGGGCCCCTGGGACATTGGCCACGTCGATGATCTCGCCGAAACCCACGGTGGTCAAGGTAATAAGGGTCATATACAGGCAGTCGGCCAGCTGCCAGTAAGGATGCCGGTGGTTCAGGAAGGCCAGCAGATAATAGCCCAACGAACCGCCGGTCACCACCACCGCCAGGAGAAAGCCGGCGAAAATAAGCTTGTGTCGCAACAGGATCATAGGGGCATTCTCTCCTGGGTCAGGGCCGGCCAAGCGGAGCGGCCGCGGCTGGCGCCGAATCCACTGTTCCTTTCTACAGCAGGTCAACCACCCCTGTCAATCCGGCTTCAGCTCAGCCCCGCCTTCACTCGGCAGGGGGCTGGGCCGAAAATGCTCCGGCAAAAAAAATCGCCATAAAACCCAATTGGGGAGGGAAACCACCGAAGCAGTCATGAAAAACCCCGGCGGGATGATCCCGGCCGGGGTTTTCTTCGATAGTAGCGGAGTAATCTTGAGTTACCAGCAATCAAACCAAGCCCCGACCTAATGGTTACGGCCGAGGGCCTGGCCATGACCGGCCGGAAGAGGGCAAAGGCCCTCGCCGTCGGACTAGAACTTCTTAACCACCCCGATCATCACCCCGAGCGAATCGACATCATCAAGCTCGAAATCGGAACGCACGCCCGCGTTCAACTCGAAGGTGTCGCTGGGGAAATAGGTGCCGGAGAGGCTTACCGTGGTCCGGTTCTCCTGGCCGTCCGCCACATCGTTGCTGATAAAACTGGCCCGGATGACCTCCAGATTCACCGCCGCCACCTCAGCCACCGGCACCCCGATGTTGAAGCCGTAGGAGACGGTATGGACCGGATCAAGGTCATTCATATAATCGACCGCCAGGTCCAGGAAGACGTTGTCGCTGTTCATGCCGGAAGGCAGGTAGGCCTTGGCGATCTTGTAATCGACGCCGACCCCGAGGTTGGCAAAGCCCAGGTCGGTGTTCACCGAGGTAAAGAGACCGCCGCCGTACTTGAGATTGCCGGATTTATCGATGGCGTCGGTCTTCAGGTAATAGGCCGAGCCAAAGAGGTCGCCACCCAGGCTCCACTCGCTCTTGTCCCATTTCTTGACCGGGTACTTGAGGGAAAGATCCAGCCCGACAAAGTGGGAGGTAGAATCGATACTGTCGTCCATCGTCGTGTAACGGTAAGGGACGGTCAGCGAAAAATCCAGCCCGGAATCGGCCTGGTTGGAATAGCCCAGGATCATTGCGTAGGCACTGCCATCGTCTTCCCCCACCTTGAGGTCGAGATACTCGACCTCGGCCCTGACATCCTGGCTCAACTCTTGGCTCTTGGCCTCGCTCTTCCGGGCGACCACGGTCTTCTTGAACAGATTGTTGCTGGCCGTGGCGCTGGCCATCATATCGTCATCGGTGGCCCCGGTCATCTCACTGAGGCCGGCGGGGAACAAGGTCTCCAGAATGACCAGGGCGTTAGCGATGGCCCATTGATCCAACTGGGCCGGGGTCCAGCCAATTGAAGCGGGGCCAGAACCCAGAATCTGGACGCCATTGCGATCGATAAGATGCACGGAAGCGGTCAAGGTCTCGGCGCCGTCAAACTGGGCGTTGCCATTGGTATCGGTCCAGGTGGGGGAGGTGGAGGTGACGGTGGCCTTATTGAGGGTCATGTTCAAGGTCTTTGGCCCCACCCCCGTGGGGATATTGCCGGTGACGATATCTGAAAATCCCGCCGCACCTGCCTGCCCCGCCACTCCGAATGCCAACACCGCCGCCAAAGGAATCGCTTTTCTCATTCTGCCTTTCATGGTTCCCCTCTCTTTTTTCAGTTGATGGTTCTGGCTGCCGCCCACCCCGGGCGACAATACTCTCTTCCCCTAAAGCTGACTTAATTTAACCTCCGGACCAGCCCGTCCACCGCGGCCCGGATGGCCGCATCGGACGCCTCGCCCACATCGCTGCCCTTGCCGGTGCCGCTGCCGGGCACGTACTCCAGGGTCTCGACATCGACGCAGCGCACCTGGACGCCCATCCGGGTATTGAAATTCTTGGCAACCCCGCCCAAGCCGATCTTCTCGCCGCCCTGGGCAAAGTCGTAGACCTCGCCGTAGATGACCTTTTGGGCGCCGAGCAGCTTGCCCATCTTGACAGCGGTGGCCTGATCGACCATACCGGAACTGCTCAGCCACTGCCGATCCAGGACATCCTTAACGATCTCCGGCTTCTCCTCAACGAAACGGAAGCGATTGGTATCGAAGAGGGCCTCGACCACCCGGTTGTGGATCCCCAGTCCCACGTCCTTGGTCAGCAGGTGCGGGTAGGCCGCCGCCGCCTTGGCGGAAAGCCCCAGGGGCAGGACGGCGGCCACGACCTTGGGGCCGGTGTACTTGGCCAGGGGGGGCGGCTCAGCCTTGGCCGTTGCCAAGGGTTTCTCGACCACCTGGGTGCTGGCGCAACCGGCCAGGCCCAGACCGGCCAGGGCGTAAACCAGCAAACAAAGAAGACCGCGTTTCATGATAACGCCTCCAATATCGCCAACTTTAATTCAATCGGTTAGCCTCAGGTAAAACACATGCTGGCAAGCTATTGCCGTCATTCCCGCGCAGGCGGAAATCCAGAAAACATGCGAACCATCTGGATTCCCGATTACTACCTCGGGAATGACAAAATCTTACTTTCGCAATAGCGCGAAAAGACATCGGCACCCAACTTCCTCTCGACCGATTACGAGCGGGGCAGTTTGGCAACCGCTGCTTTGACCGCCTCCAAGGTGGCCTGCCCAGCGCTGGTCTGGTCGAAATTGACCTTGTCCTTGCGCACCTGGAACAGGAAGGACTGGGACTTGGTCACCCCGGTGCCACGCCCCTTGGCCGAGACCACCGGCTTGTCGCCGTCTTTAAGGGAAATCTCCACTTCCACGGCGATCTCCACCTTGGCGGCGGAGAAGGGGCCGATCCCGCCCTTGCTGCGGGACTTGGAAAATTTAACGATCTTCACCGTGGCCACCGCCTCGCAGCCCAGACCCTGGCCGGAGTTCAAGGCCTGATCGCTTGGCGCCTCACCGCTGTCGGTCTGGGCGGACAAGGCCAGCAGCTCATTGATGCGGCCGGTGATCTCCGGGTTGTCCTCGACCGGCACGTAACCGCCGGCATCGTAAAGTTCCTGGGCCACCAACTGGGCGATACCCTGGGCAATAAGCAGATTGCTGAACTCACCCTCCCCGGTTTTGTTGGCCACCCCCACCACCGCCAGACGGTGCAGCTCCCCGGCCCGGGCCGCCGTCAGAAATAGCGAAAAAAACAAGAGCCCGCCGATCACGGCGCCAAGCCACCACTGCCTGCCAGAACCAACTTTCAGGAACATTTAGACCACTCCTTAAGTTCAGGGGCGCATCAATCACCGCCCTCTTCTCTTGCCGTCAATGCAGAAGAGAGCATCCCGTCTTGGTTAGTTAGTATCTAATAAAACCGTCCGATTCAAGAAATTAATCTGAGATCGCGTGAACCCCAGCCTGAAAAACCAACCCGCTGCCCACTGGCCTCACCAAAAAATCAGCCGCCCAGATAGGCCCGGCGAACCTCCTCGCTGCCCAGGAGGTCGCTGCCGCTGCCGGTCATGGTTATCAGGCCGCTTTCCAGCACGTAGCCGCGCTGGGCCACCTCCAGGGCCAGCGCGGCATTCTGCTCGACCAGCAGGATGCTCACCCCCCGGGCCGAGATTTCCCGGATGGTGGCGAAGATCCGGGCCACCAGGAGCGGCGCCAGACCCATACTGGGTTCGTCCAGCATCAAAAGCTGGGGGCGGCTCATCAGGGCACGGCCCATGGCCACCATCTGTTGCTCGCCGCCGGACAAGGTTCCGGCCGGTTGCGCGCGACGTTCGGCCAGGCGCGGGAACAACTCGTAAATCATCTGTAGATCCCGGGCGATACCCTCCCGATCATTCCGCACGTAAGCGCCCATCTGGAGGTTTTCGGCCACAGTCAGCCGGGCGAAGACCCCGCGCCCCTCCGGCACCAAGGCCAGCCCCCGCCGCACCAGTTCATGGGGGGGGCACTGCTGGAGATTTTCACTGCGATAAGCCACCCGCCCGGCCACCACCGGCAAGAGCCCGGCCAGGGCCTTGAGGATGGTGGTCTTGCCCGCTCCGTTGCAGCCGATCAGGGTCACCAGTTCCCCTGCCCCAATGGTAAAGTCGATGCCCTTGACCGCCTGAATGCCGCCGTAAGCCACCTTGAGATTATGGACCTCCAGAAGCGGACTCACGCCTCCCCCTCCCCGCTCACCGGGCCGCCCAGGTAGGCGGCGATCACCGCCGGATCCACCCGCACCGTGGCGGGTGCCCCCTCGGCGATCTTGCGGCCGTAGTCCAGCACGGCCAGCCGGTCACAGAGGTCCATGACCAGTTTGACATCATGCTCGATGAGCAACACCGACACCCCGTCGGTCCGGATGGTCTGGATCAGGTTTTTGAGGGCCGCGGTTTCGGTGGCGTTCATGCCGGCGGCCGGTTCGTCCAGGGCCAGCAGAAGCGGCTCGGTGGCCAGGGCCCGGGCAATCTCCAGCCGCCGCTGCTCGCCGTAGGGCAGGTGCTTGGCCAGGGTCTGATGGGGGCTGCTGATGCCCACGTAAGCGAGCAACTCCCTGGCCTTGGCCACGATGCTCCGCTCTTCGGCGCGGGTGACCCGGTTCCTGGTCAGCGCCCCCCAGATCCCGGCCCCGGTGCGCAGGTGGCGGCCGACCATCACGTTTTCCAGGGCGGTCATGTTGGCGAAGAGGCGAATATTCTGGAAGGTCCGGGCAATTCCCGCCGCCGCTAAAACATGCGGCTTGCAGTGAGCATAGGTCTTGCCGTTGAAGATGAAGCGCCCACCGTCCAGGTGGTAGAGACCGGTGATGACGTTGAACAGGGTGGTCTTGCCCGCCCCGTTGGGGCCGATCAGCCCGAAGATCTCGCCGCGCTTAAGTTGCAGCGACACCTCGGCCAGCGCCACCAGGCCGCCGAAATGCTTGGAGACCCCCTGGAGCTCCAGAAGGATCTCGGCCGGGGCGACCGGAGGCTGGCCCAATTCAGCGGGAGGCGTCATAGACCGTATCCTGTTCCTGCTGCGCCGCCCCGTCGTCAGCGGTCAGTTCGCGCTGCCGCCGCACCGACGGCCAGAGCCCGGCCGGCCGGACCAGCATCACCAGAATCAAGGCCAGACCGAAGAGCAGCATCCTTAAACTCTCGGGGTCGATGATAATCCTGCCGAGGAGCATCTGCTGCACCGGCCCGGCCCCGTGCCGGAAGGCCTCCGGCAGGAGGACCAGCAGCACCCCGCCCAGCACCACCCCGCCGATGTTGCCCATCCCGCCCAGCACCACCATGCAGAGGATCATGATCGATTCCATCAGCCCGAAACTTTCGGGGCTGACAAAGCCCTGGAAACCGGCGAAGAGGCCGCCGGAAAGGCCGCCGAAGGTGGCGCCCATGGCGAAGGCCAGCAGTTTGATGTTGCGGGTGTTGATGCCCATGGCCTCGGCCGCCACCTCGTCCTCACGGATCGCCATCCAGGCCCGGCCGATCCGCGACTTCTCCAGCCGCAGCGAGACCAGGATCACCAGCAGGGTGCAGCCCAGGAACAGGTAGTAGTAGAGATGCACCGAGGGCAGTTCCAGCCCGCCCAGATGCTGGGTGGTGCCCAGGGAGAAGCCGCCCACCGCCACCGGATCGATCCGGCTGATCCCCTGCGGGCCATTGGTGATGTTGACCGGGCCGTTCAGGTTATTGAGGAAGATGCGGATGATCTCGCCGAACCCCAGGGTGACGATGGCCAGATAATCGCCGCGCAGCCGCAGGGTGGGGGCGCCGAGCAGCACCCCGAACAGGCAGGAGAGCGATGCCCCCAGAGGCAGCACCAGCCAGACCGGCCAGTGCAAGCCGAACTGCGGCGAGCCCAGCAGGGCATAGGTGTAAGCGCCCACCGCGAAGAAGGCGATGTAGCCCAGGTCGAGCAGGCCGGCATAGCCGACCACGATGTTCAACCCCAGGGCCAGCATGATATAGAGCAAGGCAAAGTCGGTGATCCGCACCCAGCCCCGGCCCAGCAGAAGATCAACCGCGAAGGGCAGGAGCAGCAGGAGCGCGGCGCCCACGGTCAGAGCCAGCCGGGAGCGGCCCGCCAGCATATCCGTCAGTCGCCTAAGCACGTTCAGCCACCGTTTCCCCCAGCAACCCGGATGGTCGGAAGACCAGGACCCCGATCAGGACAAAGAAGGCGAAGACGTCCTGGTAGTGGCTGCCCAGAAAGCCGCCGGTGAGGTCGCCGATATAGCCGGCCCCGAGGCTCTCGATCAGCCCCAGCAGCAGCCCGCCCAGCATGGCGCCGCGCAGGTTGCCGATACCGCCCAGCACCGCGGCGGTGAAAGCCTTGAGCCCCAGAATGAAGCCCATGTAATAGTGGACGATGCCGTAGTTGGCCCCGACCATCACCCCGGCCACCGCCGCCAGGGCCGAGCCCAGCATGAAGGTGATCGAGATGACCCGGTTGATGTCCACCCCCATCAGGGCGGCCACCGCCGGGTTTTCAGCCACCGCCCGCATGGCCCGGCCCAGCTTGCTGCGATGGACCAGGAACAGCAGCCCGCCCATGATCGCCAGGGCGGTGAGGACAATGAGGATCTGCAAGTCGCTGATCACCGCCCCGCCCACCTGGTGGGTGGCACTGCTGATCAGGGGCGGAAAGGGATGGTATTCGCGGCCCCAGATCATCATGGCCAGATTCTGCAAGACGATGGAGACGCCGATGGCGGTGATCAGCGGGGCCAGGCGCGGGGCATGGCGCAGGGGCCGGTAGGCGACCCGCTCGACGGTATAGCCCAGGGCCATGCAGATGACGATGGCGGCCAGGAGGCCCAGCAGCATGGCCAGCCCGGCCGGCAGCCCCAGGGCGATGAGGCCGTTACCCACAGCCAGGGCCGCCATCGCCCCGATCATCACCACCTCGCCATGGGCGAAGTTGATCAGGCCGAGGATGCCGTAGACCATGGTGTAACCGAGGGCGACCAGGGCATAGACGCTGCCCTGCACCAGGCCGTTGATCAGTTGTTGGAGGAAGATGTCCAAGGTGACGATTCCTGGGAAAACTAGCTTTGCTGAACTCTCAATGAGTCAATAACTGTATTACGTCTATGCCCCCAAACCGTAGGGGCAGGCCCCCGTGCCTGCCCTTC
>JAGVGT010000051.1 GCA_020056965.1 Deltaproteobacteria bacterium
CGCTCCCGCTCCCCATGGCCCCCGGCGGAAGCAGACCACCACCTCCGACCATGTCACCACCGGCGCCACCCCCAGTACCACCACCACCGGAACCGCGCCCGCCACCTCGATTGCCCAGGCCGGCGGCGACATCGGCCGAATCAACCACCTCCGGCTGTAAGAGGGCCACCCAGTTAAGCTTGGCCTCCTCCAAACGCAAGACCAGCCAGTCCATGGGGTTCTTCTGCCGCAGGGACTCATACAGAAGCCGGGCAAAACCGATGATCTGCTCTGGGGGTGCCACCAAGATGGCCGGATATAGTCGCAAACCCACCAAGCCCCGCCGTTCCATGAATTTCATCATGTTTTCCAGCAGGAGAGCCGAACCGCGTCGATAGTTGAGCTTCTCCTCACCGATGAAGAATTTGCCCTTGGCAATCTGGATGGAGATGTCGTCGGTCTCTTCAAGCAGTTTGCCGACCACCCGGATCAGCCTGGCGATGCACTTCACCACCAGAACATTATTATCCTGATGAAGTTTAACGTTCTGCACCAGGCTGTGCAGGGCTGCCAGCAGTTCCTCGGCGGGCAGCAGCTCCAGATCGCCGGTCCGGTTCTTTTCGCCCTCCGCTCCACCCATCTTAGTTCCCATTGGCCCTCAACCAGGCATTTCGGATATGGGGGATGGCGCTGGATTCTGCCTCCGCCAAGAGTTTACGACTGGCCCGAGTCCTTAGCCGGCTGAGGGCCAGGGCGGCCCCATGCCGATGCACTTTGGTGCCGGTACCGGCCATGAAATTCCAGGGCTGGCCGAAAAGGACTTTTTTCAGCAAAGGCAGAGAATCGTCGGAACCGCAAAGGCCCAGGGTAAAATAGCAGCTGGCTACATGCCCCTGGTCTTCGATCAGGAAGCGGTCGCTGGCAATGTGGGCAAGAAATAACGCTTCGACCTCCTGATTCCGCTCTCGCCCCAGGTAGGTAAAAGCCGACTCCCGGATGGCCGGAGAGGAATCGCTGATCAACTGAAAAATCTTGTCATACTGCTCGGTATCCCGGGCCACCAAAATGTCACAAACCTCCTGCCTGACTTTTTCCTTAGGGTGCTTGATAACCCTGACCAGGAGTTGCTCCGACTGCCGCCGGGCCGGGCTCGCGCGCAAGACATGAACCAACCTCAGGATCAGATCCTCTTCCGGCCGGTTCAACATTTTTTCGAGAATCGTCAGGTCCCGCGAGGCAAAGGCCGCAATCAAATCCAGCAGGATACGCCGCCCCATCCCTGATTCAACCTGGGGCAACAGGGGCACCAACGCCACCCCGGCCAGGGGCGGGAGAAGCCGGAGGATCGAGGCAAAATCCTGCAGAACTTCCTGGCCGAGCGAGGTAAGCTCCAGCCAGACCGGCGCCAAGGCATCGAGAATTTCCGGTTCACTGACTTCTTCAAAAAAATGGCCGAGGAAGGGGCGCACCCACTCTTTTTCAGGCGGTAATTCCCGGAGCAACTCATTGACCTTGGCCAGGAGAAAATGGCCGCTTTTAAAGCGGCGGTTGGTCAAGGTGATGCGGAATTCTTCCTTGATGAAGGCCAGAATGGCTTGAACAATCTGGGGTTCCTCCTCCATCTTCAGCAGGATCAGGAGGACTTCGATGATATCGGCACTATTGTCCCCGTTCTCATGCTGATGAACCATCTGTTTGAGGGCCCGTTGTTCATCGGAGGTAAAGTTCCAGAGGGAGTGGCCGGGTTCGATGGAAGCAACGTTGACACTGATATATTTTTCTTCGTCGCTGCTGCCATCTTCCCAATCTCCGCCATGGCCGGGCCGGGAAAACGCCGTGGCCTTCCGGGCGGCCATCTCGGGTGAAGCGCCACTGTGAGGACTTGGCGCCGCAAGGCCCATCGCGCCTTCCCGACGCCCGGACTTGCCGGCCGCCCCCGGTCTGCCGCCACTTCCCACCGCCGGAATTTGGCCGGGGTCAATAAAGGGCTTCACCGCGGTTGAACCAACACCTTGGTTGTTCCCCACCCCCGATCCCCCCGTCCGGGGTAGGCCCGGACCAACACCACTTGCACCGGCCGGGCCAGATTCTCTCGCCCCCCCGACGACTTGCGCCGAGGGGCTGACCCGACGCAGGGTCGCCCAGAAATCGAGACCATCCGGATCTTCTTCTGGAACCGCACCACCGAAACCGCCTCCGGTAACGCCGCCAGGCCGGCCGAATATCGCACCATCTGTCCGGGCCGGGGCCACGGCAATCTCTCCCCGCTCTGCCGCCAGTGGCGATACCTCCAAACCTTCCGCGTCCAGCGCGGTAGAGCCGGCCGCTTCCCCCCCCCCTCTGCCGGGCCCGGCTCCCTCGCCCCGGCCACCGCTGCCAATGCCCCCGGCGCCGGGTGAGGGGTTTTGGGCCTGGTGGCCACCGGCAGTAGCGCCACCAGTCACGTTGTTCCCGGAGCCAGCCCCTTCACCCCGATGCGTTCCAACAATCCCCAGGACATTTTTCAGGAGATCGAAGCCGGCCACGGTAGCTGCGGCGCCAAACTCCAAGACCGATTGGGCATCGGGGTTAAGCAGGGAAAATTCCAGGATCGGCTCGGCCTCCCAGAGATTTTCCGAGGCCCCGTAATTGATATGTTCCAACTCGGCACTCCAAAGCTCGGTGACCAGGTCGCCCTCCGGCTCCTCCTGGCTCAGCTTGAAACGACTGATGATGCGGAAGAAAGCCAGAACTTCGTGGGGCTGCAAACCGGGCTGAAATTCCAGCCAGAGCAGGCCGTCCCGAAAAAAAATGAAGGCCGGATTGTTGTCTGGATTGGCTTCTTCGAAGATGACCTCATCCTCATAACGGACGCGGCTTTTTTCGATATTAATGCGGAGAGAACCGTACCGATCGGCAAAACCACCCAGAGTGGCGCTGAGGGCGTTCAACATGTTGATGGTGCTGGCATGGTCGGGGGGAAAGAGTCCGTAATTCTTGACCGCCATCAGAAATGCCAGGGTTACCTCCTGGGCAGCCTTTTGCTCCACGGGGGAGATCCCCTCACCCCAGCTTATTCCCCGGTTTTGGTCTTGCGGCTCTGCCATCTTCTTCACGCCAAGACCGAAAGTATTGCCCGGCCAGCTCGAAGCGGCGGAAATTGCGCCCGGCGAAATTGCTCAGACAGAGCCTGAAAGACGCGCCATTCCATGTCAGATCAACAACTGGGCCGGTTGGATATTCCGGACCGAGGGATGAGCGCTGCCGACAATCCGATATCGGTGTTCCCCGGTAGCATCACGTTCAGCCAGGTTGACTTCTTCGCCCCGGCTGACCCCACCCTGGTCGTCACTGCAAAGCAGCACCGCCCGGGGGCGGGTCAGATCATCGGTCAGCGGCGAGCGTGACACCATTGCGGTTCCCCCACCCCCCAAGTCCAGCAGAGTGCCGATCGGATAGACCCCCAGCATGCGGATGAAGGCCTTCAAGACCAACGGGTCAAAGGCGTTACCGCCTCCGACTCGCATCAGCCCCAGGGCCCGGTCGCCGCTCATGGGTTTGCGGCGGTAGACCCGGGCGGAGGTTAAAGCGTCGTAGGCGTCCGCCACCGCGATGATCCGCCCCGACAGGCTGGGAGACTTGCGCCACCCCAGGGCCGGGTAGCCGCTCAGATCGGCCTTCAGATGGTGTTCGAAGGCCGGAATCATAATTGCCGCCTTGCGGGCCACCGGCGCCACCATCCCCTGCAGGATCAACCGGGCACTGTCCAGGCTGTGCTGCTGGACCAAGGCAAACTCGGCCTCGGACAAGACCCCGGCCCTGGTCAAGACCTCCGGCGGCATGGTCAACTTGCCCAGATCATGGAAGAGGGCACAGGTTCCCAACCGCTCTAGGGCGTCCTTGGCTACCCCCAATTCCCGGCCCAACTGGATGGCCAGGATCGCCACGTTGACCGAGTGGAAAAAGATCTGGTCCGAGTACTCGCGGACCGTACTCATCACCAACATCCGGCTGTCCTGGGAGGAGATTTCCTCGACCATGGCCTGGATCATCCGGCCGGTCTTGCGCATCCCGAACCGCTTCCCTTCACCAATCGTCTCGGCTGTTTCGCGCAAGGCCCGCAGGGTATAGGCATAAATTTTCTTGGGATAGCGACGGCCCGGGGCCTCGAGTTCCTCTGGAGGATGTTCCTTCCGGGCCTGGATGTTCTCATCAACTTGGAGGATGGAGATCCAACCGACCCCGGTTTCCAGAAGCCGCATCTCCAGCCACTCGGCCGGTTCAGACTGGTCGCCGCAGCTGTTCAGGAGCTGGACGAAGCCGGTCAACTCTTCGGGTGAAGCGGTGGCCACGGCCGGCATGATCCGGAAACCTGGGATTCGCCGATCAGAGAGGAAGGTGTAAAAGTTCTCCAGGATGTTTGCCGCCCCCTTGCGCCGGAGGAGCTTTTCATCATTGATGAAAAACCGGCCGTTTTCCAGATGGACCACCACCCAGTCACGGCCGGCCAGCAGAACCTGGGCGGCCTTGACCAGCTGGTTGATGCCGCTTACGACCAACTGGTTATTGGCCTGGTAAATCTTGACCATGCTGATCAAACTCTGCAGGGCCTGCAGAAGCTGTTCGGCCGGCAAAATCTCCGCTGAGTATCCCTCTTCCGCCATCTAACCTTCCTCAACTTTACAGGTTTCCCAGTGAGCCCCGGCCGGGCCCCAGGCCGATCAATAGATGTTGTGGCTGGCCAAGATACGCATGGTCTCCTGGCGAACCTGGCTGCGCGAATCATAGCGAAATTTGGGCAGTAACTGCTCGACCAGATTGCGGTCATTGAGTTCCCGGATTACCGCCAGCATCGCCAGGGTCAACTGCTCCACCTCGCTGTGCAGGGCGGCCGCCAGAACCTCCCGATCACGCCGGGCATGCTGAACGATGATTTCGACGAACAGCTTTTGGGCCTCGGGAATCTCGACCTTGTTGAACTGGGCCACCAGTTGAGCGGCGATCTTGGCCGGTAACTGCTGGAGGATGGCGCCCAGGGCCTTGACCTCCATGGCACCCATCGCGCCAAAATGCGGCCAGGCCGCCACCAGACTGTCGATGATCTCGGGTTGCAGCACGACACCATAGAATTTCTCGAAGGCCGGCAAGGCCCAGGGCTTGGATTCCTTGGCGACCATGGCCTCTTTGCGGATATTGTCCAGGATGAAGTAGGCCCTCTGAAAGGCCCGGTTAGCCAGAAAATTCAGATAGACCTCCTGAAGGAACCCCAGTGCCGCTTCATGCACCGGTGCCGCGCTCTCCCGGGCCAGCAACATGAACATCAGCCGAACCGCAGCCTCGCTGCCACCGGCCGGGGTATCTTCCGCCACCATGGCCAGCAGGGTTTCCTGCTCGGCCTGGGAAAGGGCGCAGTACTCGTTGAGGTTTGGCAGCAAGGCCAGGCTGACCTTGCGATAGTTGTCGCTGCTACTCTCCACCCGCAGGGCCTCCCAGCCTTTGCCGGGACGGGCTGTCACCTCGGGGCCGTCCGAGTCGGCGGGTGCCAGCGCCGAGAGGGCGTCGTAGTCAACGGCGGTTTCCGCTTCACTCCACAACTCGTAGGAGGCCTCGTAAAAGATGTGGGGCAGACCGGCCCGCCAGAGGGCACTGACCAGATCGTCATCCGGTTCATCGGCCATCACCCGGTAATGGTTATAGATCTCGAAAAAACGGACCACCTCGTTTTCCTCGAGACCGGGGGCGAATTCAAAACGGCTGATCCCGGCCCGAAAGAGCACGAAGGCCGGATTGTCGTCGCCAGGCGGCCCTTCGTAAATTGGTTTTCCTTGAAAAACCAGGCTCTGCCGCTCCACCTCAAAGATCAGGCTACCAAATATTTCCCCGTACTGAGTGATGGCCCGTAGCACGCCTTGAAGCATATTGATGGTGCTGGCATGCTCCGGAGCAAACACCCCGAAATTTTTTACCCCGGTCATGATTGCCGCCACCGCCTTCTCGGCAGCCAAAATCTCCGCTGATTTCAGGCCGGCGGCTGGCGGGACGGCGGGAGGCGCATCAGGGGGGACGTCAACAGCAGTTACGTCATTCATAGCTTGATCCACTGCTTGATTTTATATTCACCGTTATGACAGCTGAATAAACCACGGAAAAGTGTTTGCCACAATCATCTTGCCGCCGGGACCAGGCTGTGCCAACTCCACCTCCCTGAATGCGCACTCAGGTCATCCTCGTAAGGAGTCCGCTGTAAAACTGAGGATACCAGGCAAAAAGCTCGCTAAAAAACGCCCGATCAGGCAGTGAATCTGGACTTTTCACAACCTCGTCATTCAAGTCAGGAAACTGGCGGGCTGGATGTTTCGACTGGAGGGGTGGGAGCTGCCGACAATCCGGCGGCAATAACCCCCATCCCGGTCCTGCTCAGCCAGATTAACCTCCGCACCCCTGACAAATCCCCCTTGCCCGTCCTCCCGAAGAATCACCACCCAGGGCCGGTGCAGATCCTCGGCCAACGGGGCCCTGGAAACCAGGGCAATTTCGCCGTTGTCCAACTCCAGGAGGGTGCCGATCGGATAGACCCCCAACATCCGGATGAAAACCTTTAAAATCAGCGGGTCAAAGACCGTACCCAGACCCTGAACCATCAGCCCCAGGGCCCGATCGGCACTCATCGCCTCTTTCCGGTAAACCCGCGGCGAAGTCAGGGCGTCGTACACATCGGCAATCGTCAAGATCCGGCCGCACAGGCTGATCGGTCGGGTCCAGCCCAAAACCGGGTAGCCGCTGAGATCGTATTTAAGGTGATGTTCGAAGGGGGGGATCATGACCCGCGATTTGCGATCAGCCGGGGCCGCCAGCAGCTGCACAATCAGTCTGGTGCTATCAAGGGAATGCCGGCGCAACTGGGCGGACTCCTCGGAGGTGAGGGCTTCGCTCTTGTTCAGCAGGTCATAGGGTAGCGTGACCTTGCCGAGATCATGAAACAACCCGCAGACCCCGAGACACTCCATGGTCTCCCTAGGCAGGCCGAGTTGTCGGCCGATATAGAGAGAAAGAATCGCCACATTAACGGAATGGGTGAAGGTGTAGTCGTCATAGGCCCGGATGGTGCTCATGGCCAGGAGCAGGGGTTGCTCCTGGAGAAAAACCTCCTCGACCATGGTCTGGACCATCCTGACCGCCTTGCGCATGCCCACCCGCTGGTTGACCGAAATCTTCTGCGCCACGTCCCGCAGGGAGCGCAGGGTGTAGGCATAGACCTTCCGGGGTGACCTTTGCCCCGGCGGTTCCGGCCGCCGCCGCTCTCGCTCCCCCGCCGCCCGAGCCGGCCGCTCTGACCCGGCCGCCAAAACCTGCACCGAAACCCAGTCAAGGCCGGATTCCCGAAACTGCCGGTCCAGCCAGTCCGGGCCATCCACCCTTTCGCCACATTCGTTGAGCAGGACCGCGAAACCGACCAGCGCCTCGGGCGGGGCCGTCATAATCCCCGTCCTGAACTGCAACGCCCCGATCCCGCGCACCGTCAGAAATTCATAAAAAAGCTCCAGGACGTGCTCAACCACGCCCCGCCGCCGCGGGAGTTTTTCCTCGTTGATGAAAAAGCGCCCGTTCTCCAGCTGCACCCGCAACCCGGCCCCGGTCATCAGCGGGGTCATCGATTCAGTAAGCTGGACCAGACAGTTCCTGACCAACTGGTTGTTGCCCTGGTAAATTCTGACCATGTTTGTCAGGCTGTGCAGTGCGTGCAGCAGTTGCTCGCCGGACGACATCTTCTGATAGGCGTTTTTTTCCATACCGCGCTCCCGCTCCCGGCATTCAGTAAGAGTTTGGCCGACCCATCAGCCGTCCGGCTTCGCTCCTGACCTTCTGACTCGGGTGGTTGACGGCCTGGCCGAGCAACTGCTGAACCGTATCCCGGTCCGGCAGGTCTCGCACCACCCGGAGCATCCGCATGACCAGATCCTCATCCGTTCCGTCCAACAAAACTTCGAGAACCTGGTGGTCCCTGGTGGCGTAAGAGGCGATTATTTCGACAATCAAACTGCGGGCGTGTTTGGAATCGACCCGGGCGATCATGGTAGTCAGGGTAATTCCCGCCTTGGTCGGCAACAGCTGCAATACGGCGACAATGGTCTTGATTTCCACCGCCGGCAGGGCGGCCAGGACCGGCCACAGGGAGATCAGGGGTTGGAGAATTTCCGGTCGGATGATCTCGGACTGGAAGCGGTTGTGAATCGGGACTCGCCAGGATTTGGCCGCAGCCGGCAACTCCTCGAGTTTGCGGACATTATCGAGAATAAAATAGGCGCGGCGATAGTTGCGGCTGGCCAAGGAGGAGCGAAACTCCTCCTTCAGATAACTGAGAATTGACTCGTAAATCTGGGGTTCTTCCTCATTCCTGAGGACCAGAAACATCAGGCGAATCGCCGCTTCGCTGCTGTCGTATTCCTGCCCCTCCTTGATCAGGCTTTGCAGGGCGATCTGCTCCGCGGCCGTGAGCTCCCAGAGTCCTTGGTCACCGTGGGTCATGGCGATGCTCATCTGCTGATAGTCTTCGCCATCGGTATCCGGGCGCAACGCCTCCCACCCTTTGGCGTCACCGGGATGAAGCTGCCCGCAGATATCCGTCTCCCCCCCGTCCGACGACTCCGGTACCGTCGGCTCGTACTGTCCCGGATCGGTCAGAGGCTCGGAGTCCCACAACTCGTAGGAGGCCTCGTACAGGATGTGCGGCAACTCCGCCCGCCAGAGGGCAGTGACCAGATCGTCCTCTGGTTCGTCGGGCATCACCCGGTAGTGGTTGAAGATCTTGAACAGGGCGGCAAGTTCATCCTCTGCCACCCCGTTCAGGAAGGAAAACCAGCGGATTCCATCCCGATAGAAAACCTGGGCGGGGTTGTCATCGCTTGCTTCAGCTGGGCAGACCGGCTTTTCGTCATAAAACATCTGCTGACGGCCCACCTCGAAGCAGAGGTCGCCGAATTTTTCGTTGAAGCCGGTCACGGCCTGCCGGACCCCCTGCAGCAAACGGCCGGTGCTGGGGTGGTCGGGGGGGAAGACGGGATAGTTCTTCATCCCCGCCATGATCAGGTTAATCACCTTTTCGGCGGCCCCCGCCTCGGCCAGCGAAGGCGAGGCGGCCAGGCTCTCTTGGGTCGAACTGTCAGGATGATTGGGCATCGACGTCTTCTCCTCGGCAGTCAAGATACTCCAGCCCTTCGGCAGATACAAGCGGACCTTGTCGACCGCCGCGATGAATCCCAAGCGCGATGGCTAAGGTATGCTGCCGCATTTCGCGGACCAGACCAAACCCAGGAGAGCGGACTCTTTGGCCATCAATACATGAGGTAGCGGGCCAGAACCCCTTCCAGGCCGCCGTTGTTGAGCGGCTTCTTGGCGGCCGGGTGCAGACCGATCATCTTCAGCATTTCCCGCTGCCCGAAGTAGAGAAAGACCTCACTGCCCCGGCAACGGTGCTTGAGGAAACTGCCGAACTCCTTCAAGAGCGCGGCGGTGGCCTCACGGTCGCCCAAACGGAGGCCGTAGGGCGGATTGGCGACGATCAGCGAATCCTCGATGGGGTCCAGATCGGCAAAGGCAGCGCGCAGGACAGCGATCTCCTTGCCGCCCGGCAGCCCGTTGAGGTTGGCCCGGGCGGCGGCCACCGCCTGGCGGTCGAGATCCGAGCCGCGGATCAGCCCGGCCGGGACCGGGCGGATTTCGCCGTCCATCTGGCGCCGCTCCCGCTCCCAAACCGCCTGATCGAATTCGGGTAGCAGTTCGAAGCCGAAACGCTCCCGCAGAAAACCGGCCGGAATCCGGGCCTGGCGCATCAAGGCCTCGCAGAGCAGGGTGCCGGAACCGCAGAAGGGATCGACCAGGGGCTTGGAGCCGTCCCAGCCGCTACTGGCGATAATCGCCGCCGCCAGGGTCTCCTGCATGGGAGCGGCCACGGTATCCCGCCGATAACCGCGCCGGTGCAGGGAAAAGCCAGAGGTGTCGAGACTGATCACCGCCCGGTTCTGGTCGATATGAAGATTGAGTTGCAGGTCCGGGTTGTCGCGGTTCACATCGGGACGTCGGCCGAAACGCTCCCGGTAGCGATCGGCAATGGCGTCCTTCAGGCAGAGGGCGGCATACTTGGAGTGACTGATGGCACTGTTGCCGACCGTGGCGGCAATCGCGAAGGTGCCGGAGACCTCAAGCAGGTCCTCCCAGGGCAGCGCATAGGCCGTCTTGTACAGGTACTTGGTAGAGTGGCAGTCGAAGGTAATCAGCGGCGCCAGAATCCTGGTGCAGAGGCGGCTCAGGTAGTTGATCCGGCAGAGGGTTTCAAAATCGGCGGCCCCGAAATGAACGCCCCGATAAGCCAAAACCGGGTCGGTCCCGCCCAGCTTAACCAACTCCTTGGCGCCCAGTTCCTCCATCCCCTCGCCGATCTGGGCAAAGAAGCGGCCGGTCCGGCGGTAAGCAAAAAGCCGGTCGGGGTCGGAGGGCGGGATCGCGAGATCAACGCTTAACTCCGCGCCGGCGGAGGGATTTTCATTTGGTAGCCTATTGCTCATTGTTGCCTGTTTTCCTGTTGGACATGTTTTCACCCGCCGCCACGATGGCGCGAATCTCCCCTTCCTGGGCCTCGATACTGGCCAGCAGCCGAAACTGGACTAAAGCCCGGTAAAGGTTATGACCGGGGCGGGCCGTTTTGAAGTAGAGATCCCCGGCCAGGTGGTCGCTGAAGAACCGTAGCCCCAATTCAAAGGCCAGCAACCGCACGGCCGGATAGATCAAGTCATAATCGGCCTGGCTTAAGGTCGAGCCGGCTTCGGTCAGGTAACCGCCCAGCAGTTCCCGGCCGATTTCCAGATCGAAACGGACCGCGTTTAGATCGGCTGGATCATCACCGACCGGGTTGCCGCAGGAGCGCAGACAGTCGCCCAAGTCATAGTGCAGCAGCCCCGGCTTGACGGTGTCGAGATCGACCAGGGCCACGGCCCGGCCACTCTCCCGGTCGAAAAGCAGATTGGCCAACCGGGGATCGCCGTGGATCACCCGGGGCGAGAGTAAGCCCCGACCAGCCGCCTCCTCGAGAACCCCGGCCAACTCCCGGTGGGCCGCGATGATCTGGCGGCAATCGGCCGCGCCGGGCCAATCGTCTCCCCCCTTGGACTCGGCAAGCAGCCGGTCGTAGGCGGTCAGATAGCCGGGGGCGACATGAAAACCCGGCAGGGTATCGGCCAGCCGGGCCGGATCCAGATCGGCGGTCAGCCGATGAAAAAGCCCCAGACCGCGCCCCGCCTCCCGGGCCGCTTCCGGGGTTGCCAGCGCCTCCCGATGGACCGCATCCTCAACATAGGTAATCAGCCGCCAGAAGTCGCCGCCAGGGTCGCGGAAATATCGGTGCCCAGCGCTGCCCCCCAACGGCCGGACCACCATCCGGGGGTCGGCCCCAGCCAGTGGCTCCTTGGCAAGACGGGCCGCCAGATGGTCGGCCAGCACCGTCAAATTGGCCATGATTTTTTCCGGCTCGGGAAAAACCGCCCGGTTAAGGCGCTGCAACACGACCTGCCGGGGCGCCCCGGCGGCCAAGGTGACCAGCAGGGTATCGTTAATATGTCCGGAGCCCAGGGGCTCGAAGCTGGTCGCCTCCCGACCCGGCAGAAGTTGGGCCAGCGCCGCCCGAGCCGCCGCGATAAGTTCCCGATTAACCCCCACCCCGGCACCCCCCGCACCAACATCCGCAATCCGTAATTCGTAATTCATAATTCGTAATTTTACTTCTTCCCCGCCATGCCGCAGAGGTTCCGGCCGATCTCCAGTTCCTGCAACCGCGCCTCTGCGGGACTAAGCAAGCCCAGATTGACCTGGCGGATCTCCTGGTAGCGCTCGGGGTTTTCCAGCAGGGTGTCCTTGACGTGGGCCACGAAGGCGGCCCGGTCCGTCAGGGCGAAATGGGGCAGACTCCGCCGCGCCTCGCCCAGAGTCAGCCGGACCAGTCCCGCCGCGTCCCGCTCCATCACCGTGGCGGCATGGGTCGGGAGAATCAGCACCTGGTCAGCCAGGGGTTTGAGGCGGCCATGGATGGTGTCGTAAAGCAGCCCGGCCCACTCTTCCACCTTGCCGCCCAAGTCCGGGCGCCCCACCGTGGTTTCCATGACCGTATCGCCGGTGAAGAGGAACTGGTCGTCCAGCAGCAGCGAGGTGCTGCCCGGGGTGTGACCGGGCGAATGCAGGACCGCCAGACGGCTGGCCCCGAAGATGAACTGCTCGCCATCGATCAGGGGTTGATAGGGGTAAGCGGCCCCGGCCACATCGGCGGGACAGATCAGGTATGGGCAACCGGCCTCCCGGGCCAGCCCGCGCCCGCCGGAGACATGGTCGGCCTGGAGATGGGTGTCGAAGACGTATTTCAGCCGCGCCCCATGCCGTTCCAGAAGGGCGCGGATCTGGTCGAGATGACGGACGGCATCGATTACCACCGCCTCGTTACCGGAGATCAGGACATGCGAAATGCAGCCCTTGGCAATCCGGTAGACCTGATAGATCAGGGACTCCCCTTCCAGCCGGGAGGTTTCGTAGAGGACACTCCAGGCATCCATGCCGCCGGCCAGACTGCGGGCCATAAATCCTTTGGCCCGCAACTGCTCCGCCTCATATTTCGAGGCGCCGCCGTGGGCGCAGACCAGGATGATCTCCCGGTCCCGGGGGAGCCGGGGGAGGAATTTCTCTTCATCACCGACAAAATCAAGCTGGGGGATGTTGAGCATCTCGACCGGCAGCCGCCCCTCGATCCGCCAGGCGGCAAACTCCTCTTCCAGGCGCAGATCAAGGATAAAGGCGACCTCGCCCCGATCCAGCTTCCGTTTGAACTCCCCGACTGGGATATCTAATGGTTCAGGCATGTTCGGCCTCGTAAATGACTTTGCGCAATAACCGGCGGATCAGGCGGACCAGCGATCTTGGCCTGCCTGATATCTGGTTGACTTTTAACTACCCCGGAATTTAACATGAGTCCGACCCAAAAAACGACAGGCGAATGACAACGGGGGGAGAATTTTACGTTGTCAGCCCGGGCGAGATTTCTGTCAGTCACACCAGCTCAGTGCCATTCACTTTAGGACAAGAATTTTTTGCCTCCGATCACGGGCAGGCCGGCCATACCATTGGCCGTAAAATATACTCAACGGGGAGAAATGAGATGAAAGCAGGCAAAAAAACACTTCTGGGTCTGGCGACAGTGTCCGCCGCCGTTTTAATCCACGCCACCACCGCCCAGGCCCTGGTGGCCTCGCCAGATGTCTTCGGCCTGGACTTCCGCTTCAACAACCCCGGTGCCCGGGCCAACGCCATGGGCGGCGCCTTCATCGGTCTGGCCGACGACGCCACCGCCGCTTACACCAATCCGGCCGGACTCACCGTCCTCACCAAACCGGAGGTGTCGGTGGAATACAAGGCCGGCGACTACACCACCCGGGTCGGTGATGCCCTTGGCTACACCGACTACGAAAAGTCCGCCTCGGGCCTATCCTTTCTCAGTTACGCTTACCCCGCCAAGAACACCACCATCACCATTTTCCGGCACCAGTTGATGAACACCAAAGCTGATTTCACCTGGCATGACATCAGCCGCAACGACGGCAGCAGCGAACAGTCGGTTTACAGTATCGACTCGCAGATCAACACCCTGGGCATCGGCCTGGGCACCAAACTGGGGGAGCAGATGTCCCTGGGTTTAGCGGTCGGCCTGGCCCAGCTTGATTACTTCTCGACCGGAATTCGTTACAGCCTCGGCGGCACCACCCCAGGGGCCAACGGCAAGACCAAAACCGAAAGCACTGACAATGCCGAGCAGTACACGGTCTCACTGCTCTGGAACGTGGCCGGGGAACTCAACCTGGGCATGGTCTACCGGCAAGGGCCGAAATTTCGGCTCAAAGACTCCACCGAATGGCGCTTCAATCCCACCGCCGATGGCGGGCGAGGCGCCTGGCAGGAGATGGGCACTTGGGCCGAGGCAGAGTTCAAGGTGCCGGATGTCTACGGCCTCGGCCTCTCCTACCGCTTCGAACCAAACCTGACCGTGGCCCTGGACGCCAACTACGTCGAGTACTCCGACCTGATCGATGAATTCATCTCCAACGAGGGCAACGATTTCCAGGCCACCCAGATGGAGGGATTCAGCCTTGACGACGAAGTAGAGGTCCGCCTGGGCATCGAGTATGTTCTGGATGTGGCCGGATCGCCGCTGGCCTTGCGGGCCGGTTACTACTACCGGCCCGACCACCGGGTCTATTTCACCGGTGACCTTGCCCAGTTCCCGGGCGGCCAAAACATCCAGAAGGGCGACGACGACCACATCGGCTCGCTGGGCGTGGGCTTCCTGGTCAGTCCCGCCCTGCAGGTGGATCTGGCCGCCAGCATGGGCGAAATGGCCACCGAGGGTTTTGTCTCCTTGGTTTACCGATTTGAATAAAAACAGCGGCATCTAACGAACATCCACCGAGGGGAAAAATGAAAACAACCAAACTGCTGCTGCTGACCGCCGCCCTGGCCACCTCGCTACTGGCCGTTACCTCGACAGCCCAAGCCGCTTTTGTCGCCGAGTGGCCGGACATCTTCGGGATCGACTTTCGATTCAACAACCCCGGCGCCCGCGCCAACGCCATGGGCGGCGCCTTCATCGGCCTGGCCGACGACGCCACCGCCGCCTACACCAACCCGGCCGGGTTGACCATCCTCACCAAGCCTGAAGTTACCCTGGAGTACAAGTACGGCAAATACACCAATCTGGTCTTCGACCCGGTCATTACCGGCTCTACCGTGGGACACAAGGATGTCGAATATCCGGAAACCCTGCAGGGACTGTCCTTTCTCAGCTATGTCTACCCGACCGAGAAGGCCACTTTCGCCGTTTATCGCCACCAGTTGATGAACCAGAAAACCGCCTTCGGCTTCATGTCGGACATTCCAGCCAATTCCATCAACGTGGACATGCAGGTCGAGGCCAACACTCTGGGGTTCGGGCTGGGAGTAAAGGCTTCGCAATCCCTTTCCTTTGGAGTCTCGGCAGGCTTCACCGAGATGCAATACGAGGAACATACCACCGGACACGAAGGCCCGCTCAACAGCGCGTATGAGGAGGTTGATGGCCGGGATCAGGCTGTTCATTACACAGCCTCACTGCTTTGGCAACCTTCCGAAAAAATTGGCATCGGTCTGGTTTACCGACAAGGCCCGGAATTTTCCTTCCGCAAAAAAGGCTATGAACTGACGACCATCCAGCACATCGACGACTACAACAGCAATGGCTTTACAGATTTTGGCGACTACGATACCAACGGAGACGGGGTCTTTGATATCAATGATAACCCGAGTTACATCTCCACCGAAAAAAACGTGGAGCGCTATAATTTCGAACATAACGTCAAGATGCCCGATGTTTACGGCCTGGGCTTGTCCTACCGACCCCTCGCCAATCTGACCATTTCCACCGATGTGAATTACGTGGAATACACTGACCTGGAAGTTATCGGCGGCACCGACCCCGATGCCCTGGTGGGATTCGAGAACAACGACACCTATGAAGTTCATGTCGGCCTCGAATATGTTCTCGACCTCAAGTCGACCCCGCTGGCCCTTCGCTGCGGATATTTCTACAAACCGGCCCACAATTTTCACGTCACCGAGTCGCACCCGGATTATGCCACGTTTAATAACATCTACCCAGAGGGGGAAACCGAACACATCTACTCGCTGGGCTTTGGTGCCCTGCTCAGCGACAACGTCCAGATCGACCTGGCCGGCACCTTCGGCGACCTGATCAAGGAAGGCACCATGTCTCTGGTCTACCGGTTCGAATAAATAATTCCCGGTGCAAACCGGGCGCCAAACCGGCATAATGAGACATAAAATCGGCAGGATAGTCGAATCCGCGGTCGGGTCGGCTCAGGCCGGCCCGACGCAGCATCAAAGAGGTACGAAAATGCGCTCACCAAATCTGTTGAACAGACTGGCCCTCATCCTGCTCCTGCTCATGGGACCGATGCTCCTTGCTCCCGCTCCGGCGTGCGCCATGGAGGACTTCAAGAAATTCTATCTGGAGGGATTGGAACTGA
Source organism: Deltaproteobacteria bacterium (assembly GCA_020056965.1). Taxonomy (GTDB): domain Bacteria; phylum Desulfobacterota; class Desulfobulbia; order Desulfobulbales; family JAGXFP01; genus JAGVGT01. The sequence continues at coordinate 16,068 of JAGVGT010000051.1, forward strand.
AGGAAAAGGGGCAGTTCGAGCAGGCGGCCGCGGCCTTCGCCAAAGCCATCGCCCTCAACAGCCAGGAAGAGACGAAAATCCGCTTCTACGGCATGCGCTACGGCGAATACTTTCCCCACCGGGAGAAAGGTATCTGCCACTTAAGCCTCCAGCAGTACCGCGAGGCCTATAGCGAGCTGGAGAAATCCCTGAACATGGCCAAGTCCAAGGAGGCCGAAAAGTACCTGGCCATGGCCCAGATGGAATTGGAGAAACTGGGCGAGAAAGACACCTTCGGGGTCTACGAAATGCCGGCGGAACTCAAAGACATGCCGGCCGCCAGGTCGGTCAACAAGAATGCGGTGGCGGTGGTCATCGGCAACCGGGACTATAACGACAAGGACATCCCGCCAGTCAACTTCGCCATCCAGGACGCCGAGCTGATCAAAGGCTACCTGATCAACACCCTGGGCTACCGGGAAGGCAACATCATCTTCGAAACCAACGCCTCCAAAGGCACCTTCGAGTCGATTTTCGGCTCATCCGACACCTTCAAGGCCAAGCTCTTCGGCTACCTCACCCCGGGCGAATCAGACGTCTTCGTCTACTACTCCGGCCACGGCGCCCCCAGCCTGGAGACTAAGAAAGGCTACATCCTGCCGGTGGACGGCAACCCCAACAACGTCAGCATCGGCGGCTACTCGCTGGAGCTGCTCTACAACAACCTGGCCCAACTGCCCGCCAAATCGGTGACGGTGGTTACCGATGCCTGTTTCTCGGGAGCGCCGCTCTTCAAGAAGGCCAGCCCGGTGGGGATCATCGTCCAGAACGCCCTGGTCGCCCAGGAGAACACCACCCTGATCAACTCCTCGGCCGGCACCGAACTATCCAGCTGGTACCCGGAGAAGAAGCACGGCATGTTCACCTACTACTTCAGCATGGGGCTGCACGGCGCCGCCGACACCAACGGCGACAAGAAGATAACCGTGGGCGAAATCAACGACTACGTCAGCGACAACGTGCCCTATATGACCAGAAAGCTCCACGACGGCCGCCGGCAAACCCCCTCGGTGAAGGGCGCCGACATGAACCGGGTGCTGGCGGAGTACAAGTAATAAAAGGCAAGTCAAGACGTTCGCGCTTTCCGGCCGATTAGAACGTCAGGGCAAACCGTTATTCCGTTCACCCTGAGCCTGTCGAAGGGCGGCCCATCAGGTTCTTAGGCACCGTGATAACCAGTGGCCACATCAGTTTTATAATTCTTGGGTTTTCCCCCTGTTTTTAAGGGTAAGCATATTTTGACCATCCTTCGACAGGCTCAGGATGAACGGTGTTGAACTTAATTAAGCCCACTTTGGGAGCTTCGGCATGGTTATCCGCAAACTAAACGCCACCCTACCCGCCCTGCTAATAACTATATTGCTTCTGCTTACCGCCACCACGGCTCTCGCTGCCGCTCCGGCCAAGTCAACATCTCCCAAGGCTGCTGCCCCGACCGCCACCACCATCACCACGGTCGGCGAGGTTTATCTGGCCAACATCACCCCGGAGGAGGCCCAGTCCCTGGCCGTCAAACGGGCCAGGACCAGCGCCATCGAGCAGGTCTGCGGCGTCAAAGTCCAGGCCGAGACCCTGGTCAAGGACTTCGTCATGCAGGCCGACTTCATCCATCAGGTGGCCTACGGGCGGATTATCGGTGAGAAGGTGACCAAGTGGGAACTGGATGTGGACCAGCCGAGCCCGACCAAGCCGCCCGCCCTGACCCTGCGGGTGACCCTGGAAGCCCAGGTCCTGCCGGAAAAGGGCGAGCCGGACCCCTTTTACAAGGTCAAAGTGTGGCTGAACAAGAGCGTCTTCCAGAACGGCGAGGAGATGGTCGTCTACGTCAGCGCCACCAAGGACAGTTACCTGACTGTTTTGAACTTCTCGGCCGACGACTCAGTCACCCTGCTCTACCCAAACCTGCTACGGCGCGACAACAAAATCGAGGCCGGACGTGACTACGAGATTCCCGCCCGGGAGGACCGCGGCGAGGTGATGAAGTTCCAGGTCTCCACCCTGCCCGGCCACCAGCAGGACACCGAGGCGATCAAGGTGATCTGCACCCGGGGGCCGGTCAATCTACTTTCCGAGGTCAAGGCCCGGGGCAACTACGGCGTGATGGACTCGACCAGGTTTGCGGTCACCGAGATTGCCCGGCTGATGGCCGCCATCCCGCCCCGGGAGCGGGCCGAAGATACCACCATCTACCAGATCGTCAACCCCCGCCTCCAGTAAGGTCCGCGGAAATCACCATGCCACCGTCTCTCGAACGACCAGGCTTCGATCAGCGGATGAACCGGGAGGAAATCAATTCCCTGCCGGTCTGGAGCTACCCCGGCCGGATCGTCGTGGTCCGCAGTCCGGCCGAACTGGTCGCCGTCCTGCCCGAACTGGGCCAAGAGAAAATTCTCGGCTTCGACACCGAGACCAAACCAAACTTCCAAAAGGGCCAGAACCACCCACCCGCCCTCCTGCAACTGGCCGGAGAGATGGCAGTGTGGATTTTCCAGCTCGACCCGCTGGGCCTGCCGGAGGGCCTGAGCAACATCCTGGCCGATCCGGAGATCATCAAGGCCGGAGTAGCGGTGGACTTTGACCTGCTGCAGTTGCAGCGATTGAGTCACTTCCAGCCGGAGGGCTTCGCCGAACTGGCCACGGTGGCCAAGGAGTCGGGGATCAAGAACCATGGCTTGCGGGGCCTGGCGGCAGTGATGCTGGGCTACCGCATCTCCAAGGGCGCCCAGCGCTCCAACTGGGGAGCCGACTCCTTAAGTGAAAAGCAGCTGCGTTACGCCGCCACCGACGCCTGGGTGGGCCGCGAAATCTATCTACGCTTCGAGGAAATGGGGATCATCTTTCCGGAACTGCACCTGGGCAGGTAGTTAGCCGTTGTTCAATAGCAGCCAAACCTTGCCTGATTTAAACGGCATCACTGGCCGCAGCCGAACGGCCAGTGATGCGATGGTCTGCCACCGCGCCTAAAGCCCCTTTCAGGGCTTCGTCACTCCCACCCCGTTGACCTTCAACAGTTCCACCTCGAAGATCAGCGCCGCATTGGGCGGAATCGCCGCCCCGGCCCCCCGGGAACCGTAGCCGAGTTCGGCAGGGATATAGAGGGTCCGCTTGCCGCCGGCCTTCATACCGGCCACCCCTTCATCCCAACCCTTGATGACCTGGCCCACCCCGATCTTGAAGGAAAAGGGCCGGCCATGGTCTTTCGAACTGTCGAACTTCTTACCAGGCCGCCCGTGGTCGTCGAGCCAACCGGTGTAGTGCACCTCGACCTGGGCGCCACGATCCGCCGTCGGTCCGGAGCCGGTTACCCCATCATCATAGCGCAGACCGGAAGCGGTGGTGACCATCTCCGCCCGAGCGATACCCAATCCCAATCCCAAACCCATCATCAGCAGCACAATAAAGACTTTCCGCATCACTTAACCTCCATTTTAGTTGGCAAAAACAGCCCTTGCAGCGCCTCAAATTATCCGTCCGACCGAAAATTGGAAAGGAATAATTCACCCGATCAGCACGGCCGAGAGCGGATGCACCCGCAGTTGCCCGCCCGGCTCCGTGCGCACCACCTCCATGCGACAGCCATAGCACGCCTCCAGCCGGGGCGCGGTCAGGACCTCGGCCGGGGTGCCGACGGCAGTGATCCGTCCCTCGCTCATCAGGGCCAGGCGGCCGCCATACATGGCGGCCAGGTTGAGATCGTGGGAGACCATGACCACGGTCATCCCCCGCTCCCGCCGCAACTGCTCGAGCAGATCCATGATCCGCACCTGATGGGCCGGATCCAGCGAGGCAGTGGGCTCGTCCAACAGGATGACCTTGGGACCCTGGCAGATGGCCCGGGCGATGATCACCCGCTGCCGCTCCCCGCCGGAAAGCTCGTCCAGCCGTCGCCCGGCCAGATCGGCCACCTCGGTAAACTCCATGGCCTGGCGGGCCAGGCGATGGTCCTCGGCCCCCTCCAGTTCCAGCAGAGCCAGATGCGGCGAGCGACCCATCAGCACCGTCTCGCCCACGGTGAAAGGGAATTCGGTCGGGGTCAACTGCGGCACCACCGCCAGCTCCCGGGCCAGCTGCCGCCGCCCGTAACCGGCCAGCGGCCGCCCGAGGATCTCTACTTCACCCGTCGCCGGGAGCAGACCGGCCATGGCCTTCAGGAGCGAGGTCTTGCCGGTGCCGTTGGGGCCGATGATCACCAGGAACTCGCCCACCGCCACACTCAGTTCGACTTCCCGGAGGATCTGGCGCTGACCGTAGAAGAGGTCGAGCCCCCGCACCGTTACCGCCGTCATCGCCGGGCCCTCCAGAGCAGGAAGATGAAGAGGGGCGCGCCGACCAGGGCGGTGACGATGCCCACCGGCATCTCCCCCTGGGCCGGCAAACTGCGGGCCAGGAGATCGCAGAGGATCAGGTAGGAGGCGCCGCCCAGAATCGAGGCCGGGGCCAGCAGCCGGTGGTCGGAACCGATCAGCAACCGCAGGACATGGGGAACCACCAACCCGACGAAGCCGATCAGCCCGGCCTGACAGACCACCAGACTGACCATCAGGGTGGTGGCGCCCAGTAACAACGCGCTGACCAGCCGGACATTGACCCCCAGAGCGGCGGCGTTATCCCGCCCCAGCAACAGCAGGTTCATGGGCCTGGCCAGGGCCAGGATCAGCAGGAAGGAGGGCAGCACCCCCAGTAAGATCGGCGCTTGGGCCGGGGTAAACATCGAGAGGTCGCCCATCAGCCAGAAGAGGATGTGGCGCACCTGTTCATTGCTGGAAAGCGAGATCAGAAACATAATCACCGCCCCGCAGAAGGCATTGAGCATTACCCCGCCCAACAGCAGAGCCTCCCGACCGGCCAGCATCCCCCGCCCGGAGAGCAGGAGCAACAGGAGCAAAACCAGTAGGCTGCCGCCAAAAGCAGCCACCGCCACGCCCGGAAAGGGAGCCAGACCGGCCAGCATCCCCAGGATAGCACCGATAGCTGAGCCGCCCGACACCCCCAAAATGTAGGGCTCGGCCAGGGGGTTGCGCAACAGGGCCTGAAAGACCAGGCCGCCCAGGGCCAGGGTGGCCCCGGTCACCGCCGCCAACAGCACCCGCGGCAGCCGGATCTCCCGGACGATGGCGATGGCGGTGGGGTCAGCCGCCCCCCGGCCGGTCAGGATATCCAGCACCTCAGCGAAACCGATGGGCGAGGAGCCCAGCGAGATACCGAGCAGAGCCGCCAGCCCCAGGATGACACCCAGAACCAGAATGGCCAGGGCCAGCCGCCGACTTATACTCCAGCCCTCACTGGCCAAGGGGCGCCCCGAAAATTTCCGGATGGATGATCAGAGCAAAGGCCTCCAGCCCATCAAGCAGACGCGGGGTGGGCCGGTCAACCAGGCTAGCGTCGATCACATGCAACCGCTGGTTTCGCACCGCCGTTAGCGTGGGCCATTTCTGCCAGCCCGCCTTCAGCTCGGTCACCGAGAAGCCGCCGGCCATGGAGGCGACAATCGCCACCTCCGGATCCAGGCGCAGCACCTCCTCCCAGCCGAAGCGGGGATAGCCCTCGGCAACACCAGCCAGATTACGCCCACCGGCCAGGGTGATCAATTCGTCGATGAAGGTGCCGCGCCCGGCCGAGACAATGGGCGAGGCGTCGATCTGGAAGAAAACCCGGGGCCGCTTGGGCGCCGTTCCGAGCCGGGCGGCAACCCGGTCGGCCCGGCGCCGCATTGCCTCGGTGATCCGGGCGGCCGGGTCGGCAGCATTTAAAACCTGGCCCAGCCCGGTGATCATTTCGATGATGCCGGCCAGGTTGCGGGGATCGACCACGTAAACCGGGATGCCCAACTCTTCCAGCCGGGTTACGGAGTGCAGGGGGTTGCCGTCCTTGATAGCCAGACAGAGATCGGGCTTGAGGGCGACGATCTTCTCGACATCGAGCCGGACATAGGAGCCGACCCGGGGCAGACTCTTGGCGGCCGGCGGATCGTCGCTGTACTGGGTGGTGCCCTTCAACAGTTCCTGCCGCCCCAGGGCATAGACCACCTCGGTGATGCTGGGGGCCAGGGAAACCACGCGCTGCGGCCGGTCCGGCACCACCACGCTCCGCCCGGCCTGGTCGGTCAGCTGCCGGGCCAGACCGATGGCCGGCAGGAACAGCAGGGCCAAGAGCAGACCGGCAGTAGTTTTATTAATCATCACATAAGTCCTATTAAGTCCCATAAGTCCTATAATTTCCCATGGGACTTATGGGACCAATAGGACTTATGAACAAAACCAGTTTCCCCAAAGCCCTTCAGCGCAGCCCGAAACGCACCGGTACCAGCACCTTCATGGCCACGGCCACCGCGCCCCGCCGGCCCGGCTCGAAACGCCAACCCTTAACGCCCTTCAAGGCGGCCTCATCCAGCAGCGGGTGTCCGCTGGATTGGCGCAGCGCCAACCCGCCCACCTTACCTTCCGGGGTGACCAACGCCTCGATGACCACCGTGCCTTCCTGCTGCCGACGCCGGGCCAGGGCCGGATATTCCGGTTCCGGATTCTCGCGGTAGAGGGGATGGGCCAGCACCTCCAGCAAGACCGGAGGTGCGGCAGTTACAGACGGGGCAGCCGCCCCGGTTGCCATTGGCTCTGCAACCTCCATACTGTCGGCCGCCTCGGCCGGGAAAGCTGGCCAGTTGCCGGCGGGCTGCGCCTGGGCCGGGGCCACCGTGGACGGCACCATTTCGCCGCCACCCGGCA
>JAGVGT010000048.1 GCA_020056965.1 Deltaproteobacteria bacterium
ATGCCGGACGGGCCGGCGACGATCCGGGTCCGGCCAGCGGCGGGCAGGGCCTGAGCCAGCTCGGCGGCCCGGGCCGGATCGGCCAGAGAGACCAGTTCCGGCCCGAATTCTTCGATCTGTTCCTTGAGCAGGGCGAGGTTGTCGCCGGCCGCCAACCCCGCCACCTTAAAACGGCCGGGATATTGGCGCACCACCGCCAGGACGTTTCGGCCGATGGAGCCGGTGGAGCCGAGGATGGCGATGGCCTTGGGCATGGCGGGGGGCTTGGTGTTCAAACCGACAAAAAGCCGAAATGGATCATGTAGAAGAGGACCGGAGCGGCGATCATCAGGGAGTCCAACCGATCCAGCACGCCGCCGTGACCGGGCAGGATATTGCCGGAATCCTTGACGCCCATGGTTCGCTTGATCACCGACTCGGTGAGATCACCCATCACCCCGACCAGGCTCAGGAAGATGGTCAGGAGTATCATCTTCGCCACCGGTACCCCGGGAAAGGCCAGCAGGGTGACGATAACGGCGGCGGCGACGCTACCGACCAGGCCGCCGAGCAGTCCTTCAAAGGTCTTGCCGGGGCTGATCGCCGGGGCCAGCTTGTGGCGGCCGAACTTGCGGCCGGCAAAGTAGGCGGCCGAATCGGAGAAGACGGTGATGACGGTGAGCAGGATCAACCAGTTCTTGCCGTGCGGGAGGTTGACCAGCAGGGTGAAGTGCGAAAAACTGAATCCCACGTAGAAGATGCCGAAGCCGATTCGCATCATCAACACGAAGCCGTTTTCCTGGCTGTTGGTGTCGGCCATGGTCGAGTAGCGGGAGAGGGTGTAGACGATCAGGAAGAACAGGGCCACGAAGAGGGCGGCGGCCACGGTTTCCGAGTTGCCCTCGTAGGCGGCCAGCAGCGGGAAGAGCCCCAGAAGGATGCCGGTGTATTGGTCAAAGGGCGTAAACTGGGCCAGGGTCATGTTGTAGTATTCGTTCAGGGCCAGGCCGCCCAACCCCAGAAAAACCAGCCAGAACAGCCAGAAGGGGCCGTAAAAGAGGAGCAGCAGCCAGCCGCCGGCCACGATCAAGCCGGTGATGATCCTGATCTTGGTCATTATTTGCTTACCTGCTCGGGGGTGCGGCCGAAGCGGCGCTGGCGGCCCCGGAAGTCGTCCAGGGCCAATTGGAGCTGCTCCTGGCGGAAATCGGGCCAGAGGGTTTCGGTGATAAAAATTTCAGCATAGGAGAGTTGCCAGAGCAGGAAGTTGCTGAGGCGCGATTCGCCGCCGGTGCGGATCAACAGGTCCGGGTCGGGCAGGCCGGCGGTGTCAAGGCGGGCCGAGAGCAGCTCTTCGTTGATCTCTTCTGGGTTTAGAAGGCCGGCCCGGCATTCTTCGGCCAGCCGCCGGGCCGCGGTGGTGATCTCGGCGCGGCCGCCGTAGCTCAAAGCCAGATTAAGGACCAGCCCCTGGTTGGCACTGGTTTGGGCGATGGCCAGCTCGAGGATCCGCCGGACCCCGGCGGGCAGCCGGTCGATCTGGCCGATACAGCGGACCCGCACCCTGTTTTGGTGTAACGCCGCCAGCTCGCTCTTTAAAAAACTCTTGAGCAGACCCATCAGGGCCTGGACCTCCAGGGCGGGGCGCTTCCAGTTCTCGGTGGAAAAGGCGTAGAGGGTGAGGACCTTGATGCCCAGTTCCGGGGCGGCGGTGATGATGGCCCGCACCGATTCGACCCCCTGGCGGTGGCCGACCGCGCGCGGCAGTCCGCGCTGCTTGGCCCAGCGGCCGTTGCCGTCCATGATGATGGCGACATGGGCGGGGCCGGGGCTACCTGCGGCGTCGGACGTGGGAGATGCGCTCATGTTGCGGCCCCCCTTATGGGGCAATGCTGAAGAGGTCTGGCAGGTAATAGCGGGAAAAAGGCCGATCGGGCAGGCGCATCAGACCTCCATGAGCTCCCGGTCTTTTTCGGCCATCATTGCGTCGATTTTTTTGACGAACTTATCGGTATCCTTCTGGGCTTCTTCCTGCAACCGGTGCAGTTCGTCCTCGGTGAGCAGCTTGTCGTTTTTGAGGGTCTTCAACTCTTCTATGGCGTCGCGCCGGGCGGTGCGGATTCCCACCCGGAATTCCTCGGTGACCTTCTTGATCTGCTTGACCAGATCCTTGCGGCGGTCCTCGGTGAGCTGCGGGATCGCCACCCGGATCAGCCGGCCGTCATTGACCGGGTTTAACCCGAGGCCGGATTTGTGGATGGCCCGCTCGATGGCGGCCAGCAGTTTGGTGTCCCAGGCCTGGATCTGGATCAAGCGGCTTTCCGGGACGGTCAGGGTGGCCACCTGGCTGAGCGGCATCACTGAACCGTAGGCATCGACCCGCACCCCGTCCAGGAGGCTCAGGGAGGCCCGGCCGGTGCGGACCTTGGTCAGCTCCCGCTTGTAGGATTCGATTACCCCGTTCATCTTCTCGATCATGGTCTCGATGACTGCGTGCATGTCACTCTCCCTTGATGATGGTGCCGGTGTTCTCGCCGCAAACCGCCTTGTGGATGTTGCCCGCCTTGTTCATGTCGAAGACCAAAATCGTCTTCTTATTGTCGCGGGCCAGGGAGATGGCGGCCGAATCCATCACCCGCAGTTGGCGGCGCAGAACCTCGGTATAGGTAAGTTCGTCGAATTTGACCGCGTCGGGGTGGAGCAGGGGATCCTTGTCGTAGACCCCGTCCACCCGGGTGGCCTTACAGATCACCTCGGCGCCGATCTCCAAACCCCGGAGGACGGCGGCGGTGTCGGTGGTGAAGTAGGGATTGCCGGTGCCGGCCGCGAAAATCACCACCCGGCCCTTGAGCAGATGGTGGTTGCTCTTGGCCAGGGAGTAATGCTCGCAGACCGTGGGCATCGGGATCGCCGACAACACCCGGCTGGGGACGCCGTCTCTTTCCAGGGCGTCCTTCATGGCCAGGGAGTTGATCACCGTGGCCAGCACGCCCATGTTGTCGGCGTCGGCCCGGTCCATGCCGGAGGAGGCGCCGGCCACCCCGCGAAAGATGTTGCCGGCGCCGATCACCAGGCCGATCTCGACCCGGAGTTTCTGGATCTCCTTGATCTCATTGGCCACATAGGCGAGCATCTCGGGCTGGATGCCATAGGCGGCTTTGCCCATCAGGGCTTCGCCGCTGAGCTTGAGCAGGACTCTCCGATATTTGCTGGCGGTCACGGTGCTAATTCCCCAAGGTTGGTTCAGGCGCCGATCTGGAAGCGGGCGAAGCGTTTGATGGCGATGTTCTCGCCGATCTTGGCGACGATCTCGTTAAGCAAGTCCTGGATGGTGACTTTATCGTTTTTGACGAACACTTGCTCCATAAGGCAATTGTCGGCAAAGTACTTGTCGAGCTTGCCGGTGATGATCTTCTCAGCTATGGCAGCCGGCTTGGGTTTGCCGGACTTCTTGTCGGCTTCCTCGAGCTGGTTTTTGAAAATTTCGGTCTCGCGGGCCACCAGGTCGGCGGGGATGTCTTCACGCTTGATCGACACCGGGTTGCTGGCGGCGATGTGCATGGCGACATCCTTGGCGAAGGACTTGAACATGTCGGACTTGGCCACAAAGTCGGTCTCGCAGCCGATCTCAACCATCACGCCCAGCTTGCCGCCGGCATGGATATAGGTCTCAACCATGCCTTCGCTGGTGGCGCGGTCGGCCCGTTTCTGGGCCACGGCCAGACCCTTCTTGCGCAGGAAGTCAACGGCCTTCTCCATGTCGCCGGCGGTCTCGGTCAGGGCCTTCTTGCAGTCCATCATCCCGGCGTTGGTCTTGTCACGCAGTTCTTTTACCATCTGGCTGGTTATTTCCACGGCAGTCACTCCTGAATTTTGATGGTTTCGCAAAAGTCTAAATCGGCCAACTTGGCCAACGATAAATCAAAAAGTTTATTGGCACTGTCCGTCGTTCTCGCGGCTTTTGGATGTCTCATTGCAATCGCATACCCGCGAGGGCGACAATTTTTGGCAGAATTGTTATGTCGCCCGGCGGTCGCGGTTTGCGCGCGACCGCCGGGGAAATTATGGCGAAGGCGGTTTAGGCCTCGGCCTCGGCTTCGGCGTCTTTATCGACGATCACGGCCTCGGTCAGGGCGACATTGCTGGTGGCGGCGCCCTTGAAATCCTGGGGCTGGTTCTTGCCGGCCAAAATCGCATCGGCCAGGCGGGAGGTGATCAGCTTAATGGATTTGATGGCATCGTCATTGCCCGGGATCGGGAAATCGATGTTATCCGGGTCGCAGTTGGTGTCGGTCATGGCCACCACCGCGATGCCCAGTCGGCGGGCCTCCTCAATGGCGATCTTTTCCCGCTTGGGGTCAATGACGAAGATTACCGAAGGCAGTCCCTTCATGTCTTTGATCCCGCCCAGGTTGCGCTCGAGCTTGATCAGCTCTTTTTCCATGGTCAGAATTTCTTTCTTCTTGTAGTGGTTGATGGTGCCGTCTTCCTGCATGGCAGTAATGGAGCGAAGGCGATCGATGGATTTGCGGATGGTCTGAAAGTTGGTCAGCGTGCCGCCCAGCCAGCGATTGGTGATGTGAAACATGCCGCAGCGGGCCGCTTCTTCCTTGATGATTTCCTGGGCTTGCCGCTTGGTGCCGACGAAGAGGACAGTGCCGCCCTTGGCCGAGGTCTTGGCCATGAAGTCATAGGCCTGATTGAACAGGGGCAGGGTCTTGTCCAGGTTGATGATGTGGATCTTGCTGCGCGAGCCGTAGATGAAGGGACGCATCTTGGGGTTCCAGCGCTGGGTCTGATGACCGAAGTGCATACCGCACTCGAGCATTTCCTGCATGGTGATACTTGACATGTTGAGCTCCTTTTTCTGGTTTTTCCGCCATCCCGTTGCCCCGACCCGTAACCGGGCACCAGTGGGACTTTTGCAGGGATGTGAGTGATTGTTTACGCAAGACCTTGGCTTTGCGTGTTTAAAACCCGGCATTAATAACATCCTGTACCTCTTTTTGCAAGGGGGAAGGAGGCGGTCGGGATAAAAACCTTGACGGGGGGGAATGATCCAATAATTATGGAGGTTCCTGGCCGTTGGGCCGCATGGTCATGTGGGACACCTAAGTCCTATGGGTCCCATGGGTCTTATCAGCCGCAGCCACCGAGCCACCAAGCTACCCCCAAATAATGTCACTACTCGAATTCAAACCCAAAAAAGTCTTGATCCGCTCCACTAACTGGATCGGCGATGCGATCATGACCACCCCGGCGGTGCGGACCATTCGCGCCAATTTCCCCGAGGCCCAGATCGCCATCCTGGCCTACCCGTGGGTGGCCGATGTATTCCGGGCGAGCCCCCATGTCGATGAGGTGATCAGCTTCCAACCGGCCGGAGAGCACCAAGGTTTGCCGGGCTTATGGCGCCTGGGCCGGCAGTTGGCGGCGCACCATTTCGATCTGGCCATCCTCCTGCAGAACGCCTTCAAGGCGGCCCTGATTGTCCGGCTGGCCGGGATTCCGGTCCGGGCCGGGTACAGCCGCGACGGGCGGGGGCTGCTGCTTACCCATCCGGTCGAGATTCGCCCGGAGATCCGGAAATTACATCAGGTCCATTACTACCAAGGACTCTGTCGTGACCTGGGGTTGCAGCCCGGCCCGGACGAGCTGTTTTTGGCGGTGGCTCCGGAGGTGGAGGGTTGGGCCAAGGCCTTTCTCTCCAGTTATGCGGGGCGGCCGGTGATCGGCCTCAATCCCGGCGCCGCCTATGGACCCGCCAAGTGCTGGCCGGTGGAGCGTTATGGAGCGCTGGCGGCCCGGCTGGCCGGTGAATTCAACGCCGTGATCCCGGTGTTCGGGACGGCGAACGACGCCGGGACCGTGGCGGCCATCAAGGCTTGCGCACCCGAGCAGGTCATCGACCTGGCCGGCACCACTACTTTGGCTGAGGCCATGGCCCTGATCGGTCAATGTGATGGTTTTGTCACCAACGATTCCGGGTTGATGCATGTGGCGGCCGCCCTGCAGACCCCGTTGGTGGCGATCTTCGGCTCTACCGATCCGGTGGCCACCGGCCCCTTCTCCGACCGGGCCATCGTGGTTCGCAAGGAGTTGGAGTGCCAGCCCTGTCTGAAGCCGCGCTGCCGAGGTGATTTTCGCTGTATGACCGAGATCGGGGTGGACGAGGTTTTTATGGCGGTCAAGGAGCTGCTGGCGGCCGGTCCGGGAGAGGGGAAATGACCAGTCCAGAAGGGCGGCCGGCGGTCTTTCTCGACCGGGACGGCACCATCAACGAGCAGATGGGCTACATCAACCACCTGAGCCGTTTTGTCCTGCTGCCCGGGGCGGCGGCCGGTATCCGCCGCTTGAACGAGCTGGCCATTCCGGTGCTGGTGGTGACCAACCAGTCCGGCCTGGCCCGGGGCTATTTCCCGCCGGAACTGCTGACCGCCGTGCATGCCAAGATGGTCGCGGAACTGGCCCGGCAGGGCGCTAAGGTTGACGGGATTTATGTCTGCCCCCATCATCCCGAGGCCAAGCGCGAGGAGTACCGGCTGGATTGCGACTGCCGCAAGCCCAAGACCGGGTTGTTCACCCGGGCCGCCGCCGAGCATGGCCTCAATCTGGCCGCCTCCTTCGTGGTCGGCGACCGCTGGTCGGATCTCAAGGCGGCGGCGGCCTGCGGGGCTACCTCGATTTTGGTCCTGACCGGTTACGGACGGGGCGACCTGGAATATATCGGTCCGACCCAGACGGTCCAACCGGCCCAGGTGGCCGAGGATCTGGCCGGGGCGGCGGAGTGGATTGCGGCCCGGCTGGGTCGTGGTTGATGGCCGGGGGCCGGGAGAAAGAAGGCGGCGACCGAGCTAAACTGAATGGCAGTCAGGCTGTTGTGGCGGCGCTTTCGGCGAAAGCGCCCTACCTGAAACAACACCCCTCTGCCGCAAGGTAGGGGTGGCGCCGAGCCGTCCGCTTCCTCGAAATCGACCCGGAAGTTTCGAGATTCTCTCCTGCCGGACCGGTGACCGGCTCAGCAAATAATCAATGCTTCTCCTTAACCTTGGGCGGCGGGGTCTGGAAGACTACTTCATTTTTTCTAAGCAGGCCGTATTGGTCGCGGGCGACCTTTTCCAGATAGGTCGAGTCGCTCTTCAGCCGGGCAATCTCGCTCTGCATCCGGCCGTTGGTGGCGGTCAGTTCGAGGTTGCGGTCCCTGGCCTCGGCCAGTTCCCGTTGCAGCCGGAAGTAGCTGAAAGCGCCCCAGGGCGAGAAGATCAGCCAAAGCAGGGCCAGCAGGGCGGTAATCCCGGCGGTCAGGAATATTTTGCGGTTCTGGTCGTTCATGGTTGGAGTCAGTTTGGTCCGGCGCTCTTTTATTACTGTTCAACAGCGTTCAGGATGTGAACTATAATGCAATCCCCAGGTGATTTCCAGGAGCAAACCTGGTGCTAACCGGAAAAAATCAGTTCAGGCCCCCGGTCTATCTGGTCAGTGCCTGTCTGGTCGGTCTGGCGACTCGTTATGACGGTGCGACCAAGGAGTATTTGGCGTGCCGTTTGGCGTTGGCCGGGGTGGTGTGGGTGCCGGTCTGTCCCGAACAACTGGGCGGTTTGCCCACCCCCAGGGAGCCGGCCGACCTGGTCGGCGGCGACGGGGCGGCCGTGTTGGCTGGTTTAGCCCGGGTGGTGACTGTGACTGGGACGGATGTCACCGCCAATTTTCTGGCCGGGGCGGAGCAGGTCTTGCGGGTGGCCAGGGAACTGCAGGTGATCGAGGTATTCCTCAAGTCCGGCAGCCCCTCCTGCGGGGTGGGCCGGGTGCTGGGGGTGACCGCCGCCCTTTTGCGCCGTGAGGGGTTTGTGGTGCGAGAATTCTAACCGTCAGGCGAGATCAAACCTCACCAGTAATTCATCTTCCCAGGCCCGGTCGTAGATCTCTTGTCAGTCCTGGCTCTATCGTGAATGCTGCCATGGCGGCAGTTGCTTCTCTGATTTTCCTCACCGCAGCAAAGTCGGAAAAAAGATCAGCACCACCCCCAGCCCCAGCATGACAATTCCCCCCACCGGTTTACTGAAGCGGACATACTTTTCCCCGACCGTCGAGGTCACCGCGAAGGCGGCGGTGGCAAAGATCACCAGGTCGTCAAGCATGAAGAAGAACACGTAGATCAGCATGTACAGGTAATATTGGTAGGTATTGAGTCCGCTGATCGAGAGGATGTGGGTGTAGACGGCGGGGATGGCGGCCGAGCAGAGAAACTCGATGGAGTTGACCAGAAAGGCCAGGCCGATCATGGCCAGGAAACCGCCGAGGCTGACCGGTGCCAGGACGATCTTTTTGATACGGCTTACCGTCTTTTGGTGCCCCTCCAGGTCGTCGACCTCGCAGGTCGGGTCCTTGCCCCAGTTTTTGATGGTTTCGTAAAGGTTATTGATCCCCACCCAAAGGGCGAAGAAGCCGACGATCAGGGTCAGCTGGCGGATATAGCCCATCAGCAGAAAGGCGTTCAGCCAGGCCGTCATGAACAGGAAGTAGAGAATGCCCGAGGCCCCGACGAAGGTGCCGACCAGCACCCAGATCTTTTTGCGATCATTAAGGCTGACGATCAGGGAGATCAGATAGGCCAGCACCCACATGGCACAGGGATTGAAACCGTCGACCAATCCCAGGATCACGGCCAGCATTGGCAGGGAGTAGTTGCGGGCGTCTACCTCGCCGACCACCGGCAGTTCGACCAGGGTGGACTCGGCCGCCGCCAGCCCAGCTTCAGCCGGCTCCGGCCGGTTTGGTTCCGGCGCGGTAATCAGCAAGATCGCCAGCCCGAGCAGGCAGAGCAGCAGGGTGGTGACCTTGAAGGGGTTGGCAAAGACGTTGCGGATGGTGGTCAACAGCATTCGCATGGCTGATCCTGTCGGGAGATTGGTTGGCCGCTTTCGGACTGGGGCTATGATGAGGATAGGAGAAGGAGGGGGCCGATGCAAGCCCGGCGGCCATTATTCAAATTTAGAATTAAGAATTCAGAATTAAGAAGTCGCCGGAAGCAAGGATATATTAAAACGGGCAGGTAGAAGGATTCTTCCTTGTATTCTGAATCCTGTCTCCTGAATTCTGGATTCAATCCAGGAGCGATCTGATCAACCGGGCCATTTCTCCGAAGGCCACCGGTTTCATGGCGAAACCCCTGATTCCCTGCTTTCGGGCGCTTTCCGCATCGATGTCCCGGCTGAAGCCGGTGCAGAGAATGACTGGCAGGGTGGGCTTGAAGGCGGCGATTTCGCGGGCCAGTTCCAGGCCGGTCAGGCCAGGCATGGTCTGGTCGGTGATAACCAGATCAAAATCGTCGGGATGGCTGCGGAAGAGCGCCAGGGCCGCGGGGCTGTCGTTGCTGACGGTGATCCGGTAACCCAGGCTTCGGAGCAAGTCTGAGACCACCTCGGTGATGGCCGTCTCGTCGTCCACCACCAGGATGTGCTCGCTGCCGGTGGGCAGGGTTTGGTCGGCGAGCTTTTTCGGGGCCGGTCTGGTCTGCAGGAGCGGCAGCAGAATCCGGAAGGTGGTGCCCTTGCCGACCTGGCTGGTGAAGGTGAGCGAGCCTCCGTGGTTTTTGATGATGCCGAGAGCCACAGCCAGTCCGAGCCCGGTGCCCTTGTGGGCCGGTTTGGTGGTGAAGTAGGGGTCGAAAATCTTGTCTTTGATGTTGTGGGGGATGCCCCGGCCGGTATCGTTAATGGAGATGGCGGCGTAAAGGCCGGGCTCGAGATCGGCCGTGGCCCCGGTTTCGTCGGTAATCAAGGTCTGCTGTAGGGTAACGGTCAGGGTGCCGCCTTTCGTTTCCATCTCCTGGACGGCATTGGTGCAGAGGTTCATCAGGACCTGATGGATCTGGGTAGGGTCGGCAAAGATGTACCCGCAATCGGGGTCGAGACTCTCGATGATGTCAATGGTCGTGGGAGTGGAGGCCCGGATCAGCTTGAGGATTTCCTTGATCAGCGGGTTGATCTCCACCGAATTCTTGGTGCGTTCGCTGCGGTTGCTGAAGGTAAGAATATGCCGGACCAGATCCTTGGCGCGCTCCCCGGCCCGCATGATTTCGCCGAAGAAGCGGCTGTGCTCGGCTTCGGCCCCGGCCTTGATCTTGCCCAGCTCGGCGAAGCCGATGATGGCGGTAAGGATGTTGTTGAAGTCGTGGGCGATGCCGCCGGCCATGGTGCCGATGGCCTCCATCTTCTGGGCCTGGCGGAGTTGGTGTTCCAGGATGGTGCGTTCATCGGTGGCCTGCTTCCAGAGGGTGACATCCTGAAAGCTCTCGATGACCCCCAGCAATAGGCCTTCAGCGTTGAGGTAGGGGCGGCCGGTGACGATGAAGTGTCGTTCCGCGCCGGCGATGATCTTGGTGGTCTCGATCACCACGGCAACCCGGCCGTTGCTGATCTGTTGCAAGGGACAGAGGCCGGTGCGGCAGATGGGGCTGGGGCGCTGCTCGTAGCACTTGCTCTGGTCGGCCCGGGCCGGCCAGAGCTGGTAGTAGGCCTGGTTGGCCTGGATTATCTCGTGGTCGATGCCGGTAATGCAGATCGGGATCGAGCCGTTTAAGATGTTGTCGAGGGCGACCCGTGATTCGATGAGGTCGCGGTTTTTCCGCGCCAGTTCGGCGGTTCGTTCCTCGATCAATACCTCCAGATTGTCCCGGTATTTCTCCCTTTCCGTCTGCAGGGTCTGGGAGCGGTGAAAGTAGATGCCGAAGGCGAAAATGACGATGAAGGTGGCGGAGTTGAATGCACCGCTGTAAGGGGCGATGGCCCGCCAGGTATCGGTCTGATCGGTCAGGATCAGGAGTTGTTTGAGCAGGTGACCGATGGCACGAGAAAGGGCGAATAAGATGATGGCCACAGTCAACAGCAAAATGTAGTTGCGGAAGATGTTGTCCCGTTGCCGGTGCGACCAGTTCCAGGCCTCCTTGAAACAAAGCAAGGCCAGGACCAGGATCAGGATCGATCCGGCCATATCGACCACGGTTACCGGCAACCAGGGTGCGATCATGCTCGCCGGTTCCATAGGCGCAGGGCCAGCAGCAGGAAGAGGAGGGAAGGGGCCAGGACCAGATGCTCCAGCTTGGTCAGATAGAAAATGGCGTCGGTTACGGAGTCGATCCGCAGGCCGGTAATTACCACGCCTTCGGTCAGATATTGTTCGGGGGAGATTTTTTCCCCGAGCCAGTGACTGAAAAAGGCGATGACATTCCACAGGCAGATGGTCCACAGGAAGCCCTTGAAGCAGCCCCAGCCTGGTTCTTGCGGTTTTTGGAGGTTGATCCGGTAGAGCGGGTAGAGCATGCCGATGACGAACAGCACATGTCCCAGTTGGTGGATGACCATCCCCTCGACGCCACCATGTTCCTGGGCCGCCCAGACCGGGGCGGCGTGGCCGCAGAGGGTCAGAAAGATGGCGATGCTCGGGGCGGCCAGGGCCCGGATCTTGTTTTGGCGGCGGTTCATGGGCTTGGCGATGGCAGGGTCCGTAATTATTAAATTTTCGCTATGCACGATACCACGCGGTGGGACAAAAGCAGCGAAAAAATTCTTCGGGCTGGACATCTTCAAGGTCACTGGGGCTTGCCATCTCCGGCCAGAAAGATGGTAAGATGACAAAAAAGGAGGTGGGCTTATGAAAAGTTGCAGCTTGCAGGAGTTTATCGCGGAGCTTGGTCCCTGGCTGGATCGTGACCATATTCGCGGGGCCGGACTGGACGGGCATGGCCATCTGGTCCTGCATTTTATGGACGGGATGAAGAACGTCTACCTGATCGATGATTGCAACGCGGGCCAGATTCGCCAGGTTCTGGCTGACCTGCGCAAGAAGGGCATCGCGGTGGAGGGTTGAAAAGGCCGGTGGAGTTCTTTGCGAGAGCGGTTGTCGGAGAGGCGGTGGGTCTGGACGCGTGAAGTAAAGATAGGTCCGTAACCCTTTGGCAGTGGCATTTACCCAAGACTTCAGGGGTTGACTCCGGCCAGTTTTTTGAATTCGTTCCGCTCCTGCTGATTGCCGACCACCGCCACCAGATCGCCTTCCCGAAAAGTATAATTCACCGGGGGATTGGAGTGAAAGACTTTCCCCTGGAGAATCCCGACAATCGAGGCCCCGGTCCTGGTGCGGACCGCCGACTCCTTAATGCTTTTGTGGAGTAGGGGGCTTTCCCAGGTAAGGTCCACCCAGGAAATCTCCAGCATGTCCTTGATGTTGTCAAGTTTGGCCAGGAGCCGGGAGTCAGGGCTGTTCTCATAGATCGGCGCGTAAAGCTGCTGCCGCACACTATCGGTATATTGCTGAATGACCCCCACGGGAATCTCCAGGTTGAGCAGGGCCTGGCGGGCGATTTCCAGGCCGGCCTCCATCTCGGGCAGGACGGCCATATAAACCCCGCTTTCATAAAGGGCCCGGGTCTGCTCGACGCCATCGGCGCGGGCGATGATGTGCAGTTCCGGCTTGAGCTGAAGGGTCTGTTTGACGATGGACAGGGCGGTAACCACCGATGGGGTGGTGATCAGCAGCAGCCGGGCGGCCGGAATTCTAGAAGCCTCCAAGACTGTCGCCTGGCTCATGTCGCCGTAGATCACCGGGTAGCCACCCCCCTTGCAGTCCAGCATGCGTTGATGGTTCTGTTCGATGATCACGAAAGGGACAACCAGCTTGGTCAGCACCTGGGCGATGTGTTGCCCCACCCGGCCGCCGCCGGCAATGACGACATGGTCTCTGAGTCGATGCTGCGGGAGGTTTTCGGTTTGAAACGGTTCGTTCTTGTAACGCCGTTGTTTCAGATTATACAGGGGTACGGCCTGGGCCAAGACCAGCGGGGTAAGGACCATGCTGATCACCGAGATGGCCAGGACCAGCGAATACATCTCGGGCGAGATCGCCTGCGTCTCAATTGCCGTTCTGGCCAGCACGAAAGCGAATTCGCCCACCTGAAACAAGCCGAGGCCTACGGCGATGGGCACAATGTTGCGGTAGCCGAACACTCTGGTCAGGGTGTAGAAGATGGCGCCTTTGCAGACACCAATCAGCAGCACCAGCAATAAAATCATCCGCAGGTTGGCAATCAGGAAAACCGGGTCGATCAGCATGCCGACCGAGGTGAAAAACAGCAGTCCGAAGATATCCCGGAGCGGCACAATGTCGCTCAAGGCCTGATGGCCGTAGTCGGATTCGCTGATTACCATGCCGGCCACAAAGGCGCCGAAGGCAAAGGAGAGCCCGAACAGATAGGTGACATAGCCGATGCCAAGGCCGATGGCGGTTATGGAAAGAATGAACAGCTCCCGGGAATTCCATTGGGCGATGTGGGCCAACAGGCGGGGCAGCAGTTTCTTGCCCGAATAAAGCATCACCGCCAGGAAGATTACCGACTTGGCGGCGGCCATGGCCACCAGAGGCAACCCCGCCTTGGGGTTGCTCAACTGGGGCAGGATGATCATCATCGGGATAACGGCCAGGTCCTGGACGATCAGCATGCCCAGCATCACCCGGCTGGACAAGGTTCCCATCAGCCCCCGGCTCATCAGGGTCTTCAGGGTCACCATGGTGCTGGACAGCGAGATCAGCGCCCCCAGCCAGAGCGAGGCCGAAGGCGGCCAGCCCAGATATCGGCCAATGCCATAACCTACTGCCATGGTGAGGATAATTTGCAGAGTGGTGCCGAACAGGGCGATCTTGCGGACCGGTTTCAACTCGCTGAGCGAGAATTCCAACCCCAGGGCGAAGAGCAGCAGGGCGACGCCGATTTCGGCCAGCAGTTCGATCTCGTGAATGTCGCCGACCGTGATCCCGCCGGTGTGGGGGCCGACCACGACCCCGGCCAGGATATAGCCCAGGATCAGCGGCTGTTTGAGCCGTTGCGCGAGCAGGGCGCCAAGCAGGGCGGCAATCACGATGATGACGATATCCGCGGCTACGCCCATATCTGAGGTTTTCTCCGCCTGGTTTGATTGGCTACGGTGCTGGGTTATGCCCGTCGAATCTAAACTATCTGAAACCAGCGGGGAATGCCAGTCTGTTGGCTCGGGATGGCGGATATTTGGAGATTCCTTTAAGGCAGCCTGAACCGGTGTGATAAAAGGTCAATGGAGCGAACAATCACCCCAAGTCCGTCTGGATTTACACTAAGCCATCTACCTGAACGGTTCTCTCTGCGGCTATATTCGAAATCCGTGGCAAAATGGGGCTTGCCTTTACCGCTAATCTTCTTAGGATGCGGTCTGCGTGGCGAAGCGATGCTTTGGCGGCAAGGGGATGGTAATTGTTATTCCTCATCGTTCCCACGCTCCAGCGTGGGAATGGGATCAGGTAACGCTCCCGCGTCACCAAGGACGCTGAAGCGTCCAGGGCTGCGTTCCCACGGAGACCGTGGGAACGATAAGAAGAATAAATTACCAGTTGACGGCCTCATTGGCCGCTCAAGGGTAGATATGGCCGGACGGATCATCGACATCACCGCTTTTAACCACTCTCTCTCCGGGCGGCTCAAAAAGTTTCTGCCCGGCGAGAATTCGCTGATGGTGGTGATCGCCTCGGCGATCGGGTTGGCGGCGGGAGTGGCCAACATCGTCTTTCGCTCCGTTACCGGGCTGGTCCAGCGGCTGATTCTGGAACCGGGCCTGGCCCTGGCCCACCAGGGCGACTGGCACATCCTGCTCCTGCCGCTGATCCCCATGACCGGCATGGTTCTGCTGATCCCGCTGTCTCTGCTCTTCCCCGGCCAGGTTAACGGTTACGGTTTCACCAGGTTTCTCCGGAAGGTCAACCTGGAAGGGGGTTTCATCCGCTTCCGGACCATCGTCATCAAGATCCTGGCCACCGCCCTGACCATCGGCACCGGCGGCTCGGCCGGGGTCGAAGGCCCCATCGCCCAGGTCGGCGGCGCCCTGGGTTCCCAGGTCGGTCAGTCCTTCCGGGTTTCCGGCAGCCGGATGAAGGTCTATATCGCCGCCGGTTGCGCCGGCGGGGTGGCGGCGATGTTCAACGCCCCCATCGCCGGGGTCTTTTTCGCCACCGAGATCGTTCTGCTCGGCAGCTACGAGGTTTCCTCCTTTGCCGCCCTGGTAATCTCCTCGGCCATGGGTACCGCGGTTTCCCGGTCATGGTACGGCATGTCGCCGGCCTTTCCCATCCCGCCCTATCATCTGGTTAATCGGCTGGTGGAGATGCCGCTCTATATGCTGCTGGGGGTGATCATCGGGGTGGTCGCCGTGGTCTATATCCGCTTTTTTTACGTGGTCCGCGATGTCTTCACGGCCTGGCGCCTGCCCGCCCAGCTCAAGCCGGTGTTTGGCGCCTTGCTGGTGGGTTCCCTGGCGATCCTCTTCCCGCAGGTCATGGGTGACGGCTACACCTTCATCGAAAAAGTCCTGGAAGGCGAGGGGCTGGTCTGGATGCTGGCGGCCCTAGTGGTGGTGAAGATCCTGGCGACTTCGATAACCCTGGGTTCCGGCGGAGCCGGCGGGGTCTTCGCCCCGGCCCTCTTTATCGGGGCCATGCTGGGCGGGGCCTACGGCGGGGTGGTCCATTATCTGCTGCCCGAGTGGACCGCCACCTCGGGCGCCTACGCGGCGGTGGGCATCGGCGCCTTTCTGGCCGCCGCCACCCACGCCCCCCTGACCGGCATCTTCCTGCTCTTCGAGATGACCGGCAACTACCTGATCATCATCCCGATCATGTTGAGCAGCATCATCGGCACGGTGGTAGCCTCCAAACTCTACAAGGATTCCATCGACACGGTGGACTTCAGCCGGGAGGGCATCGACATCCACGAGGGCATGGAGACCGCCATTATGAAATCCCTTAAGGTCGGCCAGGCGGTGAGCGAGGATGTGGACTTCATCAGCGAGAAGGCCAATATCGACCAGCTGCTGACCATCTTCCGCATGGCCGACAGCTTCTATTTTCCGGTGATCGACGACACCGGCCGGATGGACCGGGATTGTCTCCATGCAGGACGTCAAGATGATCCTGCACGACGAAAACCAGCGAGTGGGAGTGCTGGTCGGCAATATCTGTTCGCGTGACGTCATGGTCTTAACCCTGGACGATAATCTTTTCACCGCCATGACCTTGTTCGACATGAAGGGCATTGAGGAAGTGCCGGTGGTGGAGGCCACCGATAACCGCTGGGTGGTGGGGATGCTCAAGCGGCGCGACGTGATCGCTCTTTACAACCGCGAGGTGCTGAACCGGGGGATCAGCGAAAAGCGCCAGCCGGGAAGATTGCCCAAGGATCATTAGACGACTTGGCGCTGCAGGATGGTAGCGAGATAGACCGCATATAACACCAGCAGAACTACGCCCCGCTTCCGTTCAATGAAGCCTTTGTTCGTGGGGTAAGTAAACAGCAGGGCCACGAAACCAAAGACCAAGGTGGCGGCGACCTCCCGCCACGCAACGGTTATGGGGTGGATAATGGCGGCCACGGCAACGATAAAGAGACCGTTGAAGATATTGCTGCCCAAAATTGTTCCCAAACCGACCTCGTCGTGTCCGCGCAGCTTGGCGATGACGGTGGTCGCCAGTTCGGGTACGGAGGTGCCGACTGCCACAATCGTGGCCCCGATAATGAATTCATCGATGCCGAAGGAAATGGCGATGCCCCTGGCTCCTGCCACGATGAGATTGCCGGCGGCGACCAGCAAGGCAAGGCCGGCGATGCAGTAAAGAACGGCCAACCACCCGCGGTTTTCGCCAAGAACTTCCTCTGCGGCATTGCGTTGATTTCGTGCCTCGATAGCAGCCGTCACCAGCCAGGCGATAAACATGCCGAGCATCAGTAGACCGTCGATCCGGGAAAGCTCGCCGTCCAGAAAGAGAACGCCCGTGATTACCGGGACCAGCAAGGCCACGGGGAAATCGCGCTTTAGGCTGGCCCGGGGGCTTTTTATTCCAGAAATCAGCAAGGCCAGAGCGAGAATCAGAGCAACATTCACCACATTGCTGCCCAGGGCGTCACCGAGGGCGATTTGGGGTTTCCCGGCCAGGGCAGCATTTATCGAGACCGATAATTCCGGACTGGAAGTGGCGAAGGCCGCCACGGTCGCACCGATGATCCCCGGGGAAACCCTTGCCCAATAAGCAAGGCCGACTGCGGCGCGCACAAAAAGCTCCCCGCCGAGGCCGGCACAGACAACCCCCAGAAGCAACGCCATGTAATCGTTCATTTCAACCCCATCTCTTCTGAAAGTGAATCAGGCTCCGAAGAGTTTTTCCCGGAAGATAAAGAAGAGCGCCCCCAGGATACAGCAGGCGGCCCAGAGATAGTCGAGCTTGAGGGGTTCGCGCAGATAGAGGACGGCGAAGGGCACGAACACCGTCAGGGCGATGACCTCCTGGAGGATCTTGAGCTGGCCGATGCTCATCACCGTGAAGCCGACCCGGTTGGCCGGCACCTGCAGCATGTATTCGAAGAAGGCGATGCCCCAGCTGACCAGGGCCGCGATGATCCAGGGCCGGGTGTTCAGCTCCTTTAAGTGGCCGTACCAGGCAAAGGTCATGAACAGGTTGCTCAGGCTCAGCAGCAGGATGGTGATGATGGTTGGGCGCATGTTAGTGAAAGTAATGAAAGAATTAATAAGGAATTGCTGGCCGGCCATCGCGGCCAGCTCAGCCTTTTAGTTCCAGTTTCTCGCCGCGCCACTCCAGAAAGTCGCGCTGCCGCTCGCTGATCTTGGTGCGGCAGTAATCCTGCACCAGGCCGGAGCGGACCAGCAGGTCACAGAGATCCTCATCCAGATGATGGTCCTTGACCATAAAGCCGATGATCCGCATGGCCTCGGAGAGCTTCTTGCCGTGCGAGTACGGCCGGTCGGCGGCGGTCAGGGCCTCGAAGACGTCGGCCACCGCCAGAATCCGGGCCTGCAGGGGGATTTTTTCGGCGCAGATTCCCTTGGGGTAGCCGCTGCCGTCGAGCTTTTCGTGGTGCATGCCGGCAAATTCCGGCACCCGCCGGAGTTTGCGGGGGAACGGCAGCTTCTCCAGCATCTTGATGGTCAGGGCGACGTGGTTGTTGATGACCCCGCGCTCCGCCCCGGTCAAGGTGCCGCGGCGGATCGAGAGGTTCTCGATCTCCTCTTCGGTGAGCAGAGGCCGGCGTTCACCGTGCATCTCGTACTCCAGGTGACCGAACTCCCGAATCTTTGCGATCTTCTCATCGGCCAGGAACTCCCCGCCGGTATTGACCTCGGCGAGAAAGCTGGAAATTTCGTCGTAATGGGCCAGATCGGCGTCCACCCCGTTTTTACCCTTGAGGCGGGCGATTTCGGCATCGCGTTTCAACACCTCAACTCTGGTCTTGACCACCTCGATCCGGTCGTAGATGGTTTGCAGTTTGGTGGCCTTGTCCACCACGTACTCCGGGGTGGTCACCTTGCCGACATCGTGCATCCAGGCGGCCATCCGCAATTCGTCCAGCTCCTCCTCGGAAAAGCTGACCTCGGCGAAGCGCCCCGAGTCGGTGCGATTGATCGCCTCGGCTAGGCGAACCGTCAGTTCGGCGACATTGGCGACATGACCGCCGGTATAGGGCGATTTCTCGTCGATGGCGGCGGCGATGGCCCGCAGAAAGGCGTCCAACAGGTGTTCCAGTTCCTTGACCAGCCGGACGTTGGTGATGGCTAGGGCCGCCTGCGAGGCCAGGCTGGTGATGTCGGCAATTTCATGGGCCGGGAAGCCGACGGTTTCTCCGGTTTCCGGATGGCGGGCGTTCAACAGTTGCAGGACTCCGATTACCTCATCCTCGTGGCTGCGCATCGGCACCAGCAGCATCGACTTGGAGCGATAGCCGGTCCGGGCGTCAAAATCGCGGGTCCCTTGAAAATCAAAGTCGGCGCCGTAGACGTCGGCGATATTGACCGGCAAGCCCAACAACGCACAGTGGGCCGAAACATTGCGGTGGTTTTCCACCCCGGCCGCATCTCGGAGGCAGACCGATGGCCAGCTGATCCGCTCGCCGGTGCCGCCCATCCGGATCCCCAGAGAATCGTTCTGGACGATCATGAACTCCAGCTCCTGCCGGTCGTTCTTGATGTAGAGGGTGCCGCCATCGGCATGGGTGAAGCGGCGGGCCTCGCTGACGATCATCTCCAGCAGGCGGTCCAGGTTCTTCTCGGCCGACAGGGCCATGCCGATTTTGACCAGCTCCTGGATCCGCGCCACCTGCCCTTCGGCGAAGCTTCTGATCTCGGTAAGCACCTCGGCCGGTAAGCCCTGCAGGACCGAGGAATCGCGTAACCACCGCTCGATCTGGCTGGAATTCATAGGCACCTCGCTTGACTTATGTCCCGCCGCTCCGGGGCCGGAAGGGATTGGTAAATAAAATGCGGATCAGTTACCCTGTGACTTGCATAATCTTTAACACAATTGCCGCCGTCCGGTAAGTCGTTGTTAAAAAACTGTAATATTGCAGTAAACCGCTTCGGTGGTTAAGCCACGACCCCACAGATAACTTTTTCATGGACCTGCCGCCATGCCCAAATTCATCATCCGGCTGCTCCTGGCCCTGCTGCTCCTGACCGCCGAGGCCGGGGCCGGCAGTCGCTTGCTCGACGATTTTCGCAGCGGCGCCGGACCGGGTTGGGAGGCCAAGTCGTTCAAGGGGGAAACCCGCTATTTCCCGGCCGTTGCCGACGGCGTGCCCTGTCTGCGGGCCGAGGCCAAGGCCAGTGCCTCGGGGCTTTTCCACAAGGTCGAATATAACGCCGCCGCCGAGCCGATCCTGGCCTGGTCCTGGAAGGTTGATAACATTGTCGTCGGCGGCGATGCCCGCACCAAGGGCGGCGACGATTATCCGGCCCGGATCTACGTGGTCTTTCCCTCGCTGCTCTTCTGGAAGACCAAAGCCCTTAACTATGTCTGGGCCACCAATTTACCTGAAGGCACGGCCATCCCCAATAGCTTTACCAGTAATGCCATGATGGTGGCAGTGGAAAACGGTCCGGCCCACCTCGGCCAGTGGCGCGGTTATCGGCGCAATATCTACCAGGATTTCCGGAAATTTTTCGGCACCGAGCCGCCGCCGGTGGGGGCCATCGCCATCATGACCGACACTGACAACACCGGAGAGAAGGCCTCGGCCTGTTACGGGGCCATCCGGGTGGAAACTCTTGATGCTGCTGGTTCTGCCCGGTGACCTGACCTGATTTTGCAGTGCTCCCTCGGTCACCGTTGGGTTGACTTCCGGCCCGCCAAGTGCTATATCCCAGAGGATTCCTAAGCGGAGCCGGACCAAATAGCCCGGCCGATCCAGAGAGTTCTTGCCACTATCCGCCGGCAGAAACAGGAGAATTCATGAAGATCCTGCGACTCGTTACCATCCGTATCCTGCTCTGCGCCGGCCTGGTCGCCGCGCTTGCCCTGCCGCCCCACGCCGCCGCTAAAACCGACCCCAAGAACACTGATCGGACCGCCGTCCACAAGACCACCGCCAAGAAGAGTGTTAAGAAAACGGTCAAGAAAACGGTCAAGAAGGTCACGAAGAAAACCACGAAGAAAGCCAGCAAGGCGCCGCTCAAACCGGCCGCCCCATCCCTTGCCAGCCCGGCTGAATATGTCAGCGCCGCCAAGGACGGGGTAACTGTTCGGGCCAATCCCGCCGCCGATGCCGACGCGAGCTGGGAGATCTTCGACAAGTTCCCGCTCCGGGTCAAGAAACGTCAGGGCGCCTGGTTGCAGGTCAGCGATTTCGAAGGCGACACCGGCTGGATTCAGGAGTCGCTGGTAACCGGTGCCAAATCGGTGATCGTCAGTAAGAAGCGGATTAATTTGCGGCAGGATCCCAACAGCGACACGAACAATCCGGTGGTGGCCGTGGTCCGGTACGGCGTGGTCTTCACTCCGCTGGAAAAGAAAGACGATTGGCTCAAGGTTCGTTACGCCGACGGCACCGAGGGCTGGCTCAATAAGGACCTGGTCTGGCCCGCCAACCCCCTCGATTAATCTGCATACTTACCGCTTGTTTCCAAATAGATGACAGGAGGATTTTTTCATGCGACTGGTGACACGATCGGACTTTGACGGCTTAGCCTGCTCCGCCCTGCTGGAAGAACTCGGCATCGTCGATGAGCATCTGTACACCCATCCCAAGGATCTCCAGGACGGGAAGATCAAAATCACCGCCAACGATGTGCTGGCGAATGTCCCTTACGTAGAGGGCTGCGGCCTGTGGTTTGACCACCATTCGAGCGAGGTCCTGCGCCACCAGCTGGCCGGCAAATTCAAGGGCGCCTGTGAAATGGAACCGAGCGCCGCCCGGGTGATCTATAACTATTACGCCAAGGACCCGCAGAACGGTGCCAAATTCAAGAAGTTCGAGGAGATGCTGGTTGCGGTCGACAAGGCCGACTCGGCCAAGTACACCCGGGAGGATATTCTGGACGCCCAGGGCTGGATGCTCCTGGCCTTTCTGTCCGATCCCCGCACCGGTATGGGCTACACGCACACCTACCGGCTCAGTAATTTCGACCTGATGAAGGCCATCCCCGGGATGCTCCGGACCATGACCATCGACCAGATCCTGGCCAACCCCGATATGCTGGAGCGGGTCAAGGCCTACCGGGAGAACAACGAAAAGTACAAGAAGTTCCTGAAAGAGACGGCCCGGGTCGAGGGTGACGCCATCGTGCTCGACCTGCGCGGCAAGAAGGATGTGCCGAACGGCAACCGGTTCATGGAGTACACGCTCTTCCCCGACCAGAACATCTCGGTCCGCTTGGCGGACGGCCGCAATGGCGAGTTTGTCATGATCTCCGTTGGCGGCAGTATCATCAACCGCACCCTGCGGATCGATGTCGGCGCGCTGATGCTGAAGCACGGCGGCGGCGGTCACAAGAAGGTCGGCACCTGCCAGGTCCAACCGATCAAGGCGGATGAGGTGCTGAAGGATATTCTCCAGACCATTAACGCCTAAGGACAGATGCTCAGAACGACCCGAATAGCCTTGGTGGCGCTTTTCGTTTTGGCACCAACCCTGGCCCAGGCCGTTGCTAACCACGGTGTCCCTGAAGAGCCACCAGCCGCGGCTGCTGGTCAGGTCCTGCCGCGGCCCAGCGTCCCCGCGGTCGGGGTTGATTTACCCTTGACCGGACAGCCCTGGCGGCTGGTGGAACTGGCTGGCGAGCCGATGCCGGACGAGCCGGCTGAACCGCATCTTCTTTTTATGAATAACGGCGAGCTCATTGGTTTTGGGGGCTGTAACTATTTTTTCGGCAAATATCGCACCGATGACGACGGCAGAATCATCGTTTCCTCGCTGCGCGCTACCCATCGGCAGTGTCCAGAGTCATCCCATCAGGAAACGACGCTGCTGACCTCTCTGATGCTGGCCGATGCCGTCCAGTTGGCTGATGAGCAGCTGACCTTTCTCTTAAACGGCAGCAACCTTCTGAAACTTCGGGTGGCGCCGGATTTTGCCGTTGCGGAGTTAATCAAGCAGGGCGGGCGGCTCAAGGCCCGGAAAACGCGAGTCCACAAGGCCCGTAGTAAAAAGAAAAAGGGTGCGGTCAAATCTAAAGGCGCTGCCAAAGCCAAAGGCAGCGGCAAGAAAGCAACCCCAAAAAAGCCCGTAAAGCCGCGCCCGGTTGCAAAGGCGCCAGTGCAGTCAAAATGAGCAGAGACGCCGGGTCGATGGCGCTTTTCTCGGCGAACCAAGGAACAAGGCAGGATGCTTAAAAAAAGTTTAGCTGTTACCGCCATGGCGTTGATGTTCTGCCTGGCGATATCGACGGCCTGGGCCGAGGAACTCCCGGCCGCAGAGGTTGCACCGAATCTCGTACCGGCGCCGGCCATCGATCAAAACACCTG
Organism: Deltaproteobacteria bacterium; assembly: GCA_020056965.1. Classification (GTDB taxonomy): domain Bacteria; phylum Desulfobacterota; class Desulfobulbia; order Desulfobulbales; family JAGXFP01; genus JAGVGT01. The sequence continues at coordinate 22,804 of JAGVGT010000048.1, forward strand.
GTCCCTGGTCCAGAATGCCCTGGGCTGGCTGGGCGTGCCGTATCGGCGCGGCGGAAAATCCGCCGATCATGGCTTCGATTGCAGCGGCTTTGTCGGGGCGGTCTATAAAAAGACCTTCGGCCTGGTCTTGCCGCCCTCCGCCTTGACAATCAGCAAAATCGGCCAGCCGGTCACTTTTGCCGAACTACGGATCGGCGACCTGATTTTCTTTAACACCTTGCGTCGCCCCTTCTCGCATGTCGGTATTTACATGGGCGAAGGGCGCTTCATTCACGCCTGCTCTACCGCGAACCAGATCAAGGTCGACAATCTCGATCAGTATTATAAAAAGCGGATCAACGGCTTTCGCAGAATCAACCTCGGCTGATTTGAGGCTTGATCCGGCTGTCGTTACCGGCCCCACTCAGTTGCATGTCAAAACAAACAAAGACATCATGTTTGCGTTGAGCTTCTTGCAAAAAACTCACGATTCGTCATTTCCGAGGTTGTAATCGGGGATCCAGTCTTCGATAAATCAAGTAGTTCTGGATTTCCGCCTTCGCTGGAATGACGGTAATAATTGGTTGTCAGAGAGTTTTGCGAGAGGCTCCGTTGTCAGTCAATAAAATCAGCTGAAGATTAGTGGTAATTAGAAAAAGAAAAGCCCCATCCGGAAGCTGCTTCCGAGTGGGGCGTTCTTTTTTTGACTGCGCGAAACCGTTGTTCAGGGCGTGGCGAGATTGATCACCACCACCCGCGGGTCGTTGTAGCCGAAGGTCAGTGACAACCTCAGTTCCTTGGCGCTGCCGGCCTCGTCGCCGGGGGTGCCGGGAAAAAAGAGGGTGCCGTAGGCGATCTGGCCGGGCTGGATCGGTTTGTTCTTCATGTTCTTGTCGGTCAGGTCCTGTTTGATCTGGCGGGTGGATTTGGCGTAGGCGCTGCTGCCCCCGCCGATGGCCCCGGCGGCGGCGCCGATTACCGCCCCCTTGCCCATGGCCTCGCCGACGTTACTGCCGGTGACGATACCGATGGCCGCTCCGGCCACCGCCCCGGCGGCGCCCAGTAGCAGGGCCGGGGTGACCGTGCCCTTGGCGGTCTCGCCAACCTGGACGAACTTGTGGGTCCGCTCGTAGGTCTTCTCCAGCGAGAGGATGGGCCAGGCATTCTGCTGGTTGTCGATCAGGAAGGTCTGGTCGGAATTCACCGAAACCTGGGTGTGGCTGTCATTCTGGAAGGTCACCTGGACCGGCAGCACCCCGGCCCGGCGGGCGTCGAAACCGTAAGTGGCCTGGGCGGCCTCGGGATTGGTGTAGGCCTGGGCCGAGATTTTCAGTCCGTCAATCTCGACCATGTTGCTGGCGGTTTCCGGCAGCCGGATCGGCGCGACCCGGTCGCTGTAGGAACAGCCGGGCAGGATCGCGGTCAGGAACACCAGGAGTAGAAGCACGCCGCCCTGGCGGCGCGGTGACGCAAAAGATGCTAATTTCATACCTGGCTCCGGTTGATGGTTGCCTGCCCCGGGCGGGATCCGGCCCCCGCCCGGCCCGGTTGAGCGCGGGCCGGCGGGAGGCGGACGGCAAGGTTATTTCTGCTTGTTCTTGATGACCACGAAGCGGGTGTGGTCGCCTTCCTTGACCAGCAGCAGCATGTTGTCGCCATCCTTGGTCTTCTTGAGGATTTCGGCAAACTCGGCCAGCTTCTGGACCGGCTTTTGGTTGATCTCCAGGATGATCGCCCCCCGCTTGATGCCGTTCTGGGCGGCGGCGGAACCGGGGGCCACATCGGAAACGATCAACCCCTTATCATCCTTGATGTTCATGGTCTTGGCCAATTCCGGGGTGAGTTCTTGCAGGGTCAGTCCCAGTTTCTCGCTGACCTGGCTTTTGCCCTCGCCGCCGGCCAGCAGGCCCTCGTCAAGCTTGCCGATCTTGACACTGACCACCTGCTTGACCCCCTTGCGGAGGATGGTCAGGTCGGCCTTGGTGCCGACCTTGGTCTGGGCCACCATGGCGGGCAGCTCGCTCATCTGGTTGATCTCCTTGCCCATGAAGGCGATAATCACATCACCCTGCTTGATCCCGGCCTCGTCGGCCGGGCTGCCCTTCATGACCTCGCCGACCAGGGCGCCGTATGGTCGATCCACTCCGAACTCCTTGGCCAGATCGGCGGTGACATGCTGGATCATCACGCCCAGCCAGCCCCGGGTGACCTTGCCGCTCTCCTTGAGCTGATCGACCACGTTCTTGACCATGTTGGCGGGAATGGCGAAGCCCAGACCGATGCTGCCGCCGCTGCGGCTGTAAATGGCGGTGTTGATGCCGACCAGATCGCCCTTGATATTGAAGAGCGGCCCGCCGGAGTTGCCCATGTTGATGGAGGCGTCGGTCTGGATAAAGTTCTCATAGGGGTTCTCGCCGATCGAACGGCCCTTGCCGCTGACGATCCCGGCGGTGACCGTGTTCTCCAGGCCGAAGGGGTTGCCGACCGCCACTACCCAGTCGCCGACCCGCAGGGTGTCGGAGTTGCCGAAGCCCACGTAGGTCAGGCCGTTCTTGGGGGTGATCTTGATCAGGGCCACATCGGTCTTGGGATCGCGGCCGATGATCTTGGCGTCGTATTCCTCGTGGTTGGTGCAGCGGACCTTGATTTCCTCGGAGTCGTCAACCACATGGTTGTTGGTGACGATGTAGCCGTCGGCGGAGATGATCACCCCGGAGCCGAGGCTCTGGGCCTTCAGGTCGGGATCGGGCTGGTCTTGTTCCGGCATCGGCCCTTGCTCGGGCATGTCGAAGAATTTCTTGAAGAAGTCCGGCATCTCCTGCTGTTTGCCGTCCTTACCGAAGGGCAGCTGGAAGGCCGGGTGGCCCTTGACGACCTTGGTGGTGTAGACGTTGACCACCGCCGGGCCCTTCTTCTCGACCAGGTCGGCGAAGCTGCCCGGCAGGTCGGCGATGTTGCCGGAGAGGTCGGCCGCGGCGGCCAGCGAGACGTTGAGCAGCAGGGCGGCCAGGAGGAATTTTATGGTTAAGACAACTGGGCGGCCGATGCGATTGGGGGTTTTCATGGTAACAATTCTCCGTGGGTGGAAAAAGTGATGGAATTTAATGAACGCAGTTGATTCTAATCACTGCCGATGGCTTTTGCCAAGGGCTAATGGTAAATTTGTCCGTCTCGTCCCAAGCCGGGCGCCGGTCGAACCGGACCAGGCCGGAAGTTGCCCCGGGGAGGTCGGATCCGGCCGGGTTTGACCATGCAAAATTCATTTACAGCGCTCCGTGGCCGGGGTACAGATGCAGAGGCCCGGTGGTGGGTGTTTTCACGATAATGACCGACGGCGGAGGCCGCTATGAAGACGGAAATGGACATGGAGAAGATGGTCAAGGAGCTGCATAAGGTGGTCAAGTTCAAGGAGACCACCGTGGTCGGCGACCTGGTTCTGGTGGTGGTCGAGACCCCGCTCTCCTGCCTGTACGGGCTGGTCCGGGGCTTTGAACGCGACCAGGAGAAACAGGACGAGTGGTGGCGGATCTCCCTGCATCTCCTTGCCCTGCCGCCCGAGGAGGTCACTTGGATCTTGCGCCCGGCCCAGTTCACCGGCCAGGAGATCTTCACCATGGGCGGCGATAAAAGGTATATTAAGGCGGTGGATCTGGGACCGCCGCCGGTTCCTGAACGAAGTGACGACGACCTGGACGGCAAGGGCAAGCGGCCCGGCTTGCGGTTGGTTAAATAGGCAGGTATGACCTTGTCGGAACAAGAGATCATCGCCATGATCCGCTCGCGCAGTGCGTCCGGAGACGCCGGCCTGTTGCGCGGGATCGGTGACGACTGCGCGGTAATTCGCCGGGGCGGCGGGCTGGTCGAACTGGTCACCACCGATGCCCTGATCGAGGGGGTGCACTTCGATCCGGCCTGGCATCCGCCCCGGTTGCTGGGGCGCAAGGCGGCGGCGGTCAACCTGAGCGATATCGCGGCCATGGGCGGGCGGCCGCGCTACGCCTTTCTCGCCTTGGGGCTGCCGGGTGATTATCGCCAGGCCTGGCTGGAGGAGTTCATGGCCGGCTTTCTGGAGATGCTGGCCCGGTTCGATACCGCCCTGATCGGCGGCGACACGGTGCGCAGTCCGGCCGGGATCAGCCTGTCGGTGACCGTGCTGGGCGAGGTGGCCGATTCTGCGGTGTTGCTGCGTTCCACCGCCCGGGTCGGCGATCTGGTCCTGGTCAGCGGCCCGCTGGGCGAGGCGGCGGCCGGACTGGAACTGTGCCGGCAGGGCCATTATGGTGAGACGACGGGGCGCTGGTCGCCGCTGCTGAACGCCCACCTGGACCCGCAGCCGGAGGTCGCCCTGGGCCGGGTGCTGGCCGACAGCGGCCTGGTTTCCGCCCTGATGGACCTCTCCGACGGCCTGGCCACCGACCTGGCCAACC
>JAGVGT010000018.1 GCA_020056965.1 Deltaproteobacteria bacterium
CTGGCCGCCAGCCCCATGCTGGTGGCGGCCAGCCTCGACGCCAACCGCCAGGAAGGCCGAATCTTCCTGGCCGCCCCCATTACCCTTGCGGAGCTGCGCACCTTTCACGCCAGCCGGATCAGCAAGACCACGGAAGTGGAGTGGGATGACCGAGATTGCCTGACCAGCCGCCAGGTCGAACGCTTCCTCAAGCTGGAGCTATCCTCGCGGCCGGGCGGCACCCTTGATCCCGACCAGGTCCGGGTCCGGCTGCTGGCCGAGATCAGCCGCCGCGGTCTCGCCCTCCTGCCCTGGACCCCGGCCGCCCGCGAACTGCAGGCCCGGCTCAGCTGTCTGCGTCAGTGGCAGCCACGCCAACCGTGGCCGGATTTCAGCGAGGCCGGGCTCTTGGCCGATCTCGAAGAATGGCTGGGGCCGTGGCTGACCCGGATCAACTGCCTGGACCAGCTGGCCCGCCTGGATCTGGCGGCCATGCTGGCGGCGCGCCTCGACTGGCAGCAGCGCCAGCAAGTCGACGAGCTGGCCCCCACCCATCTGGGGGTGCCGAGCGGCTCGCGAATCCGCTTGCAATATCAGCCCGGCGAACCCCCGGTCCTGGCCGTCCGCCTTCAGGAGCTCTTCGGGCTGGCCGACACTCCCACGGTCTGCGGTGGCACGATCCCGGTGACCCTGCACCTGCTCTCCCCGGCCAAGCGACCGGTGCAGATCACCACCGATCTGCGGAGTTTCTGGAACACCACCTATAAGGAGGTGAAGAAGGAACTGCAGGGCCGCTACCCCCGCCATCACTGGCCGGATGATCCCTGGGTGACGGCGCCCACGGCCCGAATCAAGCGGCGAGAGCAGAAATAGGCCAGACGGGGCCGGCGAATTGGCTTGGCAGTCAGAACGAAATATCATGATGAGGAGGAAGAGATGGCGCAGCAGGTGACAATTTTCCAGACCTATCCCCTGCAGGTGGGGCAGAAGATCAATATCGCCGACGGCCCCCGGCGCGGCGACTGGCTGGTAATCGGGCTTTCCGAACGCAAGATGCAATTGCGCTGCCCGGTCTCGGGCCGCGAGGTGGAGTGGGAAAGGTTCTGCTACCTGGTCGAGGAACGGAGCCAAGAGGAGTGGCCGAGCCTGATGGACTAGACCACTCTTCAGAAGTGTAGGACGCATTAGGTGAAGCCGTAATGCGCCGGATGAGTCGATTTATAAGCTATTTGTCGAATGCATCAAGAAACTGGGCAGGGGTTAGAATCCGAACACCCTGATAGGAACCGACGGCCAGCAGATGGGGGTCGCCGGAAATGATGTGGCTTGCTCCAGCCCCAATCGCGCAGACAATGAACTTGTCGTCGTCCGGGTCAGCTGCCACCACCGCAACCGGGTCAACATCCGGGACAAACGTTGACCAGCAGAAGACGAATTCAAGAATCTTGACTTGCAGTAAGGGCGGGAACTTCAGTTTGGGATAGGCCACGACCCGGCGCAGTTCGTCGAATATCTCGTCGGTCGTATGGTTGCGGATGCGGCGCTGTTCCATCAGGCGCAGCACGGCTTCAGGCTTGCCATCCCAGCCAAAGGCCGAGATGAAGAGATTGGTGTCGATAACTACTTTTGGGATCGCGCCCACTGCACCGCTTCCTCGGCCGTCTCCGGCCCAAGCTTTGCTTTACGCACCACGGCGGCGGCCTCCTTGGTGATTTCTGCCAGCGGATGCGGCGTATAGAGCTTTTTGCGGAACAGGTCGTCAATCACCTTTTTCAGTGCCTCGGGCGGGAACTGCGACAGCGCGGAAATGAGCTGCGGGCGGTTCAATTCGATGGTCGGATTATTCATGACGGCACCTTGATACTGAAAGAGTGGCAAGCTGGGAAAAGCATAATATAAGATTTATCGAATATCCACAAGTTACCGGGATAACTCATCCGGCGCAGGGCGTTGCGCTTGAGGCTATCAGTTGACAACCGGCCGGAAATATTGTCGGTTGCAGACGAACATTAACAGCGTGACCACATAACAGGAGCTAAGACCATGGCCGATTTTGACAACACGAACACCGGGGTATTATTCAAGAATAATCAGGAAGGCAACCCTTCCCGCCCCTGGTACAAAGGCAAGATCAACATCGAGGGCCAGGAGTACGAGTTAGCGGCCTGGGTGCGGGAATCAAAGAAAGACGGCAGCAAGTTCCTCTCCCTGAAGGCCACCCCGGCCCAGGCAAGAGAGATGCGGGAACAAGAGCAACCGCCGGTTGAGGATGACGTGCCGTTCTGATCAAATGCGCAAAACTTATTCGGCGCCAGGCACCAGGCTTATTGGTGTCCACCATGGGTTGCTTACGGTTTGCGCCTTACTTGCTGTCATTGGCCAAAGGAAAAGGGTTTCAGAATAGCTTCTGAAACCCTTATTTTATCTGGTGCGCCCGGAGGGATTCGAACCCCCGACTCCCGGCTTCGAAGGCCGATGCTCTATCCAGCTGAGCTACAGGCGCAGCGCTTACCTTTGACTTTCAGCAACGCCACTATAACGCAAAGTGGTAGACCTGACCAGCAGCGCCTGGCGTTATCTGAAAAAAATCCGTCCTCACCGGCCCGACCAGCCGTTGATATTGGCCGGATCAGCCAGCACCTTCCACATCCGGGCCAGGATCTCATCGATCTCCTCCAAGGTAACGGAGAGCGGCAGCCATAGGTAGATGACATTGCCCAGCGGCCGCAACAGCAATCCTTCCTTCAGCCCGGCCAGGTAGATCGGCCAACCGACCCGATCCGCCAAGGTGAACGGCTCCTTGCTCTGCCGGTCCTTGACCAGTTCCAACACCCCGATCATCCCCAGCTGACGGAGATCCCCCACCCAAGGCAGTTCCCGGAACCGCTCCAAACCCAGCCGCAGCCGTTCGATTTTCTCCGGCAGTCCCGCCATGGTCTGCTCCTCGGTGAAGACCTGGAGGGAGCCGAGGGCGGCCGCACAGCCCAGGGGATTGCCGGTGAAGGTGTGACCGTGGAAGAAGGTGCGGTTATCCCGGTAATCGCCGTAGAAGGCATTATAGACCTCCTCCGTGGTCAAGGTGGCGGCCAGGGGCAGGAAGCCGCCGGTCAGCCCTTTAGAGAGGCAGAGGACGTCCGGAGACACCCCGGCCTGTTCCATGGCGAACATGGTGCCGGTTCGGCCGAAGCCGGTGGCCACCTCGTCGAGGATCAGGTGGACGCCGTGTTGTTTGCAAAGCCGGGCCGCCCCGGCCAGATAGGCGGGCGGATAGATGATCATCCCCCCGGCCGCCTGGATCAACGGTTCGAGGATGAAAGCGGCGATCCGCTCCCCCTCACGGGCCAGCAGTTCCGCCAGGGGCGTTAGACATTCCAGGCGGCAACTCCCGGCGCTGCAACCCTGGGGGCAGCGATAGCAGTAGGGGGAAGGGATCCGGTGCGAGGCGAAACGCAGGTTGGCGAAGGCCTGATGAAACTCCGGCACCCCGCCCAGACTCATGGTGCCGATGGTGTCGCCGTGGTAGCCCCGCTCCACCGCCGCCAGCTGATTGCGCTGGGGCTGGCCGCTCTGCTGCCAGTACTGCAGGGACATCTTGACGGCAATCTCGCAGGCGCAGGAGCCGTTATCGGAATAGAAGACCCGGGTCAGATTGGCGGGAGTGAGATCGACCAGCGCCGAGGCCAGCCGCACCGCCGGTTCATGGATAACCCCGGCCAAGAGGACCTGTTCCAGCCGCTCCAGCTGGGCGTGAATGCTGGTCTTGATGGTGGGGTGGCCGTGGCCGTGGAGGATGCACCACCAGGAGGAGATGGCGTCGAAATACCCCCGCCCTTGGTGGTCGTAGAGTTTGATCCCTGCGGCTCGCTCGATCAGCAGCGGGTCGCGCTGCCGGTAATCGTGCATCTGGGTATAGGGCGCCCAGAGGTGGCGGCGGGCCAGGTCTTGGAGGTTATCGGGCATGGCGTCTAGGTGGCTTGAATGAGTTTACGGGCGTAAATGGCAGAGATCTGGCAGTTGTCGATAGCGGTCGCCGCAATCCAGACCGTACCCGACCAGAAAGCCTTCGGCAACCGGGAAACCGACATAGTCGACCGCCACTGCCACCTCCCGCCGTTCACTCTTGTCGATCAGGGCGCAGACCTTCAGCGAAGCCGGGTTCCGGCCCAGGAGATGGGCCTGGAGCCAGGCCAGGGTCCGGCCGGTATCGACAATGTCCTCGACCAGGAGGAGATGGCGGCCGGCGATCTGGCACTCCAGCTCCTTGGTGAGCGAGATCCGACCGGAGGAACAGGTGGCCTCGCCGTAGCTGGCCACCCGAATGAAGTCCACCGCCAAAGGCAGGTCGAGGGCCCGGACCAGATCGGCGGTGAAGATAAAGGCGCCCGTGAGCACCCCGACTACCAGTAACTCACTTCCGGCGTAATCGGCGGAAACCTGCCGCCCCAGTTCGACGACCCGGTTGGCGATGGCCGCGCGGTTTATGAGGATCTCCAGATTGGCCATGCGAACAGTCCCCCGTTTTCTGCCTTACCTTCAGCCTTCAGCCTTTCACTCACTTCCCCAGACAGAAACGGGAAAAGATGGCGTCGAGCAGATCCTCGCTGGTGGTCTCGCCGACGATCTCGCCCAGTTGCTCCAGGGCCGCCTGGACCTCGATGGCGGCCAGATCCGGCGGCAAACCATTCTCCAGGGCCGCCGCCAGTTGCCGGCTGTTGTCGAGGGCGCCCTGCAGGGCTTGGCGATGGCGGGCGTTGGGCACGCAATGATGCTCCGGCTCGGCCGGCGCCCC
>JAGVGT010000028.1 GCA_020056965.1 Deltaproteobacteria bacterium
CACCCACCACGCACGAGAAGAATCGATTTTGCCAGATACGGCCGGACTGGTTCCGTTTGCGGTTAAGATACTGGGTATAGACTAGGTTGGTTACACCTATGCCACGCGCCAAGGCGCTTTCATTTTCAGGTACGGCCAGGATGTGGACATGATTGTCCATCAGACAATAGGCCCAGATTTGCAGGGAATACCTTTGGGCATGAACCGCCAGAAGCTTCAGGTAGGTCTGGCGGTCTTCGTCATCGAAAAATACCACAGCACGGTTATTGCCTCGCTGGGTAATGTGGTGGGGATAACCAGGGGCTATTATACGAGCAATTCTTGGCATAATTGGATGTTACAGTGGTGAATTGAGCAGGGCAAGAAAAATAGGGAAGTGTCCCTAATTTAAAAACGGTGATTTCTTCACTCCGGTGGCTTTGTAGGAAGAGTGCCGGGCGAACCAGGATAGAATTGGAAAAAACAGGGGCGTGGTCCGGTGTGGATCATGCCCCTGTTTTTGATTATTTGAGGCAGCGCTAGCGGCGCTTCGCCTCCAGTCTTTGTCGGAATTCGACCAGCGGGTAGGGGTCGACCTCTGCAGCTCCGCCGGCGGCCTGGCCCGGCGTGTATTCAAAGGGGTCGTCCACGTCGCGGATCAGGCGCACCAGATAGATGTAGATCAGCGAAAAGATGGTGATCAGGAAGTATTCGGCAATGACCGATTTATAGTTGGCAACCAAGAGCAGGATAACCGTGGTGGTGACCAAAAGGTCGAGCAGGGCGTAGCCGGCCGGAATGAAGGAGGTGCGGGCGATCACATCGGTGCGGGTGATCAGCCGTCGGAGGTTGTGGGTTTCCCCAAGGGCGCGAACCGCATAGGGCACGCCGGCAATCTGGTGCATGGCTTTGAGCTCGGTGCGGAACTCCTCTAAGGCTACATAACAGCGGGCCACCTCGATGCGGCGCATAAACCAGTCTTCTACGGTGGCCACCAGGGTGTGGTAGCGGGATTCCAGATCGGCGGCGGCGCCATCCTTGTCAAGGGCTACGACCATCTGTACCGTGTCGCCGATGGTTTCCAGGGTGGTGGCGATCTCGCCGGGAATCTTTTCGCTCTCCTTGAAGTCGGTGAGTACCCCGGCCAGCATCAAGCCGACGATCAAGGCGACCCCGGAAAGCAGTGGGGTCACGTCACTGAATTCAATGATGCCTCTGAGGTGCAGCACATAGTCGCGAATCAGGGCCACGGCCACTACCAGAGCGACAATGGGCAGGGTGCTTAACAGCAGCTTCCACTTGAACATTTATTTCTCCATGGGATATCGAATAATAACGTAGTCGGTCTGCGGTTGCCCTCCGGCCAGTGTTTTGGTGGCCGAGCCGAGTGACTTGCTGGGCGGCAATTCCTGAGGGCTTACTTCAGCGCCTCCAGCCGTTTGCCGGCGCCAGCGGCTTCCTCGCTGTCCTTATATTCAGCCTGCAGCTTTAGGTAGACCAGTCTGGCAGTCTCCTGGTCTTTTAGTTTCTCGAAGGACATGCCCTGTTTCAGCAGGGCGGCCGGGGTTTTACCGTTCTTGGGGAAGTCGGCGAAGACTTTTTGATATTCCAGAATGGCCAGTTCATAATCCTGCTGGTTGTAAAGGCATTCCCCCAGCCAGAAGCGGGCGTTGGCCGCCAGGCTGCCCTTGGGATGTTTTTCCAGGTAGTTGTTGAAGGCAGAGTAAGCCTCCTGATACTTTTTGGCATTGAAAGCGGCCAGGCCGTCGTCGTAGAGTTCCTGGGCCTGGTCTCCGCTGCTGGCCGGTTGTGCGGTGGCGGCCTTCTTCTTCTCGGCTGGTGGGGTTTTCTTTTTCTCCGCCGTTTTGGACTTATCAGGTTTAGTTTCAGGTTCACCACCCGCTTTCTTGGTTTGCCTAGGTTCGATCACCTTGTCGGGTCCGTTGTTCTCGCCCTCGCCGGTTTCCCCGGTAGCTTTCCTCAATTCCTCGTCCATTTTGGCGGCCCGTGCCTCCTCGGCGTTTCGGGCCGCCCGGCCAGCCTCGTCGGCTGCCTTTCTGGCCCGGTCGGCGGCCTCACTGGCCCTGCTCTCCCGGAGTTTCTCAACATCGTCGCTCATCTGCTGGAGGGTGGCGCTGTCGCTCAGGCTTTTCTTTTCCTGGGCAGCCAGCCTGGTCTGCAGCTCGTCCAAGGTGATGCGCAGGTTCTCGATCGCTTCGCTGAGGTCGTGCAGGCGGTTGCTCTGGTTGTCGCGGTAAAAGTTTTCATCTTCCTGGAGTTTCTGGACGTGGTGCGAGTTTTCCTCGATCTGCCCTTTGAGCTGTAGCAGCTGGGTCTTCAGGTAATCCAGGGAATTGCTGGCGTCGGCCTGGGTCTTCTGCAGGTCGTCCACCGAAGACTTGTTGGCCCGGGCGGCGGTCTCCGCCTGCAGGTCGGTGACATTGCGGTCCATGCTGATCAGCTTGTTGTTGACGGTCCGCAGCCGCAGGTCGAGGGTGCGGACATCCTGGCTGGAGGCCAGGCACTGGACCAGAAACGGGGAGAGGGCCAGGATGAAGAGGAGCGAGCGATGCCGAAAAATAGGTTTCATAAGTTGCGAATCCTTGTTGGGCTTGGGGGTTATTGCGGTTGAGGCGGAATATAACTTATCGAGATTTATTTTTACTAGGAGAAAATAGAGCTATTCCCCAAGGCGGGGTGACCACTGGGGCATGGATTCCTCGCCATCCCAGTTGAACAGAATCCTTTGGTTCGTGCCATTCCGGAAGATCGCGTAGATCTTGGTGTGGCCGTCGAGGGTGCGAGAGAAGGCAATTTGCCGCCCGTCCGGAGACCAGCTGGGCGATTCGTGGTCACCGGCCCCCTTGGTGATCTGGGTGGGCGAGCCGCCGTCCGGGCTGATTAAGAAAATCTGGTAACGTTTTTCCTGGCTGCCCGAATAGGCGATCAGGTCGCCCTTGGGGGACCAGGCCGGGGTGGTGTTGTAATTGCCCTGGAAGGTGATCCGTTTGACCTGGCGGGACTTCATGTCCAGCACGTAGATCTGTGGTTTGCCGCTGCGGTCGGAAACGAAGGCCAGTTTCGAGCCGTCCGGCGACCAGCTCGGTGAAACGTTGAGCCCCTCTTCCCTGGTCAGTTGTTCCAGGATCTTGCCGTTGCGGTCCATCAGAAAGAGTTCGGCGTTGCCCTTGGGGCTTAAGGTCACGGCCATGGTCTTGCCGTCCGGGTGCCAGGCCGGGGTCATGTTCAAGCCGGTCCGCTGGGAGATGGGCCGGGTGATCTTGTCCTGGGCGAGTTCGGTCAGATAGAGATTGGGGTTGCCGCGATGGTAGGAGGTGTAGGAGAGTTCGCGGCCGTCCGGGGTGAAGCGCGGTGACAGGGCCAGGCGGTTATGGCGGGTGATCTGGCGAAATTTGTCGCCCAGCAGGTCGGCCAGGTAAATCTCCTTGATGCCTTTTTTCTCGGTGACGAAGGCGATGGAGGTTTGGCTGATGCCCTTTTCGCCGGTCAAGGTCAGAATGATCTCGTCGCAGAATTTCAGGAGCGCCGGCCGGGTCTGCTCCGGGTTGCAACGGTAGCGGCGGCCGAGGAGCATCTTGCCGCTGGCGCCATCGACCACCCGGAGTTCCAGAACCAGTTCACCACCTTCGCGGCTGTATTGGCCCAGCACCGCCAATTCGGCGCCCAGGCGGCCCCAGTCGTTTTGCTGGCCGCCGCCATAGGTCTTGGCGGGGATCACCTTGAGAAAGCCGTGCATCTCCAAGGCCCGGCCCAGCAAGTCGGCCATCTGGACGCCGCGCTCCTCGGCCTGCTCTGGTGCGGCTGTATTGACGAAGTTTGGTACGGCCACCGCCATCTTGCGCATCTCGGCGGCGTTGATGTCGATTTCGATCCGGGCCGTGGCCGGAACAGCAAAGAGCAGCACGGTCAGGAGGCCAAGAAGCAGCTGGGTGGTGAGGGTTCTGATCATAGGCGGTATGAGTTGGACGACCTGTTATTAGATTGATCTTCGTCTTAGTTTAACCCGCCCGGGGTAAATGTCACGGCGATTTCTTCGCTCTTCTGCTCAAACTCCCGGGGCAGAGGCGGCAGAGGGGACGACCGGTCAACGGCCTTTTTGACATATTGGTCGAAGCGGGAGTTGGTGGAGTGTTTCTCGAACCAAGTAGTGGTCACGCTACCGTCTCGCTTGATCTTGATGACAATTTTAGCGCTGAGCTTTTCGTCCCAGTCTTGCAGGACCGGCAGTTTCCAGTTGCGGCGTAGGTGCTCTCGCAAGCGGGCAACGTAGGCGGCCCGGGCCTCCAGATGTCCTGAGGTGGTTAAATTTGTGGCCGTGCTGAGGTTCGCCCCGGTGGCGGCAACATTTGCCTGGGGGTTGGTGGGGTTGCCGGCGATCGGAACCGGACGCGCCGGGACGGCTCGATGAGTTTCAACGAGGGCCTCGCGGACCAGGTGGATAGCCTCCCTGAGCTTTTCGTCGGCCTGCTGTTGCTGCAGATCGAGTTTGAGCTGGGTCACCCGGTCGTTCACTTGCCGAACCCGACGGATCTGTTCCTCGCGCTCCCGGTTTTCCTGGGCCAGCTGTTTCTTGAGGGGCGAGAGGGAAATCGCCTTAGGATGGGCTGGGGGTGAAACCGGGGTGGCGATGGTCGGCTTGGACTGAGCTTTGGGTGGAGCTGGTGCCGGGGGCGGCGGGGCGGTTATGCTCGGGGTCTCGACCTTGGTATGGTTCGCCGGCGAGGCTGGTTGGGGTCCAGGTTGGACTTCCGGGGCTGTGTACAGCTCGACCTGGTAAACTTTCGGAATCGGCGGAGGCTCGGGGATCAGCTTGGGCGCGAACACGGCCAGCAGGAGGGCACCCAGATGGATGGCCGTGGTCAGCAGCAGGGGCAGCTGGACCGCGTTTCTGCCGTTACCGGCCGCGCCTTTCATTGGCGGGCTGGGTCCTCCACCGGTTTGGTGATCATGCCCAGCTTGTCGAAGCCGGCTTCCTTGACGTCGGCCATTACCTTGATCACCTGGCCGTAAGGAACATTCTGGTCGGCGCTCAGGAAGACCGGGCGCTCCCGATCGGCCCGGGCCAGTTCCGCCAGTTTGTCGTGCAGTTGCAGGCGGCTGTAGGCGGTCTTGTCCAAGGAAATTACGCCTTGGCGATCGAGGGTGATGATCAGCGGTTTTTCTTTCTGGGGCAAGGGTTTGGCGGTGGTTTCCGGCAGGGTGACGTCTACCCCTTGGGTCATCATCGGGGCAGTGACCATGAAGATGATCAGCAGCACCAGCATGACGTCGACCAGCGGGGTGACGTTGATTTCGGCCACCAAACCGCGGCGGCCGTTTTTCGGGGAGAAGGCCATCTGTCTTTTTCCGTTGGGCAGGGAGCGGATCAGCTCCGGTTGATGATATCGCGTTCGACCAGATTCAGAAAATCGACGGCGAAGGACTGCATGTGGCTTTCCATCTCGGCGACTTGGTTGGAGTAGTAGTTATAGAAGATGACCGCCGGGATGGCCACGGCCAGGCCGGCGGCGGTCGCCACCAGGGCCTCGGAGATGCCGGGCGCCACCACGGACAGCGAAGCGGAGCCGGTCTTGCCGATCTCATGAAATGAGGACATGATCCCCCAGACTGTACCGAATAACCCGATGAAGGGGGTGGCGCTACCGGTGGTGGCCAGGAAGGAGAGATGGCGGCTTAAGGAGGCCACCTCGAGATTCTCCGCCTTGCCGATGCAGCGCTTGAGGTTGTCGATCCCGGCCAGACGGGCCTCCAGCGATTCCGGTTCGCCGGTGCTCCGGGTTCGGCTGATCTTGGTCAGTTCGGCATAACCGAGGCGGAAGATGGCTGCCTCGGGGCAGCTTGGGGTCTCGCCGGCCAGCTGGTTGGCCTCGGTCAGGTTCTTGCTGGTCCAGAAGGTCTCGACGAATTCGGCGGTGCTTTGGCGGGTGCGCCGGAACAGCAGATGCTTGCTGAAAACTACGTACCAGGAGCCCAGTGAGAAAAAGAGCAGCAGCAGCATGACCATTTTGACCATGAAGCCGGCGTGCCAGAACATGGCGACAAGATTTAACTCTTCCAAGGTGTATATCCTTCCGTCAAGAGGGGCCGGTAGTTCAGCACCCGGCGTCAAGTTGATAAAATTTAATTTCCCGATACATTTAATTTTTTTTTACGGTTCTGTCAACGAGGCTGGCGGGCCGCGAAATCTCGCAAACGCTGATTCCTTTTGACATCAGCACTCAAAAGAAGTTAATTGCTGCGGTTTCTTTTTTAAGGATAAATAGCTGGAATACGGCGCGGAAATAATTTCTTACGGAGACAAAGAGTTCCCATGAAAACGATCAATGTCGGGATTATCGGATTTGGCACGGTGGGTAGCGGCACCGCCGAGGTTCTTCGTCAGCAGACCGAGAATCTGAGCAACAAGACCGGCTGCCTGATCAGGTTGAAGACCGTGGCCGATATCGTAACCAAGGAGCTGCCGCCCCAGTTTGCCGGGGTGGAGTTGAGCCGCGACGCGGCCTCGCTCTTCGCCGATCCGGAGATTGATATTGTCGTCGAGCTGATCGGCGGCATCGAGCCGGCCCGCACCTTTATTCTCAAGGCCATTGCGGCCGGCAAGCATGTAGTTACCGCCAACAAGGCGCTGATCTCCCAGCACGGCATGGAAATTTTTACCGCCGCCGCAGAGCGCAACGTCGAGGTGGGTTTCGAGGCCAGCGTCGGCGGCGGTATCCCGGTGATCAAGGCCTTAAAGGAAGGGCTGGCCGCCAACCGGATCGATTCGATCATGGGCATTGTCAACGGCACCTCCAATTACATCTTGAACAAGATGACCGAGGAGGGGGTGCCCTTTGCCGAGGTGCTGAAAGAGGCCCAGGCCAAGGGTTATGCCGAGGCCGACCCCACTTATGACGTGGAGGGAATCGACACCGCCCACAAACTGGTGATTCTGATGACCATGGCCTACGGGATGAGCGTGCAGCTCGCTGACGTCTCCATTGAGGGCATTACCGCCATCGAGCCGGTGGACATCGAGTTCGCCCGCGACTTCGGCTATCGCATTAAACTGTTGGCGATCAGCGTCAACCACGGCGATCACGTCGAGGCCCGGGTCCATCCCACCCTGGTGCCGGTCAGTCATATGCTGGCCAACATCGGCGGGGCTTATAATGGTATCCACTTCCAGGGCGACATGGTTGGCAACGTCCTCTTCTACGGCCTGGGCGCCGGCAAGATGCCCACCGGCAGCGCCGTGGTGGCCGACATTGTCGATATCGCCCGCAACATCGACCGTGGCTCGATCAACCGGGTGCCCAGCCTGTCCTATCTGCCCGAGAAAATTGGCCCGGCGCGGATCACCCCGATGAGCGAACTACGCTGTCCCTACTACTTCCGGATCACCGCCGCCGACCAGCCCGGGGTGCTTTCAACCCTGGCCGGGATCCTTGGCAAGAACGGCATCAGCATCGAGAGTGTGATCCAGATGGGCCGCCAAAAGCAGGGCACGGTGCCGGTGATGATCCGCACCTACGAGGCCCGGGAGTCGGCCGTCCAGGCCGCCCTGGCCGAGATCGACGGGCTGGAGATCTGCCCGGCCAAGACCGTTAAGATTCGGATCTTGCAGGAAGAGAAATAACAGAAAGTTAAAAGTTAAAAAGTTTAAAGTTGTGGTGGTTACTGTTTGAGTCCGTGTCTACCAAGTCCACTACGTCCACCAATTCCAGATAAAGCAGGCGAGGGAATGGCAGCGCAAAAACGTAAAACCGTCATCCTGGTCGGTGACGGCATGGGTGACCGACCGATTGCCGAACTGGGCGGCTTGACCCCGCTGGAGTTCGCGGCCACCCCGGCCATGGATTTTGTGGCCGGTCAAGGTGAGCTGGCCCTCTTGCAGACCGTGCCGGACGGCTTTCCGCCCGGCAGCGATGTGGCCAACTTGTCGCTCCTGGGCTATCGGCCCGAAGATTGCTATTCCGGCCGGGCGCCCCTGGAGGCGGCCAGCATGGGAGTGGCGCTGGCTGCCAACGATATCGCCTTTCGCTGCAATCTGGTTACCCTGGCTTTTGCCGGTGATGATCGGGTCACCATGGTCGACTACAGCGCCGGCCATATCTCCACCTCCGAGGCCCGGGAGCTGATCGCGGCTTTGCAGCCGTTGAATCGGCCCGGTCTGATGTTTTACCCCGGGGTCAGCTATCGGCATCTTCTGGTGGTGGCGGACGGGCCGGAGTCCTTGGCCACTGAGCCGCCCCATGATCATTCCGGTCAGGATGTCAGCCCGATCTGGGCTCGACTGTTGAATAGTGCTCTGGGCGAGACGGTGCGGCGCGCCGCCGATATCCTGGCCGACCATCCGGTCAACCGGGCGCGTCGGGAGCGCGGGGTCAATCCGGCCAACGCCATCTGGCTCTGGGGCCAGGGGCGGGCGCCGGCCATGCCCACTTTGGGGGAGCGCTACGGAGTCAGCGGCAGCTTGATCTCGGCGGTTGATCTGCTCAAGGGAATCGGCGTATATGCCGGCTTGAAGATCGTCAATGTCGAAGGGGCCACCGGCTATCTCGATACCAACTATCGGGGCAAGGTGGAGGCGGCCTTGGCCGCCCTGGCCGAGGGCGATTTCGTCCTGGTCCATGTGGAGGCGCCCGATGAGGCCGGTCACCAAGGCTCCCGGGCCGATAAACTCAGGGCCATCGGTGATTTTGACGCCCAGGTGGTGGCTCCGGTGCTGGCAGGACTCCAGGCCATGGGGGTGCCTTTTTGCCTGGTGGTGGCCATGGATCACTTTACTCCTCTGGAAATCCGCACCCACGATCGGCTGCCAGTGCCGGTGGCGGTCTATGATTCGGCCGGTGCCTTGGCGGCCAGCGGGTTAGGCTACAGCGAGAAGAACGCGCTGCTAACCGGGGTGTTTTACGGTTCCGGCGCCGAGTTTTTTGATCGGTTGATGAAGTGAGGAGATGATGAGCGAGCCTGTCGATCCCGCCAAAATTCACCGGATTGAATGCCGGGTTCTTTACGGCGATACCGATTCGGGTGGGGTGGTTTATTACGGCAATTACCTGCGTTTTTTCGAGGCGGGCCGTACCGAGATTCTCCGTGCCCATGGTGCTACCTATCGGGAGTTGGAGGAGCGGGGCTACATCCTGCCGGTGGTGGAGTGCAACAGCCGCTATAAGGCCTCGGCCCGCTACGACGACCTGCTGGTGGTGGAGACCTCGATCTGCGAGGTGCGGAAGATGGCCTGCCGTTTTAACCACCGGATCAGCCGGGTCGATGACGGGCGTTTGCTGGTCAAAGGGCACACCTTGCATGCCTGCGTCAACCGGGAGGGTAAGTTGACCAATTTTCCGGAATACTTCCTGACGAAGCTTAAAGAGATTTCTTTCGACGGCGCTGTTTAATCATGCCCCTGATTCTGCGCCATAACGGTAGGGCCGGGCGAGCTTTTGCCCCGGAACGAGCCGATAATATTGAGATTGCTGTTGACAATCAAGGCGAATCGATTAATATGCCGCACTCGTGACGCGGGGTGGAGCAGCTCGGTAGCTCGTCGGGCTCATAACCCGAAGGTCGTCGGTTCAAATCCGGCCCCCGCTACCAACAACAATAAGGGTTTCAGGCTTATGGCTTGAAACCCTTTTTTGTTGCTGGTGTAAAAACGGGTTTTTTCAGAAATTTGTGTCCGCGCGGTCTGCCACTTAATCATCTAAAGTGAGCTTGTTAAGCTGATTCTGAATCCAGCCTAAGTCCTCGCCAGTATCCGCCGGCATTATCGCTTGGTAGATTCCAAGTTCAACGTGCATCAACTACGCAAAAAGAAGGACGTGACAGGCTTCTGGTGTGTTGAAGCTTAAATAGCCGGCCCCGTAATGTCTCAGTTGCCGGACACCCAAAAAATATTCTAGGATGGCTCGTGGTGCACATGCAATCTGAATTCACCTGTATTCTTCTCAACCAATCAAATGCAAAGGACGGAACAACTCCCTAGTAGTGGTACGCATCAAGATGCGCCCACGTCCGTCAACTGTGTCGTCGCCATACTGCAACCGCGCCGATTTAATAAGTTCTTTCTGTATAGCCGAATGGGTTATGCTGTAAAGTTTAGGTTTAAGATTATAAACTTCCTTAGGATGACGTTCGAAATTGCATGCATTCAACGCAATTAAATCAAAATGAAAATTATCTTGGAACGACAACTCTTCTGAAATCAGGTCGTTTTTTACATACACACTATATTTCTCTAACTCAGTTAGATATAATTCCATAATATCATCTAAAAGATCACGCGACCGTAATTGTTCTCGTAAAATAGTGTGGTAAATGATATAGCGCAATTCTTGTTGTAGAGAGAAAAAAGCAATAGATTTGGCTGAAGCCATTTCATTAGTTCCGCACGGGTCGTAAATATAATGTTCAGCATTTTTCGAAACATCAGCGATAAGATCTTCGCGAGTTTCCCACAACCGTTTAATGCTATTAGATGTGAAAGTATCATATAAATCGGTCAAACCAGGTGAAAAAGTACGGCGCTTATCATAAAAATCCAAAATAACTTCAAACCAAGATACCCCTAAACGATTACAAAGTCCGGTTAATTCAAGAAACAAGCCGGTATTGTGAATTATCTCGACAGACAAGTTCAACTCACGACAATCAATGTAATCCTGAAAAGATAGCGTGTTATTTTCAATACAGATTTCCTCATAATCGATAGCTGTTACAGTTTCATTAAACGCTTTGTAAACACCAAGCGAACGCGGATTAATTCTAAACTTGGTTTTCATGCCGTATTTTTGCCTGTATTCTGGGCTATTTAGTTCAGTGCGTGCCAACATGATCAACTGATACATGCGCACGATCCCCAAACCAGAATTCACCACATCACGCAAAGTCTGAATATGTTTTTCCCGTGTATCGCCAGGTAAAGCCAAGATCACTTCGGTAAAAGACAGCACATTATCTTTATTGGCCTCGCGCACCGCATCCTGAATGGCGGTTAAAGATATATTGGCCCGATTGACATTTTTTAACACTTCTTTGTCAGTTGACTGCAAAGAAGCCCCCACGGTCAAGGCTCCGTTCAACATCGAGGCTATTTGTACCACCCTCTCTTTATTGTTCTTCCCAGTCGATACATTCAACCTCTTGGGCCAATTGTATTTCTTCTGCAAACCGGCAAGGATCTGGGCCTTCTGGACGTCTTGGGCGTACATCCCAAAGTTGGCATCAGTAATTAGCAACTCAGGATTATGTAAACTACGCACTGCAATATATTCCAATTCCTGATGTAAATGCTTGCGATGCACCACCTGGCAATAATATTTGCTCCCTTCGGTACAAAATGCGCAAGTGAACGGACAACCCCGGGTGGTATGCACCATGGGTATCAAAACCCCATCAAAGAACTTATCCATCAGGCCCATCAAATACGGAGACCCAACTTCGTCAAAATCATTGATGCGCGGTAATATCTCGCCGTGGACCAAACATCCTTCCTGCCAATAATGGGCATTGGCCAGAGGTGTGGAATCTGCTTTAAGTCGGGCGACATCAAAACTTTTTTCGCGCAACTGCACAAAAAGGTTAGCAAAAGCCAGCTCTCCCTCGCCGATCAGATAAAAATCTGTCGTCGGATGGCCCTGACGGAATTTGTTTATCTCATCAACATGTGTGCCATAATTCGGACCACCCATGACCACGCAAGTTTTTGGCAAATGCCGTTTTATACTAGCCGCAAACTGCGATGACAACTCGTAGTTCCAAGAATAATTGGTCAACCCAACAAGACACGGTTGGCGCCTCTGTAGGGCCTGGTCGAAATCTTGCGGGTACTTAAAAAGCTCAACCTCGATCTCATCCTTAAACCTAGTTTTCAGATGTGCCGCGATCAACCCAATCCCCAAAGGATGAAAGTTAGCTGCCACAATACGCCCCAGATGCGTAAGATCGGCCAAATACACCAAAGGCTTTTTGGACTTCATATAGTTCTCCATAATTATGAGCTGCCATTTTTTTGCCGGTCCGGAGGATTACCAATATGCCTCATTCAGGGTCGTGCCGTCCAGAGTAGAGTGTGGCCATCAGTTGTTATACAAGCAACCCATTGTTAGGGTTCATGTCTTGCACTCGCTACCGGACTTGAAGGTGTTGGGTAATGTATTAGAACTTTGATGGGAATATTACCCAGTTAAAACTCTCAGGTCGTCTCGCAAATTTTGACCGCATTGATTTTCCCGCTCCGGCTGGTGCGCCATTAATCCATTTATCTTTTCTGTAACCCTTCTTCTCCTTGAAAAACCACGGAAAAAGCTTTTAATAAGACCTCTGTTCAGCCAACCCCGGAATAGCACAGGTGTTTTTAGATGGTAAAAGGTCCCGAAAGAAAGAGCATCATCATGGCCGTCGGTGGCGGCAAGGGTGGGGTCGGCAAGAGTTTTGTCATGGCCAGCCTGGGCATGAGCCTGGCCCGCCAGGGTCGGGTGGTGATGATCGACGGCGATCTGGGCGGCGCCAACCTCCATAACTTTCTGGGGATCAGCCGCCCGACCTCTACCCTGACCGACTTTTTCGAGCGTAAGGTTCCTCTAGCCGATCTGGTGGTGGACAGCGGCATCAGTAATCTCGGGTTGCTCACCGGCATGGTCGGCACCATCGGGGCTGAGACCATCAAGCACGCCCAGAAGCAGAAGCTTTTCAACCAGATTAGGAAACTCGACGCCGACTATATTCTTATCGACCTGGGAGCCGGCACCCACTTCAACACCATCGATACCCTCCTGATTGCCGATAAGATGATCATCGTCATCACCCCCGAGATCGTCTCCATCGAAAACATGTACAACTTTCTGCGCAACCTCTATTTTCGCCGCCTGGGTGGCGTGCTAACCGACCACGGCTACCGGGACCTGGTGGTCAACACCTGGCACGATCGGGACGCCTTGGGAATCAGCAACTTCCGGGAACTGGTCGATTGCCTGAAGGCCGTTTCGCCAGAGGTCCGGCTGATCATCGAGGAGGAGCTGCGTGATTTTGCCGTTAATCTGGTTTTGAACAAGGCCCGCACCAACCAGGACATCGTCACCGGTAATTCGGTGAAGAGTATCTGTGTCAAGTTCTTCGGGGTCAATGCCCTTTACAGCGGCTATGTGGAGCATGATGACCTGGTGTCTCGGAGCGCCAACCACCGCACACCCTATCTTTCAGCCTATCCGAATTCGCGCTGCTCGCGGGGCATTGAGCGGCTCACCGTCAACATCCTTTCCGGTCAGCAGGTGAAGGTTACCCGATGAAAGACCGCGCCCCCTACCAGGCCCATTTCGAGATGCTGGAGTTGCCTCTGGATGCCAACTTTGATGAGGTACACAAGGCCTGGCAGGTGATGAAGGATATCTATTCCACCGATTCACTGGCCACCATGTCCATTGGTGAAGAGGTCAGTGAAGAGGACCGGCGACTGCTCCTGGCCAAGATCGAAGAGGCCTACCAGGCCCTCGGCGACTTCTTCCGGGATCATCAGCAGTTGCTGGACAACGGTGTCCACCAGTTGACCGAGGGCATTACCGAGTATGACGGCAAAGCCTTGCGGACGATCCGCCACCTGCTCCATATTCCCCTTGACGATGTGGCCATGTCCACCCGGGTGCCGCGTAAGCATCTGGAAAACCTGGAGGCCGATAACTATGCCGCCTTGCCGGTGGCGGTCTATACCCGGGGATTTGTGATTAACTACGCCAAGCATCTCGCCCTGGATGCCGATCTGGTCGCGAAAAGCTATATGGAGAAGTACCGCAAATGGCAGGAGGAAAAAGGCCAGTAATAGTTTAATCGGTGGTGATGGCGCTTGGAAAAGGCCGGTAATACGATGGCGTGAGCGGCTGGAAGTACCCTGGGTTGGGTGGTTATCCCACCTGGTCCTTTGGCGATGGCTGATAATTTTTAGCAACGAGGGCTGTGATGAGGCGTATATTCTACCTGTTCTGCGGGCTGCTGTTGTTGGTCGTGGTGCCGGTGCAGGCCAAGGACAAGCATAATGGCAATGATCATGACCGTGGCGAACATCGCGGCGAATATGAGTCCTCGCATAAGAGCAAGGATGGCAAGCACAAGGATTTGCCGCCGGGCTGGCGCAAGAAACTTAATAAAGGCGAGCGGGTGGACGATACCGTCTATGTTTATATGGAGCCGCCCACCCCCGAGGTGATCGCCGTGCTGCCGCCGCCACCACCTGGCGTCTCTTTCCGGCAGATTGAGGACAAGATTGTCAAGATCAACGACATCAATCGCCAGATCATCGAGGTCCTGGAGCTCGACAGGCTGCCGATCCCCAAACCGCCCCGATTGCCGTTGCCGCCGCTGCCCAGATAAAGGACCGGTTGAACAGATGTCTGCTCTGCTCGGGGCGCACCGCTTATACCGGTACGCCCCGAGCTTTTTGTGTTGACGGTAATATTCACGGCGAGTTCCCGTGGACGCATGATATTTTTCAGGATAGGATAAAACCGTAACTTGATTGTTCGTGCCGAGTTCCATGTGATCTTTAAGGATTCATCAAGCCAAAGGGAGTCTGCAATGAAGAAGATAATTTTGGGCATTGCTGCGGTATCGCTGATTACTTACCCTGTGCTGGCCTTTGCCGCCTCCCGGGCGGTGGAGATGGGCCAGGGGGCGGCGGGCGGGGCCACGGAAACAGCCCGCCAATCGGCGAGTAAGGGCACTTCCGAGATCAAGGGAACCCTCTCCAACCTTAACGTCACCAACGAATCGGCCAATGTCGCCATCGGCAAGGGAGCCAAGGCCAATACCGGTTCAATGGCTGTCTCGGGCTCCAAGGTTAAGGAGACGGTTTCCAATAAGGCCAATATCGAAAAGTCAGCCAACGTGGCCATCGGCGAAAATGCCACCGCCAACCTGGGTTCGGTTACCGTTCAGGATTCCGATGTTAAAGGATCGGTCAGTAACAAGGCCAACATCGCCAAATCCGCCAATGTGGCCATGGGCAAGAATACCACCGCCAACATGGGATCGGTGACTTTGGCGGAGAGCAACGTCAAGGGGTCCGTTGGCAATGAGGCTAACATCGAAAAATCCGTCAACGTGGCCTTGGGTGAGAATTCTATCGCCAACATGGGCTCGGTAACCATGCGCAAAGGCAGTGTCGAAGGCTCGGTGAAAAACAAGTTCACTGCCAAGGAGGCCGCCAACGTGGCCATCGGTAAGGAGGCTGTCGCCAACATGGGTTCGGTGACCATGCGGGGTGGCAGCGTCAAGGGTTCGGTTTCCAACGAGGCCAATGTGGCTAAATCAGCCAATGTAGCCATTGGTGAAAATGTGACCGCCAACATGGGCAGCGTGACTTTGCATGAGTCAATGATCAAGGGCGTCATTACCAACAAGGCCGACATCGACGAATCCGCCAATGTGGCGATCGGCAAAAACACCGTGGCCAATATGGGCGCCGTGACCATCAGCAACTCCTCGGTGGATGGTGTTATCTCCAACAACGCCCAAATCAACAACTCGGCCAACGTGGCGATTGGCGAAAACAGCAGCGCCAATATGGGGTCAATGACTGTCCAGTAGCCACCGCTGGATGGATGACGCAAAAACGCCCCGGGTCGGCCGATCCGGGGCGTTTTTGCGTTTGAATAAGCGGGGGCGACTGGTCTTTCTAGTGTTAACTAGGAAACCTGGAAGATCACTCTTGCCTTGCGTAACAGGTTCTCTCAGGTGTACCAAAGAATGGCGAAGTTGCATGTCCCCTAATCTGGGAGGGATCGGCGGGCAAAAAAAAAAGCCCCGCCGAAGCGGGGCCTTCAAATCTCGATAAGATCGAGATCTTACAGCTGGGTCACATTCGAAGCTGAAGGGCCTTTGGGGCCGTCAACTACGTCGAAAGTTACCCGAGATCCTTCGGCAAGGGACTTAAAGCCGTTGGCATTGATGGCGCTGTGATGTACGAATACATCCTTGCCGCCGTCCTGCTCGATGAAGCCAAATCCCTTGGAGTCGTTAAACCATTTCACTGTGCCTTCTGACATCTTTACTACTCCTCTAATGTTGGCACTCACATGGGTGCCATTAAATAATACGCCGAAACATACATTGATGGTCGGCGGGCAGTAGTTTGTAGGTAAAAAAAAACGCACGGTCTCTTTCGAGATCTGTGCGTTAACCTTTCGTATTTTCTACAAACGTACTGCGCAACTAAGAAGCCATTATAGCGAGTGAGATATTTAGTGCAACGTTTATTATTATTTATTTTGGATGATCTGGCGGCGACTGCCGAAAACAGTTCATGCTCAAGCTACTGTGGCTGACGTAATTTTTGCTCTATTTCCCGCACGGTTGGTTTATTCAGCAGATTCTTTAACTTCTGGTTGTTTTCCAGACTGCGCAGATCACCGGCGGTAATGGCGCGAAGAATTTCCTGATCCGTCAGAATCGCCTGAAAATCGGGATCCTCCTGCAGTGACTTGACTGAATCCATAACTGCGCTGTCGCCTTCCATCCTTTTCTGGAGTGCTTGCAGGGTATCCGGACTGGAAGCGGGAAGTCCCTCGGTGCGAATGGTTTTGACCTTCGCGGCTTCGATCCGCAATGTTCCCAGTGTGTTGGAGTTGATTGTATAAATGCCGTTTTCGAAGGATTTAAGGGTACCGTGGACAACGGTCCCGTCCACCAAGGCGAGTTCGATGTTTTCGCTGGCCGTGGCCACGTTCCTAAAAAACAACAGGGAATAAATCAGGGTGACGATTATGAAAATTGCCCACATCCTATACGTCGGTGCTGTCACGCCATGGAATGCTGATAGATATTGGACTGGTTTATTTGTGAAGTTTTTGACCGGAAAAGAGCTGTTGCCAAAAGTCTCAGGTATCATTGCATTCACCTTGATTATTCGGTGTATTTCTTAAGGGTCGTTATGGCCCTGGTTGTTCAGCCGGAGACCGGTTAATCGTTTTTGCTCTGAGAAAAGACTGGGATCTCGCTCTCCGCATGCAGCCAATCCAGCTGCGGCGGCTGTACCATGGCGGCCGGATAGCGGCCGGCCGCTGAATCATGGTCGGCGGCGATCTTTTCGATAATGGTTTTTTTCTGTGCGCCTGCGGTCAGGAAAATAACCAAACGGGCCTGATTCAGGACCGGCAGGGTCAGGGTGATCCGGGGAACCGCCGGCCTGCCGGTCGGTTCTGGAACTGCCGCCACCCAGAGGGTCTTTTCCTTCAGTACCGGTGATCCGGGGAACAGGGAGGCGGTATGGCCATCCGTCCCCATACCCAGAAGGATGAGGTCGAAACAGGGAAAAGAGTCGCTGAGCAGATCCGGGTGCGGAGAAAAGAAACGGCGCAACTCGTCTTCATAAGCCTGGGCGGCCATCTCCGGCCGGGCCACGTCGGCTGGAATGCGGTGGGCGTGCTCGCCTGGGAAGGTGATCTTGTCAAGCAGCAACTCGCGGGCCAGGGCATAGTTGCTTGCCGACTGATCCGGGGCCATGCACCGCTCGTCGCCCCAGAAGAAATGGACATCCTGCCAATTTAAATTGTGGTCTCGACCTGGATGATCAGCCAGGTTCTGGTAAAGAAGTCGCGGGGTGGTGCCGCCGGTCAGCACCAGGGTAAAAAATCCCTTGTCGGCGATGGCGGCAACGGCAGCCGCTTCGATCAGGTCAACGGCCGCGCTACTCGCCGCCGCCAGGTCTGGGAAGAAGCTGAATCCGGATTTCACGCCATTCCTCCAGAAGGAAAATTGTTGTTTGCCAATCGCCAGTCGGGAGCTGCTCTTTGCTTGCCGGCTTACCAGCGTTTGGGGCTGGCGGCTGACAGCGGCGCCGGCGATTTGAACGATTACTTTACTTTCCCCTTGCTGTCCCCAAAAGTCCAGCGGATTACACCGTTTGCTACCGGCGGGATCGCTGCTTGTCTCTCAAAGTTTTTTGTCGGCCTAGGCCAGAGGTGCGGATTCGGAAGGAGGCGGTTTATTTTACGGCCAGGGTGGCGATGCGCTGTTCACTTCGGTAGAAAACCAAGATCACCTGGGAAGATCGTTGTCCCTTTGTGTCCTGGCAGTAGGCTACGCAAAAATCCGGCTGGACAAAAAGGGGGTGTTCTTGATAAGGACACAACTTCGGATCCAAAGTCAGTTGGTAGGGCGCTTTCGCAGAAAGCGCCGGAGGGGCGGGGCTGACTGAAGCGGGACGTTATCGCCCGTGCCATGCCTTGCTTAAGTCCTGCAACTTAATAACCTGGAAGCCTGATGTCACTTTCCGACTGAGATCAGTCTTCCGTTTACACAGAAGGAATTACTGAAATGGCCGGAAGCAGTCTCTTAGCCCTGCTCGATGACATTGCCACCATCTTGGACGACATCGCCTTGCTGAGCAAGGTGGCGGCCAAGAAGACGGCCGGGGTTCTGGGGGATGATCTAGCCCTCAACGCCCAACAGGTGGCCGGGATCAGGGCCGAGCGGGAACTCCCGGTGGTTTGGGCCGTGGCCCTGGGTTCGCTCCGCAACAAGGTCATTCTGGTGCCGGCGGCGCTCTTGATCAGTGCCGTGCTGCCCTGGGCCGTCACCCCGCTGCTGATGGTTGGTGGAGCTTATCTCTGCTATGAGGGCTTCGAGAAAATCGCCCACAAGTTGTGGCCCCCTATCTGCGCGGATATTGCTGAACACCGGGGGCATGTGCAGGCCCTGGCCGACCCGGAAATCGACCTGGTCGCTTTTGAGCGAGAGAAGATCAAGGGGGCCGTCCGCACCGACTTCGTGCTCTCCGCCGAGATTATCGCCATTACTCTAGGGACCGTGGCCACGGCCTCGTTCGGCAAGCAGGTCATGGTGATGAGCACCATCGCCATCCTTATGACTGCCGGGGTCTACGGCTTCGTGGCGGCCATCGTCAAGTTGGACGATGGCGGGCTCTATCTCTACCGGACGGGTGGGGATGGTCTCCCCGGCCAACTTCGGCGCCTTTTGGGGCGGGGGATGCTCAAGGCGGCTCCCGCCTTGATGAAGACCCTTTCCTTCGTTGGTACGCTGGCCATGTTCACGGTGGGCGGCGGTATCCTCACTCACGGCCTCTCCTTCCTTCATGAGCCGATTCTTCACCTGGCCCAGGCCGTCGGTGCCATTCCCGGGGTCGGTGGGGTGGCGGCGGCAGTGACCCCAACCCTGCTTGATGCCTTGGCCGGGTTGGTGGCCGGCGCCGTGGTCCTGGGCGTCGGGAAGGTGGTCGGCAGACTTGCTAGGCGGGCAATTCCGGCGTAACGGCGATCAGGTCCTGCTCCGGGCGCCAGATTGATTTTGCTATCGCAAAAAGTCAGCCCCCTGATCGCCTTTAACTCTTTTTGACAAATTGCGACTTCAGCTTCATCGCGCCGATGCCGTCGATCTTGCAATCGATATCGTGGTCCCCGTCGACCAGCCGGATGTTCCTGACCTTGGTGCCGACCTTGACCACCTGCGACGAGCCCTTGAGCTTCAGGTCCTTGATCACCGTCACCGCATCGCCGTCGTGCAGTTCATTGCCATGGGCGTCGCGCACCATCTTTTGCTGCTCACCTGCTTCGGCGGCCGCCTCTCTGGGCCATTCATGGGCGCATTCGGGGCAGGTGTACATGGTGCCGTCTTCGTAAGTGTATTCTGAATTGCAGGATGGGCAGGACGGAAGGGTGCTCATGTGGTTCCTTGGGTGAAGATGGGCAACGGTTAATGGGAAACTGCGGCGGGCCGACAGTTGAATCACTGTTTGAAAATGAAAGGCGCATCAGGCGAATGCCATAATGCGCCCGCTGAGACGGGTGGTTCAGGGGATTGCCTGGTGAACCCGCAAGTCAATAAGCAGGGAAAGGCACCATCTTCCTCCGGACCAGGCTAAAACGTCTCTATCCGAAACTATTGACCTTGTTTGGTGCGAGGTACGTAAATAGCGTCTGCAAAATGGGTTTCGTGACCAGTTTTAAGATCAACTTCTCTTTTAGTTGTAATAAAGCCATTTGCGCCAATGGCCGCCGCCTGTTTGATAAACTCCGGTAATACCAAACCCATTACCTCGGTGTTCTCGGTCATGCTTTGCGTAGTCACAACCTCAACCGTCCCAACCTTAATGGCGTTTGCCGGCGCAGCTGTATAGATCCCTACCTCGCTTTCTGAAACAGGTGGCCGCGTTTCCCCTATGGGCACGACAGCGCCGGTTACAGTCAAAGATGCACAACCAGCAAGTAAGCTCGATATGATAATTGCGAAGATTAGATTTTTCATTAGATACCCCACCAGTTTTGCTGTGAATGATCTTATTTGCCCTACAAAGGTCAACGGCAGATCTAAACCCTTATAATGAGCCGGATCGGTTGGTCTTGCGAGTTAAAACAAATTCTGCTGCCCGATCACCCCCGGCAGCACTTTGGGAGACTTGATCCTCAGCACCTTATTGATATTCATCCGGCCGGACACGACCTGAATATCACTCACCGAAACCCCAAACTCCTCGGCCAGGAAGCGCACCATATAGTCAGTCGCCTTGCCGGCCCGGGGCACCGCCTTGACGCTGACGCAGAGTTGATGCCCCTTGACCTTGCCGATCGCATCCTTCTTGGCATTGGGGGTGCCGAGGATATTCAGGACCAGAACATCGCCTTCCCAAGTGTAAAACGGTCTTACCAATTATTTCTCCCAAAAAGCATCTGCAACAAACTTCCTCAATGGCACTAAACCACTCATCCTGCGCAATGCGCTGCACTTATTGCCGCCCTACATTGGCTGGCAGCTGACTGCGGCTTACGAGTTAGGTCCGTGGAGAAAATATCTTTCGAAGCTTGATTGGATTGAAGTATTCGTGTACTGCCGGATGCGCCGACAAAAACCCGATTGCGTCAAGCCAGCACACAACAGCGGAGTATCTGGTCTTGTAATACTGAACCACGATTCCGCTCCCACCCCTATTTTCGTATTGTTGGAGGAGCCACGATAACTGGTTTAGTTCAATACCAATTGCCGATGCTTCTCCTGCGATAGCTATTTTTGCGGTCGCAATTAGCTGGTCTCTCGAAGACTCTGAGTTGTAGCTTTCTGACGTGGAAAGCGCTGCCGTTCCGGCTGCAGACACAATAGTGAATATTGTGATCGGGGCCTCCCTTATGCCTTGATGTTCAGTCTTTTTGTTCGGTGGCTGGGCAAGGATTGAATCGATCCGCTCAGAGACTACAGATATCACCCGTTGCGTCTCTTGATGAAGTGCTTGTTTCTTGAATTCATCTAGATGTATTGCCTGTAGCCAAACAGTCATCAATACTCCGACAAACGCCAAGAACGCGAAAAGAGGTCCAAGGACACCGCCGAGATAGCTGCCAAAACTCGCCCACGAACCACCCTCTGAAGCAATGTTGTAGTTGGCTCCAGACCCCACAATCAATACATATGCGCCAATCGCAACTACTGCAAAAAGTGCGGCAGTGATCAGAAGCCAAATGGCGATGCTGTAAGCTTTTCTTGACGTTTGCATATCCCTTGCTCAAGAAATTTAACAACGTATCCAATCGGGTAGTTGGACACGCTTTTGTGCCCACGTGGGGAATCTCGGTTGGAACGCGTGGGCACAATGAAGCGGTGCCCACCATACGAAAAATCTGGTGCTTCTCCCTTACTTGACCTAACCCCTATAGCTTGGCCTGAATGGACATCGGTACTCAATCCCCCTCAAACTCCGTCAACGAGAAAGTCTTATACCCTTTATCCTTGAGCTTCTTCTCGCCACCTACATCCGGCAGGTTGACGATGAAGGCCATCTCGACCACGATGCCGCCCAGCTTTTCGATCAGGGCGGCGGCGGCCAGGGCGGTGCCGCCGGTGGCCAGCAGGTCGTCAACCAGAAGCACCCGGGCGCCGGCCGGGAAGGCGTCTTTGTGGATCTCGATGCGGTCGGTGCCGTATTCCAGGTCGTACTCCTGGCTGATTACCTCGGCCGGCAGTTTGCCCTTCTTGCGGATCGGCGTGAAACCCTTGCCGAGGGTGTAGGACATCGCCCCGCCCATGATGAAGCCGCGGGCCTCGATGCCGGCGATGATGTCAAACTCTATCGCGCCGGAGATATAGCGCTGGGTGAAGGCGTCGATCACCAGGCGGAAACCGACCGGGTCTTTGATCAGGGTGGTGATGTCGCGGAACATGATGCCCTTCTTGGGGTAGTCGGGCACGGTACGGATCTTTGATTTAATCGGCATTTTCTATTCTCCTTCTTATCGAAATTCTTAGAATCCGTTATTGCGAGCGTAGCGAAGCAATCTGCCGTTAGAGGTTATAGCGAAAGATTGCTTCGTCGCTTCACTTCTCGCAATGACGTATGGGGCAATCAGCTTTTGCAGACATCGTCATACTGCCGAATCTTGGGGATGGTGGCGACGAACAGGTTGAGGACCTTTTCGGCGTTGGCCTTCATGGTGGCCAGGATCATTTCCCAGGTCACCGGGGCTTCGTCTTCGTGCCAGCAGTCGTAATCGGTGGACATGGCGGTGGCGGCGTAGTGGAGCTTGGCCTCGCGGGCCAGGTTGACCTCCGGCACCGTGCTCATATTGATCACATCGGCGTTCCAGGCGCGGAACATGTGGCTTTCGGCCTTGGTGGAAAAACGCGGCCCCTCGATGGTGATCACCGTCTTGTCGCTATGGTGGGCGATGCCCAGTTCTCCGGCCGTCTCGGCCAGGAGTCTGCGCAGGTTGGGGCAGAATGGTTCGGCCATCGGGGTGTGGACCACCACGTCGTCATTGAAAAAGGTGGTCTCGCGCCGCCGGGTGTGGTCGATGAACTGGGCCGGGAAGACCAGATGGCCGGGGGCGATTTCCCGCCGCAGCGAACCGACCGCAGTGGCTGCCAGGATATGGGTGCAGCCGTGGTCCTTCAAGGCCTGGATGTTGGCCCGGAAGTTGACCTTGGTGGGCGGGATCGAATGGTCCCGACCGTGCCGGGCCAGGATGGCTACCTCGATACCGGCGATGGCCCCGCAGGTTAATGGTGAGGAGGGGCGCCCGAAGCGGGTGTCGATGACCACCTCGGAGGGGTTCTTCAGGATGTCGGGGTTATCCAGCCCCGAGCCGCCGATGATACCGATCTTGATCATGCTGCCTGGTCCTTTTCGATTAGTTGATGGTGGGTGCGGTGGTTGTGAATCCGGCCACCCTGACCTTTACTGAAGAGGCAAGTGGCTGTCAAGGTCAAAAGGTTGGGGCGGTGGGGGAGGTGGAAGTCCGGGCCGCGATTCGGGAGGTTCGTGCCATAATGACATTTTTACCTGCCAGGTTGACAGGGGAAAAGGCGGGGGCGGATCGGCGGTATGCTGCTATCGTATTGATAGTCCGTAATTGGTCTGGGTTGGCACGCAACTGGCATCAGTAACCAGACAAAGGAAACGGCGTCAACGGACGCCAACTAAGTCAGAACGGAACAAAAAAATAAGCGGGGGAGATAACATGAACGCCATCAACAAGACCCAGGTAAAGGTAAACGATCAAGCCCAGGTACTCGACGCCACCAGCAAGGTTACCGTAGCCCTCTTCGGCGGGACGGCAGCTCTGATTGGTCTTTGGGCCGTGGCCTGCTTCGCTGGTGCTTTAATGACCGCCGGACCGTTGGGGTTGATCAAGGGCTTCTTCTCAGCCGTCACCGGCTTCTAAGCCGTGAACTTAGAGCAAGAAACTGAGCAAACCAGATAATCAGGAGAACGAACATGACCGCAAACATCAAGACCCGCAGCACCACTAAAGTCAACAGCGCCAGTGGCATCGACACCCTCTCCCGCGTCAGCCTGATCAGCATGGGAGTTGCCTCCGCCCTGATCGGTCTCTGGGCCGTGGCCAGTATGGTCGGCGCCGTGATGACCAACGGGATCGGCGGGGTGGTCAGTGGTTTCGTCTCCGCCCTGGTTGGCTAAGCAGTCAACGGACCTGAACATAGCGGCCGGAGTTTACCCCCGGCCGACGAAAAACGCGGGCGGGATTATTCCCTCCCGCGTTTTTTATTGCTCCTGGCCGAGTGGCTCAGGCCCAGGCGTTGTGGAGGGTGTCGCCACCCTCCGGCAGGGGGATCTTGTTGCCATCCTGGTCGATGCGCACGAAGGTGACCATGGTGGAGAAGATCAACTCCCGTTCGCCCACCGGTTTGTTGGCCAGGAAGGCCTCGACCCGGTAGTGGATCGAGGTGCTGCCGGCCTTGATTTTTTCGGCCTGGAACTTGAGGATATTGCCCTGGCGGACGCTCTTGCGGAACTCGACCTTGTCCATGGCGACGGTCACGAAGTTGCAACCCGGATACTCGAGGCTGGCGGCGATCCAGGCGTTTTCATCCACCCATTTCAACAAGTGGCCGCCGAACAGGAAGCCGTATTGGTTGAGGTGTTCCGGCATGACTAGTTTGTGGCTCTCCATGGTTCTTCCTCACTAGATGTTTATTCGGTGCTGGTTTAAGGTTGTCGGGCTCTTGAAAAGACCCGAAAGCTTGGAATTGGTCATTGCGAATACCCAAGAGGCGGGCGCTCCTCACAATGACGCCCAGCGACTTTTTGCAAATTCATCAAGATTGTTTGAGCAACTGTTCCCAGGCAAAGATTTCCCGCTGCAGGATGTGATTGCCGTGGGCCCTGAGCAGGGCGGCACCCTCCCGCGCCGCTTGGGGCGAAAAACAAAGCCGGCTCAGTTTGGTCGGTTCCAGCTCCTGGGCCTTCCGCAGCAAGCTGATGGTACTGAGCGAGATCATCAGCCACGTCCCAGGTTCTTCTCGGTACCCTTGGCGGGCGCAGGCCCCGCAGACCAGGCCGTGGACGGCTGGGCGAAAGCGGTAGGGGGCCTGGCTGGCCGCGAGGCGGCCACAGAGGCTGCAACCGCTCAGATCGGGCTGATAGCCGAGCAGGGTCAGAAGTTTGAGCTCGAAGAGGATCGCCCCCCAGAGCGGTGGCCGCTCACCCGCCTGCAGGTTACCCAGCCCCCATTTCAACAGATCGAAAAGTGCGGGGTCGGGGTCATTCTCCTTGGTCCACTGCAGAACCAGTTCGCAGAGCAGGATGCCGGCGGTATATCTGGCATAGTCGCTGCGCAATAACGGGAAATGTTCCAGCAGTTCCGCCTGATCCAAGCGAACCAAGGATGAGGTGCGGCTGTCGGTAAAGTGGATCTCCAGCAGGGTGAATAACTCAAGTTTATTGACAAAGCGCTTGAGGCTGCGCTTGGCCCCCTTGGCGATGCCGCTCATCCGGCCCCGGGCCAGACTGTAGAAGGTGACGATCTTGTCCGCTTCGCCGTAGTCTCTGACCTCAATGACCACCGCCGCAGTTCTGAGCGGTTCCATTCAGGAGCCGTTACCAAATAACTTATGCAATTCTGACCGTTCCTCTCCGGCCCCTTTTGCCGTTTTAGCCATCCGGAATGACCAGGTCGCTTTTTTACAACAGCTTATCGACCGTTAGCTGTCCCGACGGTTGCTCTCCCTGCCCCTGTTCCCTCGGGGGTTGCGGAGGTGGCCGGAGCTGCCTTTTCCGTGACCGGCTGGGATGACGGTACGGCAGCGTTTGCGGCGGGCTGGTAGGGGGCCGCAGTCATTCCGGCCGCAGTTCCGGCTCCAGGTAGTACCTCCGGTAACGTAGTGGACAGCGAGACGGTTCCGGCAACTCCGGTTTGCTCGGTTATCCCGGCCGCTGGCGGTGGCTCGCCGGCTGGGCCGGGCAGGGGCTGGGGGTTGCCCTCCACCAGGGACTTGGCCAGTTCATTTTCCGGGGCCGCCTGATCGGGATGTTTTTGCCCCAACTTTAAAATCGCCCCCAGGGTATAGAAACCGAGCAGCAGGGCCAGCAGGATGGCGATGATCATTACCTTGGGGTTGGACCGGAAGCGATTGCGCGGATGGGCCATGGCCGCGGCGGTGTGAACCTCCCGGCGGTGAGGTTGCTCAACCGGGCGCTCCGGGTCGAGATTTTCCTTGTTGACGTAGAGCTTGACGGTCTCGTTGACGTCCAGGCCCAGATATTGGGCGTAAAGCTTGATGAAACCCTTGGTGAACACCTCGGCCGGCATCTTGGTAAAGTTGTCGGCCTCCAGGTTGGCCAGGATGGTCGGGTTGATACAGGTAACCTGGGCGGCTTCCGGCAGGGTCTTACCCTGGTCGGTTCTGGCGTTACGGAAGCGGCTGCCGAGGGTCTCTTCGGGGCGTTCCTCTGGGGTGGCTTGGTTGTTGGGCATGGTCATGATCCTGCCGGTGCGGCAGCCTATTGGCTTATTGGGGATAATTACCCGGTAATTCGAGGGGTTAGTTTAACTCTTTAATCATAGCCTGTTCTCGCAATTCTTTCATCCAGTTTTCCAGGCGGCTCTTCATTTCCTCCTGGAAAAGCCGGTCATGGATGGAACTGCTGACCAGCTCATAAGGCGGAAAGCGGAACTGGCCATCGGTGTTGATGGTCAAGACCTGGAAAAACTGGAAGCTTTCGGAGGCTTCCGCCACCCGGCTCACTTGCCCCGGGGTCAGATCGCTCAGGAGCTCACGCATGTCGGAGGCCATGTCGCTCAGGCTGATGGCGCCCAGGTCGCCGCCGTCCTTGGCCGAGGCCAGTTCCGAAAAGGAATGGGCCAGTTCCCGGAAATCCTGACCGTCCTGGACCAGTTTTCTGATCCGTTCCGCCCGCAGTCGCGCCTCTTCCTTGGTGGCCGAGGCGGCTTCCTTGCCGGTCCAGCGGAAACCGATCTGCAGCAGGTGATAGCCAGCCGGCGGTTCTTCCTTGAGATAGACTTCCTGGTAGAACTTCTTGGCCCGTTCGTCACTGATGATGATTTTGGCGCGAATCTGGAAGTTGATCAGTTTAGAGCGACTGATCTGGTCACTCAGACGGACCCGGTACTCCGCCTCGGAAATCCCCTCGGCGGCTAGTTCCTGCAGGAGTTTTTCGCGGGACAGTTTGTTGTCGGCGGCCATGCTGGTGATGGCCTCGTCAACCTCGGCAGGGGTGGTATCGAACTTGAGTTCCTTGGCCTTTTGGCTGATGAGCCGGTCGTCGATCATGTTTTTCAAGACCTTTTCCCTGACCTCGGCCCGTTTGGTCGCCAGTTCGGCGGCCGGCACATTTTTGCTGATCGCATTGAAGGCCCGCCGTCCCTCAGTGTCGAGCTCGGTCTGGGTGATCACCTCGTCGTTGACGATGGCGATGACCCGATCGACCGTTTCAGCCTTACAAAAAGCAGGGTGCAGGAGCAGCAGCGAAAGCAGTGCGGCCAACCGTAGAGATGGTAGACGGTTCATGTGGGGACGTTCTCCAGAGGGATAGAAATGATTGGGGCGCCGGGCAAAGCGGGCAAAGACTTCAGGTAGTTTTTGTCTGGAAACTGATTCTATCCTGTGCCAATAAGGACCACAGCATACAGAATCCAGGAGACAGATGTACAGAAAATACCCAGAGAGTAGAATTTGTTTTTCTGGGCTATTTGCTCCGGAATTCTGACGCCTGGTTTCAAATTTAATGTACCAGAGTAGACCTAAGTAGCATCCCCCCTGAGGGCACGCAAGATATTTTTGGCTTCATTGAGCACGGCACTACCGGTTCCCGGCTTGAGCTTCGCCACCAGCCGGTTGTCGGCGAGCAGCCGCAGTACCCCCTTGGAGGCGGCGATCCGGGCCAGGAGCCGGGTCGGTTCCACCGGGGTCCGGTCGGTGAAGGTCAGGACCAGATTGTCCTCGCCCTGGTCGAGGCGACTGATCTTGAGGATGAGCAACTCTTCCTTGAGACCGATCACCGCCAGCAGGTTTTCGGCCTCCTCGGGCAGCGGGCCGAAGCGGTCGCGCAGCTCTTCGCGTATCGCGCCTAAGGCCTCGTCGCTGTGGCAGGAGGTGATCTGCCGGTAGGCCAGGTAGCGCAGGTCGGTGTCGCGGATATAGCTTTGCGGCAGGTAGGCGGGCAGGCGCAGGTTGATTTCCGGTTCCAGGTCGTCGTCGGGCGGCGGGCCTTCGCCGTTGCGCTCCCGCTTCAAGTCCTCGACGGTCTGCTGCAACAGCTCCAGATATAGGTCGTAACCGACTGCGGCGATGGTGCCGCTCTGCGATTCGCCGAGGATGTTGCCGCCGCCGCGGATCTGCAGGTCGCTCATGGCCAGCTTGAAGCCGCCGCCCAGTTCGTTGTAGTCCAGCAAGGCCCGCAACCGCTGCTGGGCCTCGGCGGACAAACCCTCCAACTCCGGCACCAGCAGGTAGGCGTAAGCTTGTTCGCTGCTACGGCCGACCCGGCCCCGCAGCTGGTAGATCTCGGCCAGCCCCAGCCGGTCGGCCCGGGTAATGATGATGGTGTTGGCGTTGGGGATGTCCAGACCCGACTCGATGATGGTGGTGCAGACCAGCACGTCGATCTCCCGCTGGACGAAGCGGTACATGATCTCTTCCAGGGTGCGGCCCGGCATCTGGCCGTGGGCGATGGCCACCCGGGCCCCCGGGCGCAGTTCCTGGATGCGGTGGGCCATCTCCGAGATAGACTGGACCCGGTTGTGAACCACAAAGACCTGACCGCCGCGCTGCAACTCCCGGGTCACCGCCTCCTTGATCACCAGATCGTCGAACTTGGCCACGAAGGTCTTGACCGAGCGACGCTGCCGGGGCGGTGAACTGATCACCGAAAGATCGCGGATGCCCAGCAGCGAGAGCTGCAGGGTGCGGGGAATCGGGGTGGCGGTGAGAGTCAGGACGTCGATGCCGGACCGGAGCTTCTTGACCTTCTCCTTGTCCTTGACCCCGAAGCGGTGCTCCTCGTCGATGATCAAGAGCCCCAGTTTGCGGAACACCACGTCCTTGGAGAGCAGGCGATGGGTGCCGATGACGATGTCCACTGTCCCCTCGTGCAGGTCCTTGAGGGTCTTTTTGATTTCGGCGGCCGGCCGGAAGCGGTTCAGGCACTCGATTCGCAGCGCAAAACCGGCCAGGCGCTCCCGGAAGGTGGCGGCGTGCTGCTCAGCCAGGACCGTGGTCGGCACAAGGATCGCCACCTGATAGCCGTCGGCCGCTACCTTAAAGGCGGCGCGAATCGCCACCTCGGTTTTGCCGTAGCCGACATCGCCGCAGATCAGCCGGTCCATGACCTTCTCCGAGGCGAGATCGTCGATGACCTCGGTGATCGCCTTGAGTTGCCCAGGGGTCTCGTCGAAGGGGAAGGACTCCTCCAGTTCCTGGTAGAGTTCATCGGGTCCGGAAAAGCGCCGGCCCTGGGCAAGCTGGCGGCGGGCATAGAGGTCGAGCAGTTCCTGGGCAACCTTCCAGACTGCCTCCTTGACCTTCTCCTTGGCGGCGAGCCAACCTTTGCCGCCCAGACGGTCCAGGGACGGTTTCTGGTCGGAGAGGCCCTGGTATTTGTGGACGATGTTCAGTCGGT
Organism: Deltaproteobacteria bacterium; assembly: GCA_020056965.1. Taxonomy (GTDB): domain Bacteria; phylum Desulfobacterota; class Desulfobulbia; order Desulfobulbales; family JAGXFP01; genus JAGVGT01. The sequence continues at coordinate 29,357 of JAGVGT010000028.1, forward strand.
CCACCGGCACGTAGAGCTTGTCTTCACCCTGGAAGAGCAGTTGCAGATAATCGCCGGGGATGCCGCTTACCGTCATGTTGATCAGCCCGGCGTAGCTGCCCAGGCCGTGGGTGCGGTGGACCACGATGTCGCCGGCCTTCAGTTCGGCAAAAGAGATCGGTTCACCGGGTGGCGGTCCCTGGCTCTTGCGGCGGCTCAAGCGCTTTTCGCCGAACAGTTCGGTTTCGGAGAGCAGGTGTAATCTTTCGTCCGGCAGATCGAATCCGGCCGAAACCGGGTTGGGATAGAGAGTGACGACGGCGGTGGTCGTCCCGGTTGCCAGGGGCGGTTCGGCCGGCTGGGCGATCAGGCCGTGCTGGCCCAGGAATTCTCCGAGTTGCTCGGCGTGGCGGCTGCTGCGGCAGGCGATGGCGACCCGGTCACCCTCACTCAGCCAGTGGCTGATCCTTTCGGCCAACGGGGCCAGCAGGCCGGTGCGACGGCGCTGCAACTCCAGCTCCTGGCGGAGCAGGGTGTGGTTCCCGCAGGATACTGGGTAGACAGCGGCGGGCGGGGCCGCTTTGACCAGGGTGAAGGTTTTTGGTGCGATTTCGCGTAGTTCTGCGGGTTGATCCGCCTCGTCAGAGGTTGGGGCTGGAAAGTCGTGCAGTTGGAGCAACGAGAAGCGATCGAGTTGCCCAGCCAGTTCGGGGCCGGATAAAAAAAGTTGGCCGGCCGGCAGGGCCGGATTCCGGTGGGCCGCAGCCTCGGCCTGGTTGGCATCGATGCGCTCCCAGGCCAGGGCGACCGTGGCGGTGATCCCGGTCGGATCGGCCATCACTACCAGGGTCTCGGGGGGCAGGTAGTCCAGGGGGGTGGCGGTCGCCGGATAGAAGAGGGGCAGCAGGAATTCGATGCCGGGAAAGCGCTGGCCGGAGGCCAGGCGGTCAACAATGGTTTCGGTCTGGTTGCGGTCCCAGTTCTGTTCACGACTAAGGCGCCGCAGGGTGGCGGCCGGATGGGCGAAATCCTTGCCGGTCTCAGGGAAAAGGATGTCGGAGACCGGCAGGATGGTGAATTCCGCCAGTTCCTGCAGGGAGCGCTGGCTGATCGGATCGAAGAAGCGCAGCGATTCGACCAGGTCGCCGAAGAAGTCGAGCCTGACCGGGTAGTTGTCGGTAAGCGTAGTGACCGTCGGTCCGGCCGGGATCGCTGCGCCGGGAAAGGGCGGAAAGATGTCGAGAATCGAGCCGCGGCGGCTGAACTCGCCCGGGTTACGGACCAGGGAGACCTGCTCGTAACCGGCCCGGACCAATCGGCGGCAGAGCTCGTCCTGATCGGTCTCTTCGCCGCGCATCACCAGTTCGGCCAGTTCCCCGAGCTTTTCGCGGGGCAGGACCCGCCGCAGCAGGGCCTCGGCGGGGATCACCAGAATGAAGGGCTCGCGGCTGGTTTGGACCCGGTAAAGGGTGGAGAGCCGGGCTGCCACAGTAACCGGGTCCGGCGAAAGCGGGGTATAGGGCGGGATGTCGTAGCCGGGGTAGAGCAAGACCGGGCGGTCGGTGAACAGTTCGAGATCTTGTTCGCAGGTGGTCGCCTGTTCCTCGGAAGGAACCACCACGACCAGCGGGCGGGAACGGGCGGCCAACAACCGGGCGGCCAGCAGCGCCGGGGTTGAGCCGCGCAGCCCGGTTGCGGTTAGGGTGACTTTTTCCGGCCGGCTCAGGGCCGCAAGAAGTTTGTCCATTATTGAAGGCCGTAGACTGAAGGCTGAAAACCGAAGGTGAAAATGAACGAAGGCCGAAGGCCAATGGATTCTTGTCCTTCAGCCTTCAGCCGATCCGTTGCTTAAATTAGAAATTTCCGCCGATGCTGAACTCCCAGTTGCTTATGTCCTCGTCGTCAACCGGGTTAAGGTTGCGGCCCCATTCCAGGCGCAGCGGGCCCATGGGAGAGAGCCAACGGATTCCGGCCCCGGCTGCTTGCTTGATCTTGCTGAATTTCCAGGACTCGTCGGAACCGTAGACATTGCCGATATCGTAAAAGATGACGCCTAAAACGCCTTGCTCCTTGACGATGGGGATGGTGTATTCGATGTTGCTGTACCACATCTTGTCGCCGCCAACCCGGTTGCCGGTGGCCGGATCGATGGGGCTGATCTTGCCGTTGTCGAAGCCGCGGATGGTGTTGATCCCGCCCAGGTAGAATTTTTCAAAGACCGGCAAATGACCCTGGCTGTTGCCGTAAATCTGGCCAATGGAGAAGAGGGGGTGAAAGGTGGTGGACTTGGTGACCGGGATGAACCAGCTGGTCGAGCCCTCTATCTTGGTGAAGCTGTTGTCGCCACCCAGTGGGCCGCCGGCGTACTTGACCGTCAGGCTGTGCAGAGAGCCGGTGTGGGCGGCATATTGCCGGTCGCGGGTATCGCGGGAGAGACCGGTCTTGACGGCGCTGGTGATGTGATAGTCCATGGAATCGATGATTTCATGGGAGGCGGTGAGCAGGTTGACATCATCCAGGGTGGTGTTGTCATAGCCGTAACTCAAATTGTACATCCACTTATCCCAGATCGGATAGCCGATTCGCGCCGCCCCACCGCTGGAGTTCTTCGTGTAGTCGTCATATTCGCGTTTCCAGCGATAGACGTTGAAGCCGACCAGCAGCTTGGAGTCGAAGAGGTGCGGTTCGGTGAAGTCGATGTTGAACTGGTTTGAACTCCCGCTGACGTTGGCCTGCAGGGCCAAGCGCTGGCCCCGGCCGAAGAGGTTGTTCTCGCTGATCTCACCCATGAAGGTCAGGTGATCAACCGAGCTGTAACCGGCGCCGATGCTGAATTTGCCGGTGGGTTTTTCCTTGACCTCGACGTTGATGTCAAGCAGGCTATCGTCGACGGTGGGCTCCGGCGAGATGTTGACATCTTCGAAAAAATCCAGCCTCTGCAGGTGCTGGTGGCTGGTTTTCAACTGGCTGGCGTTGAAGATGCCGTTCTCGTCCAGTTCGATCTCCCGCCGGACCACCTTGTCGCGGGTACGGGTGTTGCCCTTGATGTTGATCCGGTTGATGTGGATCAGCTTGCCCTGATCGATCTGCAGGGTAAGATTGACCTGTTTCTTGACCGGATCCTTGTCGAGTTGCGGGTTAATCTCGGCGAAGGCATAGCCCTTATCGGCGTAATGGTCGGTGATGCGCATGATGTCCTCGCGCAGCACCTTGCGGCTGAAGAACTCCTCCTTGCCCACCTCTACTTTGGCCAGCAGGGTGGCCTTGTCGTCGATCAGGTCGCCGGTCAGATCGATGGTTCCGCACTTGTAGCGCTCACCTTCCTCGATATTGAAATAGACGTAAAACCACTCCCCCTTCTGGACCACCTCCGGGTCGCCGACCTTGGCATCCACGAAGCCGCTGTTGTGGTAGTGGGCGGTCAGCCGGGCTGCGTCCTCCTCAAGCTTTTTCTTGTTGAGCAGGCCCGCATCGGTGATGAAGGAGAACCAGCCCTTTTCAGAGGTAGTGATGATGTCGGCAAGCTTACCGGCGGAAAAGGCACTGTTGCCGACAAAATTAATTTCCCGGATGAAGACCTTTTCGCCCTCGCTGATGGTGAAGGTCAAATCCATTCGGCCGTGACCGCCATCCTTGCGGTCGGTATCGACTTGGCAGCCGTAGTAGCCATCATCCCGGTACAGGTTGCGGATGTTGGTGATCGAAGCGCGGATGTCGGCATCGTTGATGATCGAGTTGGCCTTGACCTTGATGACGGCCCGGATGTCCTCCTCCTTCTTGGCTTTGAAGCCGACGATATTGATCTTGCTGATCACCGCCTTTTCCACCACTCGGAAGGTCACCTCCCAGCCCAGCGGGGTCTCCTTGGTGTCGATCTGGATGTCGTTGAAATAGCCCATCCGGAAGATTTCCTTGAGATCGACGCGTAGAGCAGCCAGATTGTATGGGGCGCCGACCTTGGTGGTGATGCGCTGGCGGATGGCGCCGGTGTCGATCCGGGTATTGCCGGCCACGGTGATGGCGGCGATGTTCAGGCGGCGATTGACGAAGGTCCCGACCTGGTCGGTCAGCTCGCTGATGGCGGCGGCTAGGCCTTCTTCACTGTCAATCTCCTTAAACAGCGTCTGGCTGGCCGCCGGGTCGGAGAGCTGGCGGATGTTGAGGTCCAGGCTCAGGCGCTGGTCCAGCCTGGTGAGGCTGCCGGTCACCAGATAGTCGTTGTAGCCTTTGGGCAACAACGGTCGAAGCGTCGCGATTCCGGGCGGCCAATCCTGGTCGCGATAACTCCCGGCGGCGGCAGCCCGAGTGAGCATGGTATAGCCTTTGGCACTTGTCGCCCCGGCGAGAAGCCGGTCGGCGGCAGTGGTCAATTCTGCCGAGTCGCCGACCGCGTTAATCTTCAGAGGCAGGAAGATGGCGCGGTTGCCGATCGTCTCAGCGGCCAGGCCTGGCGAGACCGCCAATGCGACGAGGGTAACGAGTCCAAGAAACAGGGGCAGCAATTTGGCGGCGGATTTTTTCATGGGTTTCTTATTTTTGGCCGGGGCCGAGCGGCTCCGGACCGGCGGGTTCCGCCAGGGTTGAGGCCTCGATTTCCCGCAGTACCCCGTCCCGGAGGATGAGGCAGCGGTCCATCTGGACGGCCAGTTCGTAATTGTGGGTTACCATTACCGTGGCCAGACCGAGATCGCGGTTCATCTCCCGGATCAGCGCGAAGACGCTGGCCCCGGTGACCGGATCCAAGTTGCCGGTTGGTTCGTCGGCCAGGAGCAGAGGCGGCGCCATGACCATGGCTCGGGCAATGGCCACCCGCTGTTGCTCGCCGCCGGACAGCTCGCCAATCTTGTGGTCGATCCGTTCGGCCAATTCCACCCGGGTGAGCAGCTGCATGGCCCGCGCCCGCACTTCTTTCAAGGGCTGGCCACCGATGAAACCCGGCATCATCACATTTTCCAGGGCGGTGAATTCCGGCAAAAGATGATGGAACTGGAAGACGAAACCCACAGTACGGTTGCGAAACTGGGAGCGCTCCAGGTCGTTCTTGGTGGCCAGTTCCTCGCCATTATAACGGATCGAGCCGGAGTCGGCCCGGTCGAGTCCGCCGAGGATCTGGAGCAGCGAAGTCTTGCCGGTGCCGGATTTGCCGACAATGGCGGTCATCTCGCCGCGTCGCACCTCAAGATCGATGCCGCGCAGGACTTCCAACCTGCGGGCGCCCTGGACGAAGGTCTTGCTGATCCTGCTGGCCACCAGATGCAGGTCGGCCTTGGCTGTTGCCGTCGCGCTCATTGGCCCGGTCTCCTTATTCATAGCGCAAGGCCTCGGCCGGTTCGACCCGGGAGGCCTGCCAGGAGGGATAAAGGGTGGCTAAAAAGGTGATCAGCACCGCCGAGAGCGCAATCAGAGTGATATCCCAGGGCAGGATCTTGACCGGCAGGGTACTCATGGGATAGACGTCGGGTAATTTGATGAATTGGTAGCGGCTCAAAAGCTCGCAGAGGCCCAGTGCCCCGAGCACGCCGAGGATGGTGCCGGTCACCCCGATCACCAGCCCCTCGTAGATGAAGATGCGCATGATCTTGGCGGAGGTGGCGCCCATGGCCTTAAGAATCGCGATGTCGCGGGACTTCTCCATGACCACCATGATCAAGGTGGAGACGATGTTGAAGGCGGCGACCAGAACAATCAAGGCCACGATGATCGAGAGGGCGGTCTTCTCCAGGCTGAGGGCGGAAAAGAGGTTTTTGTTCAGACGAATCCAATCCTTGGCAATATAGCTGCTGCCCAACTCGTTCTCGATCTGGCGGGAGATGCGGTCGGCCGCGTAGATGTCGTCCAGGCGGATCTCGATGCCGTGGACGCCCTCGCTCAAATTCAGGAAGTCGCGGGCCGTGTCCAGAGACACGTAAATCAGGCTGGAATCGTACTCGTACATGCCGGTTTCGAAGATACCCACCAGTCGGCAGGCCTTGAGCCGGGGAATGATCCCCATCGGGGTGAGTGGGCCGGACGGCGAAATCAGCTTGACCCGATCGCCGACCGCGATATTCAGCTGACGGGCAAGATCGCGGCCGACGATAATCCCGGGCACCGGCCGACTATCCGATTTGCTAATGGTGTTCTTGAGGTCGGCCAGCGAGCCCTGGACCAGGTGTTTTTCCAGCGAAGTCACGGTGGAGGCGGTGTCCGGATCGATACCCCGGAGAACCGCCCCGGTGCCACCCTCGCCGCCGGTGATCAGGGCCTGGGTATAGATGTAAGGGGTAGCGCCGACTACGCCGGGGATGGCCAGGATTTTATCACGAATCCGCGCCGGCTCGGTGATTTCCCCGCCGAACTTCTGAATGACGATGTGGGAGTTGACCCCGAGGATCTTGGCGCGGAACTCGTCGGTGAAACCGGTCATCACGGCCAACACCACGATCAGGGCCATGACCCCCACTGCCACCCCGACCACCGAGATGATAGTGATCAGGGATATGAAACTCTGCTTGCGCTTGGCTTTGAGGTAGCGCAGGCAGATGAACCATTCAAATGACAAGAGGGAACTCCTTTATAAAACTGGCTTAAGGCTGAAGTCCGAAGGCTGAAGGCAGGGCATCCAACCACTCGTGTTCGCGACGCCCCGGTTTTTACTTCGGCTGTCAGTCTTCAGCCTTCAGTCTTTTATTATTTCTCCGCCCGCAAATGCGGGAAGAGGATGACGTCGCGGATCGAGGCGGAGTCGGTCAGCAGCATGACCAGCCGGTCGATGCCGATACCCTGGCCGGCGGCCGGCGGCATCCCGTGTTCCAGGGCGCGGACGAAATCCTCGTCCATGACCGGAAAGACTTCCTCGTCCTTACCTCGCTCGGCGATCTGCTTCTCCAGCCGGGCCTTTTGGTCAATGGGGTCGTTAAGCTCGCTGAAGGCGTTGGCGATCTCCCGGCCGGTGATGAACAGCTCGAAACGGTCGGTGACCTCCGGGTTCTGCTCGTTGCGGCGGGCTAGGGGCGAAACCTCGGTGGGGTAAGCGGTGATGAAGGTCGGGTTGAGCAATTTCTCTTCGACCAGCAGTTCGAACAGTTCGGTCTTGGCCTTGCCGACTCCGGCCTGGGGCGACAGTTCGATGCCCTTCTCCTTAACAAGGGTCATGAGTTGGGCCGGGTCGCTCAGTATCTCCGGGGCGATCCCGGCCACTTTGACCAAGGCCTCGTCCATGGTGTAGCGCTGCCATGGCGGTGAGAGGTCGACTTCCTGGCCCTGGTAGTTAACGACCATGGAACCGGTGACCTCGGCGGCGATCCAGGAAATCATCTCCTCTGTGAGGTCCATCAGGTCTTCGTAGGTGGCGAAGGCCTGGTAGAATTCGAGCATGGTGAATTCCGGGTTGTGCCGGGTGGAGAGGCCCTCGTTGCGGAAGTTGCGGTTTATTTCGAAGACTTTTTCGAAACCGCCGACCAGCAGTCTTTTTAAGTATAGCTCCGGGGCGATCCGCAGGTAGAGGTCCATCCCTAAGGCGTTGTGGTGGGTCTTGAAAGGCCGGGCGGTGGCGCCGCCGGCGATGGGCTGCATCATCGGGGTTTCCACCTCCATGAAGCCGCGGTTGACCAAAAAATCGCGAATCAGCCGGATTATTTCCACCCGCTTGCGGAAAGTGTCGCGCACCTCGGGATTAACGATCAGATCCAGGTAGCGCTGGCGGTAGCGGGTCTCGACGTCGGTCAACCCGTGGAATTTTTCGGGCAGGGGCCGCAGAGACTTGGTCACCGTCTTGAGGCTCTCGGTGTGCAGGGTCAGTTCGCCGGTCTTGGTGCGGAAGAGGCCGCCGCTGAAGCCGGCAATGTCGCCGAGGTCGAGCTTTTTGAAGATCTCGTAGGCGGCCTCGCCCACCGCGTCGCGTTTGATGTAGATCTGCAGACGCCCGGACTCGTCCTGAATCTGCAGGAAGGAGGCCTTGCCCATCTTGCGCAGGAACATGATCCGGCCGGCTACCGTGTACTTGCGGCCCTGGTCTGGCTCGGTTTCGTCGGTTATCTCGCTGCCGGCCGCCACCAGATCCTTGATGGCATGGGTCGGTTTGAAATCGTTGCAGTAGAGATTAACCCCCATTTCCGCTAGTTCGGCGGCCTTCTGGCGGCGCTGTTGCAGGACCTGATTCAGTTCTTCACTCATGGTTAATTCCGTAATGTAGCGTAGGGTTAAGCCGTTATGTAACAGATCCGTCACTTTAACTGGAGGTGATCGGCATAATGGGCCGTAATAAAATGGTGACAACTTTAGGGTTGTTTAATGAAGCGATCGGCAAAGGGGTCGCAAAAAATAACCACGGATGTATTTGGTTGTTTCGTAACAGCCCCTAAACAGAGAGATAACGGGACCGCAGGGTGGCGGCAACCTCGCCGGTCATCCGCAGGACCTTTTCAGCCAGATCGAGGGGCAGTGAACCGGTGCCGCAACTGGGAGTGATCATGGTCTGGCCCAGCAGGGCCGGGAGTGTCCAGCGCGCACTGACCAGTTGCGCGGCCTGGGCCTCCCAGCGGGCCACCAGGGAATCGGTGGATTCGGCCTCAACCAGTTCGCTTTTGCCGGTGGGTACCAGTCCCCAGGCGATGATTCCACCCCGGTCGAGGAAGGTGTGGATCAAATCCCGGCAGGTGACGAAGCGGTCGAAGAACTCGTAGGCGTCGAAGCTGATGATGTCCAGGTTGCCGGTCAACAGCATCTCCCACTCGGTGTTGGCGCAGACGTGCACCCCGGCCAAGGCCCCGGCCCCGTGGATCGCCTGTACCGCCTGATCGATGTCCTGGGCGATGTCGGAGCTGGCGATGCTGATGAACGACGAAGAGCCCAAGCCGGCCAGGGCCGGTTCGTCAATGAAGATCAGCACCGGCAGTCCGGTTTCCCGCAGGAAGCGGGCCTGCCAGGCGCATTTCATGGCCACGCCCTGGACCACCATCTCCCGTAGGGTGGGGTTGTAGTAACTTAACCGCTGGTCCTGGTCCTGTAGTCCGGTGAGCAGGGTAAAGGGGCCGGTTACCTGCCCCTTGAGGGCCACGGGCGCCAGTTCGGCGGACATTTCTTTTAATAAGTAAAGCCCGGCGGCCCGCTCACGGCTGATCGCGAAGCGGGAATTCATCAGAGCCGCCGGGTCCTCGCTGACTGCCAAAAAATCCTCGAAGAAGGGCAGGAGGCGGTCATCGAAGTCGCCGCTGGTGTCGAAGTAGGTGCGCTCGCCTTCGTGCAATCCGACAAAGCCTTCGCAGAATTGGACCAGCATGCCTTCTTTGGGATTGCCCGGCAACTGTGGCCAGAGGGGGATGTCCGGGATATGGCGACGAACCAGCTCCAAGCCCTGGCGATGGTTGGCAACCGGCAGGCTACCAATCAGGGTGGCACGTCCATCGGGGCGAAAGGGAATTGGCGTGGAATATCTAGCGAGATCAGAGGTCATTTTTTTCCTGTAAAAAACTTTAGGGACTATGCATTATCGGAATCGATTTAGCTAGCAATTATGGGTCGTGTTGTCAATTATTTTCGGATCGGCAGGAGGGTGAACGGCCAGCCGGTCCGGGCCTTTGGCTATGGTTCGGATCGATTATTTGTCAGCTCATCCCTTGACTGGCCGGGGAATTTTGGTTAGTTTGCCAAATTCACGCGAGAGTGGCGAAATTGGTATACGCACTGGATTTAGGTTCCAGCCCACCTAGTGGATGGGGGTTCAAGTCCCCCCTCTCGCACCATACCGGCAGAACAAGCGCTCGCGGGCGTGTGCCATTTAAAGATCAAGATTAAGTTGATGAGGTAAGGATAAATGCAGGTTACGGTTGAAGAAGCTGGTGCCTATACCAAGCGGTTGAAGGTCGTACTCCCGGGCGAACTGGTCAAGAAGGAGATTGAAAAGGCCTACGGCAAGCTGGCCTCCGAGGTTTCCATGAAGGGCTTTCGTAAGGGCAAGGCGCCTCGTCTGGTTTTGGAGAAGAACTATGATGCCAAGGTCAAGCACGAGGTCGGCGAAAAGTTGATCCAGGACACCTACTTTGATGCCTTGGGCGAATCCAAGCTTGATGCGGTCACCCATCCGGAAATTTACAGCCAGGTCTACGCTGACGGCGGCTCCTTCATCTATGAAGCCGAAGTGGCGATCCGCCCTGAGTTCGAACTAGGGCAGTACAAGGGGCTGGCGCTCGAACTTGAGGATGGCGCCGCCACCGAGGCTGAGATTTCCGTGGCCCTGGAATCCATGCGGCGTGAGATGGCGCCGTTACGGAGCGTCGAGGGACGCGGTATCCAAAATGACGATGTGGCGGTGATCGATTTCCAGGGCTACCACAATGGTCAGGAGATGCCCCAGGTCAAGGCCGAGAACTACTCCGTGGATGTCGGTTCCGGTCGTTTCGGCGAGGAATTTGAGAAATGCGTCATGGGCTTGCAGGCCGGCGAGAAAACCACCCGCGAGATTGATTTCCCCGCCGAATTCCCCAACCCGGTGCTGGCTGACAAGAAGGTTGAGTTTCGCATCGAGATCAAGGACGTCAAGGAGCGGGTGCTGCCGGAGCTGGACGATGATTTTGCCAAGGAGGCCGGCTCCGAGTACGCTGGTCTGGCCGATTTGAAAAAGGCCATCGGCGACAAGATCGCTAAGGAAAAACAGGATTCCCGGGCCGGTTCCATGGCCGACAAGTTGATGATGCAGCTTCTGGAGCGGCACGATTTTGAAGTGCCGGCCCGTTTGGTGGCCTTCGAGGTCAACGCCTTGATCAAGGAGATGGAAAACCGCTTGCTGGCCCAGAACCTGACCCTGGAATCGGCCGGCGTCAAACGTGATGAGCTGGTTGATCAGTATCGGGACGTTGCCATGAAAAGGGTCAAGGGGGACTTCATTCTTAAGAAGATCGCCGAGGTTGAGGAGATTAAACTGGTTGATGCCGATATCGATCGCGGCTTCCAGCGCATCGCCCAGCAATACAATATGAAACTGGACGAGGTCCGCAAGTATTTCGGCAATCGTGACGACCTGCTGCCCTTCATGAATGAACTGTTGAGCGAGAAGATCATCAATTTCCTGCGCGATAACGCGGTCGTTACTTCGACCTCCCCAACCGCCGCAGTCGTGGAGGCATAATGAACCTGGTGCCCATGGTCATTGAGCATAGCCCCCGGGGCGAGCGGGCCTACGATATCTATTCCCGCCTCCTCAAGGAACGCATCGTCTTTCTGGGCTCGGCGGTCAATGACGAAATCGCTAATCTGATCGTCGCCCAGTTTCTCTTTCTGGAGGCTGACGATCCGGACAAGGACATTACCTTTTATATCAACTCTCCCGGTGGGGTGGTAACGGCCGGGCTGGCCATTTACGACACCATGCGCTACGTCAAATGCGATATCGCCACCCTCTGTCTGGGCCAGGCCGCCAGTATGGGCGCGGTCTTGCTGGCCGCCGGCACCGCCGGCAAGCGCTACGCCCTGCCCAATGCCCGGATCCTGATCCATCAACCCATGGGCGGTTTCCAGGGCCAGGCCACCGACATCGACATCCATGCCCGGGAGATTTTGCGGATCCGGGAGGACTTGAACCGGATTTTAGTCGAACACACCGGCCAGAAGATGAAGAAAATCCAAACCGATACCGAGCGTGACTATTTTATGAGCGCCGAAGAGGCGAAGACTTACGGGATTATCGACAAGGTTCTGCTTAAGCGGAATATTACTTCCGGCGAGGAATAACGGCCATGGCGAAAAACGACAATACCCCCTCGGTTGAGTGCTCCTTCTGCGGGAAGACCCAGGATGAAGTCAAAAAGCTGATTGCCGGTCCCACCGTTTATATCTGTGACGAGTGCATCGATCTGTGCAACGACATCGTCAAGGAGGACCGTAAAAAGGAATCCGAGGTTGATGCCGGCACCGCTTCTCTTAAACCCAAGGACATCAAGGTTCATCTTGACGCCTACATAATCGGCCAGGATAAGGCCAAGAAGAGTTTGGCGGTGGCGGTGCACAACCACTACAAGCGGATTAATGCTACCCGCTTCGACGAGCACAGCGATGTCGAGCTGCAGAAAAGCAACATCGTCCTGATCGGTCCCACCGGTAGCGGCAAGACCTTGATGGCCCAGACCCTGGCCAGGATCTTGAACGTACCCTTCGCCATGACCGATGCCACAACCCTCACCGAGGCCGGCTACGTTGGAGAGGACGTTGAGAACATCCTGGTTAATCTGCTGCAGGCCGCCGATCACGACGTTCAAAAGGCTAGCCGGGGTATTGTCTACATCGACGAGATTGACAAGATTGCCCGCAAATCCGATAGCGCTTCCATCACCCGCGACGTATCCGGCGAGGGGGTGCAGCAGGCCCTCCTGAAGATCATTGAGGGCACCGTCGCCAGCGTTCCGCCCAAGGGGGGACGTAAGCATCCCCAGCAGGAATATATCAAGCTCGACACCACCAACATCCTCTTCATCTGCGGCGGCGCCTTCGTCGGCCTGGAAGAGGTGGTCAAGAAGCGGACCGGCACCAAATCCATGGGCTTCGGGGCCAAGGTGGTCAGTCAGAACAAGAAGAAGATCGGCGAAATCCTGGCCGAGGTCAGGAGTGAAGATCTGCTCCGCTTCGGCTTGATCCCCGAGCTGGTTGGTCGCCTACCGGTGATCGCCACCATGGACGAGCTGGATGAGGCTGATCTGGTCCGGGTTCTGCGTGAACCCAAGAACGCCCTGACCAAGCAGTATGAGCGGCTGTTCGCCTACGACAACATCCGCTTGCGCTTCACCGAAGGGGCGATGGCGGCCATTGCCCGCGAGGCCATGAAGCGCAAGTCTGGAGCTCGGGGGTTGCGGGCAGTCATGGAAGAGGCGATGCTCGATGTGATGTTTGAATTGCCTTCCATGGCGGATGCCCGCGAGTGCGTGATTAGCGAGCAGGTCATCCTCAACGGTGATTATCCGGTTGTCCTCTTCGATAGCGGCAAGAAGAAAAGCGCCTGAAAGTAAATGGCTTGGTAAATAGTCAAGCCATAAAATAGATGGTCTCGTAAAGACTCGTACCCGCGTTGCCGAGTACGGGTCTTTTTTTTGATTTGTTACGGGTTTGACAAAGTTGCCATCTTCGGAATAATGGTTAATTTGGAACTCTGTATGCTTTCAGTGGGGTCGGAGGCTGTCCGGCTCCGTGACGATTTTTTCTTTATGTGGGTTTTCAATCATGGCAGAGCCGAATGTAGTAAACCGATATCCGATGATGTCCCTGCGGGACATTGTGCTGTTCCCTCATATGGTGGCGCCCCTGGTGGTCGGTCGTGATAAATCGATCAAGGCCCTGGAAAAGGCCATGTCCGGCCGTACCGAGATTTTCCTCTCCACCCAGAAAGACCCTTCGGATGACGAGCCGAACGAAGAGGGGATTTACCACTTCGGAACCATCGCCAAGGTCATGCAGCTTCTGAAGCTGCCCGACGGCACCATCAAGGCTCTGGTCGAGGGCAGGCGTCGGGCCAGGATTATCGGCTTCTTTAATCTTGGTGATTATATCGAAGTCGAGGTCGAGGAACCGGCCGAACCGGTTCTGGAACCGGCCGAGGGGGTCGCCTATCTGCGTGAAATCCACGAGACGTTTAACGAGTATGCCAAGGATCGCAAGAAACTGCCGCAGGAGGTGTTGGTCTCGGTGGCCAAGATCGATTCCCCCGGTAAGTTCGCCGATGTCCTGGCCGCCCACCTGCCAGTGAAGCCGGCCGACAAGCAGGCTATTCTGGAGGCCGTTGAACTGCAACCTCGCCTGGAGGTTCTTCTCAGTCTACTGTATCGGGAAATCGAGGTCGCCTCCATCGAAGGGCGAATTCGGGCCAAGGTCAAGCAGAAGATGGACAAGACTCAGAAGGATTACTACGTATCCGAACAGATCAAGGCCCTGCAGAAAGAAATCGGTCAGGGCGATGATCCGGCCACCGAGATGGCTGAACTGGAAAGGTCCATCCAGGAGAAACATCTGCCGGCATCGGCCCGTGACCGGGCCGAGAAGGAATTCAAGAAGCTCAAGATGATGCAGCCCATGTCGGCCGAGGCCACCGTGGTGCGTAACTATATTGACGCCATCCTGGGGCTGCCCTGGCTGGATCGCTCCGAAAGCGTCATCGACATTCGCCGGGCCGAGGAGATTCTCGAGGCCGACCATTTTGGCCTCGCCAAGCCCAAGGAGCGAATCCTTGAATATCTGGCCGTCCAGGCCCAGGTCAAGAAGATCAGGGGGCCGATCCTCTGTCTGGTCGGGCCTCCCGGCGTCGGCAAGACCTCACTGTGCAAGTCGGTGGCCCGGGCCATGGATCGCGAGTTTATCCGCCTTTCATTGGGTGGGGTCCGTGACGAGGCTGAGGTCCGCGGCCATCGCCGTACCTATATCGGTGCCATGCCAGGCAAAATTATTCAGTCGCTGCAGAAGGCCAAGGTCAACAATCCGGTGTTCTGCCTGGACGAAGTGGACAAGATGTCCACCGATTTCCGGGGTGATCCGGCCTCTGCCTTGCTGGAGGTTCTCGATCCCGAACAGAACAATGCCTTCAACGACCATTACCTGGATCTGGACTACGATCTTTCCAATATTTTCTTCATCACCACTGCCAACAGTCTGCAGAACATCCCGGCCCCGCTTCGGGACCGCATGGAGATCATCAAGCTGAACGGCTATACCGAAGAGGATAAACTACGCATTGCCCAGGATTTCCTGGTGCCGCGCCAGCTGGAGGCCAATGGTTTCGAAGCCGACGACATCGTCTTGCATGACACTGCCGTCATGGAGATCATCAGAAGCTATACCCGCGAGGCCGGAGTGCGTGACCTGGAGAGGAGTATCGCCTCCATCTGCCGGAAGATCGCTAAGGAAAGGTTAAAGAAGGACCCGACCAAAAAGTACCGGCTTTCAGCCAAGGCGGCAGCCGGGTATCTAGGGGTGGCTAAGCATCGGTTTGGTTTGGCCGAAAAGGCCGATGAGATCGGCATGGCCACCGGTCTGGCCTGGACCGAGGTGGGCGGCGAGATGCTGCAGATCGAAACCGTGCTGATGCCGGGCAAAGGGCAGTTGACCATCACCGGCAAGCTTGGCGAGGTCATGCAGGAGTCGGCTCAGGCCGCTTTGAGCTACATCCGCTCCCGCTCGGTCTGTCTGGGCTTTGCCCCGGACTTTTATCAGAAGCTGGATATTCATATCCACGTGCCGGAAGGGGCGATTCCCAAGGATGGCCCCTCGGCTGGCATCACTATGGCCACCTCGATGCTTTCGGCGCTTATGCAGGTACCGGTACGCAAGGATGTCGCCATGACCGGTGAGATCACCCTGCGCGGTCGGGTTTTACCGATCGGCGGGCTTACCGAAAAACTCCTGGCCGCTAAGCGTGGCAATATCCGCAAGGTCTTGATCCCCAAGGATAACGAACGTGATCTGGCCGAGATCCCGGCCCGGATCGTCAAGAGCTTGGAGATTGAGCTGGTGGAGTCCATTGATGAAGTCTTGGACAAGGCCTTGGTTTTGCCCGAAGGGGACAAGCTGTTCAAGGGGTTGCCGATGGTCGGCAGGTTTTGTGCGGCCACGGTCGATGATGCCGCCAAGGCCGCCCATTGAGGGCAGCCAATAATCTTTGCCGGGCCGGTGTTTTCTATTGACGACCCGGTCTGATCTTGTTAAAAAAGACCGTCTCGGAACACAGGGCGAATAGCTCAGCTGGGAGAGCATCGGCCTTACAAGCCGAGGGTCACAGGTTCGATCCCTGTTTCGCCCACCAAGTGACGTTTACATTTGCGGAGTGGTAGTTCAGTCGGTTAGAATGCCGGCCTGTCACGCCGGAGGTCGCGGGTTCGAGCCCCGTCCGCTCCGCCAGTAATACCAGGGGGTCAGCCAGAAATGGCTGACCCCCATTTTTTTGTTTTACCGTACTGCAAAGCTAAAGATTGCCATTTTCGCTGGTCGTCTGGTAATAAAATCAAGCTGAATCAACTTTGCGTTTTTTTATACTGGGGGCTAGGATGAAAAATAATATATTTGTCACCATTACCATCGGCACGCTTCTGTTTCTCAGCGCTGGTAAATTGCCAAATGCCGGTGCAACCGGTTTTGACGACCCAAACATCAAGGCATTACATGATTCGGTAGACTCCATGCGGGGCAAGGCTGAAAGGGGCGATCCCGAGGCTCAGAACGGGTTGGGAATGATCAACCTGTACGGGTTTGGGGGCAAGCAGGACTTGAGCGCAGCGAAAAGCTGGTTTGAGAAGGCTGCCAACCAGGGTTACCCCGAGGCCATTGTCCAACTTGGTAATATCTACGAAAACGGTATGGGCGTTGAGAAGGATGTTGCCAAGGCGGTGGCTTTGTATCGTAAGGCTGCAGATTTGAACTATCCCCAAGCGCGCTTTCGCCTGGGGCTTCTCCAGCTTAACGGCACAGGTATGATCAAGAACGAAATCGAGGGAGTGAAATTGTTGCGTGCGGCCTGCGATAACGGCTACCGAACCTCCTGTGGTGTGTTGATGTGGCGGGAAAACAAACTTGATGAGGCCCTTGCCGCCTTCAATCTGCAATGCCAGGCCGGCGACCAGCTTGCTTGCGGATTCCAGGCCCAGCTTGCTCCGTCCCTTGCCGGTGGCGAGGGGGGGCGGAAGGGCAGAGATGGGCAGGGTGGGGTGGGAATTTATCTGGTCATAGGTCTGGTGCTGGTTGGCCTGTTGATTTTCTGGCTGATCCGTAATGACCCGGGTGATGACGAGAAAAAGGCCGAGTAGGGAGCGCCTTGATTCCTTCCGCCAATCTGGCTTTGTTCGAATACAACACCAAAATTGGCGGCGCTTAGTTACAGAGGCCCCGATGATTAGAGAGTTTCTTGATCGAATTTTGTAATTGTAAAAGTAGAAATATTTGACCAGATGTAACCTGCCAGGGAGTATTGGATGCGGGATGCCGATAAGAAACTGATAGAAGAAATCATCGGTAGTATGTCCTGTTCAAAAGGTTTCAGGTGTGCTGAATCAGGCTTTGAAAATCTTTGTAAAGCCAGGGACTTCGGGGTTGAAAGTTATCTCGATTGTCTGGACGAGGCTCGAAGCCTCTGTAAATTCGCCTTGCCGTTTGCCGATATCTATCTTTGCCAGTGCCCTTTACGGGTTTTTTTGGCGAAGAAGCTGAAGAAATAGAAATTGGTATAGGTTCCTGTGGTTCCCAAAGAACCTCGTCTGCCGCTTTCCTGTTCAGCCAATAATAATGAGAGCCTGCCGCTGGTGCGGTAGGGATTAATCGTTTCATTGATTTAGGGTTGACTTAAATGCCTTATGGGTTTAAGCTTTAACTTAAATGCTTTTCTCTCCTTTGTGTGAGCCCTGCTATCCGAATTCATCGCCCCCCCGATAACCGGATATGCAGGGCTTTTTTTGTTTTCGCTGACCCACTTTAATCGCTTCAAAGGCTAACCAGTGCTCGGTATATGTACTCCGGATGGTCTTTATTCTGACGAGTTTGTTCTTGATAATTGTCTGAAAATCTGCGAAATTCCCCTCCTTGGCTGAGAGATTTGAGCACGTTCCCCTGGATGAGGTCCCCCCGGACCAAGGCGAGAATGTTATGAGATTGCGTTACCAATCCAGGTGTCTTTGCCCAACCTTGACAGCGATGGTCGTGTTACTGGGTGGGCTGTTGTGTTGTTGGTCTGGCGCGTCGGCCAAAACAGCGGAAGTTGCAGTTGCGTCACTGCCTTTCAGGCCTGGAGAAAGTCAGGTTTACGAACTGCGTTGGGGAATAATTCCTGCCGGGTTTGCCGAGTTGGCCGTTTTGCCAATGGCCGAGTTGGGCGGTGTACAAAGTTGGCATTTTCGGTTGTCGGTTCGAACTAATGAATTCGTCGATATATTTTATAAGGTCAGAGATAAAATCGAGGCCTTTGCCGACCAGTCGCTTCGGGAGTCTTTTCGTTACCGTAAGACCCAACGTGAGGGGCGATCAGTGCGCGACGAGGAGATTCGCTTCGATATCGACAAGGGTTGTGCCACTTATAGCAATAAAGGTGAGGTTTCCCCGGCCATCAGTTTGATGGCCGGCACCATCGACCCCCTTACGGCCGTCTTCTTTGTCCGCAGCCAACCCCTCAGGGAGGGGCTCGAAATTGTTCGCCCGATTACGGACGGGAAAAAGAACGTCTTCGGGGTGGCTCGGGTGTTGAGTCGCGAAAACATCGAAATCAACGGAGTTCAGATTGACAGCTTCCGGGTAGAGCCAGATCTTCGAGATGTTGCAGGGGTCTTCGAAAAAAGTGATAAATCGCGAATTTCCCTTTGGTTTACCGCCGATGAGCGGCATTTGTTGGTAAAAGTTGAAGGTAAGGTTGTAGTGGGTTCATTTACCGGCACCCTCATTGACCATCCTGGTGCAAACATGCTGCCGATGGATTGAGACTATGGTCAGGGTGACAAACAATATTTTTAAGACTGCCGCCGGATTTTTTGTTGTTGCGCTGGGATTGTTTGCCTTGGTTGGATCCGTGTACGCTCTGGTCCCCGAGATGGTTGAAGTAAAGGGAGGCTGCTACCGAATGGGGGACGGCTTCGGAGAAGGTGGGCTTGACGAATATCCGGTCCATGAAGTTTGTGTCGGTACCTTTTTTATCGGTCGCTACGAGGTAACCCAACATGAGTGGCAGACCCTTATGGGTAACAATCCTTCCCGTTTTCAGAAAGGCGATGACTATCCGGTAGAGAATGTCAGTTGGGAAGGTGCACAAGAGTTTATCCGGAGACTCAACCGGTTGATCGGTGGTGGGTATCGCCTGCCCAGTGAGGCTGAATGGGAATATGCCTGCCGAAGCGGCGGTCTGGATGAAAAATATTGCGGCGGAGAAGCATTGGGAGATTTTTCACGGTATCTGGCAAACAGCTTCTCTGCGTCGCAACGGGTTGGTACCCGTTTTCCCAACGGTCTGGGGATTTACGATATGAGCGGTAACGTCTGGGAGTGGGTTGAGGACTGGTATGATAAGGATTATTACCGGTCAAGTCCTAGGCTTAACCCGACCGGGCCCCCAGCCGGATTTTACAAGGTCTCCCGGGGTGGTTCCTGGGATTATGGGCCCTGGTTCAATCGCCCTAGTGCTAGATTTTGTTCCTGGCCAGATCTTGGATATTTCGCTCTCGGATTCCGCTTGGCCAGGACACCGCCGATTCCATGAAAAAACTACATCAAAAATAGGTTGTCCCGAGGTTTATATTACTCTCCCGGTCATTTCTGAAGTAACTCCGGAGTGATTGTGGAGTGTCCAACAAACCCTTGACACCTCTCCCTGCCTAAAGTTACTTTGTCGAAGAAGCCATGCCGTTGGTATTCCCGACGGTGTGGCTATTTATTGTGGAACGGTGACAATGCTTTTGCAACGCATAGAAAATATCGGTGAGCTGACCCTCTATTATTTGCATGATCTGGGGCGCATGGGTCTGTTTCTCTTGCGCACCTTGCGTGGTGGGGTGCAACAGCCTTTCCGTTTCCGGGCGATGTTGCGACAAATCCGGGAAATCGGGGCCAATTCCATGGGAGTGATCTTCTTCACTGCGGCTTTCACCGGCATGGTCCTCGGTTTGCAAGGCTATTACACCCTCCGTAAGTTCGGTTCCGAAGGCATGCTCGGTTCAGCCGTATCCCTCTCTCTCCTCCGGGAGATGGGTCCGGTTCTTACTGCCCTGATGGTCACCGGTAGAGCCGGATCCGCAATGTGTGCCGAGGTTGGGATCATGCGGAACAGTGAGCAGATTGACGCCTTGGAGTGCATGGCCATCGATCCTTTCCGGTATCTGCTCATGCCCAAGTTTCTGGCCACGATGATCTCCCTGCCGCTGTTGACCATGGTCTTTAACGTGGTCGGTATTTTCGGTGGATATCTTGCGGGGGTCAAGCTTCTGGGGGTCAACCCCGGGGCATTTTTTAACGGCATGGAACAAAGCGTGGTTAATAAGGACATCATCATGGGTCTTGTTAAATCACTGGTATTTGGCCTACTGATCGTATGGATTTGCACCGGCCGTGGCTATTTTGTTCATCAGATTCGCGGCGCCGGTTATGGCGCCGAGGCGGTCAGCCGGGTGACCACCCAGGCGGTGGTTATCTCCTCCATTTCGATCTTATTGTGGGATTATATTCTCACCGCCATCCTCCTATGAGCGAAGATCCGATCATCCAGCTGCGCGAAGTGGTCAAGACCTTCGGAACTCAGCGGGTGCTGGATCGGGTCAATCTGGATATCTATCCGGGGCGGACCACGGTCATCGCCGGCGGTAGCGGTCAGGGCAAGAGCGTTACTCTGAAGCTGATTCTGGGACTGATGAAACCAGATTCCGGGTCTATTCTGGTCCACGGTCGTGACATAACGACCATGAACCGTCGGGAGATGAACGAAATCCGTTCGCATTTCGGGGTGTTGTTTCAGGGTTCGGCACTGCTTGATTCGCTGTCGGTTTTCGACAACGTGGCCTTGCCTCTGCAGGAGAGAACCACTCTGGGACGTGAGCAGATTCGTAAAAAGGTTTTAGCCACCCTGATTCAGTTGGGGTTGATCGGACACGAAGAAAAGTTTCCAGCCCAGTTGAGCGGCGGCATGAAGAAAAGGGTGGGATTGGCCAGGGCTTTACAGTTGCAGCCGGAGATTATGCTTTTTGACGAGCCAACTACCGGTCTGGATCCGGAAAAAACCATGGAGATCTATCGCTTGTTCCATGAGACCCAGGGTAAATTTGGTTACACGGCGATCATTGTCAGCCATGATATCCCCAAGGTATTCAACCTGGCCGATCAGGTGGTGGTCTTGAACCGCGGTAAACTGGTGACTTTTGACAATCCGGAGGACATTCAGCTTTCGCAAATTCCGGAAATTCAGGCCTTTGTCAAGGCCACTATGGGCCATCTCTACCTGAGCAGCGACCTTGAATAAGCGGCATTGTGGCGATGTCTGGAAAACACGGGTGTGGTTATGAAAAAAATCAATGTTGAACTGGTTGTCGGAATCTTCATGATCGCCGGCTTTCTTTGTTTCGTCTATCTCTCGTTGCAGTTGGGTGAATTTTCGCTTTTCGCCGCTGACCGGTCCTACACGGTGTCTGCCGATTTCGACAGTATATCCGGACTTAAGGTGGGGGCCATTCTGGAGATTGCCGGGGTAAACGTGGGGCGGGTTTCCGCCATCTCCCTGGGCAAGAATGAGCGAGCTCAGGTGAAAATGCAGATAAACAAGGAAGTTCCGGTTAATGAAGATGCCATAGCCTCGGTGCGAACTCAGGGGATTATTGGCGACAAATACATCCGGATCAGCCTGGGAGGCTCGGAGGTTACCCTTAAAGACGGCGGGCGGATCAGTGAAACTGAATCGGCTATAGATCTGGAGGAGATGGTGAGTAAATACATCTTCGGCAAGGTATGACTTTAGCTTTTTCCAGTATTTGCCGTCCTTCCGGCGGGACCAGAGCAGTGGTTGGTGCTTTGCTTGTCGCCGTGCTGATGAACGGCATGTTGACCACACCAGTCCGGGCCGAAGAGGCTGCTGAGCCGCCCATTGCCGCTACTGCCATGGTAGAGTCTGCTGACGCGGCGGTCGACGTTGTCGACCCCTTTGCCGAAGAAAATCTGACCGATCCCGGACCGCTGAACGGCCATGTCGCCGATCCCCTGGAGCCGGTGAATCGGGTGTTTTTTGCCTTCAACGACAAGTTGTATTTCTGGGTGCTGAAGCCGGTGTCCAAGGGATACGCGCTGGTGGTTCCCAAAGTGGTCAGGGAATGTGCGGGGAATTTTTTCTTTAACCTCAAGACCCCGGTTCGCTTGGTCAATACTGCGTTGCAAGCCAAGTTTAACCGGAGTGGCGTCGAGTTGGCCAGGTTCGCTGTCAACACCACTGTGGGGGGTGTGGGGCTGTGGGATCCGGCCCGCAGCTGGCTCAAGCTTTCTCCCAGTGACGAAGATTTTGGACAGACCCTTGGTAAATATGGGGTCGGGGAGGGGCTATACCTGTGCTGGCCGGTTTTTGGTCCGGCCAACCTGCGGGACTCTCTTGGGCTGGCCGGGGATTACTTTCTCGATCCGGTAAGTTATCTATATCTAAACCATCAAAACGAGGCTGCGCTGGAGATCAGGAGTGGAGAAACAGTCAATCGGACTTCCTTGCGTCTCGGAGATTATGAAGCTTTCAAGGAGGCCTCCTTTGACCCATACAGCGCCATGCGGGATAGTTATACTCAGAGCCGCCGTAGCAAAATAAATGACGAACCGGATAAATAACCGGGCGTAGAAAGGTGTTAACTATGATGAATAGATTTTTCGGCGGAAGATTGGCTTTGCTCGTGATCATGCTGATCTCTCTCTGGGGAGCCCAGGTGGAGGCGGCAATCAGCCCGCTTGAGCAGGTGCGGACTACCGTGACTGGGATCATTGGGGTGATGCAGAGCAAGGATTTGGCCAAGCCCGATAAAAAGATCGCTCGGCGTGAAAAGATCATGGCCTATGTCACCCAACGTTTTGATTTTGAAGAGATGTCCAAGCAGACCCTGGCCGCCAAATGGCGAGACCTGAGCCCCGACCAGCGGAAGGAATTTATAAGACTCTTCTCGGAACTTTTGAAGAATACCTATATCGGCAGGGTTGAGGCCTATTCAGATGAGGAAATCCTATTCGACAAGGAGCTCTTCGACGGTGATCAGCAGACCCGGGCCATGGTTTACACCAAGGTGGTCAAAAACAACCAGGAAATCCCCATTAATTATAAGTTGATGGTCAAAAACGACGAATGGTTCGTTTACGACGTGATGATCGAAGGGGTAAGCCTGATTAGAAATTATCGTACTGAGTTTGCCCGGGTTCTTAATCAGGAGCGGTACGCTGGGCTTATTAAAAGATTGCAGGATAAAGTCGATAAGCGGGAATCCGCAAAAAACTGAGCGTCATCATGCCCGAAGGTATTAAAAAAGTATGTGATCTGGGTGAAGACACTCTGAGCCTGGTTCTGAAATTCCTGACCCCAGAAGAGGTTGCTTCTATTTGTTCATACCTCGATTACCGGGTCTGGGATGTCGGTGAAGTGCTTATGAATGACGGCGAGCCGGGGGATTTTATGGGATTTGTGCTGGCCGGCAAGCTGGCGGTTAAGAAGGAGACAAAGTTCCCTGGTCGTTTTACCTTGGTGGCCATTCTTGACCGGGGCGCCATGGTTGGAGAGATTTCTGCAGTGGATCGCGGGTTGCGTACCGCCACCGTGGTGGCCATGCAGAACACCGAAATGTTATTGCTCACCTGTGACAATCTTGAAAAAATGCTGGCCGAGAAGCCAGCTCTGGGCGTCAAACTGCTGAAACGAATAATTCACGTTTTGAGCCTAAGGCAACGTAGAGCCTACGACCGACTGTCGTCTCTGCTTTGATTTGGGCAACCTGGGTAGGCTTCCGGACCGCTGAACTATAAGGCGACTTTTTTTGGAGTTATATGCATAGAAGAGCCTTGAAAAATGATTTTTCCGGGGGGGGCAGCCTCAGGTTATTGCGTGAGGAGGGCCGACCGCTACGTCTAGGGGAAGGTCTGCTGGGCATGATCCTGCTCTGCCTGGCCATGGTGGCTGCGGTCAGTGTGGCCTTTGTTGTAATCAACCACGCGGCGTTGTGGTTGGTACCCGCGGCCCTCCCTCCGGCGATACTTCTGGGAATTGCCCTGCATTTCGGGCTTGGCTATGTTGACAGCCTATGGGGATGGCTGGTTTCCAGGGCTGGGCGGCTACAGGCGGCATTTCTGCTGTTTTTCGTCTATTTACCATTTTTCGTTGCGCTCTATTTCGTTCTCCTGGCTTATCCCATGGGACTCGCGCTTAGTCGCTATGCATCTCCGGAGCTTGCTGCCGATTACCGGCGCTGGGTTTTGGACGTGTCTGCTCTGGTTGCTTTGATTGTCTGGGGACGCTTGATCACTAGGAAGTTGTAACTCCCGCCGACCATACCCTGCGATTCTCCCTTTTTCTCCCACCGAGTCCATGGTGGTCGGGGGAAAATCGCTTGACAAGGGGTTCTAATAACGTATAATTCCGCGGCTTAAACACCTTGTAGGTAACTTGCTTGGCGCACCCCCTATTATTAGTACATTTTGCTGAAGTTTCTGAAGAAGGGCTGCGGGTCAACGTCAATGACGTTTCCTGGTTCCCGGACAGTGAGGCGGCCAGGAGCGGCGACCCCAAGGTTGTAGTGACTCTTGAGCGCAGTGGCGAAAGAATATTAGCCTTTGGTGCCATTGAGGTGGTTCTTCTTTTGACCTGCGATCGCTGTCTCGCCGAGTGCGCAAGTTCCCTTACGGTGGATTTTCGGTTGCTTTTGGAAGTGGCTGAAGCTGAGGAGAACAACGGCGAAGAGCAGCATAACGATTATGAGTACAGTCCAGATGAACTCGAGGTGGTGATCCTTGACGGTCCGGTCGTCGATATTGGCGATCTCCTTTGCCAGCAGATGTTGTTGGCTTTGCCTCAAAAGGTGCTTTGCCGACCAGAATGTTCGGGTCTCTGTGAGCGGTGCGGCGTCGACCTTAATTTCAAGCGTTGCGATTGTTTTGATTTATCCGGGTCCAATTCCTTTGCAGCCTTAGGGTTGCTTTTGAAAAATAAAAAGTAGGCAGTCTGGCGGGCATATCCCGCTTGTTCTTCGCTCATAACAGACCGGTTCCAGTCGATGTGTTTCCGGCAATGGAGGAAAAAATGGCTTTACCAAAAAGAAGACATTCACACGCTCGCACCAGAAGACGGCGGGCTCATGACGCCATCGTCGGACCAACCATCTCCACTTGTTCATCTTGCGGTGAGCCGAAATTGCCACACCGGCTCTGTTCCGGTTGCGGCACTTATAAGGGCCGGAGTGTGGTCAAGTTGCAAGAGGAAGGGCTGGAATAGGCTGAATAGGTGCGGATCGCCCTTGATGCCATGGGAACTGACCGGGGTCCGGAAGAGATGGTCGCCGGCGCCGTGCAGGCCGTGACTGAATCCGCCCTGGATGTTGTTCTTTTCGGCGATAAAAATATTCTGACCCCTCTGGTCAACTCCCACCCGGAAGTAGCGAGCGGCAGATTGCAGATCGTTCACACCTCGGAAGTGGTTGGGATGGCTGAATCGCCGATTGATGCCATCCGTCGTAAACGCGATTCCTCCATCGTCGTGGCCTTTGAGAGACTTGGAAGCGGCGAGGTTGACGCAGTGGTCAGCGCCGGTAACTCCGGGGCCACCATGGCCGCAGCGATGCGCTCGCTGGGACGGTTGCCGGGCATTTCCCGCCCCGGCATCGCCAGTGTTTTCCCGACCCTGAAAAAGCCGGTGGTGATG
>JAGVGT010000068.1 GCA_020056965.1 Deltaproteobacteria bacterium
AAGACCCTGGCCCTTGAGGCCGGGGTGCCGGTACTCCAGCCTCCTTCAGTCCGCACCGCCGAATTCCTCAACGAGCTGAAGAGCTACGGGCCGGACATTATCGCCGTCACCGCCTTCGGGCGCATCCTGCCGGGAGCGCTGCTCAACCTGCCGCCCCTGGGCACCATCAACGTCCATGGTTCTCTCCTGCCCCGCTACCGAGGGGCGGCCCCGATCCAGTGGGCGATCCTGAACGGCGACCACACCACCGGCGTCACCATCATGCAGTTGGACGAGGGGCTGGACACCGGCGATATTCTCCTGAGCCAAGCCCTGCCCATCGCCCCCGACGACACCGCCGCCACCCTGGCCAATCGCATGGCCGAACTGGGCGGCAGCCTGCTTTGCGAGGCCCTGGCCCTGCTGCACCAAGGCAAACTTTCCGCCACCCCGCAGAACGAGGCCCAGGCCACCGCCGCCCCGCCGCTCACCAAGGAACAGGGGCTGGTCGACTGGAACCTGCCGGCCGGGGTCCTCAGCTGCCGGGTGCGGGGCCTCGACCCCTGGCCCACCGCCTTCACCTTTCTGAACGGACTGCGGCTGCGACTGTATGCCCCCTCGGTGGTGGCCACCGAGAGCAGCGAAGCCCCCGGCACCATCGTCCGGGCCAACCAGGATGGACTGGTCATCGCCACCGGGAGGGACTGTTTGCTGGTCAAGGAAATCCAGCTGGAAGGCGGCAAGCGCCTGGAATTAAAGGCTTTCCTGCGTGGCCATGAGCTGGTAGCCGGGACCACGCTCGGCTCATGACCGCCCGCCTGACCCGGCCCCGGGCGGCATTGCTCCTGGCCATCGCCGCCGTCTCCATCCTGGCCCTCATCCTGTGGCCCGACAACTTCCTGGCCAAGGCCTTGGCACAGCTGAAAAATTTCCAGACCGACGGGGCAACCTTGCGCGCCCGCATCCTGGCCTACGGGGGCCTGGCCCCTGCCATCTTCATCCTCATCCAGATCGCCCAGGTGCTAGTAGCGCCCATTCCCGGCGAGGCAAGCGGCTTTCTGGGCGGCTATGTCTTCGGGGCCTTGCCCGGCTTTCTCTACTCCTCTCTCGGACTCACCATCGGTTCCGCCTTGGCCTTCGGGGCTGGCCGCCTGCTGAGCGCCTTCCTCACCGAACACTTCCGCCACACCAGTTTTTATCTGCGTTTTAACCACCTGGTCTCCCGGGGCGATTTCCTGATTCCCTTTGCACTCTTCCTGCTGCCCGGTTTCCCCAAGGACTCCCTGTGCTACCTGCTGGGCATGAGCAGCATGCCCTGGCCAGCCTTCCTCTTCATCACCGGGGTGGGGCGGATGCCCGGCACCCTGATGCTCTCCCTGCAAGGCGCCGAGGTTTTTAACGGCAACTGGCTGCGGCTGGCTGCCATCTCCTTGGTCACAATGCTGGTAGTGCTGCCTTGCCTGCTCGGCCGCCATCGCCTCCTGGAACGACTCAACCGCCACCGCATAGAACAGCCCTCCCGGGAGTACCCCGATCATGAGTGAACCCCGGATCCTCTATCTGGACTGTTTTGCCGGGATCAGCGGCGACATGTTCCTCGCCCTCCTCCTCGACCTGGGTTTTCCCGAGCTGGAGTTGCGCGAGGGACTGGCCGGACTGGACCTGCCCGGTTGGGAGCTCTCAGTAGATCGCCAAGCCGCCGGGGTCATCGCCGCCACCGGCATCACCGTCGTCGTCACCACCCCGCAGCCTCACCGGAGCTGGAGCGAAATCCAGGCCCTGCTTGCCGTAGCGCGGCTTTCCGCAACCATACGCAAACGGGCCCTGGCGATTTTCGCCGCCCTAGCCAAGGCCGAGGCCAAGGTTCACGGCTGCCCGGTCGAGGCAGTCCACTTCCATGAGGTGGGGGCGGTGGATTCGCTGATCGACATCGTCGGCGCCGCCCTGGGGATGGAATACCTGGCCATTGATCGGGTAATTTCCTCGCCGCTGCCCCTGGGCCGCGGCACCGTTGACTGCGCCCACGGCCGTCTGCCCCTGCCGGCCCCAGCCACCTGCGAACTGCTCAAAGGAATTCCGGTTTACGGGGTAGAACTCGATCAGGAACTGGTTACCCCCACCGGCGCGGCGCTGCTCAAAACCCTGGTGGCCGACTTTGGCCCCTTCCCGGCCATGACCGTCGAAGAGGTCGGCTACGGCCGCGGCACGCATATCCTCGCCGACGGCCGTCCCAACCTGTTGCGCGGGGTAATCGGCACCACCCGCCAGGTCAGCGAGGCCGAGGAGGTGGAAGTGATCTCCTGCAATCTCGACGACTGGGCGCCGGAGACCTTCCCGTGGCTCTGCGAGAGATTGCTGGCAACAGGCGCCCTGGATGTGCTGTTGATCCCGGCCCAGATGAAAAAGGGGCGACCCGGCTTTCTGCTCCAGGTCCTCTGCCGACCCGGGCAGGGCTGGGAGGCGCGGCGAGTGATCTTAAGCGAAACCACCGCCATTGGCCTGCGCTGCCATCGCGAGGAACGCTGGACCCTGCCCCGGCGCCTGGGGACCCTGGCAACCGAACTGGGACAAGTCAAGGTCAAGCTGGTGGAAACCCCGACGGGGAAAGTGCTCTACCCGGAATACGAGGATTGCCGAAGACTGGCGGCGGCGAGCGGCCAAACACTCAAGGAAATATATACGGCGGTGCAGCGCTGCCGCCCGGAAGAATTTCAGGAGGAATAAACCTGATGGACCGTCTGTTCATGAGCATCGCCACCGGCTTGGGCCTGGGCTATGCGCCCTTCGCCCCCGGCACCTTCGGGACCATGCTGGCCCTGCCCATCTATTTTCTGCTTCGCCATCTACCCCTGCCGCTCTACTTCGCTGTTCTGGCAACACTGATCATCATCGCCGTCCTGGCCGCCGGGGCCGCCGAGAAGATCCTCGACCGCCCCGACCCCTCCGAGGTGGTGATCGACGAGGTGGTCGGCATGCTGGTGGCGATGATCGCCATTCCCCCCCACCCCCTGGCCTGGTTGTTGGCCTTCGGGCTATTTCGCTTCTTCGATATCGTCAAACCCTGGCCGGTCGGCTACCTCGACCGCCACATCAACGGCGGCCTGGGCATCGTTTTGGACGATCTGGCCGCCGGTCTCTACGCCTTCGCTGCCCTACAGCTTTCCTGGCATCTGTTCATCCGCAATGGCTTGATTTGATTGCAAAGCAAGCTCCCCGGCGAACCGAGCAAGACGCTGGCCACAACCCAATGGCCAGACAACCTGGTGGTGATGGTTCGGGGGGTTATGAGAGGAAGAATGGCAGGGGAAAAACTGGTTAGCCCAAGGCCGCCGCAATCTCAGCCTGCATGGCCGCGATCACCGCGAGGGGGTCAGCGGACTGGCTGATCGGGCGCCCCACCACCAGGTAATCAGCACCGGCACCGATGGCCCGGCCTGGGGTCATGACCCGGTTCTGGTCATCGCTATTGTTCAGGAGATCGGCCCCGGGGCGGATGCCGGGGGTGACAATGGCGAAGTCATGGCCCAGTTCGCGGCGCAGCATGGAGGCCTCCTGGGCCGAGGCCACCACCCCGGCGCAACCGGCCGCCAAGGCGGCCCTGGCCCGGTGTAAAACCAGGTCGGGCAGCGGCATGGTGATGCCGACCCCGCGCAGGTCTTCCTCGCCCAGACTGGTGAGCACGGTGACCGCCAGGATGCCGACCCGGCCTTGGGCGGCACCGACGGCGGCCCGCACCACCGGCGGCTCGCCATGCACAGTGGCAAAAGTCACCCCGTGGTGACAGAGTTGCTCCACCGCCAGTCCGACGGTGGCGGAAATGTCGTGTAGCTTTAGGTCGAGCATTACCCGGTGGCCGCGGCCGACCAGCCAGTCCACCACCTCGAAGCCCCCGGCCAGGAAGAGTTGCAGACCCACCTTGTAAAAGCCCAGGTGCGACTCGGTGCGCTCGACCAATGCCTTGGCCTTCTCTGAGCTGTCAACGTCCAAGGCGAGGATGATCCGGTCAGACAGGGGGATGGGCTGGTTGGTCATAAATGTCCTGTTTCAGAAGAAATCGACCAGCACCCGGCCGCCGATCTGAAAATCCCCGGTTGGCAGGGAATAGAGGAAACCTTTGCCGCTCAATTTGAGTCCGGAACCGCCCAGGTTGAGCACCTGCTCGGACTCGACCTGGCGGGTGGCGGTGAGACAGCGAAGCGACTCGGTCTCCAGGTGGTAGCCGTCGGTGGTTACCAGCTTGACCTGCTCACCGACCGAGAGGACCTGCTTGGTCGGCTCGTAGCTGGCCGTCCCCCCGGAAAATTTCACCGATCGCTCCTGACCGGTCATCACGCCTTCCACATCCAGCATCTCCAGCTCGTCGGCCACCCGGCCGCTCTTGACCTGGGTGGCCTTGACAAACAGATCGTCCACCCCGGCTCTGGTCTGGGTCAAAGCCACCCGGTGCAGAACAAAGGTGTTGAGTTGCCGCTCGGCCGGCGGAGTGACATTGACGCTGCTGCTCCTCGGCCCCAGCAGCCGACCAGCCAGGCCCCACCAGACCGGGCCGGTTACGACCGCCAGCAGCGGCAGCAGCCAGATATAATTTCTTCTAAGATTCATGCGCCAGATACTCGGCCAGCAAGGCCTCGCGAACCCCTAGAGCTTCGATCAGCAGATCGCAGACCTCCCGCACCGCCCCGCGACCGCCGGACAGTTCGGTGACATAATGGGCGACCTCGCGCACCTCGGCCGCCCCATCGGCCACCGCCACCGCCAGTCCCACCCGGGTGAGGAGCGGCAGGTCTAGCCAGTCGTCACCCACATAGGCCACCTGCGCCGGCTGTAACCCCTGCTCGGCGAGGATGCGCTTGAAGACCTCGAGCTTTTTACCGGCGCCTTGATAAACCAGGCTGATCCCGAGATTTTCGGCCCGCCGCTTTACCACCTCGGAGGTACGGGCCGTGATCAGCCCGACCTGCAGACCGGCCTTCTGGACCAGCCGCAACCCCAGGCCATCGCGGGAGTTGAAGGCCTTGATCTCGTGACCGTCCGGGGTGTAGATGAGGGAGCCGTCGGTCATTACCCCGTCCACATCCAGGAGCAGCAGCTTGATCCCCCGAGCCCGTTCCAGGTTGGCCCGCCAGCTGTAACTGCGCTGGCCGGGAGCGGTCCGCTGGCGGGCGCGTTCCCGCAGTCCCTCGGTAAGCTCACAGTCGGAAGGATAGCCGGGCTCGCCCGGGCCGCAGCTGGCGCCGCTCATTATTGTCCTTCTCCGAGCGAGCCGTTATAAGGGGCGGCGGCCTTCCGGATGGCCAACAACCCGACCAGCAATTCTTCGACCTGGTCCAGCGGCCAGGAATTGGGGCCGTCGCACAGGGCCTTGGCCGGCTCGGGATGCACTTCCATGAACAGACCGTCGATGCCGGCCGCCACCGCCGCCCGGGCCAGG
>JAGVGT010000072.1 GCA_020056965.1 Deltaproteobacteria bacterium
AAAGCCGCTCCCACAAGAATCATCTCTGGGCGAGTGATTGTTCTAAATGAGGAATTGTTATGTGTCTGGCCATGCCGGGTAAACTGGTGGAGATATTTGAGGAGGGCGGCCTGAAGATGGGGCGGCTCGACTATGACGGCACCGTCAACAAGGTTTGCCTTGAATATGTTCCGGAGATTGAGCTTGGGCAGTATGCCCTGGTCCATGCCGGGTTTGCCATCTCGATCCTTGACGAGGAGGAGGCGGCCCGTAGCCTGGAGACCTGGCGGGAATTCAACCGGCTCAGGGAAAAAGAGGGGGCGGTTGCCTTTGATAATCGCCCGGTGAAGGTGGGGGAATGAATGGTATGAGCCGACCGTGAAATACCTTGCCGAATATCGTGATCCCGAGGTGGCCAGGAAGATCATCGCCGAGATCCATCGGGTGACCACCAAGCCCTGGGTGGTCATGGAGGTTTGCGGCGGCCAGACCCACGCCATCGTCAGGAGCGGGATCGATCAGCTCTTGCCCAAGGAAATTACCCTGGTGCATGGGCCAGGTTGCCCGGTTTGCGTGACCCCGCTGGAAACCATCGACCAGGCCATTGCCATTGCCGCCAGCCCCGGGGTGATCTTCTGCAGCTTTGGCGACATGCTACGGGTGCCGGGCAGTAGCCGTGATTTGCTGACGGCCCGGTCGGCTGGAGCCGATGTGCGGATCGTTTACTCTCCCCTGGAGGCTTTGCAGCTGGCCCGGGAAAATCCCGACCGCCAGGTGGTTTTTCTGGCCATCGGTTTCGAGACCACTGCCCCTGGCAATGCCATGGCCATCATCCAGGCCGAACGGGAGGGGTTGGCGAATTTCAGCGAGCTGGTCTGTCAGGTGCTGGTGCCGCCGGCCCTCCGCGCCCTTTTGGCTTCGCCGGCCAACCGGGTGCAAGGGTATCTGGCTGCTGGCCATGTCTGCACGATCACCGGACTGGAGGAATATCGAGAGATCGCCAGTAACTACAAGGTGCCCATTGTCGCGACTGGTCTGGAGGCCAACGACATCCTGGAAGGACTATTGATGCTGGTCGAGATGCTGGAGTCGGGACGTTGCGAGGTCTTGAACCAGTACAGTCGTTCGGTTCGTCCCGAGGGCAACCTGCCA
Source organism: Deltaproteobacteria bacterium (assembly GCA_020056965.1). GTDB lineage: Bacteria > Desulfobacterota > Desulfobulbia > Desulfobulbales > JAGXFP01 > JAGVGT01. Next base: position 1,132 of record JAGVGT010000072.1, read on the forward strand.
GCCAGGGCGGCGGTGGACAAGGTCTTTGGGGTGGCCGACCAGAAGTGGCGGGGGATCGGTGAACTGCCGGGCAGCGGGTTGAGGATTCGCCGGGAATATCAAAAATTCGACGCCGCCCGCCGTTTTGCCGTGGAGTCGCTTAAGGTATCAGAACCGGCGGAATGCATAAGTGGTCTGATCTTGCAGGGCCTGAAGAAGCCCGATGAGTGCGGGGCCTTCGGGCGTCGCTGTACTCCGGAGAGCCCGCTCGGTGCCACCATGGTCTCCAGCGAGGGGGCCTGTGCCGCGTATTTTCGCTACAAACCCCTCAACTGAAAATAGAGAAAAATCCATGACCGACAAGGATCACACCCAAGGCTGGTCCGGTGGACCGGTCTGTCCCGTGCCGCTGACCAATCACACGACCGTGCAACTGGCCCACGGCAGCGGGGGCCGGATGTCGGCCGAACTGGTGGCCAAGTTCTTTCAGCCCCGTTTCGGTAATCCCTTTCTGGATCGGCTGGAAGACCAGGCGGTGCTACCCCGACCGGCCGGGCGACTGGCCTTCAGCACCGACACCTTCGTGGTTGATCCCTTGTTCTTCCCGGGCGGCAGTATCGGTGATCTGGCGGTGAATGGCACCGTCAACGATGTCTGCATGAGTGGGGCGACTCCGCTCTATCTCAGTGCCGGATTTGTTCTGGAAGAGGGTCTCCCGCTGGCCACTCTGCACCGCATCCTCCTCGACATGGAAAAGGCGGCCAGGCAGGCGGGGGTGGCGATAGTCACCGGCGACACCAAGGTGGTGCCCCGGGGCAGCTGCGATAAGATTTTCATCAATACCACCGGCCTGGGCACGACCCCCGATGGGCTGGTCCTGTCGGCCGCCTCCTTGGCGGTTGGCGACCAGATTATTCTCTCCGGAACTCTGGCCGATCATGGCATGGCGGTGATGACCTGCCGCCAGGGGCTGTCATTCCAGGCCTCTATTGCCAGCGATACTGCATCGTTGCATGGTCTGGTGGCGGCAATGCTGGTTGCCGGTCCCCCCCGGGCCATGCGCGATCCGACCCGGGGGGGGCTGGCCGCTACCCTCAACGAATTTGCCCGTTCTTCCGGCCAGGGACTGGTGGTGGAGCGGGGGCTGATTCCGGTGCGTCCCGAGGTAGCGGCAGCCTGCGAGATTCTGGGGATCGATCCCCTCACTGTCGCCAATGAAGGTAAATTGGTGGCGGTGGTGCCTCCGCAGATTGCCGGAGCAATGGTGGCGGTCATGCGCAGACATCCGCTGGGGCGGGAGGCGGCAGTGATCGGTACGGTGGTTGGCGTCCATCCCGGCCTGGTGGCGGTGAAGAACGGTCTGGGGGTGGCGCAGGTGCTGGAGATGCCACTTGGCGAGCAGTTGCCGAGAATCTGCTAAGCGCTTGGGCAACAAGTGGCATGCTGGCTTGCCGTTGAGCCTTCATGCTGGTTCCGGAGCCGATGTTGTGGGGGTAAGTATTGCAGTTATCTGATTTAGATGGAAAAAAATAAAATGTTGATATTGACTGTACAAATAGAAAATTGTTAGTAATATGGCATCGTTAACTATCGAGTATTGTTTTTGGCTGGGCCGGTGTTGCGCGAAATATCTAATAAAAATAGAGAGTTGACTGCATTTATAATTCTTTTGTTGGTGTCCCGCAAAATTACAGAAGGGGCCTGGGTTTTGGGAAAGGCTGGCTTTCCCGCCCTTTGACTGCGGTTGCTGGTAAATTCTTTGGACTCCTGGCAGTGACTCGGCCTGCCCAAGAGGAGATGAAGATAAGCAGATGAAGGCGCTTCAGGGATGTGTTGCATCAATAATGGGGAGGATTAAAGGGAATGAAGTGTAAAGCCAATCTGGTTAGATTATTATTGCTGCTTGGTGTGGCGGCGGCCTTGCTCATTGGTGGTTGCGTGAGCAAGCTGAAGGAGGCCAAACCCATCATCCCCATTAAGGAGTATGAAAAAATGCTCTTTGGGAAGATGACCGCTGATTACGTGGGCAATGAGAACTGCCTCAAGGGTTGCCACACCCATGACAAGCTGGCCCTTGATTTCAAATCGAGTACTATGGGCGACCAGCTCAAGCAGTCATCCTCGGGGATGATGGTGGTTGACTGTGAGTCCTGCCACGGGCCGGCCAGCGAGTTGATGGCGGCCATTGAGGGGCTTGATCTGAAGAAAGATGCACAGGCCATTCTCAAGGCTCATAAGGACAACCTGCTTGACTATCAAACCCTGCCGGGCGGCGCCAAGTCTCTGATCTGCCTGAAATGTCACACGGCCAACGCTACCTTCAATATCCATAACTGGAACGGCTCCACCCATGCCGGCAACGATGTGACCTGTTCCAGTTGTCATCCCATTCATGCCGGTGCCGACTTGATTGCCGAACCTCGGGCGATTTCCACTCTGTGCATGGGATGCCATATCGGCAACGCCGCCCAGTTCTCCCTGCCCAGCCGCCACCCGGTCAAGGAAGGTCGGATGTACTGCACCGATTGTCATGAACCGCACGGGAATGCTAACGCCAACAACCTGCGTGAGATGACGCAAAGGGAAACTTGTGGTCGCTGTCATACCGAAAAAACCGGTCCTTTTCTCTACGAACATGCCGACAATACCGAGCAATGTAGTTCATGTCATTCGCCGCACGGTTCGATCAATAACAATATGCTTAAACTCCCTGTTACCTTCCTCTGCAAACAGTGCCACCCAATGCATCGGAACAGCAGCACCGCCCTGGGCGCCCTTAGCCAGACCTACACCAGGTGCACTGATTGTCATTCGATGGTCCACGGCTCCGACACACCGGGCTTAAACACCGCTGGGGGGACTTTAACGAGATGAAAAAACTAACCCTGCTTTTTACCACTTTTGCCCTTCTGGGACCCAATGGGGCCAAGAACTGTATGGCCGATTACAAGGACATGGCGAACCAGGTTTCGACGGTCGCCAATTTTTGGATCGGCGGATCGCTAAACGATACCAGTAGCTCAACCAACAACAGTCTGGCTGAGGACAATGCATTGACCGAAGCGGCCGGCCGGGTGGGTAGCAACAAAGCCTCCGAATACTACGCCTTGAAAAGCTCAGGGAGTGGCGGCGTCCTCTTAACCGGTGCACCCGCGCCCAGTCGTTATCATCTGGAATTCGATTATTACAACGATAACGATTGGTTCGGAGACCTGCGCTATTCCTATAAGGACTATCTGCAACTTCGTCTTCTGCCGCGGCGGCTCACCCATAACCTCGATAACCTGACGCTGTTTGACTTCGCTCCCACCTTGGCGACCACTGGTTCGACCGACGTTAGGGATCGCGGTGTTGAAGATTACCGTCTTCGCATTGATATCGACGAGTACCGGCTGCGCTTGAAGACCCCCAACTATCCACTGCATGTTTACACTAACGGTGAAGTGATTCGGAAGAAGGGTGTGCGGCAGGCGCGCTTCCTTGGCGGTGACGGTCAGAGGGGGACCACTGGTATAGCTCCAGGCCAGGTGCGCGCCTCTATGGCGAGAGAAGTCGATCAAGAAACGCAGACCATGATTGTCGGCACCAACGCCCATCTCGGGCCGCTGGAGTTTGACGTTTCCCATAAGGAACGAAAGTTTGAAAGCGACCTGCCGACGCCTACTTTTGACTATAGATATATCACCGCTACCACTAACACGGTCTTTACCCGTGACCTTCATGCGATCCCGGAGCTGAAGGCCACCTCCAACACCTTGAAGGTCCATACCTCGCATACCGGCCGAATTTTCGCATCGGCAACCTATTCGGAGTTGGAGAAAACCAACGAATCCAGCCATGCTGAGGCGGAGACCTCATTCGGTTACGGGGAGATCTCCTGGCTTCCTGTCGCATATTTGTCGATTGGGGCCAAGGTGCGCCACCAGAAGAATGAAGCTTCGGCGCCCGCTACGATCTCGTGGATTGACAGAACCAATACCTCGCGAACCGAAGTTCTCCGCCCCGCGGTCGAGTCTCAGACCGATACTGCCATTATTACGGCCCGTTATTCTTTGATCCCCAAATCAAATCTCAATTTGCAATATACGCGGCAGGTCAAGGACGTTGAGGGTAAATCCGCTGTCGACTGGGGCCGTCCGCAGAAAACCGCCAAAGATGTCTATGAACTTGGTTTTACCAACTGGGCAATCCCCAGGTTGCGGGCCACCATGAAGTTGGCCCATATATCAAATGGTCATGACTATGGCAATGCCTCGGCTTCCTACGAACCGGTGTCCATTGATCCAGAGCACACCAGCCAGGGAACCTTGGGGCTTACCGTGCTGCTTTCGCCTAGATTGTCACTCTTCGCTAATGGTTTCGTGTCCAAGGAAGAGTCCACCGATAACCGTCTGGTTGGCGGCCATGTCGATGGAAGGGCAAAAGTCTTAAATCAGCAGGGAATGATGAGTCTGAATTTCGCGCTGAATGAAAAATTTTCGATAAGCCCATCTTACAGTTATATGTCTTGGGAGCAAGAGCGCGACATCGTATGGGAGACTTCCACCGGATCGGAGGTAGTCGATTCCGGTTTCACCAGCAAACAGGAGGCGCAGATCCTGGCCCTGGCTTTGAGCGCTAAGCCCACCAAGCGGTTGAATATTAATGCTGCGGTTGATTTCACCATCACCGAGGGCGATTATAATCCCACCTCGCCAATCCAACTCGGTACGTTGTCGTTCCTGGCTGCCTCGGCGGCCGAGTTCTCGCGAACCGACACCAAGGAGTGGAACGTCAGACTTGACAGTGAGTATGATCTGGGCCGCGGGTGGGGGTTAGGACTTGATTTGCGCTATGTCGATTGGGAGGATACTTCCACTGACAACCCCTCTGGTGGCATTTATTACGGCGGGTTGTTTAAGGTGTCAAAGAAGCTCTTTTATTAACGAATCAGCATTCAAGGTCAGATATGAAAAGCATCATACTCGGCTTGTTTCTGATTTGTTTCGTCAGCCCAAGCTCGGCACGGGCTGATCTGGTCGGCGCCCTGATGCCGACCAAAAATGTGCCATATTTTACGGCTGTGCATGAGGCCATGGTAAAGGAACTTGCCACCCTTGGGGCTAACGTGGAAATGGTTCTCCAGAAACCAGCCCCTTCAGAGATGGCTTGGAAAAACGCCACTAGAAAGTTGGTGATGTTGGGTGCAAAGGTTATTGTGGCTTATGGGTCCGAGACTGCCCTGGTAGTAATTAAGGAAAATGCCGAAGTGCCGGTGGTTTACGCAGCTGCTTATGCCCCCGAGAAATGCGGAATTACCGGTAAGGTCACCGGGATGGGGGCCACAGTGCCGATGGAGGGGTTGATCGACAACCTGAAGAAGATCTCTAATTTTTCCAAGCTGGGGATTCTTTATTCCAGTGATGAGATCGGTTCAGTCAAACAGATGGAGGCGGCGGAGGCCATTGCTTTGGTGAAGGGCGCCAAGGTCATCAGGATTGATACCAAGGGTTCCGAAAACTATGACTTGGGTGGCGCCGATGCAGTGTTGTTCACTTCCTCGGCGTCCATAAATCAGAGTGAGAACCTCGAGGCCATTCTGAGTAAAGCTCGCACTGGTAGGGTAGCGACGGCCTCGGTTTTCTGTGCATCTTGTCAGAATGGAGTTTTGATATCCCTTTCCGCTAACCCGATTCAGCAAGGGAAGGGGGCGGCCCGAATGGTCGCGGAAATTCTAAAGGGCAGAAACCCTAAGGACATTCCCCCGGACAATGCCCCGGAGGTTGAGACAACGGTAAATTTGAAGGAGGCCAAGGATCTTGGTTTCAGTATACCGTTTGAACTACTGGGTACCGCCAAGGTAGTGAAATAAAATCGACATGAATTCAGGAGGAGTCAACGTGAAAAAAATATTCTTACTGACCACGATGATGCTGGTTTGGAGCGGCTCGGTTGTCGCTGGTGAACTGAAAGTCGCGGTCCCAGTTGATGAGTTTAAACAAATTAAATCACGGCTGGAGGCCCTGGAAAAAGAGAATAGCCAATTAAAGAAGGGTTCCGGCCCGGATGGGTCCATCATGGGCAGTCCTGGTAGCCCTGAGATGGAGGGGCGTTTGCAGGCGACGGAAAATGAAAACAGCCGACTCCGGCAGGAACTTAATGCCCTGAAGAGCCAGGAGCGCTCGACTTCATCGAATATGGAAATTCAGGCCAAGCTCGATACGGTTGAAAAAGAAAACCGTCAGCTTAAGGAAGCACAGGCTCGGCAAAGTGAGAAAAGCCCTGTTCTTGAAGATGCGAGTTTGGCTACCAAATTAAATGTCGTCGAAAATGAAAACAGCAAATTGCAGCAGGAAATTAAGGCGCTGAAGGATGGCGGTTTTGCAGCGGTTTTCGCGGAGAACAAAATATCAGCACGTGAGTTATATTTTCTCGAGAGAAAAAAAGGAATCAACCACGCATTTAAGTTCTGATGTTGGTGCTCAGTCTGAGTTCGATGGTTGTTGTTTTGGCGGCTGTCTTTTTTGTGCGACGGTGATAGGTTGTTGTATTCTATTGTCGTGAAACTACTTGATCTTGTTTTTACAAGCGATTCTCAATGATCTACTGAACCGAATGAAGTACTTGAGGAAAGAGTTGTCGGTATTTGACTTATAAGTAACCGCACTTTCCTTAAATCTATAGTCGCCTAGTTGCTTGCCAAATCCTTTAGGCTCAGTTCGGCAAAACTGTTGCGGAGTTTCGCTGAAGCCGCATAGTATTCCTTGGCTTTTCCAACATCCCTTGCGACGCCGGTGCCGCTTTCGTATAGGTACCCCAGCAGGAAGGCGGCTAAACCGTGACCGTTGCGGGTGGCTTCTTCCCAAAGCCTGATCGTCTCAGGGTAATTTTTCTCGGTGCCTCTTCCGAGGCATTTCAGCAGACCCAGGCGGTAGCGCGAGTCATTGTTTCCTTCCTTGGCACCTTTGGCGTACCATTTGGCCGCCGAATCGATATCCTTCTTAACTCCCTCGCCATTTTCGTAAGATAGCCCAAGAAAGAAGTAGGTGCCGGTGTTGCCCTGTTCAGCTGCCTTACCAAGCCAGCTGACAGCTTCATTAAAGTTCTGCGTTACACCTTCTCCGGAGCGGAACATAATGGCAATTCTAGACTGGGCCAGAGTATCTCCGGATTGGGCACCCTTTAAATACCATTTTGCCGCCTCCTGGGGGTTCTTGCTGGTTCCCCGGCCCAAGTCGTAGAGCTGCGCCAACTGGTAATAAACCCGATTATCTCCTTTCTGGGCCAGTGGGTGAAGCCATTTCAAGGCTTCCGTGTAGTCTGGGGGGGTATCGTTGCCGGACGTAAGAATAGTTGCCAATTTGTATTGGGCATCTGAATTACCCTGTTTGGCGGCTTGCTGATAATATTTAATGGCGTCAGGGATTGATTTTGTGAAGCCTTTCCCGGAGGCATAACATTCGGCGGTTTTGAATTGGGCCTCGATCTGACCCTGATTGGCGGCGTTTTTATACCATTCACAAGCCTTGGCTTGGTTTATTGGCACCCCGACACCTTCTTCGTAAAGCTTGGCCAGACTCAACTGAGCCTGGAGATCGCCGGATTCGGCGGATTTAGACGCCAGACTCAATTTGGCTTGTGGATTGCCCTGGGCAGCGGCCAGGCCCCACAGCCGAAGGGCCTCGTCGGTGTTTTTTGTTACGCCATCATCACCGGTGGAATATAGGGTGCCAAGTTCACACTGGGCCTCGTCGTTACCCTTTTCAGCGGCCTGTTTGAACCATTTGAGAGCATCATCCGGATTCTTGGGGACACCATCGCCGGTCTGGTACATTTTCCCCATCAGATAGGTCGCTTCCGAATCGCCGCTGGAAAGGGCTTTGCTGAACTCATATTGGCCATCGACATTGCCTTTCCGGGCCGCCATTTGATAGTATTTTACGGCCCTGGCCGGGTCACGCTGGACATCTCGACCCTCCTCATAGCGTTTGCCCATCTGGTATTGGGCATTAGGGTCTCCAGACTCAGCCGATTTGATGAGCGAGCTGATCGCATCTCGGCCAGAAGAACCGTTCGGAGCGGCAGTTGGTGAAGCAATCGCGGTCTGAGTTGAAGTTGAAGGGGTGGCCGTTGGGGCCCCCGGAATGGTTTCAACAAAGACGTTAAATCTTTTGCCGAGGGTTTCTCGCGCTTTGGGGTGGCCTTGGGCCGCCGCCATCCGCAGAAGTTTTTCTGCCTCGATATTGTCCTGGGATACCCGATCGCCATTGGCATATAGAGTGCCCAAGCGAAACTGGGCTTCGGCATGGCCGCTGGCGGCGGATTGTTTGAACCATTTGACCGCAATTGCCGGGTCTTTCTGAACACCGTCACCGCTTTGGTACATTTCGCCCATCAAGAAACTTGCTTCTGGGTGGCCGTTGGACAAGGCCTTGCCGAATTCGTACTGGGCCTCGATATTCCCCTGCCGAGCCGAGGCCCTGTATAACCTGATCGCCTTGGCAATGTCTGGTGAAACGCCTTTGCCTTCTTCGTAGATTTTCCCTAGTTCATATTGGGCGTTGGCGTCTCCATTGTCCGCCGCCCTAATAATTGTCTGAATTTGGTCAGCAGCCTGAATAAGGCTGGGGTGGAACAGCAGCATAAGCGTCATGCCCAGGCCGAGGACAACGGTCACAGGTAAGGATCTGGGGGCGGATATTCTTAGCATACGTAGGTCTCTTAAGAAATCAGATAAATGAAAGAAATATTTAATAACATCGGAAAGTTAACAAATTCCATAAAAAATCATCAATCGAGTCTAATCATCGGTGAACTTTAAGATTTCTACTAAAAAAGGAAGCTAAGAAGATAATTAATTATTCCCGGTAGATGGGATGTGGCAATAACATAACATAATAGTCTGTAATTGAAGAGGGTTCTTGTGTGGGGAATGATGTTTTTTCGAGATTATTCTTGGCCGGGAGCAATCGGGCGCGGTTGCTTTTGGGATGCAAGAATAAGGGGCAAGGGTTATAATCGCCGGGCTGGTTTGCCGGGGAATAAAATATGAACGAAAGAAAAAAGACAAGACAGATTAAAGTCGGCGCGGTTCCAGTTGGGGGTGATGCCCCGGTGGTGGTGCAGTCCATGACCAACACCGATACCCGCGACGTTGCGGCCACGGTGGCACAGGTCAGTCGTCTGGAGGCGGCGGGCTGCGAGATCATTCGGGTTGCTGTGCTGGACCTGGAGGCGGCTTTGGCCATCCGGGCCATCCGTGCGCAGATTCGCATTCCCCTGATCGCTGATATCCATTTCGATTCCCGTCTGGCTGTGGCCGCCATGGAAAACGGCGCCCAGGGCATTCGCATTAACCCGGGTAATATTGGTGGTCCGGACAAGCTGGCCCGGGTGGTAGCTGCCGCCAAGCAACACTCGGTGCCGATTCGGGTCGGGGTTAATTCCGGGTCGGTGGAAAAGGATATTCTGGCCCGCCATGGCCACCCAACCCCGGCGGCCCTGGTCGAAAGCGGTCTGCGCAATATTCGGCGATTGGAGGAGTTAGACTTTTATGAAATCAAGGTATCGCTCAAGTCATCCGATGTCCTGACCACCATCGAGTCCTATCGACTGCTGGCCGGCCAATGCGAGTATCCTCTGCATCTGGGGGTCACCGAGGCGGGAGGGCTGATCGCCGGTACGGTCAAGAGCAGCGTCGCTCTGGGTATACTGCTCTCCGAGGGGATCGGCGATACCCTGCGCATTTCGTTGACCCGTGACCCGGTCGAGGAGATTCGGGTCGCCTATGAACTGCTGCGTGCTCTGCGGATCAGAGAGCGTGGGCCGGAACTGATCTCCTGCCCAACCTGTGGCCGCTGCCAAGTCGATCTCTTCTCTCTGGCCGAAAAGGTCGAACAGTACGTCCAGAACATTGAGGTGCCCCTGAAGATCGCGGTGATGGGCTGCGTGGTCAACGGCCCTGGCGAGGCCAAGGAGGCTGACCTGGGCGTGGCCGGCGGCCACGGCGTGGGGATTATCTTCAAGAAGGGCAAGCTGTACAAGAAAGTTCCCGAGGCCGAGTTGCTGGCAACCTTTCTGGCCGAACTGGACCGGCTGGTCGAAGAAAAACGCCGGGGCTAGGGCTTCTGGCGTTTCCGCGCTTCCCCTATTGGGAAGGATAAATAATCACAAAGATTTTTGGTGAGATGCATGCGCTATTCGCAGATGTTGTTGCCGACCCTGAAAGAAAATCCCTCTGAGGCGGAGGTGGCCAGTCATCGCCTGCTCCTGCGGGGCGGCTTCATTCGGAGATTGACCGCCGGAGTTTATGCCTATTTACCTTTGGGGCTGGCGACCATCCGTAAGGTCGAGCAAATCGTCCGGGAAGAGATGAACCGGGCCGGCGCCCAGGAGGTATTGTTGCCCATTGTCCAGCCCGCCGATCTCTGGATCGAGTCGGGGCGCTGGACCAAATACGGGCCGGAGCTCCTGCGTTTCAAAGACCGCCATAATCGGGAAAGTTGTCTGGGGCCGACCCATGAAGAGGTCATCACCGATCTGGTCCGGATGAACGTCCATTCCTACCGAAATCTGCCTCTGAACCTCTACCAGATTCAGACCAAGTTCCGCGACGAGATCCGCCCCCGCTTCGGGCTGATGCGGGGCCGCGAGTTCATCATGAAGGATGGCTACAGTTTTGACCTGGCCGAGGAGGGCGCCAATCTCACTTATCAGAAGATGTACGACGCCTACCACCGGATCTTCGCCCGCTGCGGCCTGGCCTTTCGGGCGGTGGAGGCGGACACCGGCACCATCGGCGGCAGTTTTTCCCATGAGTTCATGGTTCTGGCCGCCACCGGTGAGGATACCATCGTGATCTGCCGGGCTGCGGGCTGCGGTTATGCCGCCAACCTGGAAAAAGCCGCCGGACCGGCCTCGGAAGCGCCAAAGGAACCGGCAGATATGCTGCCCTTGGAGAAGGTGGAAACCCCCGGGCAGCGCAAGGTCGCGGCGGTGATCGCCTTTCTGGGAATTGCCCCAAGCCAGCTGGTCAAGACCATGGTCTACCTGGCCGATGGTAAACCGGTGGCAGTCTTGGTCCGCGGCGACCACGAGGTCCAGGATGTCAAGCTCAAGAATCTTCTGGGGGCGGTGGATGTGGTGTTGGCCGACGACCAGCAGATCTTCGAGGCCACCGGGGTTCCCAGTGGTTATCTGGGGCCGGTCGGGCTTAAAATTCTGGTGGTGGCCGACCGCGAGGTTGCGGTGATGCGCAATGTGGTGATCGGCGGTGGCGAGAAGAACTATCATTTCCGCAACGCCAATCTGGAGCGCGATTTCCGGGTCGAGAAGTTCGCCGATCTTCGGCAGGTGACTGCTACCGACCGCTGTCCCTGTTGCGGCGGCGAACTGGAGTTTCCCAAAGGTATTGAGGTCGGCCACATCTTCAAGCTCGGTACCAGCTACAGTCAGGCCATGAAGGCCACCTACCTGGATAAGGACGGTCAGGAGAAATTCTTCGTCATGGGCTGTTACGGCATTGGGGTGAGCCGGATCGTCGCCGCCGCCATCGAGCAGAACCACGACCAGGACGGCATCATCTTTCCCCTGCCTCTTGCCCCCTTCAAGGTGGTGGTGCTTAACCTCTCTCCCAATGATGAAAAGATCAGCGGGGCGGCCGAAGCGATCTATCAGGGGCTGCTGGCGGCCGGGACCGAGGTGCTGATTGACGACCGCGATGAGCGGCCGGGCAGTAAATTTAAAGATGCCGATCTGGTGGGGATTCCCTTCCGGGTTACGGTCGGCAAGGGGTTCACCGCTGACGGCACCGTTGAAGTTCGCCGGCGCGCTGGTGCGACCGTTGCCGTTCCTCTGGCCGATACGGTGGCGCTGATCCTTGCGGAGATCGACCGCGAAATGTCGGCCTTGGCCGGCCAAAGTTGACCAGGGGGTTGCCCAATCGTGCCGGTTTGTGAAGAGTTAATCGAGAAGGCTGCGGTTTATCTACCCGAAGGAGATCTCGCCGTCCTGCGGGAGGCCTGTGCCTTTGCCGGGCGGATCTATACCGGGCGCCACCGTCTGTCCGGCATGCCCTACCTGGCCCATGCCCAGGCGGTGGCCGAAATTCTGGCCAAATTGAAGCTGGACTTGCCAACCGTCACGGCCGGCCTGCTGCACGGCGCCCTGAAAGAACCGGCCTCGGTGCCGGAAGAGGAACTGGCCAAGAAGTTCGGGGCCGAAGTCACCACCATCGTGAAGGGTGTGACCAAGATCACCAGTGTTCACTTCGACAGTCGCCTGGCCTTCCAGGCCGAGAATATCCGTCGGATGTTTCTGGCCATGTCCGAAGATGTCCGGGTGTTGATCCTCAAACTGGCCGACCGACTGCATGACATGCAGTCCCTGCAGCCAGTGAGTCCGGAAAAGCAACAGGAATTTGCCCGCGAGACCATGGATCTCTACGCCCCGCTGGCCAGTCGTCTTGGGATTGACTGGGTCAAGCGGGAACTTGAGGACCTTTCATTTCGCTATCTTTATCCCGACGCCTATCTGGATCTGGCCGGCCGGATCAGCACCTCCCTGGGGGACCGCGAACGCTACGTCGAGGAGGTCAAGGAGATCCTTTCCGCCAAGCTTCGGGAACAGAACATCTCAGTGTTCCGCATTCTCGGCCGTCCCAAGCACCTGTATAGCATCTATAAAAAGCTTCAGGCCCAGAACATTCCCTTGGAAAAGGTCTACGACAAGGTGGCCTTCCGGATTATCCTCAAGTCGGTGCGCGAGTGTTACGAGGTGCTGGGACTGCTGCACGATCTTTGGCCCCCGGTTTCCGGCCGTTTCAAGGATTTTATCGGGACCCCCAAATCCAACCTGTATCAGTCGTTGCATACCACGGTGGTCGGTCCCTACGGTGAGTTTATGGAGGTCCAGATTCGCACCGAGGAAATGGACCGGATCGCCAACGATGGGATCGCCGCCCACTGGGCCTATAAGGAAGGCAAGACCATCACCAGCCGGGACGCCAAACTTTTCCAGGGCTTGAAGCATCTGGTCCAGTCCCTGCAGGATCTTCAAGAGGTCCAGGACCCCGGGGAGTTCATGGAGGCGGTGGTGGATGAACTTCGGGAGGCGGAGGTTTACGCGCTGACCCCCACCGGAGAAGTCAAGGAGTTGCCCGGTGGCAGCACCCCTCTCGATTTCGCTTACGCCATTCATACTCAGGTTGGGGATCATTGCGCCGGTGCCAAGGTCAACGGCCGGATCGTCCCGCTTAAGCAGTTGTTGAGCAACGGCGATATGGTGGAGATCATTACCTCACCGACCCAGAGGCCGAACCGGGGCTGGTTGGCCATGGTCAAGACCAGTCGGGCTCGGGGGCGGATTCGGCACTGGCTTAAGAAGGACGAGTTGGAACGGGCCCTCAAGCTCGGCCGGGAAATCTGTGAGCGGGAACTGCACAAGCGTGAGCTGAGCCTGAAGAAGTTGACTAAAAGCGGCCATCTGCGGGAAACGCTCAAGGCCTTTGCGGTCAATAACCTTGACGAGTTGTTGCGGCAGGTTGGTTCAGGCAAGGTGACGGTAGAGGCCATTGCCGAAAAGATGCTGCCCGTCGAATTGCGGCGGGTTGAGCCGACGCTGCCGGCCGAAGAAGATGTGGCGGAATGGCGGGCCGAGACCAAGCAGAAGGTCTCGAAGGCGCCCCGGCAGTCCAGCGGGGGCGGGCCGGTTCTGGTCGATGGCTCGGATGATCTTCTGATCAGGATCAGCCGGTGCTGCACACCTCTGCCTGGCGATCCCATTGTCGGCTACATCTCGTCCGGTCGGGGGATTTCAGTCCACAAAAGGGGATGCCCAAACTATCTGGCCACCGATCCGGAGAGACGTATCGAGGTGGATTGGGCGTCCTCCTTGGCAGGGGCGGGGCATCAGGCCCAGATCTTAGTGGTGGCACTTGACCAGAAAGGGCTCATTGCTGAGCTCGGCAGCCGGATCAGTTCGGCCGATGCCGACATTGTCAGCATGGCGGCCAGGACTTCCGTCGAGAATCTGGCTATTGTGAATCTGGTGTTGGGGGTGAAGAGTCTGGCCCACCTGGAGAAGGTGCTGCTGCAACTGCAACAGATCAATGGGGTGTTGGAGGCCAGCCGCAAATAGCGTGGGAATAAACCGAAAGAATGAAGGCAGGGTCACAAAAAAAAACGGGTACCAGCCGTTAAGCCGGTGCCCGTTTCTTGGGGTCTGAAAATTATTAAGTAATCAGGCCTGCTTCGGATTGGCGACCGGTTTAACTACCGCGCCGGACCGGATACAGCGGGTGCAGACCTGCAGTTGCCGGTTGCCGGTGGGGCTTGCCACTCGGACGTTCTGCAGGTTCGGCAACCAGCGGCGCCTGGACTTATTGTGGGCGTGGCTGACGTTGTTGCCGGTGATCGGTTTCTTGCCGCAAACTTCACAAATATTAGCCATGGTATTAACTCCTTGATCCTGTTTTTGAGAGGGGAACTTATAACGCGTCCGGACCAGGATGGCAAGAATTTTGTCCGTACAACGGCGAGAATTTTTGAATCGGCTCCTTTGGTCAGTGGTGGCGCTCCTTCTGGGGTTCTAAATAATTGACACGGGGGGGAGGGAATGGTAGATTTCTCAACCATTTTAACTTGATAACGGTAGCCTTTCTGTCCCCCTCAACCAGAGTTGAATATGCAGAATAACAAGAACGAAATTTGGGCATTCCTGGCCTCGGTCAAACTGGCCCTGTTCACATTTTTCGCTTTGGCGATAACCTCAATCATTGGCACGGTTATCGAACAGGGTAAGGATATGGCTTACTATGTCGAGAGGTTCGGCCCTGGTACCGCCAAGTTTTTTCAGATTCTCAATGTACCGAATATGTATAGTTCTTGGTGGTTCATTTCCATGCTGGTTCTGTTTAGTTTGAATCTGTTGGTCTGCACCATCGACCGCTTTCCCAATATCTGGCGGTTGGTCAACTTGGATAATCTGGCTCTGGAGCTGGACCGGATTCTCAAGATGCCAAAGCGGCAGGTCTTTAAGTCGCAATTGTCGGCGGCGGAGTTGCATCAGGAAATCGAGAAGGCTCTGCCCGGTCTGTCCTGGAAATTCGAATCGGCGGAGCTGGATGGCGGCAGACTATTTGCGGCCCAAAAAGGCAATTGGACTAGACTCGGGGTGATCATGGTCCATGTCAGCATCCTGGTCATTTTTGCCGGGGCCATAATCGGCGCCGCCTTCGGGTACAAGGGGTTCGTGATGATCCCTGAGGGTAGGTCGGTCAAGCAGATATACGCCTACGACGCCAATCGCACCGAGATACCCTTGGACTTTTCGTTGCGTTGCGATCGCTTCGTGCTGGAGCTTTACGATACCGGTGCACCTAAGGAGTTTTTGTCGGATCTGGTGGTGGTCAAGGACGGGCAAGAGGTCCTCAAGCAGAGCATTGAGGTCAATGACCCCTTGCATTACGGTGGCCTTACCTTTTATCAATCGAGCTATGAGGCCTACGACGAAGTGGTGCTGGAAATAGAGAACGGCACCAGCAAAGCAAAGAAAAAATTTATCGTTGGGATTGGCGAGCAGGTGGTCTGGCCGGAAGAACACCTGACGTTAGGGGTCGTCAATCGCATGGGCTCGAGAATGGCGGCTTTTGCTCGGGGCCAGGTTTGGCTGAAATCCGGGGAGGCTGAGCCGGTGCAGTTCTGGGTCAACAGCGGCCAGTCGGCACTTATCGAGCGCCCTACTGGTAACTACGTGCTTACCTTGCGCCCGCTTTATGCCACCGGTCTGCAGGTTACCAGGGATCCAGGGGTTTGGTATGTATACATAGGCTGTATGTTGATGTTGGTGGGTCTGTATGTCGCCTTTTTTCTGTCGCATCGGAAGATTTGGCTCTACATCTCCGGAAGTGGCTCCGGCAGCACTCTGCACGTAGCCGGTGCCAGCAACAAGAACAAGCTCGGTTTTGAAAACGATTTCGCGGCCCTGATAGATAATTTGGAACAGAGCGGCACCCTGAAACTAACAAAGGAATAAGCCATGACCAGTTCACTGCTTTTCGGCATTATCACGTTCACGTATCTGGCCGCCTCCTTTCTTTACATCGGCGGGTTTATTTTTCGTTCTCAGAAGGCGGGGTTGGTGGCATCGGTGCTCACCGGCCTCTCTTTTCTGGTCCAAACCGGTGCCATCGCATTGCGCTGGAAAGAGTCGTATTCGATGGGGTACGGGCATGCTCCTATGTCTAATATGTATGAGTCGCTGGTCTTTTTCTCTTGGGCGATCGTCATCTTCTACATGTTTATCGAGTATAAGTTCAAAAATCGGCTGCTCGGGGCCTTTGCGGTGCCTTTTGCCTTCCTCAGTATGGCTTTGGCCTCCTTGACCGGCGACGAAATCAAGCCGTTGATCCCAGCCCTGCAGAGCAACTGGCTGATCGCCCACGTCATGACCTGTTTTGTCGGTTATGCTGCCTTTGCCGTGGCCTGCGGCATGGGGATCATGTACTTGATCAAATCAACCTACGACGAAAAAGCCGACCGAAAAGGGGCGAGTCTACTGGCCACGCTGCCGCCTTTGAGCGTAATTGACGATATCACCCATAAGACTATCGTCTTTGGTTTTCTCTGGTTGTCGGCGGGGATCATTACCGGGGCGATCTGGGCCAATTCCGCCTGGGGGACTTACTGGAGTTGGGACCCCAAGGAAACTTGGTCGTTGATTACCTGGTTCCTATATGCCGCAGCCCTTCATGCCCGCTTTACCAAGGGCTGGGGGGGGAAAAGGATCGCCTGGTTGGCGATTATCGGTTTTCTAGCTGTGGTCTTCACTTACTATGGCGTAAATTATCTCCTGTCCGGGCTGCACAGTTACGGATCGAGCGGGTGATTCGAGCGGTGATTAAGGGTATGTTGGGTTCCGCCTTCGCCTTGGCTGGTGATAGCGAATAAGAGGGTTTTTCTTTGAATGTTGGGTTTTTTCCTGCTTGACATTGCCGACTTATCCAGAATATATGTTTGTCGCTCAGGTTTAATATTAGCTGTAAAATTCAGAATTATTAACCTTAAGGAGATTGGAAATGTTCAAGAAGATTGTTCTTTGCGCAGCAGCGTTGGCCATGGTCTGTGGAGTAGCGGTAACTAGTGCCTCCGCTGCTGGTCCGGAAACTATTTCCTTCGATACCGCCAAGAAAGGCGGCACCAAGGTGACTTTCGGCCACAAGGCCCATCAGGCCATGATGGAGTGTAAGGAGTGTCATCACACCAAGGCTGCCGACGGTAAGCAGGGACCTTACGCCGCCGGCAAGGAAGCCAAGTGCGCCAGCTGCCACGAAGTGGGTAAGCCCAGCGACAACATCCACAAGAACTGCAAGGGTTGTCATCAGGCCGGACTGAACGGCAAGAAAGGCCCGACCGGTTGTAACGATTGCCA
The DNA here is from genome assembly GCA_020056965.1 of Deltaproteobacteria bacterium. Classification (GTDB taxonomy): domain Bacteria; phylum Desulfobacterota; class Desulfobulbia; order Desulfobulbales; family JAGXFP01; genus JAGVGT01. Next base: position 18,517 of record JAGVGT010000072.1, read on the forward strand.
CAAGAAGTAATTATCCGGACTTTGGTCAGGATTGGGAAAGGCTGCCCGAAAGGGCAGCCTTTTTTGTTGGCGCCTTACGCCATTCCGCAATCGGGCGTGCGGCCTAATGGTGCTCGGCTTACTTTTTTTCGGCCTGTGGGCGTAAACATTGCAAAAACCACTCGGTAACAATAACAACCAGGTTTCTTCACCCGGTGTCTGGAGCCACGTCCAGCTGTCTTTCCTGCTCTTGGGGATTGCGGTTGTGGCGACATTTTGTATAGCTTGTCTGATTTATCTTCTGACCGTTCTTAATCTGCCGAATATCTCCGCCCTCACGTCCTATCAGCCTCCGGAGGCCTCTCTGGTTATCGATTCCAGGGGGCAAGAACTGACCAGATTCTATCGGGAAAATCGGCGGGTTATTAAACTTTCTGATATGCCTTCGCTTTTACCCAAGGCCTTCGTGGCCGCTGAGGATGGCAGATTTTACCAGCACGGCGGGGTGGATGGCTGGTCGGTGCTGCGGGCCGTTTTCAATAACCTCCGTTCTGGGCGGCGTTCCCAGGGAGGCAGCACCATCACCCAACAGGTGGCCCGCGCCCTTCTGCTGTCGCCGGAAAAAACTTATATCCGCAAACTGCGCGAGGCCGTCCTGGCTTACCGGATTGATCGGCTGCTTACCAAAGATCAGATCCTCCACCTCTACCTGAATCAGATTTACCTTGGAGAGGGGGCCTACGGTGTTGAGGCGGCGGCCCGGGCCTATTTCGGTAAGCCGGCCAGGCAGCTTGATCTGGCCGAAATTAGCTTGCTGGCCGGTTTACCCCAGGCCCCCAGTCGTTATTCGCCCCTAGTCGATTTCAAGAGCGCTAAGACACGTCAGCGCTATGTCCTGAACCGCATGGCGGAAGACGGATATGTGACCCCGGAAAAGGCCAGAGTCGCTTATGGGCAGGAGGTCCGCGTACACAGGGAACCTCCGCCCGACCCGAAGGAGGGGTATTTTTTTGAGGCGGTCCGCCAGTACGCGGAAGAGCGCTATGGTACGGAACGGTTGCTGGCTGGCGGCCTGACCATCCGGGTGACTATGGACCGGGAGTTACAGGCCGCAGCGGCTTTGGCTGTCGAGCGTGGGATTGCGGCCTGGCGGCAGCGTCATCCCAGGAAGAGCGATTATCCCCAAGGCGCTTTGGTGGCTCTGGAGGTGAAAAGTGGTCGGATTTTGGCCCTGGTCGGTGGCCGCGATTTTCGGACTAGCCAGTTTAATCGCGCGCTCCAGTCGCGGCGGCAACCGGGATCGGTTTTCAAACCCATCATATATGCAGCGGCCTTGCAGGGTTCCTATACCCCGGCCAGCCTGCTCAATGATCAACCAATGGCCTTGCCCGGTGCGGCCGGGGAAGTCTGGCGACCCAGTAATTATGACGGCAAGTTCATGGGCCCGATTACCCTGCGGACCGGCCTGGTTCATTCCCGCAATATTGTTACCATAAAACTTTTGCAGGCGGTTGGCATCCGGCCGGTCGTAAAACTGTCTGAAAATCTGGGCATCAGCGCCCCCCTGGCTGAAAATCTTTCGTTGGCCTTGGGGACCTCCGGTGTGTCGTTGCTGGAAATGACCAGCGCCTACGAGGTCTTTGCCGATGGCGGGACCTATCTGGCACCATCGATGGTCGAGAGCATCAGCGACCGGCAGGGCCGAATCCTCGAAAAATCGGAGGCCGGTCATTCGCGAAGGGTTTTGCCGGCCAGTACGGCTTATCAGGTGACCAACCTCCTTCAGGGGGTGATCAAAGAGGGTACCGGCCGTCAGGCGGATGGTCTGGAAGGTGAAAGCGCCGGTAAGACCGGGACCACCGACAACAGCACTGATGCCTGGTTTATCGGCTATACCCCCGAATTGGTGACCGGGGTCTGGCTGGGCTTTGATCGCGGCGCCCATCTGGGCGAGGATGAAACTGGCGGTCGGGCGGCGGCGCCGGTTTGGTTGGATTTCATGCGGGAGGCGATGCGGATTCGGCCGCCGGCGGTTTTGAATTTCCCGGTTCCAGAGGATGTGGTTCTCATGGCAGTGGATCAGGAAGGCGACAATATCAGGGACGGGGACGATTCCTCGAAGCTGCTTACCGCCTTTGCCCGCGAGCAGGAGCCGCTCCCCGGTAAGTCCGGCCTATTGAAAAACCTGTGGAATAAGCTGTGGGGGAAATAAAAAAGCCTGCCGGGATCGTGGCAGGCTTGGTCAGTTATCGCGGTACCCGTTCAGCGAATTCTTTTGGGCAGGGCCGATAAGTTGTCGCGACCGGAATAGATGATACTGAAATGCTGGCTGAGCAGGGCGGTAAGCTCTTTTTCGCGGGCGTCTTCCAGGGGGGCGATGCGAATGGCCACCCGCTTCATCTTTTCGGTGGCGTCTTCGAAGGAGGTCAGGATGCTGATGATTCGGGCCTGCTGATCTTTCAGGACGGTGGTCACCTTGGTAACTGAGCCCGGTTCGTCGGGCAGGTCGAAGACATACTGGATGGCGTTGTCCTTGATCCCGGTCATGTGAATGAAGCCGCGCAGGACGTCGGTCTCACTGAGCAGACCGATAAGCAGGCCGGCATCGTCGACCACCGGCAGGCCGGAGATCTTGGAATTGAGCATGACAATGGCCGCCTTTTCCAGGGTGTCGCGACCAGAGAGGGTTAAAGGTGAGGAGGTCATGACATCCTTGACCTTCATCTCCGAGAGCAGGTAGTAGAGCTCGTGGATGTCCAGAGAGGTGGTTTTGGACGGCGAGGCGTCCTTGACGTCCCGGTCGGTGATGATCCCGATCAGCTTGCCGTGGGAAACCACCGGCAGCCGCCGGATATTGCTCTCCTTCATGATCCGGGTAGCCCGCATCAGCGAGGTGTTCTCGTCAACTGTCATGACATCTTTCGCCATCCAGTCTTGAATTAGCATCTTTGCCCTCCCGGGGGTCTGGTCTTTCTTGCGACCTGTTGTCGCGATGGTTTAAATGTGACTTGATGATATTACCGAAGATTTATAAAATATTCGCCTTTTTCTGGCAAGGAGTTGTGCCGTCCTGGTGATAAAAAATGGTTGGTGCACCCGACCTGGGTCGCGTCGGCCAAGCTGGCGTCTGCCACTGTCATGCCCGGACAGTGGCATCTGTGCCATGGTAGAGGCGGTCCCGGCATCAAGGCCTTGCTAATCCGCTCCTTAAGCGTTAAAGGGTTACTCCTTTTGTTGTCGGTCAGTTGGCTGGCCGGTGCGTATTTCCTTGCTGCCCCTCTTAATCGCGATGTGTAATGGATCCTTTTTCTCCGATACCTGATGAGCTTCTGGAAGGGTTGCTGTGCTACCTGGATGGGGCTGACGACTTCGTGTTTCTGGAGACCACCAGAGGCAGCCGGGAGAACCATCTGACCTATCTTTTCCTGGAACCGGAGGCGCGTTTGCAGTGCCGGGTTGGTGACGATCCGGTCCGTTATCTGGAGGGGCTCCAGGCGTATCTCGACCAGGGTTGGTATCTGGCGGGCTGGCTGGCCTATGAATTCGCCTATGGTCTGGAGCCGGTACTGTCCGGTCTGGCGAGGGCTGGAGGGCAGCCGGTGGTGGCCGACTTTGGGGTGTATGGGGCTCCTCTGCTTTATGATCACCTCACCGGTTGCTTTAGCGGGGGGGCGGGCTGGCCAGCGCCTGCGGCGCCGGCTGCCATTGCTCCGGGTTATCGGATCGACAATCTCAGGTTTAGTGAGGAGCGCGAGGAATACCTGGGCAAGGTGGCACGCATCAAAGGGTATATTGCCGCCGGTGATACCTACCAGGTCAATTACACTCTGAAACTGCTGTTTGATTTTGCCGGTGACGCTGGGGCGCTCTACAAGACTTTACGGCGCAATCAGAGTGTCGCTTATGGCGCCTTTCTGAAGAGTGGCGGGCAACGAATCCTCTCCTTCTCGCCGGAGTTGTTCTTCCGTAAGCAAGGGCGCGAGTGTCTGGTCCGGCCCATGAAGGGCACCGGTCGGCGGGAGACCTCCCTGGATGAAGACCTGCGGGCGGGGAGTCGGTTGGCCAGTGACCCCAAAAACCGCAGTGAAAATGTGATGATTGTCGATCTGTTGCGCAATGATCTGGGGCGGATCTGCGAGGCGGGTACAGTCGAGACGACCTCGCTCTTCGACGTTGAAACTTACGAAACCTTGCATCAGTTAACCTCGACCATTCGGGGCTGCCTGCGGCCGGAAGTCTCCCTGGCCCGGCTCTTTCAGGCCCTCTTTCCCTGCGGTTCGGTGACCGGCGCCCCCAAGATCAGGACCATGGAGATTATCCGAGAACTAGAGGGCGGTGACCGGGGAGTCTATACCGGGGCCATCGGGTTCATCGGTCCCGACGGGAGTGGGGCCTTTAACGTGCCGATTCGCACCGTGGTCTTGGATGGAGCTAGCGGTGAGATGGGGATCGGCTCGGGTATTGTTAATGACTCCGACGCCGAATCAGAGTGGCTGGAATGTCGTCTGAAGTCCAAGTTTTTGCATGAGCCGGCGGAGGATTTTCAGTTGATCGAGACCCTGCTCTGGCAGCCGGGCCAAGGTCTTTTTCTGTTGGATCTCCACCTCGACCGGTTGCGGAAATCGGCAAGCTACTGGGGCTTCCCATTCCAACCGGAAATGCTCCGCCGGCAACTGGCCGAAGCGGTGGGGGACTCTAGTAAACCTCTGAGGATGCGTCTGCTTCTACACAAGGACGGCCGGGTGACAGTCAGCATCGCGAACTGTGAACCGCCGCAATCGCTGGTGGCGGCAATCGAGCCTGGAGGGGATAGCCTACCCCTGGTGACGCTGGCTAAGGTTGCCACCGACCCGGATGATCCGTTTCTCTACCACAAGACCACTCGACGGCAGGTTTATGATCGGGAACGGCAATGGGCCGCAGAGAAAGGTTGTTTCGAGGTGTTGTTCGTCAACAGTCGGGGGGAGTTGACTGAGGGCAGCTTTACTAACCTATTTGTTCGGCGTGGCCGCGAATTGCTGACTCCGCCGCTTACCGGCGGGCTGCTGGACGGGGTATTGCGGCGAGCCTTGCTGGCGGGAGTGATTCCCTTGCCACCTGGGCTGACCATTCGCGAAACAATCCTCCGGCCGGCCGACCTTGAGACGGCCGAAGCTATTCTGGTCGGTAACTCGGTGCGGGGGCTACGGCGGGTCGCCCTGCTCCGCTAGCGGGAGCAGGGGCGTTGGACCGAGGCAGGCCTAAGAGGCCGTAAGGTATTAATCGAAAATGTAGCAGTTTGTAACGGGTCCTAATGAAAAATTGCCCGGATAATGTCGGATTTGCCGATGACGCCAACCAGACGTCCCGCACTGGTTACCGGCAGGGTATGAACCTTGCGATCGGCCATGATTGAGGCCAGCTCCTCAAGCGTGGTGTCCTCGTTAACCGTCACCGGGTTGCGCGAGAAGATGTCCTCGACCTTGGTGCCGGTCATCTTCTTGATCTCCTGATCGAGCTTGGCCGGGCTTTCCAGAAAGATCATGCTGTCGAGAATCGACAGCACCGTCGGGATGTGCACTTTCTTATTCTGGTCAATCAGGTCGCTCTCCGTCACCACCCCGAGCAACTGCCCCTGGGCATCGACCACCGGGGCGCCGCCGATTTTGTTCTCCCAGAGCAGACTGGCTAGTTCTTCCACCCCCATCTCTGGGGTTACCGTGATGATCTTCTTGGTCATTATTTCGCCGGCAGTAAGCATGAATTTCTCCTTGTGGTTTAGTGAAGGGATAGTGCGTTGAAAACTTCCGGCAGGCGGTCCGCCAACTCCGAGGCCAGCAGGCCAAGGGCCCACCCTTTTTCGCGGTGGACCAGATCGGCGGCCCCCCCGTGTACGTAAACGCCCAGGGCGGCAGCCTGCCAGGGCATGGTTCCCTGGGCCAGAAGGCTGCCGATCAGACCGGCCAAAACATCGCCGCTGCCGCCGGCGGCCAGAAGCGGGTTGCCGCTGCTGTTGATGGCCAATTGACCTTCGGGGGAGGCGATCACGGTGGCGGTCCCCTTTAAGACCAGCCAGACTTGGTTAGCCGCGGCGAAAGTACGGGCGCACCCCAGTCGGTCGGCCTGGATCTGAGCGGTTGGCAAACCGGTCAGCCGGGCCATTTCACCGGGATGGGGGGTGAGGATGCGCGGGCCACCCTTGTTCTGCAGGTCGCAACCCTGATCAACCAAGAGGTTGAGGCCGTCGGCGTCTACCACCATCGGTAACTCCACCCGGCGATAAAGTTCGGCGACCAGGCGGCCCGTGGCCTCATCCCTGCCTAGGCCTGGGCCGAGGACCATGGCGTCTTTTCCGGGCAGAGACGCCAGGATTGCCGGTAGGTCGGCCATGGTGGCTTGATCAGCGGGCGAGTTCGGTAAGGCGATGGTCATCGCCTCGGGAAGGGCGGTGGCCAGGATGTCGGAGAGGGCCAGCGGGGCAGCCACGGAAACCAGCCCGGCTCCGGCGCGCAGGGCACCGCGGCAGCAGAGGAGGGCGGCGCCGGTCTTGCCCCGGGAACCGGCCAACACCAAGAGGTGGCCAAAGGTGCCCTTGTGGGCCGTAACCGGGCGGGGGACTAACCACGGACGCACGGTCTGGTCGTCGAGCAGTTCAATCTGGAGGCGGGCGGCGTTGATGCTTTTGCTCGGAAGGCCGATGTCGACGACTTGCAAGACTCCCGTGGCCTCGAGGCCGTCACCCAGGAAATGGCCGGGCATGGGGAGTCCGAAGGTGGCAGTGAGCGTTGCTTTTGCGCAGTCGCCTAGGCTTATGCCGGTGTCACTGGCAAGCCCGGAGGGGATATCGACGCTGATCACCGGGCGGGCGGCGCCATTGATGGCGGTTACTGCCTCGGCGTAATGGCCCGAAAGCACCCTGGTTAAGCCGGTGCCGAAAATGGCGTCAACGATCAGTTCGCTGCCCACTAAGCCGGCACGGAGGGAAGAGATCTTTTCCGGCGTGTCCGTCACGAATAAAGGGATGTCCAGGCCACGGACCATTGCCAGATTGGTGGCGGCGTCACCTTTAAGTTTCTTTGGGTCTATCAGGAGAAAAACCTGGGGGGTTGCGCCCCGTTGGAGAAGGTGCCGGGCGATGACCAGGCCGTCGCCGCCATTGTTGCCGGGGCCTGCCACGATGGCTACAACCAGGCCGGCCAGATCCCCGAAATGGGCGGACATGACGTCCACCGCGCCACGTCCGGCGTTTTCCATGAGGAGCAGGCTGGGGATGCGGCATTTTTTAATGGCGGCCTGGTCAAGGTCGCGCATTTCTTCGGCGAGTGCGAGTTTCATCAAGACCTTCCGGTAACCCTTGGTTCGGTTTCTCTTATTTTAGGTCAGAGACTGGTGCATGGTCAAAGATAATGGCGACGCAGGCGGAAATTGTCTTCGATCGACTGGGGCTTGGCCAACCGAATGCCGAGGAAGGCAAGGCTTAGATGATGATCCCCATCTCCTTTAGATAGAGGACGACAGTCTTGATGCATTCGTTGACGGTCTGGGTGTTGGTGTCGAATGTCAGATCGGGGGCGACTGGGGGCTCGTATGGTGAGGAAATGCCGGTGTAGTTGCTGATTTCTCCCCGACGGGCCTTCTGGTACAGGCCTTTGACATCGCGCTGCTCGCAAATCTCTAGGGGGCAGCTACAGTAAATCTCGATAAAGTTCTCCGGGCCGACGATGGAGCGCACCTTTTCCCGATCTGCTCGCAGGGGGGAAATGAAGGCGGTGAGGGCGATGACCCCGGTGTCGATGAAGAGGTGGACCATCTCGGCGATCCGACGCAGGTTTTCACTGCGGTCCTCAGGGCTGAAGCCCAAATCGCGGCAGAGGCCGTGGCGGACGTTGTCGCCGTCAAAAACGTAGGTGCGGCAACCCATCAGGTGCAGACGTTCCTCTACGGCGTGGGCCAGGGTGGATTTTCCCGAACCGGACAGCCCGGTAAACCAGAGATTGACGCTGCGGTGGCCGTTCAGGGTTTCCCGGCGGGAACGGATCACCGCTGGCTGATGTCTGACAACGTTGGGTGACTTATCCATCATTATATCCGAGACAGGTAAATTGCAGATTCAGATGGTCGGGAGAAAAAGTCGACGATATGGCCTCTCGTCAAGCTTTGTCAAGCTAACACAACGGCTGGCCGAAAACCAGTTTGAATTGGCGCGGGCGGTTCGATTTGAAGCTTTTGGCGGTAGGGCAGGTTTTGGACTTTATGACCACGATTGATGGTGGCAATTATGACAAAATTCTGGACCAGTCTCCCATTGTCTGGCCAGAAGATCGTAGGTTCTATTGACTTATACTTAGTTATATTGTTTATGTGGTATAGGTCTGTATAACCTAATATAAGTGAGAGAATTATGGACAAGATCAAAAATCCCTTTTCGCCAGGTGCTGGGTCTCCACCTCCAGAACTTGCTGGTCGCGCCGGTATTATGGAACAAGCCAGTGTGCTGTTGGGGCGAGTGCGCGCCAATCGGCCGGAAAAGAGCCTCTTGTTGACAGGGCTGCGCGGGGTTGGGAAGACCGTTTTGCTTAATGAGATTGATCGACTGGCGCAAGGCACCGGCTATCGAACCATTATGGTTGAGGCGCATGAGGGCAAGTCGTTGGCCGTATTGTTGGCACCTCACCTCCGGCGTCTGTTGTTCGATTTGGACCGGATTGCTGGGGCCGGTGACAAAGTGCGGCGGGGCATTGCGGTGCTTAAAAGTTTTGTCGGCGCAATTAAGATCACGGTTGGCGAGATCGACATCGGCTTGGATATTGAGCCGGAAGCGGGCGCTGCAGATAGCGGTGATCTTGAGGTCGATCTTCCCAGCCTGTTTATGGCTGTGGGCGAAGCTGCGCAGGAGCGCGGTGTTGCCGTTGCCATCCTGATCGACGAGATTCAGTATTTCAGTTCGTCAGAGCTAAGTGCCTTGATCATGGCCATGCACAAGATGCAGCAGCGGCAGCTTCCCCTGGTGCTGATCGCTGCCGGTTTGCCGATTCTGCCGGGTCTGGCGGGGGAGTCAAAATCCTACGCCGAGCGCTTATTCAGTTTCCCAGATGTGGGTCCTTTGCCGGAACCGGATGCGATTAAGGCTCTCCAAGACCCGGTTCTGGTGGCTGGAGAAGCGTTTGAACCATCTGCCCTGCAAGAGATTTTTCGATTGACCAAGGGCTATCCCTATTTCCTGCAGGAGTGGGGCTATCAAGCATGGAATCACGCTGCCGCTTCTCCGATTACCCTGCAAGTGGTTCAGGAGGCAAGCGAGCTGGTCTCCCTGCGGCTGGACGAAAACTTTTTCCGGGTTAGGTTTGACCGGTTGACTCCCCGCGAAAAGAAGTTTCTGCGGGCCATGGCCGAGCTTGGAGCCGGGCCATACCGGACTGGCGACGTTGCGGATAAGCTTGGTATAAAGATTAGCACCCTTGGGCCTCTCCGTGCCGGTTTGATCAAGAAAGGGATGGTGTATAGCCCGTCCTACGGCGATATGGCTTTCACTGTGCCACTGTTTGATGAGTTCATGCGCCGCGCCATTCCAAATTTTGAGCCTTGAAGGAAGTGCTTTTTCTTTACGATTGAGAGGCGAGCTGCATGGGTTTCGTAGGGGTTTCCAAATGAACTTTGATTGAAGCCGGTAGCAGATTGTGTGGGCGGCAACACGCCCCAGCTGGTCAGATTGTTTTCTGCTTACTCTTGCTGGTGTAGGCGTAGCCGCTATTGCTTCCGCAAAGATGTTCGATCTGGGGCCGCTGTTACACATCTGCGCAGGCAGCCAAATACACACACTCGCTGGGGGTGGATAATCTGTGGCTGGACGCGGCTGTATTTTTGGGGTCGAAAAATTGGTCTGGTTGTTGTGGGTCAGAAATTGGTACCGAGAGTTGCACAGCATGCGCGAAAAACAGTCCTAAAACAGTCCTAAAAATCTAGGACTAAATCGACTTTTTTCGTAAAAAATCGCAACTTGCCATTTTGGGGATGACGTGCTATAAATCGCGGCACTGTAGGCGTTTCAGACAAAATGCCCTCGTAGCTCAGGGGATAGAGCACAGGATTCCTAATCCTGGAGTCGTAGGTTCGATTCCTACCGGGGGCACCACAATATCAAGTAGTTACCTCGTTTGCCTCATTCATTGTCTCTTTCCAGTGTGCAAATTATTTACACACTGAGATTGTTTTTCTGAAGTTATCTTTCTGGGTTTAATAATAAATTTGTAAATATATCAGTGAGTTGTCTCGCTTGGTGGAGATTGTGGCACCAGTATTGTCAATCCTGGAGTCGGGCGATGGATCGAGCAAGTTCTGTATCTTCAAGCCTTATTTGACTCGGCTGTTGAATCTATGCTCTTTTCAAAGTTAACCACGTGTGGCTGACCTTACAGGTGGAGTTGTTTTTGCTCTTCCTGAACACTGTATCCAATGGCTTTGTACCCTTGAATCCGGCGATTGTACATTCTCATGAGCATCGGAATATCTGTGTCGATGTAGTCGTAAACGCGAACCTCTTTTTTGCCGTCGAAATTTCGGTGTAGTCTGCCTGCATACTGCTGCAATGTCCCTCTCCATGAAATTGGTAGGGCCAATAGAAGGGTGTCCAATCGAGCATCGTCAAAACCCTCGCCAATGTAACGACCGGTTGCAATAAGCACTCTTTCCTTATTGTCCCCGATGTCGTCAAGGTTTTTGGCGACCTCGGTTCTTTGCTTTTTTCCCATGCCACCTCGAAGAATTACAACATTCTTCGCTTTTCCATCCAGAAGTTCAGCTAATCGCTCCAGGTGATCCGTTCTTTCCGTGAGAACGAGCGGGGATCTACCGTCTTTTAGTGATTGCAGGACATCAGCTACGATCATCAAATTTCGACTTTCGTTGGCTGCCAGCTCTCTGTAGATTTCCTGTATTGAAGGAGTGCCTCCTGATGTTGTGATCTTAGCGTCGGTAAAGCGTGGGATCATCACGTGGTCGAATGGGCGGGCTTTTGCCGCAGATCTGGCCTCAACTCGGAAACGTATCGGGCCGCATTGCATGAGAATAATGGGATGATGCCCGTCTTTTCTCACTGGTGTTGCCGTAAGGCCCAGAATGTATTTTGCCTTGGCCTTCTTCATGATCTGTTCGAAACTGAAGGCTGAAAGGTGGTGACATTCATCCACGATAATCTGTCCATACTCCGCAATAATATCGTTGACCTCACCCTTTCGGTAAAAGCTTTGCAAGATGCCAATGTCAAGGCGTCTGGTGGGTTTTTTGCTGCCTCCTCCTATCTGCCCGATATCTTTTTCAGGAATATCAAGGAAAGATGCCAACCTTTCTCGCCATTGATCCAGGAGCTGACGGCGGTGAACCAGGATCAGGGTGCTGCGTTTTCTCACAGCGATGAGCTTTGCCGCGACCACCGTCTTGCCAAAGGCGGTGGCTGCGCTAAGGATGCCTGTATCGTGTGATCGCAACGCCTTGACCGCTGGGATTTGTAGATCACGCAGACGACCTTTGAACGAGACCTCTAATGGTTTCCCTGTGGTTCGTTCATCTTGTATTGCGAGTTCGATATTAATGCTGCTAAAGAGCTCGGCGGCATCAGTCAGGCATCCACGGGGAAGACCGATATGTTTGGGGAAATCTTCTGAGCAAGAGATAACCCGAGGCTTGTCATAGGTCGGTAATCGCATTGCCTGAAATTTGTAAAAGTCGGGATTTTGAAAGGCAGCAAGTCGGATTAATCTGTTTTGAAGGGCTGGCGGCAAACCCTCCTTTTCGATGTATAAAAGGTCGGCAAGAACTGCTTTGATCATTGCTGGTAGCGGGCCTTTTATGATGGGCTCTATCAGCTTGGCGGAAGGCGGCAGTGTCCAGGGATCATCATCAACTTCGTCGCTGGTCTGACTTATCCTAACTCCAATAACTTCGCCTTTTCTGGTCGCATCTTGAGCAATTAATTCAAGCTCGTGGCCTGATATCGAGCGTACACCGGAAAGAAACGCCCATTGGTCAGGATAAGGATGGAAGTTCTCATCAAGAAAGACACTGTTTCCCTTTTCTCTTGGCCCCTTTTGTAAAGGCAAGGCAATGAGATTGCCGAATCCCCCTTTGGGCAGAGTGTCTTGATTCGGAAAAAGGCGGTCATATGAGTCAAGTCCGATCTGGTGGCGTTTCTCCATAGTGATTGTAAGAATGTAGCACCCAACCTTGCGGGCGATGGAGGCTTCGACTGGTTTAGAAAAGAAAATCCACACATGGCCACCATTTCCGGAGCGGGATCTTTCAAGAATTGCTGGTACCCCGAGGTTTTTGCAGCTCTCTAAATATTCAGCGACGTCTTCCTGCCATGTCCTTTTGTCAAAATCAGCAGCGAGGAACCAACAAGTGTCGTTCTGAAGCAAGGGATAAACCCCGACAGTGTGTTTGCCGACAAGATGATCGTAAATGACCTTGTCCGTAACCGGTAAGAAATCGCGATGGTCACATTGTCCGCATTTGACCCGGGGTTTATCGCAAAAGGTACGATTCCATTCGTGCCTACAGGCTGGCGAGTATCCGGTTTTCCCGCCTTTTGTTTCCCAGCGAACGGGATAGATATCCTCTCTGCCCTTAAAAAGGCGGCTGAAAATGGCAATTTTTATATCGGACGGAGAATCGTTTGTTACACCTGACTTGGAAGAATGTGAGCGAGGTGTGGTTTCTGGGGCGGGTGGGTTTTCCTGCGGTAGATTGAGGTGTTTTCTGAGGCGCTCATTTTCTTGCCGGAGTTTGGCGCATTCAGAGAGTGCCTCCTCAAGTCTTTTATGGGCGTCACTATTGTGCATATTTGCGCCATGGTCCTGGAGCCACCCAAACTCCAGCTTCGTGATGCTTGGATCGGAGATGCTTCACAATCGGGGTAAGGAATTCCCTGATCAACGAAATAACAACCTCAAAATTTTCTGGAGAATCCGTCTGCCCCAGTCTTTTCCTGAAGGCCTTCCATTGCTGAGATTTGATTTGCGCAAATTGATCTGAAAATGCCGGGATCTGTTCCGGGAGGTCCGTGCCGCGTTGGCGTAGTGTTTTCTCGATGGCCAGACATAGATTTTCTTCGTCAAAGTTAAATTGTCTGGCAAGCATCCAGATATCATAGAAATCCTTCATGCGGCTGTTCAACTCGCCCAGTTTGACCATGGCTTCGAACTTTTCGGCAATGGCACTTTCAATGGAGTAGCCCTGGAGGTCGGGGGCCGGAAAGTCAAGCAGGGATGGCAGCGAAATCCTTTGTGGGCCAGGGACAACAATGTCGCCAAAGCCGATATCGAGTTGCATGTTGATTCGAGCGGTATCAAGCTTGCCGATAAACCGAACCCGCACTCCATGGTAATCGGCATCTTCGGTGATTCGTTCAGCCACAATAGATTTGTCATCAAAGGTCAAGCCATCATCCGGTTGAACTAGCGTTGTGCAGATATCCCTAACCTGCCCAATGACTATGTCGATTGCGTTGCTGGACTCCCGACCAAGCATATCGATATCCATGGTCGCCCTCGCCAAGGGAAACTTCCATGCCCTGAGCATTAATGCGCCTTTCAGAAGAAAGGTATTAGAATGTGAGGATTGTGAGAGCCGATACAGAAATCGTTCCATAGCAAAATATTGCAACAGTTCGGCAAAAGGGCGCTGTTCCTGGCGGGCCTTATTCAGTAGCCGTTGCCGAATTGAGACCCCGATATTTCTGGGTGTTTGGGTGGTCATATCAACGATTCGAGATATGGTTTCATGATATGGTCAACCCGGCAGATACGCCCGTATTTCAGCAGGAGTTCGCCGTTTCTCTTTCCCCTGGCCCCATAGAGTTTCAGGGCTTCAAGGACCACATCCATTCCCAGCTTGTTGCGGAATTTAAAACAGTCGGCTATGGTTTTCTCTGGATCGTACACCTTGACGGCTACGCCATCGATATCATGTCGCTCAATCCCGGCCTCATAAGCTTCCTGGGAAAAACGATGGGCCTCTATCGGCGGGTAATCAAGAGACGGAAGTCGATCATCCCGTGAGACTGCTATTGATACTCGGTGGGGGACTTGGGTTGTCAGTCCATGAAAGGACAGGGCGGATATAAGACATATCACCGCCTTGGGGTATCGCAGACAGACAGTGGCCAGGTCGGGATTGCTTATTGAGGGAAGCTCAGATAGACGATATACCCCCCTCGATACGGCGGTAATAACTTTTTGGTCCCTCAGACGGTAAAAGGCAGACCGGCTGACTCCCCCGGCAATGGCTTCGCTCATTCGCAGTTGACCACCGGCAAGCCGGAATATGTCTACGGGATTGTTTTTCACTCTTGGGCCGATTGAAACCTTTTGTCGCCATTAGTTAATAAGTGGTGACATTATGTCTTGTCGGTTTGCCAAGGTCAAGCTCTTTCGCTTGATTAGGTCGTCAAGTATATTCCGGTCGTCAGATTGTTGGCCGGTGTGTGACTTGGTGTGTGACTTTTCGTAGAAAGTCTGCTAAAGGATATAAAATCTGCTAAAGTGTGTAAAATTTATCCTTTTGCTTTCGATAACTTATTGAATTTAGGCATTTATTTAGATGCCTTTGGGCGTGTTCCTAATCCTGGAGTCGTAGGTTCGATTCCTACCGGGGGCACCAAGCGAAAATGTCTGTGGCTGGCGTCGGCGCCGATTGGGCTGGATACTTTACAGTGATTGTTTCTCTGTCGGATTTCTTTGTTTTAAAATGCCGGGAAATTGATTAGAAACTTAGCAGTTCGGTTGTGCTGGCCGGTTGAACTAGGGCGCCATTTGGTCGGTTCGGTTTGATTTTCTCGGGGGAGAAACGGTGAAACACTATAGTCTACTGGGACTCGTGGTTGTTGTGGGGGTGATGCTACTGGTTCCCCGTCTGGTCTATGCCCACAGCGCAACGGGCCCTTGTGTCGATTGTCACACCATGCACAACAGCCAGAATGGTATCATGGAGGATAGTAACGGGCCGCAGGAGAATCTGCTGAAATTAAGTTGCATCGGTTGCCACGCCCGGACCTTTAATGATTCTACTGGTCGGGCTTCTTCCGCTGGCGGACCGGCTGCCCCACAAGTCGGGCCGTTGGCTGTCAACGGAAGTTATCAGCTTTCCGGCGGATACTTTAGCACGACAGCCAATGCAACTACTCATAACGTGGCCGATATTCCGGGTACTGCACCCGACTCGCTAATAACGTCTAACAGTGCTCCGGGCGGAACATTTGCCTTGCAAGACGGCGCTAAGCCGAAGTTGCGCTGCAATAGCTGTCACGATTCGGCCATTCGCCATGCCGCCGCTGGTTCTGAGCGCTTCGGCACAGCCGCTAGTTCATACCGCATGCTGCACGGCACCACGGCCCCCCTGTATGTGAAAGGGACAGGGGCGGCTGATTTTGAGGCCGGAGCTACGCAGAACCTCTACGATGCCCTCTCCATCAATCGTTTTTGCGCCCTCTGTCATGGCCTTTTTCATAGTCTGACTAACACCGACAGTATCGGTGATGGCAACGGGGCCTGGGTACGGCACCCGACCGATGTTTCCACCAGCGATATTATCAACGGCCCTTCGCCCAACTATGAAGGGGGCGATAAGGTGGTCCCGCTCGGTGACGCTGGGGCTGTTGCGGCGGGGCACACCAATCAGGTGATGTGTCTCTCCTGCCATCGGGCGCATGGGAATGCCAACTCCGACATGCTGCGGTTCAATTATAACGTTACAGGCAATCTGGCCGGTGATGTTGCTGTCTCGCAGGGGTGTGAGACCTGTCACGGCGCGAAATAACTATTCATTGTGTTTTCATCTGGTGCGGTTGGCTGACCAAAAGCTGGCGCTCGAGGCCAGACGGCTTTTGGTCATATGCTATCGGCCATTCTCGTAGCGCCGCCTTCTCCTAGTCTCAAGGCAATTGGTTGGGGAGATCAATCATGGCTCTATTCGACATGTCAGAGAAGCGGGATCGAACCAGAATCCCGGTTGACGCCAAAGTGATTCTCCACGCCGAAAACAAGGCTTTTTTCCTTGACGGTACCACCAGGGACGTGAGCATGAAGGGGCTTTTCGCCCGGAGTGATTTCGGGTTTCCGGTCGGGACCAAGTGCCAGATTGAGATCGTCCTGACCGGCCGTTCCTCGGAGTTGACCATCAAGCTGGGCGGCACCATTGTCCGGCGAGAAAAAGGGGGCTGCGGGGTTTTGTTTGAGGACGACCTGGAATGGTGGCCGGTATTTGCCATGCATCTTGCCAGTCACGAAAGTCATGGACGGGACTGGAAGTTTCTCGAGACCGGTCTGTCGGAACTGGATGACGACTGAATTGAATTCGCGCGGCCCCTACTCCTCCTAGTCCATTCTCATCCCGCGCGTTCCTTGCTTAGCCCAACTATTTGAGCCTTCCTGGCGCCCTGAAGGCATCGCAACTGGTCTGGTTAGGAAATCCGCATCCTGGCCAGTTGCGATGTGTTAGTTTTTTTTTGGTGACCATTCTGCAGGTTACCTTAGTTGCCTGGACGTAAATCCAAGGGCCTGTGCTTCAGAACGGCTCGACCGATCGTGGCTATTCAACGGGGCGAAAATTTATTTACATCCCGCTGACGGCGCTGAACCACCCTTTGATCAGTCCGATGGGGCTCCCAGAGCCCAGCATAGCGCTGGCCAGGCAAGCAACCGCCCACAGCCCAACCAGGGCCGAAGCCGCACCCATGGTGATGATGCTTCCTCTCGATACCGTGTCGATGGCCGCTTTGGAGGATTCCTGGGTTTGTGTCTGGGATTTGCTGGAGGTTGCCATTTTCTTTCTCCTGGAATGTGAAATGGTTTAACTATCTCAATTTTAGCGGCCGATAATAGCTGCGGCCAGTTGTCTGATCATGCTTAACGGCCCATCCTGGAAGAAGGTGTTGGCCAGACAGGCCAGCGCCCAAAATCCTGCAAAAAAGGCGGTTGCTCCAATTATGAACAGGGTGAACTGGTTTACGGTCTCGTTGTTACTACTGGTGTCCTGGTAAGCCTGCCAGGCGCCTCTTCTCTTCACCCGGGTCAGGGCGGTTTCTTTTTCGTATTCCCGCATGATTGGTTTTCCGGTCTGCTTGGTTTTATTTTGTGTTGCCGCTGTGAGTTGATGCCAATCCTGTGCCAATAGATGATGCTTCGATAATTCAATTGGTTGCTTGGGCTGTAGATGTTTTTGATGCCATTATGGCATGGTGCTTATGTCATTTTGACAAAGCCGCTTTCTGGTCGGCCGGGTGATTTGGTTAAGCGGTCAGGAGGCGACAATCTCCTTGACGGAGTAGCGCCGATGGGATTATTTGCACGGGATTTTTGACTCCCGCCCCGGTCCGACGATGCCGGTAAATGATGAGTTATCCAGTTGGTGAGATGTCGTGAAAACCTTGGCCGCCCTACTTGGTTTGGTTCTGATCTTTGAGGGGCTGCCCTATGCCACCTTCCCGGAGGCCATGCAAAAATGGCTTAGGCAGCTCCTTGAGGCCCAGCCGTTTGTGCTCAGAATTATGGGGACAATGGCAGTGTTGGCCGGGTTGCTGATCTGCTATCTTGCCCGCCGCACCTCCTTTCTGGGCTAAACCGCCGGTTTCCCACTTCCTGTTTCGAGGTTGAAAATTGTTCGACATCAATGATTATGACTTTCATCTCCCTCCGGAATGCATCGCCCAGCATCCGGCGGTCGAACGTGATGAGTCCCGCCTTCTTATTCTCGATAGCCGCAACCACACCCTGACTGACGGCAGATTTAGGGATGTGGCCGGCCTTCTACAGACCGGCGATCTTCTGGTCGTCAACGACACCAAGGTTTTTCCGGCTCGTTTGGTAGGGCAGAAAGAAAGCGGAGGTCGGGTCGAGCTGTTCGTCCTTGATTTTCCTCGGGTCTTCACTAATGAAGGGGGTGAAGCAGGGCAGAGAAAAACCGAGATTTTGGGTCTTTTGAAAAGTTCGAAGGGTGGCAGAGTGGGGGGACGATTGATATTCCCCGAGGGTTTGTCCGGGGAGGTCCTTGAGGTGTACGCCGACGGGAAGGTCCGGGTTTCCTTAACCTTTACCGGGGACTTCGCCGAGGTGCTGGAAAAGTGCGGTCGAGTTCCCCTGCCTCCTTACATCCGGCGAGCGGAGGGTGAGACCGCAGCTGACCGGGAACGTTATCAGACCGTTTATGCGCGTGAGAACGGGGCGGTGGCTGCGCCCACGGCCGGTTTGCACTTTACCGAACCGCTGCTGGAGACCTTGGCTGGTAGCGGGGTGCAGCTAGCCCGGGTTACCCTGCACGTTGGCTACGGAACATTCGCGCCGGTTCGCGACGATGATATCCGGCAACATCGGATCCACCGGGAATATTTTCGATTGCCGGCGGTCACTGCTGAATTGGTCAATCGCACCAAGGCTGCGGGCGGGCGGGTCTGGGCTGTGGGCACCTCCACAGCCAGGGTGCTGGAGACGGTAGCCGGGTCGGATGGCCTGTTGGAGGCCCAAGAAGGCTGGTCAGAGCTTTACATCTTTCCCGGTTATCGTTTTAGGGTGATCAATAACCTGATTACCAATTTTCACCTGCCCCGGTCATCGCTGCTCTTCCTAGTCTGTGCCTTGGCCGGCCGGGAAGCACTGCTGGCGGCTTACGCGCACGCGGTGCTGGATGGGTACCGGTTTTACAGTTACGGTGACGCCATGGTGATTATGACCTGAACTGCTCGGGGGGCCTTGGGGGTTTCGGACAATAGTTCTTAAACAAAGGGAGTTCATGGAAAATTTTACCATCCGCATCGTTGTCCCGGTTTAACTCCGGCCTGAGGAAAACCATCGCCTATTTCGCCGAACTGCTGGGCAAGAAAGGAGAGAGCAATTCATTATGATTCCCTCTTAGCCCATATTAATCCTTTGCTTAGTATGGTGACGAAGTGAATCAGCCGGGATCTCACCCGGGAAAATTGTCCTTCCCTTTAACGGCATTGCCCTTATATTAAAGCTGCCCTAAAATATGGCGGCCTCTGGAGATATGCTGCCCACCGGCATGCCATCCGCCGACCGCTGGAGCCAGTACGGAAATCCCACAATCATCAGCACAAGGACAAGGACATGATCAACAAGGCAATTCTCATCGGCAACCTCGGGGCCGACCCGGAAGTCCGTTACACCCAGACGGGCACGGCCGTGGCCAATTTTAACCTGGCTACCACTGAAAGTTGGACCAAGGACGGCAACAAGGAAGAAAAAACCGAGTGGCACCGGATTGTCGCCTTCGGGCGGCTGGGTGAAATTTGCGGTGAATATCTCTCCAAAGGCTCCAAGGTTTATATTGAGGGCCGCATCCAGACCCGACAGTGGGACGACAAGGATGGCAACAAACGCTACACCACCGAGATTGTGGCCAGGGAGATGAAAATTCTCACCCCGCGCAGTGGTGGCGGCACCAGCAGCGGTGGCTACGACGAGGAGCCGCCGCTGCCGGAACCGACCATGGGTGATGACGTCCCGTTTTAGGTCATCTGCGCCAGCGTAGGCTCTGCCTATCCGGGCGGTGAACGCACCGACACCTCCCCCCTCACATTTCTGCATTGGGATGGGGGAGCGTGCAGACCTGGTTCGTCAATCTCCCCATCTCCCTTCCCAAGCGAGAAGGCGTTCGGTAAATCCGTTGGTTTCAGCCGGGCCGGATTTGACTGGAGGCCGGACCGTTATTACCAGTCAAGATGACGGGTTGAATCAAAAAATCAGTAACAACGGGAACAAGCGGGCAACGACCTATGGACTATTACGAAGTGTTGGGGGTGGCAAAGACCTCTTCCCCGGAGGAGCTCAAGAAGGCGTACCGCAAGCTGGCCCTTAAATACCACCCGGACAAGAACCCGGACGACAAGAAGGCTGAGGAACGGTTCAAGCAGATCAGTGAGGCCTATGCGGTTCTTTCCGACAAGGAGAAGCGCCAGAACTATGACACTTACGGTGCTGAGGGCTTCCAGCAGCGCTACAGCCAGGAAGATATCTTCAAGGGCGCCGATCTCAACGATATCCTGCGGGAATTCGGCTTCAACTTCGGCGGCGGGGGCGGCCGCGGCTCTTTTCGGACCTCTCGGGGCGGCGGTGATCCCTTCAGCTCCTTTTTTCAGCAGGGCCAAGGTGGCCCCGGCGGTTTTCAGCAAGGGCCGCCGCCCAAGGGCCAGGATTTGAGTCTGGAGTTGCCGATTGCCCTGGATGAGGTGCTGCACGGGGCGGAAAAGACCATTTCCCTAGGGCGGGGCGGCAAGAGCGACAAGGTTTCGGTGAGAATTCCGGCCGGCATCGAATCCGGCAAGAAGCTGCGGGTGACCGGCAAGGGCAACCCTTCCCAGTTTGGCGGTCCGCCTGGCGATCTTTATCTGCTGATCAATGTCCTGTCCCACGATCTCTTTAGCCGCGAGGGAGACGATCTGCTCGTCGATCAGAAAGTCCCGTACAGCAGCATGGTTCTGGGTGGCAAGGTCGATGTTCCCACTCTGGAAGGCAAGACCTTAAGCGTCAAGGTGCCCCACGGAACCCAGGCCAATGCCAAACTGCGCTTGAAGGGCCACGGTCTACCCGCCGGCCCCCATGGCCCACGCGGCGATCTCTTTGTCCGGTTAAACGTGGAGATTCCCAAGAGTCTCGACAAGGAGCAGAAAAAGCTGGTCGGGGAGTTGCAGGAGAAGGGTTTGTAGGGAGGTGGGGGGCGGGTTAGCGGCTTTATCGCGTAACCCGACAATTACCCCAAAGCTAGATTGTCAGAAACGTCGGGTTGCGTTGCGCTAACCCGACCTACGCGACTGAATAATAAAGGGCCACCCGGGGGTGGCCCTGCCGTAACCTAAGGGCTGTGCTTTTTAGTGGTGAGCGTGTTCCTCTTCCTCAAGAAGAGAAACCCGACCGCTGGTCAGGTCATATTTGGCGGCAACCACCTTCACTAACCCGCTTTCAATCCCCTCCCGCACGATCTCACTTTCGTTTTCCATCTGCTCGACCACGTTATGGACGTTGGTGACAATGCACGCCTCCTTGCCCTCGAAGTAAGACTCTTCGACCGCCGGGGCGATATCCTTGAGCAGCGAACCAATATTGCCTTCCATGGCGGTTTCGGGGACGATGCCGGTGGCGGGATCGGCGGCGTCAAAGGTCGCGCCGACCGCGCCGCAGGCGGAGTGGCCAAGGACCATCACCAGACGGGCGCCCAAGTGCTCCAGGGCATATTCGATGGAACCCAGTTCGTGAGGGGCGACGATGTTGCCGGCCACCCGCACGACAAAAACCTCGCCCAGGCCTTTGTCGAAGATGATCTCAGGGGAGAGCCGGGAATCGGCACAAGCGACGATGATCGAGTCAGGATGCTGTCCGGTCGCAACTTCCAGCCGCCGCTTCACGGAGGACATCTTGTTGAGATTGCTGACATCGGCTTGCTTGGCAAATCCCTTGTTGCCGTCCATCAGGCTGGCCAGGGCCACACGGGGATCGGTGCCGCTACCCATTTCCGCAAACCCGGCGGCGGCAGTAAACAGAGTGGTGGCCATCACCGCGCTAGCGATCAACTTCTTCATTCTTTTCTCCTTTTTCTTTTCTTTTGTTATTTGGTCCCGGCAGAAAACCGGGGCATCAAGCAGCGTGAGGTAAATCAGACCGATTCAGCTAATCGCAACTCAGCGCTATCAATTACTTCATGTGGCGCGACCTAGCAATATTTTTTCTGTAAGTGGAGGGAGGTTGGTGCTGGTCAGATTGTTTGCGCTGGCAAGTGCAGTAGCGACAGGGGTGGCTTTATCCTCGGTATTTAAGATGTTAGCCGTGCCGTACTTGTGGAGATATTATTTAAGGAATCAGGTTGCCTTTGCGGTTGTCTGAGTCAGGTTGTTGCGGTTTTCTGCGGTAGAAGCGGGGAAGTGAAAGAAAATCCTGGCACGAAGATTGCCGGCCAATAACGGTGGGTCTGTTCGTGAATTTTTCCCGCTACCAGGCTTTCACGACCGGGAGTTCCTTCCAGTTGGTGGTATAGGCGGGTGACTTTTTGGCCTGCCTGAGCCACCAGGGCCGCGTAAATCCCGCCGCCGCGTAGCGCATGGTATCATGCCCCCAGCGGTGGTTGATGTTGTCCAAGGCAGTCATCAGCTCATGGTTCTTCGGTGACTCCGGGGGGACGAAAAGCTCGCCCTGGCCGCAGCTATCCGGTTGCAGATCAGTGAGCATTACCCCGACCTTCTGATAGACATAACCCGGTCGGTACAGTTCATTAATCAGCGTCAGCCCCCGGCCGATCAACTCCGCCGTGGTCGAGGTGGCCAGGCTCAGGTTGACCGCCCGGCTGTCGGCGTATTGGGGCGCGTCCGCCCGGAAGCGGTTGGTGGTGAGAAAAACCTGCAGACAGCCGGTTTTCTGGTGCGAGCCGCGCAGCTTCGCGGCCGCAATCGTCATGTAGGTGGTCACGGCCTCCCGCAGATCGCCCAGGCTGGTGACCGGCCGGCCGAAGGAGCGGGAGGTGACGATGGACTTTCGGGGGGACGGCGCGGCTTCCAGGTCGATGCAGGGCGTGCCGCGCAGTTCCAGCTGGGTCCGCGCCCCGGTGACGGTCAGCATTTTTCGCACCCAGGCCGGATCGGCGTTTTTCAAATCGAGCCCGGTGCAAATGCCCCGGAGCGCCAGCTTGCGGGTGGATTGGCGGCCGATGCCCCAGATCTCGCCAACCTCGATGGTACTCAACAGTTGATCGATATTCCGGCCTGGCAAAATTGCAAAGACCCCGTCATGGGCCGGCTGCTTCTTGGCAATCCGGTTGGCGATCTTGGCCAGGGTCTTGGTGGGGCCGTAGCCGATGGAGACCGGCAGCCCCACCTGGCGGCGGACGGTGGCCCGGATGGCGCGGCCGTTGGCCTGAATCTGCTCGGGAGAACCTTGCGGCAGGCGAAAGAAGGCCTCGTCGATGGAATAGACCTCCACCTCCGGCTCCAGCCGCCCGAGGATATCCATGACCCGCCGGGAGAGGTCGCCGTAGAGGGCGTAGTTCGAGGAGAAGACCTCGACCTGGTGGGTGTCGAGCAAGCGGCGGCACCTGTGATAGGGCTCACCCATGCCGATGCCGAGCGCCTTGGCCTCGGCCGAGCGGGCGATCACGCAGCCGTCGTTATTCGAGAGTACCACCAACGGGCGCCCTTCCAGTTCGGGCCTGAAGAGCCGTTCGCAGGAGGCGTAGAAGTTGTTGCAGTCCAACAGGGCATAGAGTTTGCGGTTGGTCATCTTCCCGGCCTAAAGTGAGTGGATGACGAAGGTGGCCACCCCCCAGATCTCGCATGATTCACCATCGGTGAGCAGACGATCGGGATAGGCCGGGTTTGCGGCGGCCAGACAAAACGACTCGCCGTTGCGAAACAACCGCTTGACGGTCAGTTCGCCGTTCAAGACCGCGATGACCACCTTGCCGTTGGCCGGCTCCACGGAGCGGTCCACCACCAGGATGTCGTCATGGTTGATACCGGCCCCGGTCATGGAATCGCCCGCCACCCGCACGAGAAAGGTGGCGGCCGGATGCTTGATCAGCATCTCGTTTAAGTCCAGGTGCTTGTCGAGATGGTCATCGGCCGGCGAGGGGAAGCCGGCTGAGACCCGGCACAGGAAGAGCGGCAGCGGCAGACCGGCCTTCGGGGCAAAGCCATGGATGGCGCCAATGGTTGCATCGGTTTGCGGGGTGGTGGAAGGCGTTTTCATCCCTCCATAAGTACCGGGTGGGTGAGATGCGGACAAGCCTTTTTCGACCGTCTGTCGATTCGATCAGGCCGTGGGGATTTAAGGCCAACCGCTGGACCAGTGGTGCCGGGGGGGCCTTTCTTTCACGCCGCAGGTTGACGGTCCAAGAAAGGCAGCGAGCCGCTGGCCGGTAAACTCTCCAAACAAACCAAACGCCGGAAGGTTCTCCCGCCGACGTTTGGTTTGTTGCTGGCCTCCGGCCTATGTTGTTTGCAGTCCAGTTCCGGCGGCCAGCTCCGGCCTTGAAGGCAATGGTTTCACAAACCCTTGCCGGTGATCTTCCCCAACGCCTCGCGGTAACGGCGGCCGGTCTTGTCCAGAATCTCGGCGGGCAGGGGCGGGGGCGGCGGGGTTTTGTCCCAGGTAAGCGAGGAGAGATAGTCGCGCAGGAACTGCTTGTCGAAGCTGGGCTGGCCGCTGCCCGGCTGATATTGATCCATCGGCCAGAAGCGCGAAGAGTCCGGGGTCAACACCTCGTCGATCAGGATCAACTCCTCGCCGTCCCAGCCCAGCTCGAACTTGGTGTCGGCAATGATGATCCCCCGGCCCCGGGCATAGTCGGCCGCCTTCTCGTAGAGCTGGACGCAGACCTCGGCGATTCGCTGGGTGGCCGCCTCGCCCAATAGATCGGACATCTCGGCCAGGGAGATATTCTCGTCGTGGGTGCCTAGGGCGGCCTTGGTGGAGGGGGTAAATAAGGTCTGCGGAAACTTCTCCGATTCCTTAAGGCCCGCCGGCAGGGCAAAGCCGCAGACGGTGGTGTTCTTCTGGTAGGCGCTCCAGAAGGAGCCGGAGATATAGCCGCGGACGATGCACTCCACCGGCAGCGGTTTGGCCTTCTTGACCAGCATGCTGCGGCCCCGGAGAATCTCGCGGTAGGGGGCGCACACGGTCGGGAAGGCCTCGACGTCGGCGGTGATCAGATGGTTGGGAATGATCTCTTTCAGATAGTCGAACCAGAAGAGGGACAGTTTAGTCAACACCTTGCCCTTGTCGGGGATCGGCTCGTTCATCACCACGTCGTAGGCGGAGATCCGGTCGGTGGCCACCATCAGGAGCTGGTTGTCGATTTCGTAGAGGTCGCGGACCTTGCCGCGATGGACCAGCTTGAGGTCGGGGAAATTGGTTTGGGTCAGGGCGGTGCTCATTATTTTCTCCTTGAAAGGGTTGATTGCTTTATATCCGGCGTGGCCGAAAACCCTGCGGATTTTAACCGGGGCGGCCGAGACGGCGCAACCGCATTTAACGGGATCCCCGATCGGGAAATTAATTCAGGTGCGGTGGAACCACTTTTTGATCTCTGTGGCCCCAAAGACCCGCACTGTTGGCCGACCGTGCGGGCAGTGGGAAAATACCTCGTGCCTCTGCATCTCCTTTAAAAGGGCCGCCATTTCCTCGGGCAGCAGGGCATGGTTGGCCTTGACCGCCGCCTTGCAGGCCATCAGCGAGAGGACATCGTCCAGCCGCCGGAACCCGTCCCCGGTGGCTGCCCCGGAGCCCTCAGCAAAGCTGGCGATAATTCCCCGCAGCACCTCCGCCGGCGGCAGATGGGCCAAAAGGGACGGCACCGCCTGGATCAGGCAGGTGGCCCCGCCGAACTCCCGGACCTCAAGGCCCAGGGCGGCGATCTCCGCCTCAGCTTCCTCCAGGATGGTCAGCTCCCCGGCGGTAAGCTCGACGGTGACCGGGAAAAGCAGCCCTTGGCGAAGGGCGCCGCCTGCCGCCACCTGGCCTCGCAGCCGCTCGAAGATCAGCCGCTCCTGGGCGGCGTGCTGGTCGATGGCCACCAGGGTGCCCTCGCCCTCGCAGAGGATATAGGAATCAAAAAGCTGACCGATCACTCGCAGTCCACCGGGCAAACCGACTCCAGTTTGGGGCTCCTCTCGTTCCGGTCCAACGGGGGCGAGCACCCTGGCGATCTCTGGACTCTGGGGCTGCGCCGTGGGCTCAGCCATCCGCACCCCGGTCTGCCGGGACTGCTGCTGGTAGGCGGCTGGCGTGGCAGGGCGTGGGGAAGCAGCCGGCTCGGGCCGCTGGGGCTGGATCGAGCCGGAAGACGAAGGTGGCGGGGGTGCCGAGCGGCGCTCCTGCCCGGGTTTGAATCCGGGCAGGGCGGCCCCGAATAAACTTTGGCGCAAGCCGGACTGCTGGGCCACCATGGCCCCGGCCACCGTGCTGACGATCAGCTGATGGACCAGGTTGGGCCGGTGGAAGCGAACCTCCTGCTTGGTCGGGTGGACATTGACGTCCACCCCGGTGGGTGGCACGGTCAGGTAGATCACCCCGGTCGGGGCGTGGCCCTTGAGGAGGAAATTGCGTAGCCCCTCGCCGACCGCATGGAACAGGACTCGGTCGCGGACCGGCCGGCCGTTGACGAAGACCCGCAACCGCCCGCTCGGACCGCAACGTTCAGGGGCGACCAGGAAGCCCGAAACGTCAATCGCCTCCGGACCAGGGTCAGGCGAAGAATTTACTTCAACAAGTTCACCGACCGCGCTACCGCCCAGCAGGCGCCGTAATCGCGCGGCCGGATCAGCCCCGGCGGCCTGCAGCCCCAGCACCTCGCCGCCGTTAACCAGATAGGAGATGGCCAGCCCGGTGCGGACCAGACCGTAGTTTCTTACCATCTCCTCGATATGGGCCAGTTCGGTGCGGGTTGATTTGAGAAACTTTTTGCGGGCCGGGACATTGCCGAAGAGGTCGCGCACCTCGATCACCGTGCCGAAGGCGCAACCCATCTCGTGGACCTTGACCACCTTGCCGAACTTGATCTCAACCCGGCTGCCCAGATCGGCCCCGGCCGGCCGCGAAGTGATGGTCAGCCGCGCCACCGAGGCGATGCTGGGCAACGCCTCACCCCGGAAGCCCAGGGTGGTGATGGCGTCCAGGTCCTCGGCCCGGGTCAACTTGCTGGTGGCATGGCGCTCCAGGCTCAGGAGGATATCGTCGCGATCCATGCCACCCCCATCGTCGATCACCCGGATCAGCGAGGTGCCGCCGCCTTCGATTTCCACCGTGAGGCTGGTGGCCCCGGCGTCGATGGCGTTCTCGACCAATTCCTTGACTACCGAGGCGGGGCGTTCCACCACCTCACCAGCGGCGATCTGATTGGCCAGGTTCTCCGGCAGGATTCGAATGATTGACAAGGTTAACGGTCCCACAAAGAGATTGGGCCACCCTTCGACAGGCTCAGGGCGATAGGAATAACTTATTGCGATTACGAATCACACTCAGACGACAACGCCTAAAAATTATCCCCCGGCGCAAGGACAGCTAGATAATTCCGAACCTTACGGACCCGGACAAAATCCCCCCTAAGGAGCCACAACATCAAGCCAGGCGAGAACGGTATATCAAGCAGGTATTCCGTTCACCCTGAGCCTGTCGAAGGGCGGCCCAACTGCTTCTCTGAACTCATCCGGCGCAATTCGCAAGCCCATTACGTCCTACACACTGCTCAGTAGATACGTCATTTGCATGTTTTGGCGTTTCTATGGGCTTCAGGATCAACCTCTTTCCATACCACCTTGCTGGAACCACTTGCTCCTTGAGTTGCCAACTTTATTAGATAATCCCATTAATATTGAATCCCATCCAGGAGGGATCCCACCACTCCAGGGGGTTGACAAAGACACCGTTGACCAGGACGCCAAAGTGGAGATGGTCGCCACCGGCCATGCCGGTGGTGCCGGTCAGCCCCAGGGTTGATTCCGGAGTCACCTTGTCGCCGACCTTGACCTGAATCTGGTTCATGTGCGAGTAGAGGGTGAAGACCCCGCAGCCGTGATCGACGATGACGCAGTTGCCGTAGATCCCCAGGTAATCGCCAAAGGCCACCACCCCGCCGCCGGCCGATTTGATCGGAGCCTGGGCGGTGGAGGCGAGATCGATCCCCAGGTGGACCTGCTGATCGATGCTCTTGCCCTGGTACATGTAGGTGCGATACTCGGCGTAACCGGCCTTGCGGCTGCCCCGGGCCATGGCTGCAAAGGTGCCGCTCCAGAGCTGCTCCGGCTGGGATTTGGTGCAGACCTCGCGGATTTTGGCGTTGTTCTCATTGCGAATGCGGCTGTTGACCTCCAAAAACTGCGCCACCGGCGACTTGCCGTTCAACTCCGGATAGTGGCTGGCGAACTCCGGCAACTTGTTGTTCAGGAAATTGTCGCTGATCTCGATCTTGTCGGACTTGCGCTTGACCTCTTTCAGATACATCGGGAAATGCATCTTGATTTCGTTACCGGCCAGATCAACAGCCTGAACCTCCAACTGCGCCAGATTGCTGGCGTCATAAGGCAGGGCGAAGACCGCCCCGTAAGTATTCTTGCCTTTCTTGGGCAAGGGGAATCCGGGGTGGAAGTTGCCGTTGCAGTTGACCCCGTAACGACCGACCTCCTCGTCAAACTGATAGACCACCGACCCGGCCCCGCCGGGGGAGATATAGCGGCCGGAATTGAGGATCGTCACCTGCGGTGGCTTGGTATCGATGACGGTGGGGATGACCAGTTCGGTAAGATTGCCGCGCTGCCAGCCCCACCAGGAGCAATCGCGCACCTTGACCACCACCTTAGCCTCGCCGTCAGTGAATTTCAGCTCGAGCGGCGCCACCTTGATCTTCTCCTCACTGCGGGACGGGCCTGAGAGACCCAGCAGGCCCTGGCGATCATAAGAACGTTCGAAGAGCATGGCTGCCTTGGCGCCCTGCACCAGCTCCACCTCCACCGACCGCAGTCCCCGCCCTTCGTCGCTCAGGACAAGAGTAAGCTCGCGGCTGCGCCCCAGCCGAGCAAAGTCTTTACCAGACGCAACCTGGGGTCGCCCGATTTCCACGACATACCAGGCGGCCGCCACCAGGCCAAGCAGCCCCAACAGCAAAAAAAGCAGCGCCAACGACTTCCCGGTTCCCGAACTCCTGGTTTTCAGCAACGATTCCAAACCTTCACCTATCTTCTTGAATTTCATCATTAAACGTTTACCCGGCACCCGGTGCCGAAACCGGGCTGAATTTAACACATCGCCCGTCAAAAGGGTAGGGGAGAGCGGTCCGAATTTCTTGACAGCCTTAGATACCGGCTATAACTTGGCGGGTATGAACTTTCCAGCGACTCAGCACCCATGCAAAAATATCATACCGTCGTAGTCGGAGCCGGACCGGGCGGCCTGGCCTGCGCCACGCTCCTGGCCAAGGCCGGCAAAGATGTGCTGGTCCTGGAGCGAAGACGGTGGATCGGGCCGAAGGTCTGCGCCGGCGGCGTTACCTGGTCCGGCCTCCGTCAGCGACTGCCCGAGTCCCTGATGCAGAAAACCTTTCCCGACCAGCACCTCTTTACCCGCTGGCAGCGGACAGTGATCTCGGCCGCCCAACCCCTGGTCTCGACGGTCAACCGGGAGGAACTAGGGCAGTGGCAACTCAAAGAGGCGCTGGGTGCAGGGGTCCGGGTCGAAGCAAACCACCCGGTAGGTCGAATCAGCGAGCACAGCCTGGAGGCGGCCGGAAAGGGCTTCTCCTTCCAATACCTGGTCGGGGCCGATGGCAGTTCCTCGACGGTCCGCCGACACCTCGGTCTGGCGACTCGGCAGGTGGGAGTGGGACTCAACCTCTTCGTTGAAGGCGATTTTCCCCGGATGGAATGGCATCTGGACGACCGATTATTCAACAATGGCTACGCCTGGGTTTTTCCCCATCGGGGCTGTGCCTCTATCGGCGCCTATGCCGGGCGACTGGCGGTCGAACCCGGGGTGCTGCGGAAAAATTTCCTGCTCTGGGCGGCCGGACATGGTATTAATCTCGAATCGGCAAAGATGCAGGCCGGATTGATCAATTATGATTACCAGGGCTGGCGTTTCGGCCATCGTTTTCTGGTCGGTGATGCGGCCGGACTGGCTTCGGCCCTTACCGGCGAGGGGATTTTCCCGGCCATCATCTCCGGTGAGGAGGCGGCCCGCACCATTCTGGATCCGCTCTACCCTGCCCCGGAAATGGCCCGGCTCCTGGCCCGCCACCACTTGCATCGCCGCCTGGTGGCCTTCACCGGCAGCAGCCTTCTGGCCTGCCGGTTGACCATGGAGACCCTGGTGGCGGCCCTGCGCGTTGGCGCGGTATCCTTTAATGCCTTGGAAATGGCGGGCTGAGCTAACGCCCGGTAAATACGAATAGATTGGAGGTGTCGACTTGACCGAAAAGAAGAAGGGCCGCAAAATCCTGGTTTACAACCTGCTGTTTCTCGTCGTCGGTGGCGCGATCGTGGCCTTTCTCCTGAACGCCCCCAAGGAGACCACCCACCGCATGCCGCGCGACGACAACCATCTGCGCTTTTACCAGATGGACAAGAAGGCGGCGGAGAAATTCTGCGGAGAATGCCACAATCCGACCGGCCAGGCCGGCGCCCTGCCCAAGGACCATCCCTCCAAGTTCCGCTGCCTGCTCTGCCACAAGAAAATCAGCTGAACCGGTAACTGTCCGGCCGCACCACATCTGCATTGTCATTGGCCTGCTCATGTGCAAAAGCACATTTCGCAGACCTCTTCCTAGCATCTGCGGCGCGGCCGGACAGTTACCTAAACCCAAACATCCGGCCTTGGCATGAACATCCGCACCCTGCACCTCGACCTGCCCGATCTGGCCGCCACAGTGCGGCTTGGTAGCCGTCTCGGGGAACTGCTGCAGCAAGGCGACATGATCCTGCTTACCGGCCCGTTGGGCGCCGGCAAGACTACCCTGGCCCAGGCCATCTGCAGGGGCGGCGGGGTGGCGGATTCCTGCTATATCACCAGTCCCACCTACAACCTGCTGCACGAGTATCCCGGTCGTCTGCCCCTCTACCATCTGGATCTCTACCGGCTCACCTCCGAGGAAGAAATCGAGGAACTGGGCTTTCTCGATTTTCTTTATGGCCAGGGGGCTACGCTGATTGAGTGGCCGGACCGGCTGGGGCAGCTCAAACCGCTATCCTGCCTGGACCTGGAGTTGACTTTTGCTGGGGACAAGAGCCGGACCGCAGTGGTGTCCGCAGTCGGTGAACAGTGGCTGGAACGGATGGAGCAGTTGACCGATTTGGCAGAGGTAACGAGATAATCTTCAAGAGTGGCAAGACGCCGGTCGGACCTAAGTTTACGCCGACACCGCGGCCAGGAGTTCGGAAAAAGGAATGGCACCGGACCTGATCAAGCGCAATCTCCCGTCCTCCTCGGCGACAATAGTTGAACCCAGCCCGCCTGAAGCTTGGCCGCCATCGAGGATGCCCGCCAGACCGGTTGGGAAATACGCCAGGGCCTCAGCGGCAGTGCTGGCCGCCGGGGCACCGCCCGGGTTGGCGCTGGTGCCGGTGATCACCCCGCCGGCCGCCGCCGCCAACCGACAGGCCAGGGGCTGAGAGGAAAGCCGGATCCCGATGGTGCCGCGCCTGTCGGTCAACAATTCCGGCAGCCCCTGACGACCCGGGAAAATCAAGGTCAAGGGACCGGGCCAGAACCTTGCCATCAGCACCTCATAAAGCGGCGGTATCTCCAGGACCAGCTCCCGGAGTCGGGCCGTTTCGTCGATCAGCACCAGGACCGGCTTCTCGGGGGGGCGCTGCTTGAGGGCGAAGAGTTTAGCCAGTGCCTCTTGGACAAAGGGATTTACCGCCAGACCGTAGAAGGTCTCGGTGGGGAAGGCCACTACCCCGCCCCGGGCCAGTTCTCGGACCAACCGGGCCATCTCGGCTGCTTCTGGTTTTATTGGCATGTAATCAGCAGAATTCCCGGGCCATTTTTTCGGCCTTGGCAGTGACCTCCGCCGCCATCTGTACCTTGAATTCCGCCAGCTTTGCAGCCAGATCAGGGTCGGCCAGACTGATGATCTGGGCGGCCAGAATTGCCGCATTTTTGGCACCGCTCTTGCCGATTCCCATGGTCGCCACCGGAATACCAGGCGGCATCTGGACCGTGGAGAGCAAGGCATCAAGGCCATTGAGGGATGAGGCGTCAATGGGCACCCCGATCACCGGCAGGGTGGTATGGGCGGCCAGGACTCCGGCCAGGTGGGCGGCCATGCCGGCGGCAGCAATGATCACCTGCACTCCCCGTTGCCGGGCTGTGGCGGCATACTCAGAAGCGCGAGCCGGAGTGCGATGGGCCGAGGCGATTGTGATTTCAAAGGGAATTCCGAATTTCCGCAATTGCTCAACGCAGCTCTGCATGACCGGCAGGTCCGAATCGCTGCCCATGACGATGCCGACTTTTGCCCCGACCTTTTGGCGCCGCAAGGCCTTGCCGCCGATATCAGTGCGGTGGAATTCACCCGGCCAGCTGATCCGTCCCACCGCCTCATAGGCATTGGCGATGGCGGTCGGTAGATCGCCACCAATGGCGGTAACCCCCAGGACCCGGCCGCCGGCATTGACCACCTGGCCGTTTATCTCAGCGGTGCCGGCATGGAAGACCTGGACCTCGGGAACCTCGGCCGCTGCCGCCAGCCCCCGGATCGTCCGGCCCTTTTCGTAAGGCCCGGGATATCCCTCGGAGGCCATGACCACGCAGACCGTGGGCCGGGGATCGATTTCCAGTGTAACCTCGCTCAAGCGGCCGTCGATCACCGCCTCCATGACCTCGACCAGGTCGCTGCGCAAGCGCATCAAGAGCGGCTGGCACTCGGGGTCGCCGAAGCGGCAATTAAATTCCAGAACCTTGATCCGCCCTTGGTCGATCATCAAACCGGCGTAAAGGATGCCCTGATATTCGCAGCCTTCGGCGGCCATGGCCCGGACGGTCTTGTACATCACCTCTTCCATGACCTCGGCGTGAATTTCCGGAGTTACAACCGGGGCCGGTGAGTAGGCGCCCATGCCGCCGGTGTTGGGCCCCCGGTCTCCGTCGAAAACCGCCTTGTGGTCTTGGGAAGAGGGCAGGGCTAATACCGTTTTCCCATCGGTGAAGGCCAGAAAAGAGGCCTCCTCACCGACCAGAAACTCTTCAACCACCAAGCGGGTCCCGGCCGCCCCGAAGGCCTTTTCGCCCATGATCAGTTCGACCCCGGCCAAAGCCTCCTCGATGGTTTGGGCGACAATCACACCCTTCCCGGCGGCCAGACCGTCGGCCTTGATCACCAGCGGCGCCCCGACTCTGCGGATATAAGCCACTGCTTTCTCGCGGTCGTCAAAGACCTCATAGGCCGCGGAAGGGATGCCATATTTTTTCAGAAGATTCTTGCTGAAGACCTTGCTGCCTTCCAGGGCGGCGGCCTGTCCGGACGGCCCGAAAACCCGCAGCCCCCTGGCCTTGAAAAGGTCGACGATGCCCATGGTCAGAGGCACCTCCGGTCCGACCACAGTCAGCCCAACCCCCTCGCGCTCGGCAAAATCGGCCAGGCCGGCCAGGTCGGTAGTCTCAATGTGCACGCACTGAGCCAGCCGGCTGATCCCCGCATTGCCGGGGGCGCAGAAGATTTTCTCGACCCTGGGGCTTTGCGCCAACTTCCAGACCATGGCATGTTCACGCCCACCCGAACCAATCACTAGAACTTTCATCGTTTCCTCCACCCTTCCTGGCTGCAGTCATCACCGAAAATGGTGCATCCTACCCGTACCGCGCCGCGCTTGTCAATCCTCGCCTTTGCTGCTCTCACCCTGTTGGGGCTGGGCAGCTTGGGTGTATACTTCCCCTGCCGGCAGGCCCTTTTCCGCTTGACACGAAAAACCTCTGCATCTATTCTTGTTTAAGAATGAACATTCATTCATAAATTTATTGCAAATTGCACCGCTCCCCCATTCAGCCAGGGATCTTCCATGCGGGTATCCGACAAGCACAACAAGATTCTTCAGGCCGCGATCAAGGTTTTCGCCCAGAAAGGTTTTTACAGCGCCAGAATCTCAGATATCGCCAATGAAGCCTCGGTGGCGGACGGCACCATCTATCTCTACTTTAATAACAAGTACGATATCCTGATTTCTATCTTCGAAGAGGAAATCGGCAAGTTGATCCAGGAGATTAAGAACCTTATCGAGGCAGAAAAAGACCCCCGGCGGATGCTGGAACTTTTTGCCCGCCAGCACATGGAACTGCTCCGGGATAAAAAGGATCTGGCCGAGGTTCTGCAGATGGAATTGCGTCAGAGCAACAAGTTTATGAAGGAGTACCGGAACACCAAATTCATCGAATATGTCGATATCATTTCCCGGATTATTCACAAGGGGCAGGAGATGAAGGTCTTCCGAAACGATGTGATGCCTGGGGTGGCCAAACGCGCCCTCTTCGGTGCTTTGGACGAGACCGCCAGATTGTGGATTCTCTCTCCTGACAACCAGTACACCATTGAAGAGGCGGCCAGCCAGATCAGCGCCATCTTCCTCACCGGCCTTGCCGTAAAAGATTAAGGGGCGGTGCGCGGATACGCTCAGGCCTCGGGTGGGCGCGAGATTCCCATGATTTCCAACTGCCGCACTCCGGCGGGGGTCTTAACCGTGACGTCCTCGCCAACT
This sequence comes from Deltaproteobacteria bacterium, assembly GCA_020056965.1. Classification (GTDB taxonomy): domain Bacteria; phylum Desulfobacterota; class Desulfobulbia; order Desulfobulbales; family JAGXFP01; genus JAGVGT01. The sequence goes on from JAGVGT010000072.1 coordinate 52,703, forward strand.
GCCTTGCCCAGCATCGCTCCTCCCAAGGGGGAAAGCACTGAAATCTGGTTGCGCTTCATATCCGCTTCCTCCGGACCCAGGAGGTGGTAGCTCAACTCCTCATCCGTATCCAGATCCATCACTGCAACCACCGTACCGAACACCACCTTCTCGCAGCTCAACTGGGAACAGTCAATCACTTCGGCCCGGCCCAGCTTGTCCTTCAATTCCATAATCCGGCCTTCGATAAACCCCTGGCGTTCTTTGGCCGCGTGATATTCAGCGTTTTCTTTCAAATCACCGTGCTCGCGGGCCCGTTCGATTGACCTGATCACCTCCATGCGTTCATGCTTGTGGAGATGGTCCAGTTCGGCCCTCAATCTGGCAAACCCGGTCTTTGATATCGGGATTCTCGTAACCATTTTTATTCAACCTCTTAAAATAGATACGGTGGAAAACCGGTCGGTCATCCACCGTGAGTTAATAATCAAGTTGTTTCCGGTCTTAAAAGCAGGCGAAAACCTGACCCATCGCGTTGGCATCTGGCTGAGCCTAGCGCCGTTCAGGTCTGGCCGTTATCCTTGGGTGGTAACGACTTATCGTGATTCTCCGGCTTCACGAGCCGACAGCCATCGGGATCTTTTCAAGAAAATCCACCTTTGACCCGGGGCGCCACATAAACCGAAACCAGCAGCCACACGAGCAAAACCCCGAGAATTTCCAGAACTTCCCACAAGCCTTTCATAATTTAGCCACCTTGACCAACAGGGCTGTTAACATAACCACTTCAAAATCTTTCTGCAAGCACAGCCGCACCCCGCCAACCATAATCATTGCCCTCTGATCAGGATCGACCTGAAACTTTTTTCCCAGCGGAGCCAGGCCAATATCGTTGAGACCAGTTCGTTTACTTTTCTTCTCTCCGGCTGCGACTGGTCAATAAAAGCCTCGGCTTTCAACATTTCTACCGCTAGATCAAAAGGCGGGCGACTAAAAGTCAGAGTCTGCCACAGTGAACTTTTGCGGGGCGTCGGCAACGGCAGACCGGCCTCGGATAAGCGCTTCGCCAACAGACTTGAGCCGGTCAGCGGATACAACTCCTGGACCTGGCGGGTAGCCTCAACCTGATTGCCCTGCGCCAACTCGCAGCGGACCATGAGGAACTTGATATCTAGACGGTCTGGTTCTGCCGCCAAAATATGCCTGCATAAGGGAATCGCCTTCTGGTACTGGCCGTTTTTAAAATAAAGCTTGGCATTCAGGGCCGCAACGGAAGTGTTGCCCGGAAAGCTTTCGGCCAGGGCTTCACCAAGCCGCAGGGCCTCGCCATTATTCTCTTCGCCGATCAGCGCCTCGACCTTAACAAAAACGGCCCGCAGTGAATCAGGCCAGTCACTCAACACTTTGTCGGCAACCGTGGTCTGGGCTGCTGACAATCCCCGCTGTTGCATGAATTCGGCTAATTGCAACAGTTTGATCCCGTCCGCTTCCGGCTGTAGGAGGCCCTGCAGTATTCCGGCGGCAGCCGTAACTTCGCCGGCCCGGAGATAAATAGCCTGCAACAGTACCAGAACCTCCAGGTCTGATTCCGCCCCGGGAATGACCAGGCATTGTTGTTCCGCCGCCACCAACTCGCCGGCCTCAAGCAGAATCTCGACCAGCAGCAATCCGGCTTGCCTGCTCACCATGACCTCCGCCCCGGTCGGCTGCAGGCCATCGCCGGTTTCCATCTGGGTAAGCAATTGGCGCAAAATTTCTTCGGCTTGATGACGCTCTTTTGAAGCGGCAAGCAGTCGGGCACGAAGGATGGCGGCTGCGGCCGGTCCAACCTCGGGCCGGTTTTGCAACTGTCTATGCCACACCCGGGCACTTTCCAGGTCTGGATGTTCTCCAGCCAGAGACAGCTCGAAAAGCCGGTGCAGGTATACGCCTTGGTCAGCTTCGGACAGCAGCCCTTCACGCAGGACCTGCTCTGCCTCAAAGGGCAGGTCGTTCCGCTGGTACAGCTGGGCCAGCCCCAGCCTGGCCTGTCGCGAAAGGGCTGGGGGCATGCCGGCCTGGCTGGCCAGAACCAGGCGATAGTAGTGTATGGCCCGGCTGAAATCCCGGGCACTGGCGAAGGCCTCGGCCAACAACACCATCTCGCCGATTCGTTTGCCCTCCGGGGCATTACCTTCAAGCCCGGCGGCAATCTGCGCCAGAAAGGTCACATCGCCCAGTTCTCCGGCCAGAAAGATGCAACGGTTGCGGAGATTCTCCTCGGAATCTGGCGACAGAGTCAGAGATTTCTTGTAGTCGGCCAAGGCCCTTGATGGCTGTCCCAACTTTTCGTAAATGGCCAAACGGCCGGTATAAAGGTCGCGGCTCTGATAGCCGGTCTGCTCCAGCTTATTGTAATATTCCAGTCCGGCGTTTAATTCACCGTGAAAGACCATCAAACGGGCCAGCTGTCCGATGACTTCCCGGTCATCCGGTGCCAGGCGGTGAATGGTCTCCAGAACCTCGATCAATCGTACTTGGTGCCTTGGATTATCCAGTAGCCTGGCCAAGGCCCGGTATGCTTCAACCCGCTTCGGGGCCAGTTTGATCAAGCGTTCCCACATGGCCAGTGCCATTTCCGGCTTGCCGACTGCCTCCCAGCCCGCGTCCAGCCGATTAAACACCCCCAGGTCCTCGGAAGAAATCGCCAATAGAAGCCGAAAAAGAGCGGTTTGTTCTTCTTCCCGGCCGTTCGTGAGGTTTATGGCCGCCCGGATGAAGTCTAGATCGTCGGGCCGTAACCGGAGAAACCTTTCGTAATAGGGAAAAGCCTCGGCAAAAGGCGCTGAGGAATCGAGGTAGATCCAGCAGATTCGCCCGAGAATCGAGATATTCTGGGGTTCTTGTTCCAACAGGAAATGCAGATGGGGCAGGGCCTTATCCGGCCGCCTCAGGTTTTCCTGATATTTGGCCAGCCACCCATGGGCCTCGCGGTTGGCGGGGTCCATAGTCAAACCTTTCTCCCAGTATCCGACTGCCTCCTTCTCTCTCCCCAGCGTTTCGTGGAGTCTGGCTGCAAAGAGGAGGGTGTCGAGCTCAACCTTTTTGCCGGAGGACAGTGAAACCAGAAGCTTGCGGGCCATTTCCATCTGGCCCTGTTCGTAAGCCATGGTGGCCAGGGCCAGACTCAATTCACGGTCCTCGGGCTTCCTAGTGACAATCTCCTGGATCAGCGGCAGGGCCTCTTTCTTCCGCCCAGCTTCGATAAGTCCCTGTGCCTGTCCGATCAGGGCGGTGAAGTTTTCGGGAAAGCGTTCCCGAACTTTGCCGAAGATATCCAGGGCTCGTCCAGACTGCCCGGCATGACGCAGGGCTACTCCCAAGGCGTTCAGGTATTCGACATTGTCGGGGGCGGCTTCGACCAGGAGCTCCAATTCACTCCGGGTCCTCTCCCAATCCTCCAGGCCGGCCAGGAGCATGGCTAACTCCCAGCGGGCCTCTTCGATATTGGGTTTGGCGAGCAGCAGCCGCTGATAGTTCTCCAGCGCCCCCCGGAGATCACCAGAGCGGAACAACCGGCGGCCGTTCTCCCAAGCCTTTCGCCACTCCGGTCGGTTCCCCGCACCTAAGATGAGATCCCGCTCCGGAAAGGATCGGGGGAATTGGAGGTACTCGCTCAACTGGGCAACTGAGAGTCCGGGCCGGCCAAGACCCAGCAGGAGTAAGCCAAGCAGAAAAAATCGCCGGATTTTGACCGCATCGATCCGGCCTGGCGATATAAATTTACTCCCCCTGGGCATAGAAGGCGGCAATGCTGGCGACCACCTGTTCCTGTGCGGCGGCAGTAAGCTCTGGGTAGATCGGCAGGGCCAGGGTCTGGGTCGCCGCCTGTTCGGAGGTGGGATAAGTCAGTTCATCATAGCCCAGCCCGGCCAGGCACTTTTGGCGATGTAGCGGAATCGGGTAGTAAACCTCAACTCCGACGCCGGCCGCCTGTAAGTAAGTCCTGAGTTCGTCGCGCCGGCTGGCCCGAATAACGAACTGATTATAAATGTGATAGTCCCGGCAACCCGCCGCCCCCGCCGCCGCTTCATAAACCGCCACCGGCAACGTGACCAGATCATTCTCCAGAAGGCCTGATTCCCGAAACAGCCGGCGATAACGGGCGGCGTTTTCACGGCGCTGGTGGTGCCAGGAATCCAGGTGGGCCAATTTGATCGACAGAACCACCGCCTGAATGGGATCGAGGCGGAAATTGCCGCCGACTACGCCGTGGTGGTACCTGGGGGCGCCGCCGTGGACTCGGATTATCTTGACCCGCTCGGCAAAATCCGCGTCTTGGCAGACGATCATGCCACCGTCACCTACCCCGCCCAGATTTTTGCTGGGGAAGAAGGAAAAACAGCCGGCCAGTCCCAACGAGCCGGCCCGCCGCCAGACCACCTGGCCATTTTCGGGCATGGGACAGGCTGCCCCGATGGCCTGGGCCGCATCTTCCACCACTGGAATCCCATAGCGGTCGGCCACCGCCATGATTCTGGCCATGTCGGCACACTGGCCATACAGATGGACCGGGATGATCGCCTTGATCCGGGCCGTCCGGTCCGGGTCGGCGGCCAGGGCTTCTTCCATCAGCCCGGGATCAAGGTTGTAGGAGATCGGGTCAATATCCACAAAGAGCGGCCTGGCGCCCAACCGCAACACGCAACCCATGGTGGCGAAAAAGGTGTAGGGCGTGGTGAGAACCAGATCGCCGGGGCCGACCCCGATGGTCATCAAAACCGCCAAAAGCGCGTCGGTGCCGCTGGCCACCCCGATGCCATGGGCAGCGCCACTGTAAGAAGCCACCTCCCGCTCCAGCTGTTCGACCTTGGGTCCCATGATGTAGGTGGTGGAATCAATCACCTCGGTAACTGCGGCGATGATCTCCTCCCTCAGGGGTTTCAGCTGTTCGTGCAAATCCAGTAACGGTACCCGCATGGGCTTATTTCTCCTTAGGACGAATCGACGCTCAGTGGCCCTGGCGCCAATTGGTCAAAATTTCATCGATATAGTTATGAATATCCGGCAGTTCTTTTTCGAAGAAGACCCGCATTTTGCCCAGCAGGTTGGCCTCGATCTGCCGGACCCTTTCCCGGGAGACCTTGAACTGGTCGGCGATGACTTGCAGGGTCAAGGGCTCGTCGGAAAGCAATCGGTGTTCGAGGATGGCTTTTTCCTTGTCGTTCAGAGTTCCCCGCATTTTCTCCACCACCATGGCCACCTTGCTGCGCAATTCGGTCTCCGCCACGATCTCTTCGACGCTTTGGCCGGGTGAAATCAGGAAATCTTTCTGCTCCTCGTTGGAGCCTTCCCGTACCGGCCCCTCCAGGGAACTTTCCTGACTGGCCAACCGCTGGGTCATCTCAATGATCTCGCTCTCCTTGACGTGCAACCGCTCGGCCAGGAGCTTGGGTTCGGGCGCGAACCCTTGCGCCTCCAAGAGTTTGCGCTCCTTGTTGAGACTGAAGAAAAGCTTGCGCTGGGCCTGGGTGGTGCCGATCTTGACCAACCGCGAGTTGTCCATAATCGACTTCAGGATGTAGGCCCTGATCCAATAGGCGGCGTAGTAGGAGAACTTCACCCCCCGATAAGGGTCGAACTTTTTTACCGCCTGGACCAGCCCGATATTACCTTCCTGAATCAGGTCGAGAAAGTTCTGCATCCAGTACTTCTGGAAATCCATGGCCACCTTGACCACCAGCCGCAAGTTGGCGGTCACCAACCGGTAGGCGGCGTCGGGATCCTGGTTTTCGCGGTAACGAATAGCCAGTTCCTCGGTCTCTTCCCTGGTAAGCAGCTTGTGCTGGCTGATTTCCTGGAGGTAACGCTGGAGTCCGGTATGGCCCACCGCCGGCAGGTGTTCATCCTCTGCAATGCTTACCAGCGGCCGGTACTCTTCCGTAGAATCGATGTTCTGACCCTCCGAATAATCGGAATCGGTCATACGCTTAACCATGACAGGCTCCTCTCGCCTTGGAAAGCCGCCCGGGAAACGGAGAAAACCTTCCGCCCGCGGGCCTGGTTACAAAAAAGGGCATATTATAACGTCTAACCCGACAATTGCCAGCCTTATCGGCGGACGATTGTTGTCCTCGCAAAAAGGCGCGAGAACGATGGATATTGTGATCAATACATTGATTTATCGTTGGCCAAATTGGCCGGTTTTGACCTGTTGCGCGTCATGATTCAAGGGTTGCTCAGTTCAAGGATCAGGCTGAAATCACCGTCACCTCTGGTCTGGTTGGCAAAACTTCCCGGCAGCGGCTCGCGACTGCCGGCCAGGCCGGTGGAATAGGGAACCGGCAGGGGACTCTGCTCTAAATTAGCCGGTTGTCCCAACGTGGCGATCTCTCGATTGATCTCGCCCAGCAGCCGAACCTGCATCGCCCGGTCGTCCCGATCCATGAGAAACTGGTCGGTCAGTCCCTCAAGGCCGATCAACCGGTGATTGGCGGCCAGGAGATAAAAACGCTCTTTGCCGTTGCCGCTGTCCAGGGTGAACCAACCCCGGCCGGAGGGGATGTAAAATTTCTGCCAGGCCGGGAATTCCCCACCGTAGAAATCTGGGGTGGGCGGAAAGACTAGGTAGAGGTCCCCCCGGGAATCGTGGAGATAAAGATAGACATAGGTCTTTTCCTGGAGCTGTAGATAAATCCGCAGGAGATCCCCGGCGGCGAATCTTTCGGTCTCGTCGAAGCTCAGGCTTTTCACCTGACCCTCGCCGTCTTTTAGGAAAAAGGCCCAAGCCACCCCGACCTGATCCCCGGCCCGGGCCGGGCTGGCAAAGAAAGCGGTCAGCAGCAGGGACAGAAACAGCTTGCGCAATATGCTCATGGGAAACGCCTGAACGGGTTGAACTATGGTCACCGGGGTCGCCCGGCAACTTCTTAGAGGCCGTTACTAAAATACCTGGGCAATTCCAACCCCTCACTTACGGCCCCTGGATCACTACCCCTGAGGAGATGCCGACCACCTTCAGTTCAATGTTACAGTTTTTTTGGACAACGGCTTAGCAAAATTAACCGGTCCTGCAAATCATTAAGCATCGGTAGACGAGCCACTCGATTATATTGAAAGATATTCCCAACTCTTCAGTTTTGTGATAAAAAGACATGCCTTTGGCTGGTCCCGCACCGGCAAAGGCCGGCGACCTTTTGGTCGCCAGAGTCCCTTGCCCTAGCCATGATCCGCCAGGCCGTAAAAACCCCAGCGGGAGCGTCACCCGCCCAACCCATCTTCGGCACCCCTTAAACCTCATGGACAACATCCGCAATTTCAGCATCATCGCCCATATTGACCACGGCAAATCGACCCTGGCTGATCGCTTTATTCAGAAATGCAAGATGGTCACCGATCGCGAGTTCAAGGACCAGATGCTCGATAGCATGGACATCGAGCGCGAGCGCGGCATCACCATCAAGAGTCAGACCATCTGTCTGCCTTACAAGGCCAAGGACGGCAAGGATTATGTCCTCAACCTGATCGACACCCCCGGTCATGTCGACTTCAGCTACGAGGTCTCCCGGGCGCTGGCCGCCTGCGAGGGCGCCCTGCTGTTGATTGATGCCGCCCAGGGCGTCCAGGCCCAGACCCTGGCCAACCTCTATCTGGCCATGGAGAACAATCTGGAGGTGATCCCGGTCATCAACAAGATCGACCTGCCGGCCGCCGACCCCGAGGCAATAACCATCCAGATCAAGGAGGATCTGGGCCTGGATGTTGCCCACATCCAAAAATGCTCGGCTAAAACCGGCCTTGGCGTCGATGAGGTTCTGGAGGCGGTGGTCAACCTGCTGCCGCCCCCGGAGGGCGACCCGGATAAACCCTTGGAAGCCCTGATCTTCGATGCCAACTATGATCCCTATCGCGGCACCATTATCTCCTGCCGGATCTTCCAGGGGCGGGTCCGGGCCGGCGACACCATTGTCTTCATGTCCAACGGCGCTTCTTACAAGGTTGAAGAGGTGGGCTTTTTCCATCTCACCCGCGTCGCCCAGAAGGAATTGTCCGCCGGCCAGGTCGGCTACATCCTGGCCGGGGTCAAGACGGTCAACGACACCCGCCCGGGCGACACCATCACCTTGAAGAACGACCCCTGCGCCAAGGCGCTGCCCGGCTTCAAGGAGGTCCAGCAGGTGGTCTTCTCCTCGCTCTACCCGATCTCCACCGACGACTACGAAGACCTGGCCACTGCCTTGGACAAGCTTAAGCTCAACGACGCCGCCCTCTCATTCCAGAAGGACACCTCGGCCGCCTTAGGGTTCGGTTTTCGCTGCGGCTTTCTGGGGTTGCTGCATCTGGAGGTGGTCCAGGAACGGCTGGAGCGGGAGTTCGATATCCCCCTGATCCTCACCATCCCGACGGTCAGCTACCACTTCTACCTGCAGGACGGCAGCATGGTGGAAATCGACAACCCGGCCCATTTCCCCGATCCGAGCCGGATCGAACGGACCGAGGAGCCCTTCATCAAGGCCACCATTCTGATGCCGGATCGCTACATGGGTGTGGTCATGAATCTCTGCATGGAACGGCGGGGCGAGAACACCGACTATCATTACCCCACCCCGGGCCGGATTGAACTCACCTGCGAACTGCCCCTGGGCGAGGTGATTTACGATTTTTACGATAAGCTGAAATCCCTCACCCAGGGTTACGGCTCCTTCGACTATGAGCTGATCGATTATCGCCGCAGCGACCTGGTCAAGCTGGATATCCTGGTCAACGGCGAGAGGGTCGATGCTCTCTCGCAGCTGGCCCATCGCAGCAAGGCCCGCGAGCGTGGCCTGCATGCCTGCGAACGGCTCAAAGAAGAGATTCCCCGCCAGATGTTCAAGATCGCCATCCAGGGGGCCATCGGCGGCGCCATCGTTGCCCGGGAAACCATCTCGGCCCTGCGCAAGGACGTCACCGCCAAATGCTACGGCGGCGACATCTCCCGGAAACGCAAGCTCCTGGAGAAACAAAAGGCTGGGAAGAAGCGGATGAAGACGGTCGGCAATGTGGAAATTCCCCAGAGCGCCTTTTTGGCGGTGCTGAAGTCGGACCAGTGATGAACGGTGCGGAGGGGCAGGCGCCGATGAAAAATAAGTTGACTGTCATGGGCTTGGCCCTTGGGATCGCCGGTCTGGTGCTGGCCGCTCCGGCCCGGGCCGCTCAGGATTGTGCCGAACAGGTTCTGGCCTCTTGCACCAGCTGCCATTACCAGACCCGGGTCTGCGAAAAGCTGGACAAGAAGAGCAAAAGAGAATGGAAGGTGACGCTTAAGCGCATGCTCCGTTACGGTCTGGTGCTGGACGAAGCCGGACAGGGACGGATGTTGGAATGCCTGGTGGCCCTGGGCAAGGACCACACCAAGCTCTGCAAGTAGGCCGAACTGGGAAATTGGAAGAAGGGAACGGCTTGGCCAATTGGTTGCCGCGAAGGGCGGGAAACGAGGCCTTGCGAGGTGATTACTGGGTAAGGTGGTAGGCGCGGCAGCCCTGGCTTTCGGGGTTTTTTGCCTTAGCGGCCATGATGTCGGCGATCTCGGACGGACTTAACACCGACTGGCTCTGATGGAGGACATAGACCAGGCAATCGCCGCAGACGTTGAGGGCGTTGCGATAATCATCAAAGGAACCGACCACCTCCCAGCAGGTCCGGCCACCGGCCTGGGCCATCTTCGAGACTTGGCACTTTCCCTGCTTGCCGCAGCCGATAATCTCCCAGCACCTCGGAAGTCGTTGATCCTTTTCCATGCCCAACCCCATGCGCTTGCCAGTAACCGACCGACCTGCCTCAAGCTTCCAAAATCGTCACTATACCGGCTATGATTTTTCGGTCAAGATTTATCGAGATAGGTATCCAGGGCGGTTAGCAGTGCGGGCATGCCTTCGCCGCTCTTGGCGGAAAAGATCACCCGGGCGGCCGGGGCGACCTTGAAGCCGGCGTCGAGAATCCGCGCCTGCCGGTTCTGCTCGCTCCGAGACAGCTTGTCGGATTTGGTGTAGACCAGAAGCAACGGCACGGCGCGGGCCTGTAGCCAGGCCACCAAATCTTGATCATATTCCTTAGGGGGGTGGCGCAGATCGACGATTACCACCACGCAGCACAAACTCTCCCGTTTCTCCAGATAACTGGTGATCATGCCCTGCCAGTCGTTCAGAACCTTTTTAGGCACCTTGGCATAGCCGTAGCCGGGCAGATCGACCAGATAGAGGTCGGCCCCGATCAGGAAATAATTGAGGCTCTGGGTCTTGCCGGGCGTAGCGCTGACCTTGACTAGGCCATGCCGGTTGACCAACCGATTGATCAGGCTGGACTTACCGACGTTGGAGCGGCCGGCGAAGGCGATTTCCGGATATTCCGGGGCCGGCAACTGGCTGTTGTTAAAGGCGCTCTTGATATAAACCGCCTGACAGTTGCCGGTGCCGAAAAGGCTGGTGGCGGAGACGGTCATCAGATGACCTTGTTCAGCGAATATTCGATGATCCCCTCGGCTCCGGCCCTGAGCAGCTTGGGGATGAGGTCGCGCACCTGGTGTTCGGAGATCACGGTCTCCACCGAGAACCACTCACTCTTGTAGAGATGGGCGATGGTCGGCGCGTTCATGCTGGGCAGGATGGCGATCAGGGAATCGAGTTTATCGCCGGGCACGTTCATCTTCAGGCCGACGATCTTGTCGGCCCTAAGCGCCCCCTGCAGGAGCATGGCGATATTCTGGATCTTCTCCCGCTTCCAGGGATTTTCCCAGGCCGCCCGGTTGGCGATGAGCTGGGTGTTGGAGGACATCATCTCGTGGATGATTCGCAAGCCGTGGGCCCGGATGGTACTCTCGGTCTCGGTGACCTCGACGATGGCGTCGGCCAGGCCGGAGACCACCTTGGCCTCGGTGGCCCCCCAGGAGAATTCGATATCGACCTTGATGTTGCGCTCGGCAAAGAAACGCTGGGTATAGTTAACCAGCTCGGTGGAAATCTTCTTGCCGTTCAGGTCTTCCAGGGTATGGATGGCGGAATCGCCAGGTACGGCGATGACCCAGCGGGTCGGCTTCTTGCTGACCTTGGAATAGATCAGGTCCTCGACCACCACGACGTCGGAATTGTTCTCCATGGTCCAGTCGCGGCCGGTGATGCCGGCGTCCAGCACCCCCTGCTCGACATAGCGGCTCATTTCCTGGGGCCGGCAGATCGAACAGGACAGTTCCGGGTCGTCCACCTCCGGGAAATAGTTGCGGGACGAGAGCTTGATTCGCCACCCCGATTTCTCGAAGAGTTCGATGGTGGCCTTTTCCAAGCTGCCCTTGGGCAGACCGATTTTCAGTACATTCATTTCTTGTATACCTCCCGCGGATCGAAAACCAGTCGACCCGTAACCTTGAAAGAACCGTCTTCCATCTTGCGGAAGAAACAGCTTGAATAACCCTTGTGGCAGGCGGCCCCGCCCAACTGTTCGACCTTGAAGACCACGGTGTCGCCATCGCAGTCCACCAGGATTTCCTTGATCATCTGGATATGGCCGGAGCTTTCGCCTTTCAGCCAGAGCTGATTGCGGGAGCGACTCCAGTAATGAGCCTGGCCGGTCTCCAGGGTTTTACGCCAGGACTCCGCGTTGATATAGGCCATCATCAGCACCTCGCCGGTCTGATGATCCTGGGCGATGGCCGGCAGCAGTCCGCCGCCTTTGGCAAAATCCAATGTTTCCATGGTGCAACTCTGTGAGCTATTTCGGGGATTCGGAACCATCCGGGTTCTCAGTCGGTTCCGGGCCGCGTCGCGCCTCGCGAGCTCTTTCCCTGGTCATGAAATTGATGATACAGGCCGAGCGGAACTTACAGTGCTCCACGAGGTGGGCGCATTCCGCCTCAGCCTCGGTCATCATTACTTTATACTTTTCGCAGATAAGTTCCATGGCGGATCCGGCCTGGATCGAAAAGCTGTTGAAATTACGCGGGAAAAGGAAAGTTGTCAAGTCATATTAGCCGGAATCCCGCGGTAGCGGAGGGCCCGGGCGGGTACGCTTGCAATAATTGCAAATGACATTATCATGTCAGCCTGTCGTCCCCAAAATATTTATAACCGCGGAGTTACTCGGTGCAGATCCTCTGGCGCTTCCTCGATTCCATTCCCCTGCCGCTCTTGGCGGTGGCGGCAATTTTTATGGCCCTGGCCCCATTCGTGCCCCAGCCGCACCTGCTGGAAAAGCTGAAGATGCTGGCCGCGGGGAGACTGGTCAAGCCACTGGACATCTTTGACCTGTTCTTCCATCTGGTGCCGCTTCTGCTGTTGCTGACCAAGATCGTCCGAGGGATGATGGTCGGCAAAACCGGCTGACCGTGGCTACAGCCTCGAACCGCAATACTATATCCACACAAATTAAGATAAAGGAGTCAACCATGCAACCAGCCGAGACCGGCGACCAAGTTATCCTCGTATACGACGGCGTCCTCGCCAGCGGCGAGGTCTTCGAATCCTCCGCCGATACTGGCCCCTTGGACTTTACCCTGGGTGACGGCACCGTCATGCCCGCCTTTGAGGCGGCAGTGCGCGGCATGAAGGCGGGAGAGAGCAAGAACATCAAGGTGCCACCCCAGAGTGCCTACGGAGAGCGCGACGAGGAACTGGTTCACACCGTACCCCGCTCAGCTGTCAACACCCAGGCCGATCTGGCCCCGGGCATGGTGATCGGCTTGACCATGGAGCGCGACGGTCAAGCCCACCAGGTTCCGGCCATGATCATCGAGGTTGATGGCGATCGGATCACCGTCGATTTCAACCACCCCCTGGCCGGCCAGGAACTGGTCTACCGGATCAACGTCCAATCCGTGACCCGCCCAGAAGAGCCGGGCGGCTGCAACTGCTCCGCCGACTCCGGCTGTGACTGTGGCCACAGCTGAAAATTCTCCGCCCCCGGTCCGGGCCATCCTGAGTATCGCCGGTTCCGACCCCTCGGGCGGAGCCGGCATCCAGGCTGACCTCAAAACCTTCGCCACCCTCGGGGTTTACGGGGCAGCGGCCATCACCTGCGTGACCGTCCAGAACACCACCGGGGTCTTCGCCACTCATCCGATGGATCCGGAAATCGTCAAGGCCCAGGCAGCCAAGGTTTTGGCCGATCTGGAGGTCAGTCACATCAAGCTGGGGATGTTGGGTGACGGTGGGATTGTCCGGGCGGTTGGCGAGGTGCTGGATAGTTTCAGCGGGGAGGTGATCTGCGACCCGATCCTCCGCTCCTCCTCCGGCCAGATCCTTCTGGAGGATGCGGCCTTGGTCGATTTCAAACAGGAAATCATGGCCCACGCCACCGCCCTTACCCCCAATTTCAGAGAGTTTCAGGTGCTGGCCGGGATCAGCGGCGAGGATAGCGAGGAGATTTTGGCGGCCATCGCCAAGATGTTTGATACTTACCTGCGACTTGCCGCCATCGTCCTGAAGGGGGGGCACCGTCGGGAAGATGAGCCACAGGTGGTTGATACGTTGTTTCTCAGGGCAAGCGGGGGATTTAAAACCATCGAGTCACGACGGGAACGACTTAAGACCACAAATACCCACGGCACCGGCTGCACCTTCGCTTCAGCCTTGGCGGCCGGCCACCAGAAAAGCGGGAGCTGGGAAATTGCTTTCCAGCAGTCTTGTGACTATCTGGATCAATTGTTGCGGCTCAGCGCCAATTATCGGATTGGCCATGGCCACGGCCCCCTTATCCATCATCTGTACCAAAAACAAGAGTAAAAGCCGCCCGAAAAATTAGGGTCAAAAAAAACGCAGCCCTTGGTTGAGGGCTGCGTTTTTTGCCAGGGGTTGGCTTAATTATGAGCCACAGCTCGTTCCGCTGCTCTTGGGGCATTCCTTTGAGGCGGCGGCCGCCGGGCACTCGCCGCTCTTACAAGGCGCGGACGATGGCTTGGGTGTGCTGCTGTAACTGTCGGCATACCAGCCGCCGCCTTTAAGGGCAAAAGAACTCATTGAGATAATCTTTTTTACCGCACCTTGGCAAGTTGGGCAGGTTGTGAGTTGGGCCTCGGCAAGCCCCTGCCAGATCTCGGTAATTTCGTGACAGTTCAGGCATTCGTACTCGTAGACGGGCATAGTCTTTTACCTCTTTGTATCGTTAGCGTGAAGCGGGCGGTGATGAAAGTCGATTGCCGCAGTATGTGAGCCGTCGTTCAATAATAGCGATGATATTGAAATGACGTGATCGACACTAAGGACCGGAGCTAACCGGTTATATGAAACGGTTGTTCAGTAAAACCTTAAAATAATATCTTACCTTGATAAAGTCAATTGCTTGGGCGCCTTTGGTCTCGGAAACGGCGCCAGGATCCGTTTGGTTGAAATAATTGGCGGATAAATCAGCCTCTAAAATCTACCAATTAATCAAGCCTTTCTAGTTAAACTAGATGATGAAAATTTTTGCTTCAGTTCCAGTCTTCTTTGGTTGTTGGAATGGGGCTTGTTGGTAACGTAACAGTCCATTAAAAAAACAAGCTTGGCAGGCGGGGCAACCGCTGGTCGGCTGACTCAGTCAGCCAAGCATTGCGCGGGTTTAAAACGACCGCAGCTTTGATGATGATATCCGAGGGGCGTATCATGCAAGGTGATTATGCAATTTGAAATGACGATAACGGGGGCAGGGGGTGGCTTGAAGACCACCGGTATTTGTTTTGAAAAAGTCATCAATTTATCGATTGCCAGTAACTAAATAATGGCTGATGAGATTTGCCTTAAATCATCAACTATACAGCTGCGGTGTTTAATATAAGAGTATTTATGGAGAAGTGCTTGCCGGCCAGCAACCCCTCCGGAGATTGCGGAAAACCCCTGAGGAATGGCGAGTGCTTGGATGATCACACAGCAGAAAGATTAGGAAAGATTGCAGGACATGATCATTGGAAAAATCTTTTCAAACAACAAAACATCCATTATGAACTGTAAAAAAGCCTTGCTATTGGAATTCTGTTAATATATGGTCTTCGTCAGGGTAAGGTAAGGAAATATTAACAAGGAGGTTTGAAATGAGTAAGACGTTGGTTGAAATGGCGGCTGCGATCGTTCAGTCGCAGAGTGCTTCTAAGGGAATGACCACCGAAGAAGTGACTTTTGCACTGCAAAGTACCTACAAGGCTCTACAAGAATTGCAAAGCGATGAGAGCAGATTGGCGCAGGGAACATCTGATGGAACCGTGGCCGAAAGCGGAGTTTCAGTCTCTGGTTTGACCGCCGAAAAATCCATCCAGAAGAACAAGATTGTTTGTCTGGAGTGCGGTCAAGAGTTTCGGATGCTGTCGCCCAAGCATCTGAAGTCGCACGGTTTGACCGGTCGCGAGTATCGCACCAAACACGGCTTCTCCCTGCGGCAACCATTATGTGCCAAGTCGCTTTCCGACCGGCGCAAAAAGGCCGGCAAGGTCCGTGGTCTGCCGGAAAATCTCAAGAAGGCCATTGCTAAACGCAAGGCTGCCGGGGCAGCCAAGAACCGTAAGAAAAAATAATTGTGGCCTGAAGTTGTGCGATAGTGGTCGAATGGCGATGCCTGTTCGATCCGAGGCAGGGGGGGGGCAGCCGAAAAGGCGGGCTCCCCCTTGTTTTTTTGTTGAGCCGGACGATTTAACTTATTAACTGTATCCGGCCGAAGGTCGTCGTGCTGGCGGCCTTTATTTGACCGTCGTGGTGGCGGTCTTTTCGGGATATTAGAGCGAGAAACAGAGCATGATTGGTATTTTTGATTCCGGGGTGGGTGGCATGACCGTCGCCAGGGCGGTGGAGCAGTTGCTGCCCGACTACCCCCAGGTGTATTTCGGTGATCTGGCCAGGGCGCCTTACGGCCCCAAAAGCCGCGAGCGGATAATTCAATATTCCTTCGACAATACGAAGTTTCTCCTGGAACACGGCGCAAAAATCATTATCATCGCCTGTAATTCTGCGGCCAGTGTCGCCACCGATCTGCTGGTGGAAGCCTTCCCGGTGCCTTTTTTTGAGGTGATTACTCCGGCGGTCAGGCAGGCGGTGGAGACCACCGGCAGCGGTCGGATCGGCGTAATCGGCACCCTGGCGACGATTAGAAGCGGGGTGTATGAGCGGAAGATTCTGGCGGAGGCCCCGACGCTCAAGGTGTTTTCCGCCCCTTGCCCCTTGCTGGTGCCCCTGGTCGAAGAAGGGTGGCTGGACGGGCGGGAGACCAAGATGATCTTGCGACGCTATCTGCAGCCCTTGAAACTGCAACAGGTCGATACTCTGGTGTTGGGCTGCACCCATTATCCGCTGTTGCGGGAACTGATTCAGCCGCGGATCGGGCGACGGGTCCGGGTCATTGATTCATCGGCGGCCGTGGCGGAAGAGTTGAAGACCTTTTTGGCTTCCACCCCAGCGGTGGCCAACGAATTGCGGCAGGTGGGGCCCAGCCGTTATTATGTTTCGGACATCACCGATGCGGCGCGGGAGACGGCGGCCAGGATATTCGGCCGCCCGATTGATCTGATCAGGACTGATGCCTAAAGGCCCGGCGGCGGTGTCTTCCGCCCCTGGTTCCGCCCGGCGGTTGTTTCATAAATTTCAACATTAGCCACGGACTAGTTAAATGCTTATCAACAGATTGATCACGCTGGCTATGGCCATCCTTTTGTCCCAGCCGGTTGGCGCTGCCACGGCGGCCCCAAGCCCGGATGAGATCGCCAAGAAACTCCAGCAGACCTACGAGAAAACCTCTTCCTTTCAGGCCGATTTCAGCCAGTCCACTTCTTTGCAACAGAGCCGCCGACAGCGCGAGGGAGAAGGGACTATGGTCATTGCCAAGCCAGGCTTGATGCGCTGGGATTACCGGAAACCTGATCGCCAGGTCTTCATCTGCGACGGCACCACCATGTCCATGTATTTCGCCAAGGCCGCCCAGATGATGGTCATTCCGGCCCGCGATTATCTGCAGTCCGATGTGACCTATGCCTTTTTTGTCGGTACCGGCGATATTCTGCGGGATTTCGAACCCAGATTTCCCAAAGCCGACTACTGCTGCGGTGAAAGCCCCACCCTGCAACTCTTCCCCCGTGTGGAGCACGGTCAGGTGGAACATCTCGATGTTTGGATTGATGACCGCTCTCTGGTTAGAAGGCTACGGATTGTCGATCATTTCGGCAGCCTTACCGAACTGAATTTTACCAACACCCGCCTCAATCAACCGGTTGACCGGGAGATCTTTAAGTTCACCCCGCCCACAGGCACCGAGATCGTCAAGCAATAGGTGCGCAGGAATTTTAACCCAACGCATGGGCGGCCAACTGGCATTCTTCCGCCTTTCGCCAGGGTTACCGTCCTAAGACCAGCCGCGGCCTTTTCCCATGGATGAGACCTTGCTCCACTTGCCGCCCCGCCAAGCTGCCGGTGTAGCGATTTTTCCCAACTTTGGTTATTTATGAAAATCGCCATTCTTTCCGATAGTCATGATCATATTCCCAACCTGCGCCAGGCTGTGCACCAGAGTAACCAGAGGGGTTGCGCCCTTCTGATCCACTGCGGCGACCTGATTTCTCCCTTCATGCTCGAGGAGCTGGCCGCCTTTACCGGCGCGGTCCATCTGGTGTACGGCAACAATGTCGGCGACCAGCATCTGATCTCCAGCTCCTGCGGCATCAGGTTCCCGTCCCTTGAACATCACGGGCTGCTGGGGGCGGTCGAGGCCGGCGGGCTGAAGATTGCCTTCACCCATTACCCGCAGATGGCCCGGGGGCTGGCCGCTCAGGGCAACTTTGACGTGGTCTGCTGCGGACACAACCACCGGCGGCGGATCGAGGCGGTCGGCGCAACCCTGCTGGTCAATCCCGGCGAGCTGTTGGGTAAGGATGCCCAGCCCTCCTTTGTGGTTATGAGTTGCCCGGGCCGCCAGGTGGAGGTGGTAGAGGTGGGCCGGCCGCTCTTTTCCGATTGACGGTCGGTGGATCTGTCCTTATGAATAAGCTTTCACGGTAATCATCGCCAAGCACGTCCCGATTAAACCCAGATTAATATCCAGAGGATCATTCCAATGAGCAGTGACGGCGGCAGCAGTTTCGCGAAGATGTTCGAGGGCGGGTTTTCCGCGCCATCGGCCCTCAACCCCGGCCAGCAGATCGAGGCGACGGTGGTCAGGATCACCAACAACAACGTCTTCCTGGACATCGGCGGCAAGAGCGAGGGCTATGTCAACCGTGAGGAGTTCGTCGACGGCCAAGGCGAACTGACCATCAAGGAAGGGGATCGGGTCAAGGCCTATTTTCTCTCGTCCAACCGCAGTGAAATGCTGTTTACCACCAAGCTGGGTGGATCTGGAGGCGCCGGACAGGCCCATCTGGAGGAAGCTTACGCCAGCCGGATTCCAGTCGAAGGCACCATCGAAAAAGAGATCAAGGGCGGCTTCGAGGTCAAGCTCTCCGGCACTACCCGGGCCTTTTGTCCTTTCTCGCAGATCGACAAACGGCGGATTGAGGAACCGGCTGCCTTGATCGGGCAGAGCCTGGTCTTCCGGATCACCCAGTACAGCGAAAACGGCCGCAATATCGTGCTGTCGCGGCGGGTCCTCCTGGAGGAAGAGGCCCAGGAAAAGCGCGATCAACTTCGGGAAACCCTCAAGGTGGGGGCGACGGTGGCCGGGGTGGTCACCTCGATCCGGCCATTCGGCGCCTTCATCGATATCGGCGGCCTGGAGGGGTTGCTGCCGGTTTCCGAGATCGGCTGGGGCCACGTGGAGGACATCCACTCCAAGCTGGAGGTGGGCCAGAAGGTGGAGGTGGTGGTCCTGAAGCTCGACTGGGAAAACGACCGCTACTCCTTCAGTCTCAAGCAGGCCATGGCCGATCCCTGGCAGGAAGCGACCGGCAAGTTCACCGAGGGCTCCTTCCACAGCGGCCGGGTGGCCCGTTTGACCAACTTCGGGGCCTTCGTTACCCTGGCCGAGGGGGTGGATGGCCTTATCCATATCTCCGCCCTGGCTGGCGGCCGCAGGATCAACCACCCCCGCGAGGTGGTTAAGGAGAACGAGACGGTCGAGGTGCGGATTGACAAGGTGGACCGGGCGGCCCGCCGGATTTCTCTGACCCTGGCCGAGGCGGCCCGCGCCGCTGAAGCGGAGGGCAAGGACGAGGAGGAGGTTCGCGATTACATCCGGGAGGCGGACCGGAAGCCCACCGTTGCCACGGCCACCTTTGCTGATCTGCTGGCCAAGAAATTAAAAAAATAACCGGCGGCCCTGATTTCCCATGGAAAAACTGGCCATACCCATCATCCAGCCCCAAGAGGTCAGCTGCTGCGGGGGGCCGGGCGGACCGCCCGCCGGTCCGCACGAGAGGCCGGGATATCAGCTCTGTCCATATGTGATGGATTTTGTCGAGAGCCCGACCGGCCCGGTGCCGCGCCTCGCGTCCAGTTTGAACTGGCGAGACCGACTGGGTACGGTTCGAGCCCGCCTGGGGCTGCGGCGTAACAACTACCGGGTGGCACCGGGTTTGTACTGCGTGGGGCAACCAGACCGGCAAAGCCCGGTGCTGGTCACCGCCAACTACAAGCTCACCCTGGACACCCTGCGGAAAAATCTGCGCGGAATCCCGGCCTGGATTCTGGTCCTCGATACCAGGGGGATCAACGTCTGGTGCGCCGCCGCCCATCAGACTTTCGGCACCGCCGAGCTGGTTAAACGTCTGACCCTCTGTCGTCTTGAGCAGGTGGTGGAGCATCGGCGGCTGATCGTGCCCCAACTCGGGGCGGCCGGGGTGTCGGCGCCGCGCACCCGAAAACAATCGGGCTTCGAGGTGGTCTGGGGGCCGCTCCGGGCCGGCGATCTGCCTGGGTTTCTAGCCAATGACAGCCGGGCCGGCGGCCCCATGCGCCAGCTGACCTTCACCCTGGGTGAGCGGCTGGTCTTGGTCCCGGTCGAACTGACCCTGGCGCTGAAACCGGCCTTACTCGTTCTGGCCGCCATCTTCCTCTGGTCGGGCCTCGGTCCCGGTCTATTCTCGTTGACGGCGGCCTGGTCGCGCTGGCTGGTGGCCGCCCCGGCTTTTCTGGCCGGGTTACTGGCCGGGGCCGTGCTGGTGCCGCTATTCCTGCCCTGGCTGCCCTTCCGGGCCTTTTATCGGAAGGGGCTGGTGGCCGGATTGCCGGCGGTGGGATTGCTCTGGTGGTTCGGCGCGGCAATCTCGGGAACAGAGAGCGCCGCCCTGGCCTTGATCTGCCTGGCCGTTTCATCATACGCGGCAATGAACTTCACCGGCGCCACCCCCTACGCCTCGCCATCCGGGGTGGAAAAGGAGATGCGCCAGGGCATTCCCCTGCAGGCGCTCATGGGTCTGGCCGCCCTGGTGTTCTGGCTCCTGGCGGCGTTTCAAGGGGGTGGGCTGTGAAGGGATATCGTTATCTCGCCGGGGTAGTCAGTCTGGGGCTGGATGTTGAGACCTGTGTCGGCTGCGGGGCCTGCGCCGAGGTCTGCCCGCATCAGGTCTTCATGGTGGAAGGGGGGAAGGCCCGGCTGGCCGACCGCGACGGCTGCATGGAATGCGGTGCTTGCGCCAATAACTGTCCGGTGGCCGCCATCGTGGTCAAGCCCGGGGTGGGCTGCGCCGCTTACGTTATCCAAAAATGGTGGCAGGAACTCACCGGTAGGAGTGGGGCGACGGGCTGCTGTTGAACAATGGTGAAGGTTTCAGGTTACATGGGGCAGGGGGGCAGGCCGAATCCAGAATCCGGCCCCCTGAAGTCTGCTCCCTTTCCTTCAATCCATTTGGTTGAGGTCGCCGACTCCGAGGATCTCTTTTTCGATCTTCTTGGGGTGACCGAAATAGTTAACATCGGCGACCCCGATAACATCGACCTTGAGTCTCTCGGTGGCATAGACATTGGCCGTACTGCTCCCGGAGATGTTGAGGATCGTCTCTTTGGTCTTCAGATCCTTGGCCTTCAGATCGCCGGCCCCCGAGATGGTGGCGTCCAGGGTGTGGGCGGCGCCGCTCAGTTCGACATCGCTGCTACCGCCCATGTCCAGAGAGAACTTGGGGGTGTTGATCCCCTGGACTTTGATGGTGTCGGAACCGGAGGTGACCAGGGCCTCCAGGGCGGCCACATTCATTTCTACAGTGATGCCCAATTCCGTGCAGATCGATTTTTCCGGGTAGATTACCAGCTTGTTGCTTTGGGGGCTGGTGACGATCAGCGGCAGCAGGTTGGCATCGCCGGTGATCTTGATCAGTTGTCGGTCGATCCCGGATCTGATGTGGATGTTGTATGCCCCTGAAGTTTCCAGGATGGTGATGTCCGCCGCCTTGCGCTCCACGGTTTTGCTGACGCCGTTACCGTGGACGCAGACGCCGTCGGTGACAATGACGCCGGTGTTGGTTTTACCCCAGGCGAAAGGGGTCGGGAAGAGCAGAGTGAGCAGGGCCAGTTGGCCGAACAGCAACAGTTTTTCCATGGTCGTTCCTCTCTGATTGCCTTTCATCGTGTTCTTTTTTCGGCTAATGTTCAAGGTTTCTTTCCGGCGGCGTTTTTCTGGCGAACGATCTCAAAAAGCATGATCCCGGCCGCCACCGAGGCGTTAAGTGATTCTACCAGGCCGGACATCGGGATGGCGACTAGAAAGTCGCACTGTTGCCGGACCAGGGGGCGCAACCCCTTGCCCTCGGAGCCGATGACCAGGCAAAGCTTGCCGCTCAGATCGGTGGCATGGATGTTCTGGCCGCTCTGGCCGTCGGCTCCGTAAATCCAGTAACCGGCCTCCTTGAGCTGGCGCAGGCTGTCAACCAGGTTGGTCACCTGGCAGACCTTGACCCGGCCCATGGCCCCGGCGGCCACCTTGGCCGCCGCCCCCTCCAGCGGGGCGCTGCGGTCCTTGGGGATGATCACCCCGGCCGCGCCGGCGGCGGCGGC
>JAGVGT010000017.1 GCA_020056965.1 Deltaproteobacteria bacterium
CAGGTTGGCCCGACCGGCGGCGGGGTCACGACCGGAGCCGCCGCCCAGGTGCCGAGCGGCGGTCCGGCCGGGTCGGGACTGGAGCTTTATAAGCGGCGTCTCTTCGAGCATATCGATGCCCACAAGGTCTACCCGGCTTCGGCCCGGCGGCGGCAATTGCAGGGTCAGGTCAAGGTCGCCTTCACCATCGAAGCCGGCGGCGGACTCAGCAATCTCAAGGTCTCCGAGGGCCATCCGCAGCTGGAGGAGGCGGCCCGGCAGACCGTGCAGTGCGCCCTGCCCCTGCCTTTACCGGCGGACGGAGTCGAGTTGCCGTTTAATTTCTGTTACCGCATGGATTTTCGTCTGCGTTGATCGGTGCGCCGACCTCGCCAGACCCCAACCCAACCAAATCATCATCAGGCAAGAAGGAGAAAGAAATGAGGCACAGTAGAGGTAAATGTTATTCAGTGGCGCTATTGGGGGCATTGGCGACCATGGCATGCGCCCTCCCGGTTCAGGCCGAAGAGAGCAAACCCTCCGAGGACGCCGGCACCATGATCGTCACAGCCCCGGCCATGACCGATCCGCTGACCGTCGACACCGATCCCAAGGCGCCGCGCCAGCCGGTACCGGCCTCGGACGGCGCCTCCTTCCTGAAGAACATCCCCGGTTTCTCCGTAACCCGCAAGGGCGGCACCGACGGTGACCCCACCTTCCGGGGCCTGGCTGGATCCCGGCTCAACATCCTGCAAAACGGCGACTATATCTTCGGCGGCTGCGGAATGCGCATGGATCCTCCCACCGCCTATATCTATCCCGAGACTTTCGACTCGGTTAAGGTGGTCAAGGGACCTCAGACCGTGCTCTACGGTGGCGGCAATATCGCTGGCACTGTCCTCTTCGACCGCGAAACCCAGCGCTTTGAGGAATCGGGCAGCCGCTTTTTTGCCAGCGGCATGGCGGGCAGTTTCGGTCGCCGTGATGCGGTAGTGGATGCGTCGGCCGGGGTCAAGCAGGGCTTTGTCCGGCTGATTGCCACCAATTCCCAGATGAAGGATTATGAGGATGGCGACGGCCGTGATGTCCACTCCAGCTACCGCCGCTGGAGCGTTTCCGAGCTCATGGGTTGGACGCCCTCCGCCGATAGCCGGGTTGAGCTGAACCTTGATTTTAGTGACGGGCAAGCTGCCTATGCCGACCGGACCATGGATGGAGCCAAGTTTGCCCGCACTGGTTACGGTCTGCGCTACGAAACCCGCAATCTTTCCAGCCTAGTTGAGCGGTTGGAGTTGAAGGCTTATCACAACTACGTCGATCACGTCATGGATAACTTCAGTCTCCGCCAGTCCACCGGAATGAAGATGATCAGCAACCCCGATCGCACCACCAAGGGTGCTCGGGTTGAAAGTCAGCTCGCCTTCGGTGGTGCCACCTATCTGGTCGGCGGCCTGGATTACCAGGACAACGAGCACAGCCTGCGCACCGCTTCGTCGATGATGACGCCTACTGTGAGCGGCAAGCCCCGGATCGATGACGCCGAGTTCTCCTCCCAGGGGATTTTCGGTGAATTACATCATGACCTGGCCCCGCAAAGCCGCCTGGTGGGCGGGCTACGGGTGGATGACGCCAAGGCCAAGGCCTTGGCCGCCTTCGGCACAGTGGCGGTCGGCACCAGCGACGACAACACCAACCTGGGCGGCTTCCTCCGCTACGAACTGGATCTGGGCGAGGCGCTGACCGTTTCCGCCGGCTTGGGCCAGGCCGAACGCTCCCCGGACTATTGGGAACGGAAAAGATTCTTCTTCCTGGACAGCGAAAAGAGCAACCAGCTGGATGCCGGCCTCAAGTACCGCTCCTCGGTGCTGCGGGCCAATCTTTCCCTTTATTACACCCAGGTCGACAACTACATCCTGATCACCCCCACCGGCGCCCAAAATGTCGATGCCACCCTTTACGGCGGCGAGGCCGATGTCAGCTATTTCCTGACCAAGGGTCTGCATCTCGATGCCACCGCCGCCTACACCCGGGGCGCCAACGACACCTATGACACCCCGCTGGCCCAGGTGGCGCCGCCGGAGGCGACCCTGGGGGTCGGCTATGATGATGCGGTTTGGTCGGCGGCCTTTCTGGCCCGGGGGGTGATGAAGCAGAACCGGGTCCAGGTCGGCTACGGCACCATCGTCGGCACGGACCTCGGCGAGACTGGCGGTTTCGTGACCCTGGCCGTCAACGGCGGCTACCGCTGCCAGTGCGGAACGCTCTTTACGGCCGGGGTGGACAACCTCCTGGACAAAACCTATGCCGAGCACATCAGCCGGGCCGGGGCCATGGTCAGCGGCTTTACCCAGACCGAACGGGTCAACGAGCTGGGGCGCTTCTTCTGGGTAAAGGCCAGTATCGATATCTGAGCACTAAGACGACAGCACAACCAGCCTACCACGGAACGGCGGTAGCTCTTCGGAGTTACCGCCGTTTTTCTTGCCATCCGCGCCTCCCGCTCCCGATAATATTCCGGTTGCCAAATCGCCTGGTATGACATAAGGTAATACCAGGAGGCATCAGCATGGCGACCGCGAAAATTGCTATAACCATCGAGGAACAACTGCTCAACCAACTGGACTCGCTGGTTAAGCGCCACATCTTCCCCAACCGCAGCAAGGCCATCCAGGAGGCGGTCCGCGATAAGCTGGGCAGCCTGGGGAAAAACCGCTTGGCCCGAGAGTGCGCCCACCTTGATCCCAAATTCGAGCAGGCCCTGGCCGATGAAGGCCTGACCACCGAGAGGGAAGAATGGCCGGAATATTGAGGGGCGATATCTTCTGGGCCAATCTCAATCCCACCCTCGGGAACGAGCAGTCCGGATTGCGACCGGTCCTGATCCTGAGTCGTAATATTTTCAATGAAAAATCCGGAACGGTCATTGCCGTTGCCATCACCAGCCAGCCGCAACGGGCCGGGTTTCCCCTGACCCTCGAATTAAACAGCGACAATCTCCCTAAAAAATCCTGGGCAAAAATCAGCCAGATCCGTACCATCTCCACCCAGCGTCTCGGGAAGAAAATCGGTACGGCCAATCCGCCGGAGCTGGAACTGATCATCGAAGGGTTGAACGAGATAATCACGGCCGAATGAGCCAATTGGTTGGGCCAAGACGCGCTGGAATTCCTGGCCAGTTGCAGGTCGGGCCATTGCCGGAAGCAGCTCCCAAATTCTGTGACAGGTGACAAGATGCCGCTGCACGAAAAATTGACCGAGTTTTACCGGGGCCAGCTGCCCGATGCTGTTCTTGACGGCACGACCCTGAAGGCCAAATGTCCCTTCTGCGAGCGCCGGGGCCATAAAGAGGCCGGGGTGCTGGCGGTTTTTCTCAACACCCAGGGCTATTTTGCCGGCTATTTCCGCTGCCTGAGCCGCTGCGTGCCGGGCGGTTTCGCACCGCATTTTGCCCGGCTGCGCGGCCTTGATGGCGCCCTGGTGCCGGGCCACGATCCGGACCGGGAGAGCTATGTCCAGACCGATGAGTGCGCTCAAGAGAATCTCAATCGGGAGATCGAGCGGCTGCACGCGACCCTGACCCCGGATATCCTCACGTATTTCTCGGCCCGCGCCATCGAGGCCGGGACCCTGGCCGAACTGAAGATCGGTTTCAACGGCCGCTATCTGATCTATCCCTACTTCCGCGAGAACGACTGTTGCTATGCCGCCCACTGTATCTCGCCGGAGCGGGGGAGCGACCAGTTCTGGCTCGGGGATGCCGGTTACGCCACCGGCGGGCGGCAGATCTTCAACCTCAAGGAGATCGAGCGTTGCGAGGACGGCGCCCTCTTCGTCACCGAGGGCGAGGCGAACCTGCTCTGCCTGAAGGAGCTGGGCTTCCCGGGGGTGGCGGTGCCGACCGCGGCTGACCTGGAAGAGGTCGATGTCAGTCGCTTTGCCCACGTGCAGACCGTCTTCCTGGTGCTGAACAACGCGCCGGAATCGGAGGCGGCGGCGCGGGGTTTTGCCGCCCGGTTGGGCTTCAAGGTCCGCCTCCTGCAATGGCCGACCCGGAGCCCGCGCGGCTTCGATCTGACCCAGCTGGCCCAGGCGAACCTGGCGGGTTTCAAGGCCGAGGTCTCGCGAATGATCGGCGCGGCCAGGGCCTATTCGCCTTTTCGGGCCCCGGAACGGGAGTACCAGCTGTTCTGCGAGGATCTGGACCGCCAGCATTCCGCCAGCTTCCGGGCCATGCAGAGCGGACTGAGCGGCTTCGATGCGGCCCTGGGCGGGGTCCATGGCATCAATGTGATCGGCGGGCCGCCCAAGTCGGGCAAATCCATTCTGGGCATCCAGCTGGCCACCGAGATCGCCAAAAGGCAGATGCCGGTGATCTATTACGATTTTGAAAACGGCCGCCAGAAGATCTACCAGCGGACCCTGGCCCGCCTGAGCCGGGTCCCGGTGGAGCAGTTTGTGGCGGGCGGGCTGGCTGGCGACGAATCAGGCCGTTATGAGGCGGCCCGGGCCGAGTTCCAGACCATGCTCAACTGCTTCCGGGTGGTCACCGACCGCAAGCTCACCCCGGAACTGATGCGGCGGCACATCGATTTCCTTCGCCACGAGACCGGCCGGGACGACGCGGTGGTGGTGATCGACAGCCTGCACAAACTGCCCTTCAAGGATTTCTCGGAGCGCCGCACCGGCATCGACGCCTGGTTGCGGGAGCTGGAGTCGATCCGCGACGAACTGCGGGTCGCCTTCCTGGTCCTCTCCGAACTGAGCCGCCAGGAGGACGGCAGTTATGAAGGCGTCCCGCACATGGGGTTGTTCAAGGGTTCCGGCGACATCGAGTACACCGCCGATAACGCCCTGATCTTCAAGCCGGATTGGCAGGTCGGGCAACAGGTAGCCCAGGCCGAGCGCTGCAATTCCCTCTGGCTGGTAGCCAGCCGCGAAAACAGCCCCGGGCTGATCGCCCGCTACCGGCTGGACTTTCCCTTCTGGGGATTTACGGAGGTCGCGGGCGAGGAGTCGGCTCGCTAAACCAGGCGGCGGCTACCACGAGCAGTCCGCCTGTTGAGCCTCCCGCCGGGGCAGCAAACGGTCAAAGCCCGCGCCTACTCCATCAACTTCCGCAGCCAGCCAGCGGCCGGTTCCGGCCCCCAACTCCCAGCCGCATAGGGGTGAAGCTGCTCGGCCCGGCCCGAGCAATGCTCGCAGATATCGATCAGCGGCGCCAGAAACTCCCAGGCGGTCTCCACCCCGTCCTGGCGCCAGAAAAACATCTGCTCACCGCGAATGCAATCGAGCAGGACCTTCTCGTAGGCATCCATGACCCGGCCGGGGTAATCCTCGTAATACTTGAAATCGAGATCGACCTGGCGCAGGCAGATCCGGTGGCCCGGCACCTTGGCCTGGAAAGAGAGGCGGATCTCCTCGTCCGGATAGATCCCCAGGGTCAGGCGGCTGGCGCCGATCGAGTCGCCCAGCACCTCGCGGTAGAGGGCATTGGGCGCCCCCTTGAACTGGATGACGATCCGGGTGGCCTTATTAGCCAGCCGCTTGCCGGAGAGCAGATAGAACGGCACCCCCTGCCAGCGCCAGTTGTCGAGATAGAGCCGCATCATGGCCAGGGTGGGGGTCAGGGAATCGGCGGCGACGCCGGGCTCCTGGCGATAGCCGGCCACCGGCTGGCCGCCGCTGCTCCCCGGGCCATACTGGCCGAGGACCAGCCCCTCAGGCTGCCCGGCCGCGGTGAAGGGGCGCAGGCTGCGGAAGACCTTGACCTGTTCGTCGCGGATCCGCTCGGCCCCGAAGGAAGACGGCGGTTCCATGGCGATCATGGCCAGGAGCTGCAGCATATGGTTCTGGAACATGTCGCGCAGCACCCCGGCCTTTTCGTAATATCCGGCCCGCATCTCCACCCCCAGTTCCTCGGCGGCGACGATCCCCACGTAGTCGATATGGTTGCGGTTCCACAGCGGCTCAAAGATGGAGTTGGCGAAGCGCAGCATGACGGCGTTTTGGACCGTCTCCTTGGCCAGGTAATGGTCGATCCGGAAGATCTGGTCCTCCCGAAAGCCCTGGTGGAGGACCAGGTCCAAGCGGCGGGCGCTCTCCAGGTCGTGGCCGAAAGGTTTTTCCACCACCAGTCGCGCCCAGCCCGGCCGCTCCGCCTGCTCGCGGGCCAGG
>JAGVGT010000074.1 GCA_020056965.1 Deltaproteobacteria bacterium
GCCCATCCCCTGGTTGGCCGGCAAACGCCTGCAGCTCAGCTTCGGTTGAGACGGCCCCCGCCGTTAGGTCGAACATCGGGCCTGGGAATCCAGGCTAGCAGGCTCTCCACCCCCGGCCGACCCTCGGCCAGGGTGACCAATCGTTTGAGGTGGTGCAGGCACAGCCCCGCGGAGTGCTCCGTGCTGGAGAGCACCTGCTGATCGTCGGCGTGCGCAAGCAGGCAGCGCTCAGCCGCCTGAACGGCGGCGCGGCACACTGGGCATGCCTCCTCGCCGGTAGGCCGGCAGCCATCCGCACGCAGTTCCTCCCAATCCAGGTACTCCAGCAGGTCCTGGTAGATGATCGCCGGCCCCAACGCGTCACCACAGCGCAGCAGCGTCGTTGCATGCGGCTGGCAGAATCCCAGGGATTTCCGCAGCCCGAGGCGGGTCTGAGCGTCGGTTACCTGTTCGTACAGCAACGCCTCTACGAAACGGGTTGCCTGGTGATCGGCTGAGACGCATGCCGGACACCCCTCTGCATGCAGGGCATCCAGGAGGGCGAAATAAGGCAGGTGCTGTTCTTTCATCTCCCGATCCATGAGCCAGGGCACCTCCCGGCAGTCATTCCGGCTCTGCACGAGATGGTCAGTGCGAACCGACGTCAGCGTGCTCCCCCAGTACCCGGATCAGGGCTTCCTTGACGGGCGCCGCCAGCGGGCTCTCCTCCAGCTCCGCGACCGCCTGCGCGACCGGGTAGGCCAGGCGGCGCAAGTCCACCGTACCACCTTCCCATACAGCATAACACGCCTCTCCGGCCTGGTCGCGCGACAGGCCCACGCTGCCGGGGTTGGCGATCCAACGCTCCCCCACCCGCTCGGCCCACTGAACATGGGTGTGTCCGACCAGAATCACGTCGGCCTCGATGCCGGCCACGGCCGCGACCAAGGCCCTGCGGTCCAGGTAACTACTGTTGTTCCCCGGTGCCGCATGGGTAAGGTAGAAGCGGGTCGCCCCTACCGTGGCCTGCGCCTCCAGGGGCAGCGATCGCAGGTAGGCACGATCGCCCTCGGCCAGGAGGGTCTGGTGCCAGGCCCGGGTAGCCTGGGAGAGCTGCCGGAAGTCCCCCCGGCAGCCGCAGTCCGTGCCAAAGCCGAGAGCCTGGTCGTGGTTGCCCCGCACGGCCAGCGTGGCCGCGCGCCGGACGAGGTCGAGACATGGGGCTGGCTCCGTACCGTAGTCGACCAGATCGCCCACGAAGAAGAGCTGATCGAAGCCAGACTCGGCAGCGAGCACTGTTCCCAGGGCGGCTCGGTTCGCGTGCACATCGGACAGAATGAGGATTTTCATAGGTTACCCAGGGCCCTCTTGGCTGTGGTGGCGATATGGGGTCAGCGGGAGCAGGTCAGGAGGTGCTCCCGCCTCCTGGTCCAGCCTGTCGAGCAGGGCCAGTGCCTGCTCGATGGCGGGTCGCTGGTCCTCGGTCTTTCCGACCAGGCCGTCGATGGTGTTCAGTTCGTCCTCGATGAAAGCCTGCGCTTGCCGGGCTAGGTCGTCGATCGAGTCGCCGCTGGCCTGCGACCACTGGGCCGCCAGGCGGCGCAGGTTCCTCTCCGCCTCCCACGGCAGCAGCCGCAGGAAGTGGCGGTGCACCAGCGGCCGGAACACCGACATCGGGATGAGGAACCACAGAAGCTGGACGGGCGTGTCGAACACCCGGGCTAAGTCGATGTCGGGCCGTTTGGGCTCCTTGACCGCCGCCGCGAACGCAGCCCCGGTGAACCTGAGGTGCAGGACCTGCTCGATGTTGCTGGCCACCCGGTCCTGGAACCCGCGTACCACGCGGCCCAGACTTGCCTGCGCGGCTGCCAGGTGCTGGGCCGACAACCGATCCCCCTGCTCGCGGGATAGAGGACCCAGCCGGTCCAGCAGCACCTGTTGCGCCCACCGCTCGTACGCCGGGGTCGTCTCCCACAGGTTGCCCTTCCAGCCCCCCATCTGCTCGCGTAGGTCGCCGGCTAGCCAGCTCACGAGTCCGGCGTGGTGGCCGACGAACTCCTCCAGGGCATCCTGCTGCAGACGGACCTTCAGGTCGTTGCGCAGCAGCCGGATCTCGTTGCGGACGCTCGTCAGATCGTGCCGCTCCTCCTCGAGCTGGCCCTGCAACACGGTCCGGATGTCCTGCTCGACGCTGCCCGCCGACCGGGCTACCCGCAAGTACTCCCGGCAGCCGCCGATGAGCGTCGCGAGCTTGTGACGGACGATCTCCCGCGCCTTTTCCTCGTGTTGGCACGAGACATGTTGGCGGAGGAACTCGTCGACCTGCCCCCGCAACGCTGCGTATGCGGGGCGGGTCGAGTAGGGGAATACCCGGGGTGGCCTCCCCAGGATGGCTCCGGCCTGCCCGCGGACGAAATCCGCCACCTCCGCCAGTTCCTGGTCAAACACCAGGTCGGCCTTGGTCAACAGGATGGAGATCTCCGGGGTGTACTTGGCCAGTTCCCTGAGCAGCTCGGCGTCGTGCTCCGATAGGGGTTGGTCGGTACTCACGGCCAGCAGCGCGGCCCCGACCCTGGGCAGCCATTCCATCGAGGTCTGGGAGTTGTGGGTGAAGACGCTGCCCAGGCCTGGGGTATCCACCAACCGGATGCCCGGCAGGGATCGCAGGCCGGCCAGTTCCACCTCGACCGTGGCCACGCGCTCGACATTGCGGGGGTTCTGCTGCTCGGTTACGTACCTGGCCAGGGTGCCCAGCGGGATCTCCTGTTCGTCGCCGTTCTGCCGGCGAACCACCGCCCGGTTCCCCGGGCCACCGCGCAAGCGCGTGACCACGGCCGTGACGGGCAGGGCAGCCACGGGCAGCAGGTCCAGGCCGATGACGTGGTTGAGGAAGGAGCCTTTGCCGGCCTTGAACCGCCCGACGACGACTACGTCGACTGTGCCGTCCGCGGCGGCGGCCATGGCGAGGGCATCGAGCTGGGGCCGCAGCGAGTCCATGCCGAAAGCCCGGCACAACGCGCCGAGTTGGCCGACGCATGACTCCGGCCACCCCGCGGTCGCGTCTACCGCATCGGTGCGCACAGCAAGGGATACGTCCGTCGTTTCGCGCATGCAAAAAGCCCCTGCAAGCGGGTTGCCCGCAGGAGCTTGGTTTCGTGCCATACACAGACTCCTACCGGGCCAAAGCCTGAGTAGGAGTCATCAGCCCAACCTGGGCGCTTATCAGGGGACTCCATCCCCGATACCATGGAAATCTACCACAACTGCTGGCCAGAAGCAACCCGGCGGTCCGGAGCACCGACGTACCGCGGGCGGCGACCGGTGGGGAAGCTCGGAGTTCGCGAGGTTCAAGCAGCGGTCCTTGCCGTGTGCCTGCTACTCCGCCTCAAAGCCCTGGTTCGTGAACTTCAGCGTGCGGCCGTTCTCGGTGACCGTGCGCACCACCTGGTCCGGCGCGCCGTCTGGGATGTCCGCCTCGATCTCCAGGGTTACGGTGACCCTGGCGCCGGGCAAGCCCTGGAGGTGGGCAATCACCTCCTCGGCGATGCGGCCCGCATCCCGGCCGACGCGGGCCGGGTCCAGGGCAACCCCGCCGTGATACCGGCGTGCCTTGGGCTCTCGCGGCGGCACCTCAGGAGGTTGAGGCGGGCGCGGTCGGTCGGTGACCACGATGGTCGCCTCGCCACGCATCCCACCGGCCTCGGCCGTCACGGCCTCGACGATGCCGGTCTCGGAGAGCCCTTCTCCTGTCCAGCGCAGGGTGATGCCCAGTTCGCTGGCGGCCAGCTCTACAAACTCCCGGACGGAGTGCTGTTGCCCGGAGGCGATCACGTAATCCTGCGGCAGCTCCTGCTGGAGCATCAGCCACTGCATCTCCACATAATCCTTGGCATGGCCCCAGTCGCGCTTGGCATTGAGGTTGCCCAGGTAAAGGCACTCCTGCAGGCCTAATGAGATGCGGGCCAGCCCCCTGGTGATTTTCCTGGTCACAAAGGTTTCGCCGCGGACCGGTGACTCATGGTTGAAGAGGATGCCGTTGCAGGCGAACATCCGGTAGGCCTCGCGGTAGTTGACCACGATCCAGTATGCATAAAGTTTGGCCACCGCGTATGGTGAGCGGGGATAGAAGGGGGTCTTTTCGGTCTGTGGGGTCTCTTGGACCAGCCCGAAAAGCTCCGAGGTCGAGGCCTGGTAGAACTTGGTCTGCTCGGTGAGGCCAAGGATCCGGACTGCCTCGAGTAGCCGCAGAGTGCCGAGGGCGTCGGAGTTGGCGGTGTACTCGGGCTCCTCGAAGGAGACCGCTACATGCGACTGGGCGGCCAGATTATAGATTTCGTCGGGCCGGACCTTTTCGACGATGTGGATCAGGCTGGATGAATCGGTCATGTCTCCATGGTGGAGGATAAAGTTGCGGCTTTCGACATGGGGATCCTGGTAGAGGTGATCGATGCGGTCGGTGTTGAAGAGGGAGGTCCGCCTCTTCAGGCCGTGAACCTCGTAGCCCTTTTTCAGGAGGAACTCGGAGAGATAGGCCCCATCCTGGCCGGTAACCCCGGTGATCAGCGCTTTCTTCTGCATGAGATTTTTCTTTGATCCCTTGTTAATGTAGTGCCGGCGCCGCTTACGATTGCCGGTTAAGTATTAAAGATTTTTGCGTAACATATCAGAAAGTGATAATTAACCAAGACGAAATTTCCAGACGTTCCTTGTACAGCGATATTGATACGGTAGCAATTGCGTATTCGTGTTAATTTAACGCCCCCAACTTTGGGTGGTAAGCGAGATTGTTTCTCTGGGTACCGGTTTTCGGCTTTTTTCGGCCAACGTTCATCTTCTGGTTAATCATTTCTAATGACGCTGAAAAGAATTTCTTGCCCCCGAAATGGTGCCTGTGAGAGAGGGCGCGACTCGAAGCCATTGGTAACCGTGGTCATCCCGGCTTACAATGCCGGCAAGTTTCTGCGCCGGGCTATCGACAGTGTCCTTAACCAGACTTACCCGTTGGTTGAACTGTTGGTTATCGATGATGGCTCAACCGACGAGACCAAGGGAATTCTCGCCGCTTACGACGGGCGATTTGTCTGGGAGAGCCAGGCTAATCTGGGGCAGGCGGCCACTCTGAACAAAGGGTGGAACCAGGCCAAGGGAGAAATCCTTTCATATTTAAGTGCCGACGATTTGCTCAAGCCTACGGCGGTAGCCACGGCTGTGGCAATGTTGCAGGAGCACCCCGAAGTTGTCATGGCTTACGGAGATTATGAGTTGATCGATCCATCCGGAAAAGTGCTGCGGACCGTGACGGCGCCGGAATTCGATTATGTGACCATGGTCGGAGAAATCGTGGTCCAGCCCGGGCCAGGGGTCTTTTTTCGCCGGGAGTCCTTCCGCTTGGCCGGGGGCTGGGACGCCGGTCTGCGGCAAATTCCCGATTACGATTTTTGGCTCCGTCTGGGCGCGGTGGGTCCGTTCCGACGGCTGCCCGAGGTGCTGGCCGAATACCGGGTGCACGGCGAGTCCCAGTCCTTTATTGAGCCGACCTGGCAAAAAGCCGAGGAGGCTTTGGTCGTGATGGAAAAGTTCTTCGCCCTGGCCCATCTTCCCGCCGAAGTCCTGCCTTTGAAGAGCAGGGCCTTTGCCGCGGCGCATCTTTTCTGCGCCCGCTTGCATCTCCGGGCGGGGCGCCATGGTGAGGTCTTTCGCCATCTCAGGTGGGCGTGGCAGTGGCGGTCCGGCTCGGTGCTCTCCCTGCGGGCGGTGAAATTGCTGGGGAACGGCTTGCTTTTCCGTTTCTGGCGGCTGTTCGGAGTGGTGCGATGAGCGTGCTGAGATATCTGGGATTGGCGCGCCTTGATCTCGGCATGCAAGAGGTGGCTGGTAAGGCGGTTTCCTCTTTTGCTTACCGGCTGATCGGGACCCTGGCCCAGTTTGCTTTTATTGTCTTGATCACCCGGCTTTTCGGTCCGGCCGGTCTGGGTAGCTATGCCTTGGCCCAGTCCGTGGTCATTGTTGCCTCGACGGTGGGGCGTTGGGGGATTGATCAAGCCGCTCTCAAGTATGTCGCCATCCAGGCCAATGGCGGTGAACCGGTCGGGGTAAAGCGGATCGTCTCGCAAGCCGTCCTGCTGGTGACCGGTTTCAGTCTGGCCGTCACCCTGCTGATTTGGCTGGCGGCGCCTTGGCTGGGGAATAATTTTTTCCATTCCCCCGATTTTGTCAGCCTGCTGCGGATCATGGCCTTAAGTATTGTGCCATTCAGCCTCCTTAACCTCCTGGCCGAGGCGATCCGGGGGTTGCGGCGTATCGGTCCTTACACCCTCTTACAGGGGGTGGCGGTTCCGGTCCTTTCTATTCTGTTTCTGCTGGCTTGCCTTTATGGCTCCGGGCCCAGTCTGAAGAGTGCGGCCGGTGCCTATGTGGTTTCGTGTGGTTTGGCGATGCTGATCGGTTTTCTGCTCTGGCGCCTCTATCTTGGCGGTTACCGGCAGAAGGCTCGGATTAGCGGGGCGGATACCGGGATCGGGCCGCGCCAACTGCTGGCCACCGCCAATCAGATGGCCTGGGTCACCATGATCGCGGTGGCCATGGGCTATGTCGAAACCATCTTCCTCGGGATGTTTCGTAGCGATGTTGAAGTGGGCCTCTTTTCCGCGGCCCTGCGCTTTTCCCTGCTCCCGAATTTTGTCATTATCGCCTTCAACAGTATTCTGGCGCCGAAAATTGCTTCTTTGTACCATGCTGGAGAGTTTGGCTCGGTGCGTTTTCTGGCCCGGAGAACGGTTAAGCTGATGCTGTTGGTGACGGCGCCGATATTTGCCCTGTATTTTTTCCTGCCCCATTATTTGTTGGGGCTATTTGGCAGTCAGTTTGGCGAGGCCGCGGCGGTCCTGACGATTCTTTCCCTGGGGCAGCTGTTGATCATTGCCGCCGGCCCGGTGGAAATCTTATTGATGATGACCGGGCATGAGAAGTTGATGCGGCGCAATCAGATTGTCGCGGCGGGTTGCGGGTTGTTTTTCGGCGGTCTGCTGATTTACCGTTTCGGTGCGGTTGGGGCGGCCTGGTCGCAGGTCATCAGAAGCCTGGTTGTTAATGCCTTGTCAATTTGGGATGTTCGACGGGAAATCTATTCTCGGGCCAATTTAGCTGATTGTTAAAATTTGAATCGGCTTGGTGCAAGTAAAACTGGGGAACGAATGTGAACTTTAACGGATTGAAGAAATGGCTGGTGACTTACCACCGGGAGTTACAAGCCGCTATTGGCGATGCGGGCAGCCTGTTGGATATCGGTTGCGGGATTGATTCTCCCCTGGCTCATCTGGCGCGAAAACCGGCCAGGACTGTTGGCGTTGACGGTTTTATGCCAAGCATTGAGGAAAGTCGGCGGAAGGGTAACCATAATGATTACGTCTGCTGCGATATTCTGGAGGTGGGCTCGAAATTTCCCGCCGAATCATTTGAATGTGTCATGGCCCTTGATGTGATCGAGCACCTGCCCAAAGAAAAGGGGTTGGAACTGCTTCGGCAGATGGAACAGCTGAGCAGCCGGCGGGTGATAATATTCACGCCCAACGGTTTCTTGGCCCAGTCCGAACACAGCGACAATCCCTTGCAGGTGCATCTCTCCGGCTGGTCGGTTCAGGAAATGCGGGAGAGGGGTTTTCGGGTCATCGGGATCAACGGTTGGAAACCGTTGCTGGGGGAGATGGCGTTACCCAGATTCTGGCCGCAGGGGCTATGGACGGTGATTTCACGTCTGACCCAGACCTTGGTGCGAAACCATCCGGAGCATGCCTTCCAAATCCTCTGCGTGAAAGACAAGAGGTGAGTGTCGCGTGATCCTTCAAGTTCGCAGTACTTATAAAAGCTGTTTCTGTTGAACATGATCTCCGCTAAGCCCAAGATAGTCGTAGTCGGGGCGGCCGGTTTCATCGGCAGACGGCTGTTGACGGCTCTGGCCTCCCGGCCTGGACAGCGGCTTCGGGCCCTCGTCCACCGGCAAGGGTTGGCGTCTGTCCCTGGCCTCGATCTCGAAGCTGTCGCGGGCGACCTGCTTGTCCCGGCCACCCTTGAGAAACTGGTTGAGCCGGGCTCTCTGGTGATCAACCTCTCTTATCTGGCGGCCCATACTCGCGCCGAAAATCTGGCGGCGATGGAGAACCTGGTTGATGCCTGTATCCGGGGCGGGGCGGGGCGGCTGGTCCACTGCAGCACGGCAGTGGTCGCTGGCAAAACCGGTCCCGGCCTGGTCGATGAGCAAACCCCCTGTCGGCCGGTTTCTGAGTACGAAAAAACCAAACTGGTGATTGAAGAAGTCCTGCTCCGGCGCGCCCGGGGATATTTCCCGGTCGCCATTCTGCGGCCCACCGCCGTATTTGGGCCTGGCGGCCGCAATCTGCTCAAGCTGGCCGATGGTTTGTGCCTGGGCAAGGGGCTGGGCAACTACCTCAAGGCGTGCCTCTTCAACCGGCGCAGAATGAACCTGGTCTGCCTGGACAACGTGGTCGCTGCCCTGATCTTTCTGGCCGACTCCGGGCCGGAAACCGCAGGGCAGGCCTTCATTATTGCCGATGATGACTCCCCCCTTAACAACTACCGGGACCTGGAGGCGATCCTGCGGAAGAAACTGGCGGTGGCGCCGTACCCTCTGCCCATCATCCCGCTACCGGCCGGAATTCTGCGGACTCTGCTGAATCTTGCCGGCCGGCCCACGGCCGATCCCGAGGTTAGCTACAGTTGCGCGAAAATAGCCGCCTTGGGCTTTGAAAGGCCCTGTGCCTTGGCGGAAGGGATCGAACAATTTACCGGTTGGTACCGCCAGGAAGGTCTGGGGCGGTATGGGGAGACTGCCGGGTGAAGGTTCTCAATGTCATTCAGCTGCTAGATCCTCACCGGGGTGGGGGTACCGTCGAGCGCACCGTGCAGATGAGCCGGCATCTGGTTCGGCAAGGTGTGGAGTGCACCGTCCTGACCAGCGATCTTGGTCTTTCCGCCGAACGGCGAAGGGAAATGGCCGGGGTGGCAGTGGTGGCCTTCCCCAGCCTGAATAGCCGCTTCTACCTGCCGCGATTTTCCTGGCGCCGGATCCGGGAACTGGTCGGCGTGGCCGACGTGGTTCACCTGATGAACCACTGGACCCTGCTCAACGTCTTGGTCTATTGGGAAATCCGTCGGCAGGGCAAACCCTATGTGATCTGCCCGGCCGGGGCGCTCCCGGTGGTGGGCCGCTCCCGGTTGCTGAAAAAAATATATAATCTGCTGATCGGTAAGGCCATCGTCCGCAATGCTGATTGGATGATCGCCGTGGCCGCTAACGAGGTGCCGGAATATCTGCGCTACGGGGGCAGAACCGAACGGGTGGCGGTGATCCCCAACGGCATCGACCGTGGTGATTTTATCGCTAGCGATCGCGCCGGCTTTCTGGCCCGCCATGGGTTGCCGGACCGTCCCCTGGTCCTGTTCATGGGGCGCCTGAACTGGATCAAGGGGCCCGACCTCCTGCTTCGCGCCTTCCTGGCGCTGGACCGGCGATTTTCCCAGTGGCAGCTGGTCATGGTTGGTCCGGATGAAGGGCTTGGCAGTGAACTGCAAGCGCTGGTGAAATCGGCCGGGGCGGAAGAGCGGGTCTTTTTCCCCGGCTTTCTCGGGGGGACCGAGAAGTCGTGCGCCTATCATGCCGCCGACCTGCTGGTGATTCCCTCCCGCCATGAAGCCATGTCCATTGTCGCCCTGGAGGCCGGGATCTGCGGGACCCCGGTCCTGCTTACCGACCAATGCGGCTTTCCCGCCGTTGTTGCATCCGGTGGCGGCCTGGAGGTGGCGGCCACGGTGGCGGCACTGCAGGCCGGATTGGCAACCATGTTGGCCCTGGCGCCGGCGCAACGACGCCGCATGGGAGAGCGGTTGCTGGCCCTGGTCGAGGGCGAATACCTCTGGGAGACGGTGGTGCGGAGGTTCATGGCGATTTATGAAGGGTTGCGGGCGGCCGGTAAAGGTAACCGCGATTTTGACGCCCGGACCGAGGAGAAGGCATGAAGCTTCTCATCGTAAGCCAGTACTTCTGGCCGGAGGAATTCCGGATCAACGAAGTAGCCGCGAGCTTGCTGGAGAAAGGTGTTGAGGTCGAAGTGCTGACCGGCAAACCCAACTATCCCCAAGGCGAGATCTTCCCCGGCTACCGGGCCAGGGGCTGTCTGCGGGAGGCGCACCGGGGGATCGGGATTACTCGCATCCCTCTGATCCCCAGGGGCCGCAAGTCCTGGCGTCTGGCCGCCAATTACCTCTCTTTTGTCTGCTCCGGCCTGATCTTTGCCCCGTTGCTGTTGCGGGGAAAAAAGTTTGAGGTGATTTTCGTCTATGCGCCCTCGCCGATTCTGCAGGCCATTCCGGCGCTTTTTCTGGGTTGGTTGAAGGGGTGTCCGGTGGTCTTGTGGGTGCAGGATCTCTGGCCGGAGAGTCTGGCGGCGACCGGGCATGTGCGGAACCGTTTCGCGCTCGGACTGGTGGGGCAGGTGGTGCGTTTCATCTATCGCCATGTCGATCTGCTGCTGGTCCAATCCGAGGCGTTTATCACGCCGGTCGAAGCACTGGCATCGGGGACCCCGGTGAGGTATTATCCGAACTCGGTCGATGCGAGTTTCTCGCGGCCGGCGACGGGGGCGGGGCCGGAAATTGCCGGTTTGACCGGCGGTTTCTCGGTGCTGTTCGCCGGCAATCTCGGCAACGCCCAGGCGGTCGAGGTGATTGTCGAGGCGGCGACGCTGCTGAAAGGGCATGCGGCCGACCTCCAGTTTGTGGTATTGGGAGAGGGGAGCCGCCGGGAGTGGCTGCTGCGGGAGGTCAAAAAGCGGGGGCTTACCAACCTGCACCTGCCCGGCCGCTTTCCGGTCGAGACCATGCCGGGCCTGATGCAGCAGGCCTCGGTCCTGCTGGTGACCCTGGCCGACCGGGCGATCTTCCGGGCCACCATCCCCAGCAAGGTCCAGGCCTATCTGGCGGCGGGGCGGCCGATAATCGCCTGCCTCAACGGTGCAGGGGCCAAGCTGGTCACCACTGCCGGGGCTGGATTGGCGGTGCCGGCCGAGGATGGCCCCGCCCTGGCGGCGGCGATCTTGCAGCTTTACCACCTGGCACCGCCGGAGCGCGCGGCCATGGGCGCACGGGGCCGGGCCTATTATGAGCAACATTTCGCCCACGGGATGCTGATCGAACAGTTGCTCGACCAGTTGCGTACCGTGGGCGAGCCGGGAGAAAAATCAACATGAGAATACTGGTGCTGGGGGCTACCGGCATGCTCGGCAATGCCATGCTGCGGGTGTTGAGCGAGCAGACCGACTGGCAGGTGCGGGGGACGATTCGTTCGGCCGGGGCCAAACGCTTTTTCCCGGCCGGCCTTGCCGGCCAGCTGCTGGCCGGCGTCGATGTCGAGCAGCCCGATTCCCTTTTGCAGGCCTTCATTCAGGTTCGCCCTGAGGTGGTGATCAACTGTATCGGCCTGGTCAAACAGCTGGCCGATGCCGAAGACCCGTTGCAGGCCATTCCGATTAACGCGCTGTTGCCGCACCGGCTGGCCCGGCTTTGCGAGCTGGTGGGGGCGCGGCTGATCCATCCGAGCACCGATTGCGTCTTTTCCGGCGAGCTGGGCAACTATCGCGAGGCCGACCCCCCGGATGCCCGCGACCTTTATGGCCGCTCGAAATTACTGGGGGAGGTGGGCTATCCCCACTCCGTCACCCTGCGCACCTCGATCATCGGCCATGAGCTCCAGAGCGCCCATGGCCTGGTCGGCTGGTTCCTGGCCCAGTCCGATAGTTGTCGCGGTTTTACCAGGGCGATCTTCTCGGGGTTGCCTACCGTTGAACTGGCGCGGGTCATCCGGGACGTGGTGATCCCGCGCCCGGAGCTGAGCGGGGTCTATCATGTCGCCGCCGCGCCGATTAGCAAATATGAGCTCTTGCAACTGGTCGCCGAGGTTTATAAAAAGAAGATCGAAATCATCCCCAG
This sequence comes from Deltaproteobacteria bacterium, assembly GCA_020056965.1. Taxonomy (GTDB): domain Bacteria; phylum Desulfobacterota; class Desulfobulbia; order Desulfobulbales; family JAGXFP01; genus JAGVGT01. The sequence continues at coordinate 11,980 of JAGVGT010000074.1, forward strand.
CGAAGAGCTGGTGATCGACCGCTCGCTTAATGCTGACCGGTTCCGGGCCGCCACCGGCTATGTGGCGCCTGCCTGGCCGGAATTGATCCAGTTGATGCATACCTATAAATAGATCTGGAGTGCATATGTTCAAAGACAAGGTATTGATGATCACCGGCGGGACCGGCTCCTTCGGCAACACCGTACTCAAACGGTTCCTCACCACCGAGGTGCGCGAAATCCGCATCTTCAGCCGCGACGAGAAGAAGCAGGAAGAGATGCGGATCGCCATCAACAACCCCAAACTGAAATTCTATATCGGCGATGTCCGCAACTACGACAGCATCCACCAGGCCATGAAGGGGGTGGATTATGTCTTCCACGCTGCCGCCTTGAAACAGGTGCCCTCCTGCGAGTTCTATCCGATGGAGGCGGTGCGCACCAACGTGCTCGGCTCGGAAAACGTGATGTCGGCGGCCATTGCCCGCGGCGTCAAGCGCTTGGTGATGTTGAGCACCGACAAGGCGGTCTACCCGATCAACGCCATGGGCATCTCCAAGGCGATGATGGAAAAGTTCCTGGTCGCCAAGGCCCGCATGCAGGATCAGGGTGAGACTGTCCTCTGCGCCACCCGCTACGGCAACGTGATGGCCTCGCGCGGCTCGGTCATCCCCCTCTTTGTCGCCCAGCTCAAAGAGGGCAAGCCGCTCACCGTCACTGATCCGAACATGACCCGCTTCCTGATGTCGCTGGAGGATTCGGTTGATCTGGTCCTGTACGCCTTTGAGCATGGCAAACAGGGTGACATCTTCGTGCAGAAGGCGCCGGCCTCGACGGTCGCCGATCTGGCCCAGGCGCTGCAGGAACTTTTTAATAAGAACAATCCAATCCGGGTCATCGGTACCCGGCACGGCGAGAAGCTCTATGAGTCGCTGATCTCGCGCGAGGAGATGGCTAAGGCCGAGGATCTCGGCGGTTACTTTCGCATCCCGGCCGACAACCGCGATCTCAACTATGCGCAGTATTTCAGCGAGGGCGAGGAGCGGATCTCGCATCTGGACGACTACACTTCGCACAACACCGAAAGGTTGGCTGTCGAACAAGTCAAAACCTTGTTGCTGAAACTGGATTTCATTCAGGAAGAACTCCATGCTTAAAGTCATGACCATCGTTGGGACCAGGCCCGAACTGATCAAAATGAGCCGGGTAATCGCCGAGTTTGACCGCCACACCAGGCACGTTCTGGTCCACACCGGCCAGAACTACGATTATGAACTCAACCAGATCTTTTTCGACGACCTGGGGATCCGCAAGCCGGACCATTTCCTGGCGGCGGTGGGCGAGAATGTCGCCCAAACCATTGCCCGGGTGATTGAAAAGTCCGATGAAGTCATGGAAAAGGAACAGCCGGACGCGTTGATGCTCTACGGCGACACCAACTCCTGCCTGGCGGTGATCGCCGCCAAGCGGCGTAAGATTCCTGTTTTTCACATGGAGGCGGGCAACCGCTGCTTCGACCAGCGGGTGCCGGAGGAGCTGAACCGCAAGGTGCTCGATCACTTAAGCGACATCAATCTGGTCCTGACCGAACACGCCCGCCGCTATCTGCTGGCCGAAGGGATTCGTCCCGAGACCATCATCAAGACCGGCTCGCACATGCGCGAGGTCCTGGACCACTATCTGCCGAAAATACGCCAGTCGGAGGTCTTGACTCGCATGGGGCTGGAGGAGGGCAAATTCTTCATCGTCAGCGCCCACCGTGAGGAAAACGTCGATTCCCCGGGGAACTTGGCGGACCTGCTTGATACCTTGAACGCTCTGGCCGAGACATACGGCCATCCTCTCATCTTCTCCACCCATCCCCGGACCCGCAAGCGGTTGGACGACCTGGCCCCGGGCGCCATGCATCCCTTGATCAGTTTCCTCAAACCCTTCGGTTTCTGCGACTACGTCCGCCTGCAGATGGCGGCCCTGTGCGTGGTCTCGGACAGCGGCACCATCACCGAGGAGGCCTCATTGCTCAACCTGCCGGCGATTACCATCCGCAACGCGCACGAGCGGCCGGAAGGCATGGACGTCGGCACCCTGATCATGAGCGGTCTTAAGAAGGAACGGGTGCTGGATGCGGTGCGGGTCATCACCGCCCAGCACGACCGAGGCCGGTCGGTGATGACCCCGGTGCCGGATTACGAGGCTGGACCTGTATCAAAACAGGTGTTGCGCGTGGTCATAAGCTACGTGGACTACGTAAACCGCACGGTCTGGTCCCGGTAACGGCCGGACCTTCAACTATCATTCTGCCGCCATGAAAGAACAGGTTTTGGTTACCGGCGCCACTGGTTTTGTCGGACGCAGGCTTTGTCAGGTTCTGGCGGAGCGGGGTTGGGAGGTTCTGGCCGGGGTGAGAGCGGCGGGCGCCGTGGCTCCAGCGGAATCGGCAGGAATCAGGTTCGTCGAGATCGGTAACCTGGAAGATAATGCCAACCGGACTCCGTTGCTGGCCGGCTGCCGGGCCGTGGTCCATCTGGCCGGGCGGGTCCATGTTATGCGCGATTCCGCCGCCGATCCCCTGGCCCAGTATTTGGCCACCAATACCGAGGCCACCCGTAAACTTGCCGAGGCGGCGGCGCAAGCTGGGGTGCGCCGTTTTATTCTGGTCAGCACCATCAAGGTTAGCGGTGAGGGTTCGCCAACCTCGGGTGTCGCGGCGGATGGCGGTCGGATCTGGCCGGAAGACATGCCAATGGCCCCCGAGGGCCCATACGCGGTTTCCAAGGCCCGGGCCGAAGAGGCGTTGGTGGACGTTTGCCGGCGGACCGGGATGGAGTTTGTGGTCATCCGTCCGCCCCTGATTTACGGGCCGGGGGGGCGGGCCAACTTCTTGAGCCTGCTCCGGCTGGTCGATCGGGGTTTGCCCCTGCCCCTGGCCAGGCTGGACAACCGCCGCAGCCTGCTGGGGGTGGGCAATCTGGCCGACTTTATCGGTTGCTGCCTGGACCATTCCACCGCGGCCAACCAGATCTTTCAGGTGGCCGACCGCGAGGCATTTTCCACCCCTGGGCTGATCCGCGCCCTGGCCCTGGCCCTGGGCCGTCCGGCCCGGTTGTTTCCTTTTCCAGCCGCCTTGTTCAAGGCCGGCCTGATTGCCTTGGGTCGGCGCCCGGTCTGGGATCGCCTGGCCGGCTCGTTGACGGTTGATCCCGGCAAGGCTGAAGCGCTCCTCGGTTGGCGGCCCCCGGTTGCCTTCGCCGATGAACTGGCGGCCACCGCGACCTGGTACCGGCAACCAGCGGCCCGGGGAGGCGAGTGATGGGCGATTGGTGGCTGCTGCCCCTAGTGCTGCTCACCGCCTTCCTGATGACCGGGCTGATCCGCCGCGGGGCCGGGCGGGTCGCTCTTCTCGATATCCCCAATCAGCGCAGCTCGCACACCACCCCCACCCCGCGGGGCGGCGGACTGGCCATTGCCGGCGCCTTCACATTGGGGACCATCGGGCTGGTCGCCAGTGCCCCCCTTGACCAGGCCGGCTTTCCGCTCCTGCTGCTCCTTACCTCCTTGCTGGTGGCCGGGGTCGGCCTCTGGGACGACCTGCGCCAGCTTTCGGCGGGCCGGCGGATTTTGGTCCATCTGCTGGCCGCACTCCTGCTGGTTTGGGGGTTGTGTCGCGGCGGTCCGGAATCCTGGGCCCTTGAACCGTTGGCGCTGCTCGGCGGTCTCGGGCTGGTTCTGGTCGTGGTCTGGAGCCTGAATCTCTTCAACTTCATGGATGGGATCGACGGTCTGGCGGCTGGCGAGGCGGCTTTTGTGGCCGGCAGTGCTGCTTTACTTCTTTCGTGGCGGGGCGATTTCCCGGAGATTCAGCTGCTATTACTGTTGGCGACGGCCTGCCTGGGTTTCCTGGTCTGGAACTGGCCGCCGGCCCGGATCTTCATGGGCGATGTCGGCAGCGGTTTCCTGGGCTTCGTTCTGGCCGGACTGGCCCTGCGGACCGCGATTTTCAGGGCCGACCTGCCGCTGGCCTGCTGGCTGATCCTGCCCGGGGTCTTTCTGGCCGATGCCACCTTTACCCTGCTCAGGCGGATGGCAAGACGCGAGAGATGGTACGACGCCCACCGTAGTCACGCCTACCAACAGGCCGCCGCCCGATCCGGCAGCCACCGGTCGGTGACCCTGGCGGTGCTGGCCATAAACCTCTTCTGGCTGTTGCCCCTTTCCTTTCTATGTGTCATATTGCCGGGATTCGATGTGCCCCTGGTCATTCTGGCCTACCTGCCGCTGCTGGCTCTGGCCATTAAATTTAACGCCGGCGGCGCCCAATCAGCCGTAAGCGCCAGAGGTTGAGACCGATAGATCTTATGACGTCTTTTATGCTGAAATACCAACTTCGCAAACCGACTTTCTGGGCCATTCTGGGCCTGGATGTTCTGCTCTTGCTGGCTGCCCATGCCCTGGCCTACCTGATCCGGTTTGAAGGCAATTTGAGTCCGGTGGAGTGGGCCAATATCCGGCTGGTCCTGCCGGTTCTCATCCCGTTTAAGATCGCGACCTTTCTGTTTTTCGGTCTCTACCGGGGGATGTGGCGCTACACCAGCTTGGTCGACCTGATCAATATCCTCAAGGCCTGTGTCTTCGTCTCCTTCGTTTCCATGGGGGCGATTTTGCTCTTCAACCGCTTTTACGGCTATTCGCGGGCGGTTTTCGTGCTGGACGGTCTCCTGACCTTTGTCTTCGTGGCGGGCGCCCGGATCTCCCTGCGGCTCTTGTTCAGCCTCCGGAGCCGGAACGGCGGGGCCGATGAACGGCCGGACGGGCGGCCGCGCAAGAAGATTCTGGTGGTCGGGGCCGGCAGTTCCGCCGAGAAGATCATCCGCGAGGTGCGGGACAATCGCGCTCTGCCCTACGAAATCCTGGCCCTGGTCGATGATGACCCGGCCAAGCTAGGCCAGCGGATCCACGGGGTGCCGGTCCTGGGTTCCATCGACCAGCTTGGCGAGCTCGCCGGCAAGGTGGATGCCGATGAGATCATCATCGCCGCCCCCTCCTCGACCAGCGAACAGATGAACCGGATTATCGAGTGTTGCCGGGCGACCGGTTTGCCCTTCAAAACCCTGCCGGGTTTGAATGAGGTGATGAGCGGCCAGCTCTCCATCCGGGCGATCCGCGAGGTCTCTTATCGCGATCTGTTGGGCCGGTTGCCGGTACGCCTGGAGCTGGAACGGATCGAGGAGGTTATCGAGGGGCGGACCGTGCTGGTCACCGGGGCCGGTGGCTCCATCGGTTCGGAACTGTGCCGGCAGATTGTCCGCTTCAAGCCGGGGCGGCTGATCATCCTCGACGCCAGCGAATACAACCTCTACCAGATCGAGATGGAACTGCTCCACGAGCTGGGTTTCCGCGACTATCTGCCGGTTCTGGGCCGGGTGCAGGACCAGGGGCTGCTGGAGCATCTCTTCGAACGCTATAAGCCGGCGGTGGTCTTCCATGCCGCCGCCTACAAGCACGTGCCGATGGTCGAGAACAACCCCTGGGAGGCGGTGGACAACAACATTGTCGCCACCCGCCAGCTTCTGGAGACGACCATCCGGCATCAGAGCAGCCGTTTCATCCTGGTCTCCACCGACAAGGCGGTCCGGCCCACCAACGTCATGGGCGCCTCCAAGCGCATGACCGAGTTGCTCCTCCAGGACTTCTACCGGCGCCTCGAAAACGGCGAGATTTCCAGCCCGACCCGGCTGATGGCGGTGCGCTTCGGCAACGTCATCGGCTCCAGCGGCTCGGTGATTCCTCTCTTCAAACGCCAGATTGAGATGGGTGGGCCGGTGACGGTGACCGACCCGGAGATGACCCGTTACTTCATGTCCATCGAGGAGGCGGCGCAGCTGATCCTCCAGGCGGCCAGCATGGGGGAGGGCGGTGAAATCTTTATCCTCAAGATGGGTACCCCGGTGGTGATCGCCAAGATGGCCCGTGACCTGATTCGCCTCTGCGGCAAGGAACCGGACAGCGAGATCGAGATCAAGTTCGTCGGTCTGCGACCCGGGGAAAAACTTTACGAAGAACTGATTACCGAGGGGGAGGGGATCGTCGCCACCCGGCATGAGAAGATCATGGTTCTGCGCGGTGACGGCCGGGAGACCCAGGGGCTGCACGAGCAGTTGGGATGCCTGGCGGAACAGGCCGCCAGCCACGATGGGGCCGCGATCAAGCAGATCCTGCACGGATTGATGCCCGAATATGTTCCCGGCAGCACGGATGCCGTGCTGTGAGAAGGATTGAACTGCAGAACCGTAGAACTGCAGAATGTAGAAGTGAAAGACCGTAAGCGATATCCGCTGTGGCTCCGTTCTTTACTGCTGCGGTTGGTTATTCTGCCGTTCTACGGTTCTGCGGTTTGTTTTTAACTGTGTCAATGAATTGCGCCGGAAGGGTCTCCGTCATCGGAGATTATCTGCCCGGCCTCATGATTTGAAGGAAAACGTATGGAAAATCTCTCCGCCCGTATTGTCATCACCGGCATCGGCCTGGCCGCTCCCAACGCCGACAACCTCACCGATTTCCGGGCCCGGCTGCTGGCCGGGGTCAGCGGGATTCGCGAGATCGAGCTGCGTTACATCGGCAAGGTTCCGGCCGGCATATGCGACTTTCCCGAGACCAAATATCGCAAGAAGAAGGAAAACAAGCGCGGCACCCGGGCCGGTTGCCTGGGGGTGTACGCTGCCCACGAGGCCTTGGCTGACGCCGGGATCGCGATTGAGACCACCGAGCGCGATCGGGTCGGGGTTTACGTGGGCCTCACCGAGCACGGCACGGTGGAGACCGAAAACGAGGTCTACAACGTCAGCCAGTATGGCTTCAACCTGGACTACTGGACCCACCACCACAATCCCCGGACGGTGCTGAACAACCCGGCCGGCGAGATCACCATGAGCCTCGGGATCACCGGCCCGCACTACTCGGTGGGGGCGGCCTGCGCCGCCGGCAACGCCGCCCTGATCCAGGGCGCCCAGATGTTGCGGCTGGGCGAGGTCGATCTGGCCCTCTGCGGCGGCATCTCCGAGAGCCCCGGCTCCTTCGGGATCTTCGCCAGTTTCCGGGCCGAAGGTGCCCTGGCCATGCACGCCGACCCCACCCAGGCCAGCCGCCCCTTCGATATGGCGCGGGACGGGATCGTCATCTCCGAGGGGGCCTGTCTGTATGTCCTGGAGACCATGGAGTCCGCCCTTAAGCGCGGCGCCCGAATCTACGGCGAGGTGGCCGGTTACGCCATGAACTCCGACGCCCGCGACTTCGTGCTGCCTTACGGTCCCCGCCAGGCCGAGTGCATGCGCAAGGCCCTGGCCCGGGCCGGGCTCAACCCCGAGGATATCGACATCATCAACACCCACGCCACCGGCACCCGTCAGGGCGATATCGAGGAGTGCCGGGCCGTCCGCGAGGTTTTCGGGGCCTCCAAGAACACCTACGTCAACAACACCAAGAGTATGATCGGTCACGCCATGGGGGCGGCCGGTGGTCTGGAGCTGGCCGGCAACCTGCCAGCTTTTGATGATCACATGGTCCATCCCACCATCAATGTTCAGGAGCTGGATCCGGAGTGTGCCCTGCCCAATCTGGTCTTGAATGAACCGCGGCAGATCAAACGGGTCAAGGCCATTCTCAATAACTCTTTCGGCATGGTCGGGATCAACTCGGTGGTGATTATCACGAAGGTGTAAACGTCCGGTTGGCCCCCTCTGCGTTGGTGGCGGCCTTTCCGCATTTCTGGTATCTCGGGTAGATCTGAACGGTTACGATTGTTAGGAGTTTGGGGCTTTTGCGTGGGTGCGGCGAGGATGTCAGCCGGATCCGGGCCTAAATTTAACGGTTCTTTCGCACCGGCCCCTAAGAAATTTGGCCCTTAAGCCCCTTCGCCGATTTACAAATAAAATTTTTGTGATATTATGCGCCCGGTTTTATGCCATAATTTCATACGGAAACCATTGCCCGGGCGCTCACGATTTTGAGTAACCCGCTACTTTACCGGGGTCGCAGTTAATGAACAGGCAAGAAATTAAAGACGTCATTCTGGAGATCATCCAGGACATCGACGAAGATTCTTCTTTGGAGAACCTCAAAGAGGACCAGCCTCTGCGTGATCAGCTGGATCTCGATTCCATGGATTTTCTCGACATCGTCATGGAACTGCGCAAGCGTTACAAGCTGCAAATCCCCGAGGCCGACTACCCCGAGCTCGCTTCCCTGGCCAGTTGCGTCAACTATCTGGAGCCTCGCCTGCGGGACGCCTAGGTGCGCCATTACGATCAGGTCATCATCGGCGGCGGTCTCTCCGGCCTGGCCGCCGGCATCCGTTTGGCCCGTTTCGGCAGCAAGGTTCTGATCCTCGAAAAACACGCCATCCCCGGCGGTCTTAATTCCTACTACCAGCGTCAAGGCCGGTTGCTCGAAACCGGGCTGCACGCCATGACCAACTACGCCGCCCCCGGCGTCAAGCATGCCCCACTGAACCGGTTGTTCCGCCAGCTCAGCCTCTCCCGCAAGGGTTTTGTCTTCTGCGAACAGCTGCGTTCGACCATCCTTTTCCGCAACCAGACCAGTCTCACCTTCAGCAACGATCCCGCCCAGCTGGCCGCTGAGGTGGCCCGGGTTTTTCCCGATTGCGCCGGACGTTTCCATGAGCTGGTCGAGCTGGTCAGAAACCACGATCCCTTTCAGCCCCGGCCCTGGATTTCGGCCCGGGACCGCCTTGCCGAGCTTCTCGGCGACGAACTGCTGATCAACATGCTGCTCTGGCCGGTGATGATTTACGGCAACAGCAACGAACACGACATGGACTTCGACCAGTTCGTGATCATGTTCAGCGCCCTCTATCTGGAAGGGATGTTCCGGCCGGCCGGGAGCATCAAGAACTTTCTCGATCACCTGGTCAGCCATTTCCGGGAACTGGGCGGCGAGCTGCGGCTGCGCGCCCCTGTGGCCAGTTTCAAAGTTGAGGGCGACCAGGTCAGCCAGGTGGTGCTGGCGTCCGGTGAGGAGATCAGCGCCGGTCAGGTCATCTCCACCGCCGGTTACCCCGCCACCTTGAACTTCATGGGCAACGCCGACCCGGTCGAGGTGGCCAGCCATCACGGTCGGATGAGCTTCGTCGAGATCATCAACGTCCTGCCCGGTTCGGCCCGCAGTGAACTGCGCCACGGTGACAACACCATCATCTTCTTCAACTTTGACGAGCCCTTCGATTATCGCTGCCCGGACGAGGCGGTCAACCTCAACTGCGGGGTGATCTGCTTCCCTGATAACTTTCACGACCTGCCGAAGGGTGAGGAGATGCAGCTGCGGGTGACTCATCCCGCCAACTACCAGATCTGGCGGGGCTACTCGCCGGAGGAATACCGGCGGCAAAAAGGCGAATGGGCCGAGCGGTCGGCGGCCAAGGTCGCGGAAATCGTTGGGAATTACCGGCCGAAAGTATTATATCGGGATGTCTTCACGCCGCTGACCGTGGAACGGTTCACCGGTAAGGCGGACGGGGCCATTTATGGCAGCCCGGTCAAGGTTCGCGACGGGCGCACCCCCTTGAAGAACCTCTTCGTGGCCGGCACCGACCAGGGCTACCTGGGCATTGTCGGGGCGATGCTCTCCGGGGTGACCATGGTCAACCAGCATATCTTTTCCGGGTCTGGGGAGTGAATATGGAGTTCAACTATATGTCCCATATGTCCTATAGGTCCTATGGGGTGCCAACAAACCGGTAAGACCGCAAAATGACTTTCAACTCCATCGATAAAGTCGCCATCGCCTACGACGTCGTGGTGATCGGCTCCGGCCTGGGCGGTCTGACCTCGGCCAACCATCTGGCCAAGGCCGGCCATAAGGTGCTGCTCTTGGAGCACCACCACCGGCTGGGCGGCCTGGCCACCTGGTTCAAGCGCAAGGGCCACATCTTCGACATCTCCCTGCACGGTTTCCCCTACGGCATGGTCAAGACCTGCCGCAAGTACTGGAACCGGACGATCATGGACTCCATCGTCCAGCTCAAGGAGATCGTCTTCGATAACCCCCAGTTTAAACTGACCACCACCTTCGACCGGGAGGACTTCACCAATATCCTGGTCAACCAGTTCGGTATTCCTCGTACTCGGGTGGAGGAATTCTTCGCCACCGTCAATAAGATGAACTTCTATGACGACCGGACCATGACCACCCGGGAGTTGTTCGAACAGTTCTTCCCCGGCCGAACCGATGTCCACCGACTGCTGATGGAGCCGATCACCTACGCCAACGGTTCAAATTTCAACGATCCGGCAATTACTTACGGCATCGTCTTCTCGAACTTCATGAACAAGGGGGTCTTCACCTTCTCCGGCGGCACCGATCGGTTGATTGGCCTGATGGCCGAGGAGCTGGAGAAGAACGGGGTGACCATCTGCACCAAGGCCAAGGTCGAGCGGATCGTCATCGAGGGTGGCAAGGTGCGCGGCGTCCAGGTGGGCGAGAAGTTCATCGCGGCCAAATGCGTGGTCTCCAACGCCGGTATTCTCAATACCATCGACGACCTGGCCGGGCGGGAATCCTTCTCTGCCGAATTCCTCGACAAGGTCCGGCCGGTCAAGGTCAACAACTCCAGCTGCCAGGTCTACATGGGCATCCGGGAGGGCGAGCGGATCCCCGAGATCGGCGACCTGCTCTTCACCTCAACCGCCCCGGAGTATTCGCCCGAGGAGATGCTCGACCGCGAGACCAAGAGCCGCACCTTCTCGCTCTATTACCCGAAAACCCGGCCCGGCCACGACCGCTACACCATCGTCGCCTCGATGAACGGCCGCTACGAAGATTGGGCCGAGCTGCCCGACCCGCAATATAAGCTGGAAAAGGAGCGGATGATCGAGCGCAGCCTGGTCGATCTGGAACGCTACCTGCCGGGAATCCGCACCAAGATCGACTGGCTGGAAGCGGCTACCCCCAAGACCTTCCACCGCTACACCCTGCATACCCGCGGCACCTCCTTCGGTACCAAGTTCGAGGGGCTGGAGGTATCGCGCTCCATCTTCAAGGACGTCGCCGGCCTCTTCCACGTCGGCTCGGTGGGGATCATCATGAGCGGCTGGCTGGGGGCGATCAACTACGGGATCATCGTCGCCAACGATGCCGACGCCTACCTGCACAGCTGACCGGCATGGTTGAGGTAATGGACTCCACACAGCTAGGCAAAAAGGAACGTTACGATTACTTTCCCTCATCCCAGCCTTCTCCCGGAGGGAGAAGGAGTGTGCTAGCCGATCATGGTGTTAGCAAGTTCCCTTTCCCTTCGGGAGAGGGTCAGGGTGAGGGGATTTATCAGTGCCGTAACGCATTGCGGGGGTTGCACTCGTGACCAGCGACCTCGAAGAAATCTTGGCCCTGATCCCGCACCGGCCGCCCTTCCTCTGGGTGGACCGCATCGTCAGCCGGGAAGCGGAGCGGATCGAAACCGAGAAGCAAATTCCCGCCGACCTGGACCTCTTCAAAGGTCATTACCCGGAACACCCACTGATGCCGGGGGTGTTGCTCTGCGAGGCGATCTTCCAGTCCGGGGCGCTGCTGATTGCCGCTGCCCAGGCCGGTGGGGCAGGGCAGGGCGGAGTGCCAGTGCTGACCCGCATCAACAACGCCAAATTCAAGCGGGAGGTCCATCCCGGCGACAAGGTGAACATCACCGTCACCGTCCAGGAAAAGGTCGGCCCGGCCTGGTTCATGAGCGGCAAGCTGGCGGTGGGTGGCAAAACCGCCGTGACCGTGGATTTCGCCTGCACCCTGGTGGAAAAGGCGGAAAGTGTAGGGCGACAATGAGCGCAGCGAATTGCGCCGGATGATTTATCTGATGGATTTGTCCAGGTCATTCGGGAAACCGGTAACGGCTATCTTGCATAATTGTTGTGGATTTGTGGATTACAGGTACCTATTGGTGATGACACGAAAAGTAACTCATCCGGCGCATTACGGCTTTCGCCTAATGCGCCCTACGGGCTGACCGGCAGGCGTTTAAGAAAATATTGAACAAGGTTCCGGTTCGTCCGCCCCTGCCTGGCGATGAAATCTGAGTAGTCGTAGGTTGGGGGTGAGCCTCTCGAACCCCAACAATTCGGAGGCTTCGATCATGTTGGGGTTCCTCCGTCACCCCCAACCTACGGCTTATTGCGCCCTACGGGCTATCTAACTTTAGTTGTTGGGGATTTGTGGATTACAGGTGCCTGTTGGTGATGACCACGAAAAGTAACTCATCCGGCGCATTACGGCTTTCGCCTAATGCGCCCTACGTGCTGGTGACAGAATGAAGAATGAAACCTGCGCAATTTGCGGCTGTTTACTTCATCGAACAAAAAATACCTATGCAAGTCCAACAGTTGAAGGACGGTCGCATGCATCAAAACACCATAGCGTTCCAGAACGTTTCTTCGGGAGATCAAGAAACCGCGCAGGAACTCAAAGAGATAGTATTTTTATGGCCTGCCCATGGGGGCAAGAAGGAGTGACTTCTGTGTTTTGTTATGATTGTCATGAAGAAATGATACACAATCCCGTTCTCCTGTCCGGAGATGTCAAACGTTTTGCAGACATTGTTAAAAGAAGAGGTCTTGATGAAAATACTAAGACTGAATCAAGAGAAAAAATTGCTGGAAGAATCAAATTATTCCATGAAATCATTCAACGTGGAATTGAAGAGATAATTAATGATGGCTCACTGTCAACATGCCGTTCTCCTCACAAAATGGAATAATAAATGAGCTTCCTTAATTTAACCGGCAAAAGCATCGTCATCTTCGGGCTGGCCAACCGCAAGTCGGTGGCCTGTGCCGTGGGGCAGGTTCTCCGTGAAGAGGGGGCCGAGGTCATCCATGTGGTGCGTAGCGAGGAGCGGCGGACCGCGGCCCGCAAGCTTTTTCCCGACTCGCCGGTCTTTGTCTGCGATGTCGAGGATGAGGCCAACATCATCCGGGTGGCCGGCGAAATTGCCGCCCATCTGGGCGACCGCAAGCTGGCCGGGCTGGTCCACTCCATCGCCTTTGCCAACTACTCCCGTGGAATGGTGCCGTTTCACCAGACCGTCAAGGCTGACTTTCTGCAGTCCCTCGATATCTCCTGCTTTTCGCTGATCAGCATAGCCAATCACTTTAAGCCGTTGCTGGCTGAGGATGCTTCCGTTGTCACCATCTCCATCTCCACCACCCGGATGGCGGCGGAAAACTATGGCTACATGGCCCCGGTCAAGGCGGCTCTGGAGTCGTCGCTTTGTTTCCTGGCCAAGAGTTTCTCGGCCGACAGCCGGGTGCGTTTCAACGCGGTCTGTCCCGGGCTGCTCAAGACCTCGGCCTCGGCTGGGATTCCCGGCTATGTCGACAGTTACCTTTTCGCCGAAAAACTGACCCTGCGCCATCAGGCCCTGGAGACCAGCGAGGTGGCCGATGCCGTGGCCTTTCTGCTTTCACGCCGCGCCTCCGGGATCACCGGCCAGCGGCTGGTCATCGACGCCGGCATGGAGCTGAACGGCTTCGACGCCGCGGTCATTGCCAAGGTGCTGGCCTGATGCGCTTCTCGCAGGTCTGCCTGCACTCCTTCGGCTATGAACTGCCGCCCCGGGTGGTTAGCTCCGCCGCCATTGAGGAGAGGCTGGCTCCGCTCTACCAGCGGCTGAAGCTGCCGGCCGGACGGCTGGAGTTGATGAGCGGGATCAGCGAGCGGCGCTTCTGGGACGCCGGCACCCGGCCCAGCGACGGGGCGGTGCGGGCCGGGGCCAAGGCCATTGCCGCCTCCGGTTTTGATCCAGCCGAGATCGACTGCCTCTTCTTCACCGGCGTCTCCCGCGACCTGATGGAACCGGCTACCGCCGCTTTCGTCCACCGGCAACTGGGGTTGCCGGAGAAGTGTCTGATCTACGATATCTCCAATGCCTGCCTGGGTTTCTTGAACGGCATGCTGACCTTGGGGGCCATGCTCGAACTGGGCCAGGTCCGCTGCGGCCTGATTGTTTCCGGCGAGACCGCCGAGAATCTGGTCGAATCGACCATAAGCACCATGCTGGCCGACCAGTCCCTGACCCGCAAGTCGATCAAATCGGCCTTCGCCTCGCTGACCATCGGTTCCGGGGCCGTGGCCCTGGCCATGGGTGATCGGCGGCGGCGCGATTCCGGCCACTATCTGACCGGCGGTAGCTTCCGGGCCAACACCTCCTTCAACGACCTCTGTCAGGGTGGCCAGGAAAATCTGGCCGGCACCCTGATGGCCACCGATTCCGAGGAACTGCTCAAGCGGGGGGTAGAAACCGCCCATGACACCTGGGCTGACTTTTTGCAGGAGACCGGCTGGACGGCCGAGTCGATCAATCGTTTTTTCTGCCACCAGGTGGGCAGCGCCCACGCCAAGCTGCTCTTCGAGACCCTGGGGTTGGACCCGGCCAGCAACTACCAGACCCTGGCCGGGTTGGGCAATGTTGGTTCGGTGTCGGCCCCGATCACCATGGCGCTGGGGCTGGAGGAAGGGGCGTTGCGGAGCGGTGAGCGGGCGGCCTTGCTGGGTATCGGTAGCGGGATTAACTGTTTGATGCTGGGGGTGGAGTGGTGATGGCGTCGCGAAAGCGACAGGAGCAGTGAGTTCGGCATTGCGAGCGCCGCGAAGCAATCTGGTGTACAGCCTCTCTTGAGTAGTTTTGCCTAGCCGGAAGCGGCCTGTATCTGCGATCAATTTGAGTGATAATATGAACGTTTCACCAGAACTCTACCCCTTCACGCCGCACCGCTTCGACCTGGGCGGCCAGGCCATGTCCTACCTGGACGAGGGGCAGGGGCCGGTCATCGTGATGCTGCACGGCAATCCCACCTGGTCGTTCTTCTACCGCGACCTGGTTTTGCAACTTCGTGACCGCTACCGGTTGATCGTTCCCGACCATCTGGGCTGCGGCCTCTCCGACAAGCCCCAGGATTACCCCTACCGGCTGGCCGACCATATCGCCAACCTGGAAAAGCTTATTGCCCACTTGGCTATTGAGCGCCACGCCCTGATGGTCCACGACTGGGGCGGGGCGATCGGTTACGGCTATGCCGAGCGCCACCCGGAGCGAATCACTGCCCAGATCATCATGAATACCGCCGCCTTCCGTTCCTCCGAGATCCCTAAGCGGATCAGTCTCTGCAGAGTGCCGCGTCTGGGGCCGTTGCTGGTCCGGGGCCTCAACGGTTTTGCCGGGGCGGCGGTGTGGATGGCGGTGACGAAACGGCTGCCGGCCAAGGTGCGCCAGGGGTTTCTCGCCCCCTATGATTCCTGGGCCAACCGGGTGGCGGTGCAGCGCTTTGTCGAGGACATTCCCCTGGCGCACGGCCACCCATCCTGGGAGACCCTGCTCAAGGTTGAGGCCGGGCTGGAGCAGTTCCGCGACCTGCCGACTCTGATCCTCTGGGGCGGCAAGGATTTCTGTTTCACCGAGAATTTCTATAAAGAGTGGCAGCGCCGCTTTCCTAAGGCCCGGTCGATCTACCTGGAGAGCGCCGGCCACTACCTGCTGGAGGACGCCGGTCCCGAGGTTAAGCAGTTCCTGGAGGGTTGGCTGGCCGAGTATTATCCGCCCCTGCCGCTCGATGATTGAATCACTAAATCACAACATCGCCCTGGCCTTGAGCGAGATGGCGGCCCGCCAGCCGGAACGGACCGCCCTGATTGCCCGGGACGGGCGGCGCTGGACCTTCCGGGAGCTGAACCGCCACGTTTCCGCCTATGCCCACGGCCTGGCCCGGCTGGGGCTGACCAGCACCGACCGGGTGGCGCTGATGGTGCCGCCCTCGCCGGAGTTCATCGCCCTGGCCTTCGCCCTCTTCCGGCTCAAGGCGCCGGTGATCCTCATTGATCCCGGCATGGGCTACCGCAATCTGCTGCGCTGCCTGGCCGGGGTGGGTCCGACCACCTTTATCGGCAGCCCCAAGGCCAATCTCTTTCGCCGACTCAACCAGGCCACCTTCGCCTCGGTCCGCAGGGCCATCTGTGTCGGAACCGGTTGGGGGCTGCTGGGCCGCAATCTGCGTAAGATCGCCGATTATCACCAGGGACCATTTGCCACCCCGCTTACCGGCGCCGACGATCTGGCCGCCATCATCTTCACCACCGGCTCCACCGGCCCGCCCAAGGGGGTGCGTTACCGCCACGGGGTTTTCCAGGCCCAGCTCCGGCTGATCCGCGACTATTACGGCATTACCCCGGCTGACCTCGATCAGCCGGCCTTCCCGCTCTTCGGCCTCTTCGCCACC
Source organism: Deltaproteobacteria bacterium (assembly GCA_020056965.1). Lineage (GTDB taxonomy): Bacteria > Desulfobacterota > Desulfobulbia > Desulfobulbales > JAGXFP01 > JAGVGT01. The sequence continues at coordinate 28,227 of JAGVGT010000074.1, forward strand.
GCCCTGGGGGCGACGGCGGTCTTTCCGGAGCTGGACCCCTCCCGTCCGGCCCAGGTTGACCCGGCCCGTTTCATCAAGTCAATCAGGGCGCAACGGGTGAGCTATTCCTTCGGCTCCCCGGCCATCTGGAATGTGGTCAGCCGCTACTGCCTGGATAAATCCATCGTGCTCGACTCGTTGCGCCTGGTGCTGATGGCCGGCGCCCCGGTCTCAGGGGAGCTGATTGACCGGGTCCGTCGCATCCTGCCGGCCGGGGCGGTGATCCATACTCCCTACGGCGCTACCGAGGCCCTACCGGTGGCCTCGATCACCGGGGCCGAGATCCTGGCCGCGACCTGGCCGCAGACCCGGCGCGGGGCCGGGGTTTGTGTGGGACGGCCGCTGCCGGGCAACACGGTAAGGATTATCCGGGCCAGCGATGGTCCGCTGCCGGTTTGGTCGGCGGTTGAGGAACTGCCGGCTGGGCAGATCGGCGAGATCGTGGTCAACGGCCCGGTGGTCACCGAGGGCTATGAGCAGAACGACCGGGAAAACGCGCTGGCCAAGATCCAGGACGGTGAGACGCTCTGGCACCGGATGGGTGACCTGGGCTATCTTGACGAGCAGGGGCGGTTGTGGTTCTGCGGCCGGCGCGCCCACCGGGTAACCACCGCCAAAGGCGAGATGCGGACCATCCCCTGCGAGGCCATCTTCAACGAGCATCCCAGGGTCTACCGTTCGGCCCTGGTCGGGGTGAGGCGGCCCGGTGCGGTAGATCAGACCCCGGTCATCATCGTTGAACTCAAAGGCAAGATTGAGCAAGCCGGACTTTTCGCAGAGCTGCGGCAACTGGCCGAGGCCAACCCGCTGACCGAGTCCATCACCGACTTTCTGGTCCATCCCGCCTTTCCGGTCGACATCCGCCACAATGCCAAGATCTTCCGGGAAAAGCTGGCGGTTTGGGCGGCGGAGCAATTGCCGTGGGCGGTGCAATGAAAAGGGTGGCGGTCACCGGCGGGGCTGGATTCATCGGCCGGAACTTGGTCCACCAGCTCTTGGCGCGGGGTGTCGAAACCCTGGTCATCGGTCGCGGCACCTATCCGGAATTGGCGCAGGCCGGGGCCATCATCCGCAGCGGCGATATCCGCGACCGGACCTTTCTGGAGCAGGCCTTCAGCGGTTGCGACACCGTCTTTCACGTGGCCGCCAAGGCCGGAATCTGGGGCCGGCGGGAAGAGTACTTCGCCATCAACCTGACCGGCACCGAAAACGTTATTGCCGCCTGCCGTAAAAATCTGGTGGCCTCTCTGGTCTACACCAGCACCCCCAGCGTGGTCTTCGCCGGCCAGGATATCGCCGGCGGTGACGAATCCTTGCCATATTCAAAGGAATTCCTCTGTCACTACGCGGCCAGTAAGGCCGCGGCCGAGCGGGCGGTGCTGGCCGTCCACGGGCCGGGGCTGGCCACCGTGGCCCTGCGGCCCCATCTGGTCTGGGGGCCGGGTGATACCAATCTGATTCCCCGGTTGGTCACGCGGGGACGCCAGGGGCAGTTAAAGAGGGTGGGGAAGGGCGAAAATCTGGTCGATATCTCCTACATTGACAACGTGGTCGATGCCCACCTGCTGGCGGCCGATAATCTGGCCGGCATCGGCACGGCCGGCGGGCGGGCCTACTTCATTTCCCAGGGCCAGCCGGTCAACCTCTGGGGCTGGATCGACGAGTTTTTCGGGCTGGTCGGGGTCCCGCCGGTGGCCAAGTCGGTCAGCTTCCGCAAGGCACGGCTGGCCGGGCGGCTTCTGGAAACTATCCATGGTCTGCTGCGGCTGGAAAGCGAACCGCTGATGACCAGCTTCCTGGCCGAACAGCTGGCCCACTCCCACTGGTTCAGCATCGCGGCGGCCCGTCGCGACCTGGGCTACCGGCCAAGGGTTTCCACGCCCGAGGGGCTGCAGCGTACCGCCGCGTGGCTGAACCTTTCCGGAAGTTCTCCCTCCTGTAAGTAGGATTTCTGCTCAACTTTTATGGACGGGTATTATCAAGTCTTTGGTGTTATTACCCGGGCTGTTTTCCTGGCAAGATAGTGTTGCATGTCGTGAGCCGGCGAGTTATACGGGATCGAAGAGTAGTTTTGTCAGGCCCTCAAGGTGCTTTGGCCTCCTTGGTCGTGAGCCTGCTTCCTTAAACCCGGAAAATATGGATGACTGGAGAGCGCTTGCTGCTACTGAAATTGCTGGGCCGTGATTTTCTGGATAACTGGCCGACCTGGAAAAATAAATTCCTACGATCCATGACCAAGTGGCGGAACAGGTTTCTTGCCAATTTGAGCAAACTACTGGTCCTGGCGTTATGCGTCTGGGGCGGCTATGTGGTGTTTTTATATTATCTGCAGTCTATTTGGGTAGTATTCGCCGACACCCCGATGGGGAAAACTTTTGCCACCCAGGTTTCGCCGGGAATCGTCGCGGCGATTACCGGCGTTATTGCCATGGAATTACCACAAGTTGCTTACGCCTGTGTGATTAACACCCTTTTGATCACGGTTCCGGTCGGCTTTTTGTTAAAGTTTTCCGGGCTTTATCGACTCACATATCTTAATCGCGGTTTGAGCGGCGCCATTTTTTGGGGAATCGTTTGTGCGGCTGCTAGTGCGAAATTTTTCCCAATTGTCGGGTCGTCCGCCTATCTTCAAGGCAATGCGCTCATCTACTTCCTGCCGAGTGTAGGCCTGTTGAACGGTAGTTTTGGCTTTTCCGCCTGGCTGGTGCCGGAATTCACGGTTGTTTTTGAGTTAGTGGAGTTTCTCCGCGAAAGGGTGCAGATCATCAGAATCCGCGATTTGCCGTATTATCGCCAGTAGTACTGACCCAGGGCGATTTTCCGTTTGCCTGGGCGCCCAGGCGGATTGCCAGATGTCCTCACCTGGTGGTCGAACGCACCAGTCCTGTCCTCTGTTCTCTCGTTAGGTTGCTTTGGCGACCCGCCGGCAAATCCTGGACCGGCTAAAGCGAACCGATGGCGAAGGCCCCGCGGAAGTTACCCTTGAACTCCGTCCAGCTCCGCATGGCCAGCAACCGCTTGAGCAGGTAGCTGGGCCGCAGGTAAAATTCCTTGTAAGAGCGGTCGAGGAATTCCTGGTATGCCGCGACCGATAAGGCGGGCGGCACGTAGAGCAAGGCGTCGTGGTCCAGAGTGGAGCTGGAGCCGGAGAAATCGAACTTATATCCCTCCTCGACCAGCTGGTGGTAGAAGGTGGTGCCGGGGAAGGGCACGAACTTGTTGAAGTGGGCGAAATCCAGGTCCAGCTCCTTGGCGAAATCCAGGGTTCTCTGTAACGATTCCGGGGTTTCCGCCGGGGTGCCGACGATGAAGTCGGCCCGGACCCGCAGGCCCGCCTCTCGGGCCCATCTCACCGCCTGCCGGTTCATGGCCACGGTGTTCTTCTTGCCCAGCGATTCCAGAACCAGGTCATCACCCGACTCCAGCCCGTACAACACTTGCCAGCAGCCGGTTCGGCGCATCATCTTGAGCATTTCCAGGTCCACCGATTCAGCCTTGGTCAGACAGGTCCAGGGCAGACCGGGGTGACGATTTTTCAGGCCTTCGCAGATCGCCGTCAGTCTCTTGCGATTGATCGTGAAGGTATCATCGAAGAAACGGATTTCTCGAGCGCCGTGCCGCTGGATGACCTCGTCCACCTCGGCCAGGACGTTGTCGGCGCTCCTGGCCCGGTAGCGTTCCCCGAAGATGGCGCGATCGCAGAAGTTGCAGCGGGACGGACAGCCCCGGCTGGTCATGATATGGACCATGGGCAGTTGCCGGTAGCTAGCGGCAGTCGGCGAGTAGGCGGTCAGCGGCGGCAAGAGGTGGCGGGCCGGGAAGGGGATGGTGTCCAGGTCCTTGATGGGCTGGCGGGCTGGGGTGAAATGTAGGGTGTCGTCCCGGTTGAAGGCGAGTCCGGCGATCTCATCCGGAGAATTCCCGCGCCCATCCAGATAATCCAGCAACTCCCGGAAGGTCTCTTCGCCCTCGCCCAGCACCAGGTAGTCGAACACCCCCGGGGCGGCGGCATGTTCGGGCATGGCCGTGGGGTGGGAGCCGCCCACCACCAGCGTCGCTTCCGGAGCGGTCTCATGCAATAGGCGCGCGGTCCGCAGGGCATTGTTGAAGGAGGGGGTCTTGGCGGTGATTCCCACCACCTGGGGCGCGAATTCCCGGCCGATTTGCCGGAGATCGTCCCAGCCATGGGCGATGGTGCAGTCCATGATCCGCACCTGGTGGCCGGCCTGTTCGGCCACCGCCGCCAGGTAGGCCAAGCCCAGGGAGGGGATGGCGTTTTCCACCCCGGCGAAACGTTCCTTTTCGCCGCCGGTGTCGACGGCGCCGAAGGGCGGATCGATCAGCAGGACCCTCAGCATGCTGCCGTCCGCAAAAATGGTTTGATCTTGGCGAAAACCATGGCGGGACTGATGACCTGCAAACAGACATTGTCCCGGCAGGGAGTTTTGCGGTGGTTGGTGGCGCTGACGCAGGGCGAGCAGGCCAGCCCAGCGTAAACCGGCAGGAAGTTGCCCAGGGAGCCGTACAGGGCCGGAGTTTCGGGGCCGAAGAGGACCGCGGTGGGCATCCTGGTCACCGCCGCAAAATGGCCGGGGCCGGAATCGTTGGTGATCATCAGATCAGCCACCGAGTAAAGCAAGGGCAACTCCTCCAGTTTCGAGCAGCCGGTAAAGTTGCGGCAACGGCTGCTGCCGATCTGGTCGACCAGTTGCTGCGAACCGGCTCGTTCACCCGGGGCACCGGTAATCAGGACCAGGGTTGCAGGGGCGGCGGTCAAGATCATCTCGATCAAGGCCGCGAAGTTTTCCGGGGCCCAGCGCCGCTGGGGCAGGAGTTCGCTGGAGTTGGGGTTGACGATGACCAGGCCACCCTGGCCAACTTCGCCGAGATCGGGAAATTCCCGGCCGATCCGAACCAGCATTCCCGCCTTGGCCTCGGCGGTGAAGGTGAGCGTGGTGAGCCGGATTTCCTCGTCGCCGATCAGGGTCTTGGAGTAGGGCAGTTCGACCTTTTCGGCGGCCAGGGCGTTGACCAGGGCGATGAAGTTCTTGGCGATATGCAGGTAGGGGTTATAAGCCACCTTATGGGTGAGAAAATCGCCCCGGTACAGCCCCTCACTGTGGAAGGCGAAAAATCCCGACCGGAGGGTGGCCCCGGACAGCCAGCTGAGCAGGGCCGAGAAGCGCGAGAACAGTTCCAGATCCACCACCGTGTCGATCCGTTTGCTCCGGCACCAGCGATGAAAGCGCAGGACGTCGGCGGCGATGGACAAGAGGCTGTCTTCCCGGATGGTAAAGATGTTTTCCTCGGGAATGGTGTTGAGCAGGCGCAGGCTGGGGCGGTTCCCCGCGAAGATCACAAAATACAGTTCGGCGTTAAAAATGTCTCGGGCCTTGCGCATGGCCGGATCGGCCAGGATGGTGGAACCCATCTCGGAGAGTTCGAGAAAGAGGATGCGCTCCGGCCGGGCGACCGGGTGCTTGCGGAAAAGACCGAGCAGACGGTCCAGCCTGGTGGCGCTGAAGGCCAGGGGGATGCCGACATAGAAGTCGATTTTTCGCATCAGATCAGGATGCATGGCGGGTTTTAGTTCTCAGAGATGTTTTAGTTGTACAGCGCCTTGGGCAGGAGAATTTAAGGATGCAAAACTAGCACACTTTATCTAATTTTCCGACCTTTTCCGGTGCAAGCCAGCCCAAATGATTCCGGCTGGCTTAAACGGCTGAACATATTTCAACCAGTTGTTCACCAAAGTGTTGCCACTCGAAGCCACTGGCAAAATCTCGACAATTAGACTTGCTCACCAGTGGACTAGCCCCGGTCAGGTTCCTGACTGCTACCTCGGCAAAACCTCGATAGTCACCGCTGTTCACCAGAAAACCCGAGTAGTTATCGCGAATCGCATCGGGGACGCCGCCGGCGGCAAAAGCCAGGGTCGGCAGCCCATGGGCGGCGGCTTCGATTGCGACCATCCCGAAACCTTCAACGTCGCCGGGCAGTTCGAGGACCGGGAAAATGAGCAGATCGGCCGCCCCGTAAGCCTGGGAAAGGGTCTCGTCGGTAACGTTGCCCAGGAAGCGCAGGTGGTTGCCCAGGCCTTGGTTGGCCACTAGTTTCTCGATGCCGAGGCGGGTGCCGTCGGCCCGCTTCAGCGAGTTGCCCGGTTCAGTGCCGATAATCACCAGAACCGTCTCCGGGCAGGCCGCGATGATCGCCGGGAAGGAGTGCTGCAGAAATTCGGACAGGCCCTTGCGCGGGACCAGGCGCCCGACTGAGAGCAAGACCTTTTTGCCAACCAGGTCGTGGCGGGCCAGGAAATCAGCATCTTTTCCGGGGAGATGTCGCGGTAAAGCAACGCCAGGGTGCAGGATTCTGATCCTGTCCGGCGCCACTCCTTGGTTTTCGGCCAAGCGGGCGGTGTTGCGGCTGTTGGCGATGACCAGGTCCATTCGCCGGAGCCACGGGACAAAAAACCTCTGGTAAACCCGGTTGTCCGAGGTCAGATCAAGGCCGTGGACAAAGGCGATGGCGGGAATTTGGTGGCGCAATTTGACCATCCCGGCCAGGGGGGCGGTAACGCCGCTACCGGCCAAGGAAAAACGATATTTTTTACGGGAACTGGCCGCCATGGTTTGGAACATGGCTTGCAGCAGGAAGAGGGGCAGGGGCGCGATCCGGCAGCCTAGCGCCTCGGTCGGTGGCGGGGCAAACTTCGCGCAGCCGCTCGGCCCGATCAAAGTGCAGGAGTAATGCTGGCTGAGTTGTCCAACTGCATGCTCCATCAACCGTTCCATGCCACCGACCAGGGGAGGGAAATTTCTGGTGATGATCAGGATCTTTTCGCGGGCCATTCGGACTTTGTCTTGTTATTTGGATTTTACCAGCATCCGGATCTTGCCGGGGCTGGGTCAGAACCGTCCCCTAATAATCGGCCGGCCCGTTCAGGCGACGAAGTTAACATGAATTTTCCGCGAAGAAAAATCTTTCGTAGGCCGCAGAGATAATCTTGGTCAAATAATTCGCCCTGGCGGAGACCCGTCGCTGGTGGCGCTGTATACGCCGCCAGCGGAATTGCGGGATATGGCCGTTGCTCGGCGCCGGGGGTTCCCAATCCCGAGCTTCCCGGTTATTGTAGCTGGATGCTTTCCATATGGCCCGGTTCCTCAGATTAACTCTAATTCACTTTGCCATCATGCTTGATATTCAGGAATCTCTCAAAAAGATCTCGGCAACCAGGGTGTCTACTGTGGTTCTCCTGCTGCTCGTAGCTCTGGCCGGTTTTTACCTCAGATATGACAACCTTTCGACCTGGTCGAACAGCAAAAGCTTCTACTTTACCTCCTCCGGGCTGCCGATCACCCTGGATGCCGATCCCTATTACTATCTGGATATCGCTAAGGATCTTTTGTCCGGGCGGATCAAAGCATTTGATGAAATGCGCAATTTCCCCACCGGGGGGGTGAGAACTTCGGCGGCCCCCCTGTTGTCGGTCCTGTTGGCGGCGATAGCTTTTTTGACCGATCAACCCCTGGAATGGGTGGCGGTGCTGATCCCGCCGTTCCTCGGGGTTTTATTGGCTGTGCCGGTCTATTTTTTGGCAGTGGCCCTGGTCTCGGATGCGGCTATCCCATTCGGCGGCGGCCGGCGGGTAAGCTTGAACGAGGCCAAGTTTACCGGCGCCCTGGCGGCCCTGTTTGCTCTGCTGTCTCCCCCCTTGGTGGTGAGAAGCTCGATCGGTTGGTGTGACACCGATATCCTCAATGTAACCTGGGCCGTCCTGTGTCTCTGGTTGGCCGGCGAATTTTATGCCGCCCAAAACAGGAGGACGGCCAACCGATATTTTCTGGCCTGGTTTCTGGCCTTTCTGGGTTTCGCCTGGTGGTGGGACCAGGCGGTTGCCCCGGTGGTCTTGCTGGCCGGGGCGCCAATGTTTATGGCGGTATTGCTGGTAATAAACCGCTTCACTAAGAAACAAATCCTTTACGCTATTCCGATCGCGGTCATCGTCTTGAGCCTGTTGGCCTGGCAAGGCGGGTGGTGGGCGAAGGTTCAGTCCATGTACGCCTATGTATTCGGCTCCGATTCAGGCGGCACAGTTTTTCCGGCTTTCGAAGGTCTGGTCGACGAACAAGGCGATCGCAACTTTATGCGGATCGCCAAAAGTATCGGCGGGAATCCCTATCTCTTCATCGGTTCACTGGCCGGCCTCTTGCCGCTGTCCCTTTTAGCCCGGAAGAAGTTTTTGTTTTTACTCCCCTTGCTGGCCCTGAGCGCCTTGTCCTTCAAGGGCATGCGCTTTATGATTTTCGCCGCGCCTCTGTTTGGCCTTGGGGTCGCCGCCTTGCTGTTAATCGGTTTAGTGCTGCTCCGAAGCCTTAAATCCAGCCGTTTTGTGGTCGTCTTCGGCCTGACCTTGTTTCTGGTCCAATCGCCGATTGCCGTCTCGCAACTGTATGACAGCGGTCGACCAGTCCTGTCGCCCCGGGTCTATGACGGGATGCAGGCCATCGCCGCTAACACCCCGGATGACAGTGTGATTTGGTCATCATGGGGGCATGGCCACCCTCTGGTCTATTTTGCCGGCCGCAGGACGATCGGGGATGGCATGTTCCATTCCGCCATGCTCGATTTCGTCAGCAAGTTCCCGTTCGCGACCAACAATCTCAGGTTATCGGCCAACTGGATTCAGTTCTATGCGACCAACGGCCCTCAAGGCTTAGCGAAGGCATTTCAAACCCTGACCGGTGATCCGCAAAACTGGGCGGAGGGAGTGAACGGCTTGAAGAAGTTGTTGGCGGCCGGAGTTGCCGGCAGTCGGGAGATGCTGATCAAGGACTATGGCCTCGCCCCGCAAGCGGCGGAAAGTTTCCTGACTTTCCTGTTCCCGGTTACGGCTCCGCCGATCTACGTTTTCATGGACTATAAGCTGGTTTCCGAGAATTGGTACGAAATGGGCAAGTGGAATCTGGCGGCTAAAACAGGTCCCAAAAACAACTACACCTTGATCCCGATTGATTATTACATCGCGAACAGCTACTCCGTCCAGGGTGATACCATTTTGGGCGGATTCTCTACAGATTTACAGAACGGCATTTTCAATCTGAACGGCGGCATGAAAAAACTGGCGGCAATTTCAATTGATCAAGGCGGGGTTATTGATTGGCTGAGATACCCAGATCGAGGGCGGATGCATTTTATGTATTTGTCCAGAGATAAAAAAAAGGTGCTGATGACGGGACTGATCGCCGACTTGCAGGTTAAGGATACGGTCCTGGTCAAACTGTTTTTTGAAAAACAGCCCAGCCCCTATTTTGAGGAGCAAAAGCTCTCGGACCCGCCGGCCTATATGCTCTGCAAGGTTAATGGTGAAAAATATTCGGTGGCCTCGGCCTTGTGAAGCAAGGTTGCCGGTTGTTGTCGATGAAATCATCTGATAACAGCTTTTCAGCCGCAGTCACCTGTTCCGGCGCCGGCCATGGCTTATCTCCACCCCGGTTTCGGCCTTGGGGGGCTTATTTTATCTTTTCGATCCGGCTGATCACCAGGACCATTTTGCGGCCGAACCGGGCCCGCACCTTGGTAAAGTAAACCCTGACCCGGTCGCCGGCCGCCGGCCGCCAGGAGGGTGGCTCCTTCTTGGTGCCGCGCTTCATCTCCATGGTGACGACCTGGCCGCTCGCCGGAAAGTCAAATCTGATCCTCCTCCACCCCACCTTGCGAACCAAACCGACGGCGGGGCTGGTAATCTCCTGGCGAGCGGGAGCCTTCTTGACCTGCGCGACGGCGGCGGCCACCAGGGCCACTCTGCCGTTGGCCCGAGTTTTGGGGGAGAAGCGTACCGTGACGGTATCGCCCGGCTGCGGCCGATAATGGCCGGGGCTGAACACGGTCTTCCGGCCGGTCTGGTATTTCACCGGCTGCGGGCCGCCCGAGTTGACGATCAGCCCGCTAAAGCCGCTTTTCACCACCACTCCGGTCACCGCCCGCTCGGCGGCCTGGAGCTGGGCGCTATGCCAGAGGACCAGGCATAAAACCATCCCGATCAGAACCGTCTGCCTGCCGTATCTGCCAATCATCTCTCGTCATTTCCCGGAAGCTGAATCGAACCTCGTCACTATTCGATGGTGGGGAGCTGGAAGACCTTACGACCCCCCAGTCAAATTCTTCACCAATCCCGACGATTATGCAAATTCATTTTAACTACCATGCCTGGACTTGCGGCGGGCAAAGAGAGGGGGAGGTGAGGCTGCCTCCGTCCGTACGGCAATTCCAACCTTCTCGAATGGCCCCATCATGGCTCCGTGCGCAATGTTGCGTGCGAAACGGTATTGAGTTATGAATATCCAGGTTTGTCGGTTGAATTAACTGACCGCTAAATAACGGAACGAATCAGTCTGGAGAAATTGATGAACAAATTCCTCAAAGCTGCATTACTTATGGTTTGCGCTACAGTTTTGTCCGCCTGTGCAACCACCAGAATTTACGTGGATCCCCAGTATCACAAGGCAAGTTACGAATCATTACGTCAATTAGCAGCTCCGATGCTGGTCAAGGTTACAGTCAATTTCCAGCGTGATGGCAAACCGTTGCCCACCGCGAATGGTGAGTTAAGGGAGAATGTCGAACGCACTTTGCGGGCGAGCAGAGTTTTCACCCCGATCGAAAATCGTAAGGTGCCCATAGAGTTGACCATTGTCGCGAATAAGATTATCGATCCGGATACCATCCGGGCCAAGGGCTTTGGCGCTGGTTTGACTGACGCAGTCACTGGCCCGATGATTGATGACAACTACGAGTTCAATTTCACCTATCTAAGCATCAATAACCACCAACCTGTCCAGGCTGCTTATCTCCATGCAATCCATATCGCCCCAGCAGCTTCCGGAGTTAAAGCAACCGCCTTGAACAACGCTTTCGCTAAGGTCGTGGAGGATGTCGTCCTCAACTTTATTAAAGATCTTCAGGATAATGGGCAGGTATAACGCAACACGCTTCAACTGGCAGGGGCCAGGGGTGACAGAAAAGCAATTCTAATTACCACTAATCTTCAGCCGGTTTTCTCCGTCATTCCGGCGCAAGCCGGAATCCAGTGCGAGTGGTCATTTTTTCTGGATTCCGGCTTGCGCCGGAATGACTTTAAAGCAAGTGCCCGATCAGTACCAAACACACAATTTTCTTGTCATTAATCATCTTCCTGCTGAGAACCCATGACGCATAATCATCGTATCGTCCAGCCCGGCCGCAAGGCCGGAACCGTTTTGGCGGACTCCGGCGAAGTACTCACCCCGCCGGCCGATTGGGCCTTTCTGGCCGCCGGCGACGCGGCCATCACCAGAAGTATCAAGGCCAAGGGGGTGACCTGGGTTGTCCAGCTCAAGATGGGCCGCCGACTGATCGCCAAGGGGATCTGGGCCAGCCAGGGGGATATCCTGGCCGCCCAGGCAGAGGTGGCCGCCAAGCGGGCTGCCCCGGACTACGCCAGGAAGCGGGCGGGTGACCTGGCCCGGCGGGCGGCCAAACACCAGGTCTATGAAGGGGAGTTTCTGGCCGAGGTGGTCGCCTTTCTGAACTTTGCCGCCCGCTACCAGCGCGAGGCGCAGCTTCTGGCCGAGAAGGTCACCACCCACGCAACCCCGGTGGGCAGCGGCACGGTGGCCCGGACCGAACGCATCCCCATCGCCAAGCGGGCCGAGGCCGCGGTGATCGCCTGGCTGCGCCACGCCACCACGGGTTACGACTCCCTGCGCATTGCCCGGGTCAAAGGTAAAAGAAGAGAGGTGCGCAGACAGCTGGCGGCAAAATCCGTCGAACTGCTGCAGGCCTACCGGCAGGGGCGGGATACGGGGGAGGATTGCCCCCTGAAAAGAGCGTTGGGTTAATCTCTGAGAAAGTTGATCTAAGAGAAAAATAGATCTGTCTCGAATTGGGCAATACCCATCGGCAATGCTATTTCAGAGGCAATTAGTCATGGCCGAACAGCCACATGAGCCAAGAGCGGACTTGACCCCTCTGTATTTGACCCCTCTGTGCGCATTGCCCGGGTCAAAGGCAAAAGAAGAGAGGTGCGCAGACAGCTCGCGGCAAAATCCGTCGAACTGCTGCAGGCATACCGGCAGGGGCGGGAGGTGGGGGAGAACTGCCCCTTGAAAAAGGCCCTGGGTTCGTGAAGATATGGCTATGTTTGTTGGGCTTGGAATAGAACTGTTTCTGGGGTGGTGAGAAGGGACTTCTTAGACCTTGTCGCGGGTCACTCTGGGGAACTTGTCAAGAGTAAAGATTTGACCCCCCGTACTTCCTGTCCTTCCCCTAGCTTACGTACAATCAGTTGACTTGCTCTGACCCAGAACTCGATATTGTTTTTCCTTCAATTATTCTTTCAAGCATCTGTTTTGCATCTGCTGATAGATGCACATTCAGATACGGTATTGCAATATCAAGAATAATAGCAATTTTTGCAAATCCGCTATGCGACAGATCTTCACAGCATTTTTCGATTTCGGAGCACGCTACTGTAGGCATAGCAAAAGCGAAACGTTGATTTTTTATCGCAAAAATCCAACGTGGTAGCAGTAAATTTTCAAGCGCAGCCTCTTCCCCTAACCCCTCAATACCAAGAGCATTGAGTAGCCGGAAGGATCCTTTCCATAATTCCAATGGGCTAAGATACCCAATACTCATTTTATATATTATGGCAGCAGATTGCTGATAAAGAGACTCATCAGGATGGGCACCATTAAGAACATTCAAGAACTGATCAATGTCACCAGTTAAAACGCTAGCATCTGCAAAGTCAGAACGCCATCGCTTAATCGGGAAATGGTTAGCCTGATTATTAGAAGCTAAAATTACGCTTGCCTTTAATACATATTGACAAGCATTTGCCCTATTCTCAAAAGTTTTCCAGTACCCATCAGGGAGTTCAGGAATAATACCTATTGACCACCCATCTTCTCCGTTCTTTTCAAGATTTTTGTGATGATACATCACCTTAAACATACTAATCATCTTCGGAATAAGGCTATCAAAATCCATATTTTTAAATATCGATCTAAATGCGATAACGCGGCCATATCCTTCTATGAACAGAGGCGCAATCCCACTTGTTGCAGCTTGAACCCGATCCTTAACTCCAATCTCTAACCCCAAGATACGTTCGGTAATAGCCAGTATTTCCCAAGACGCACTTATATCAATAACCCGGTAGTCTTTAATTCCTTCATGTGGCTCTTGGTTGCTACACATGCCAGGGAGAGGATCCATGAAGTCTGTTGGATGCTGTCCAAGAGCTTCAAAATGTATCCAAGCAATACTATGTCGAACAGTTGCATGAAGATGCCGTATCCGAATATCTTCCGAGAGAGGGATAGCCGCCAGCAAATCAAGAGTGTCCATGTAAAGTGACAGACTGCTCTCGTATTTCATCTGCTTCCATAACGCCAAGGCGGCATCAGCCATCAAACCAGCGCTCATGGCTTTTTGAAAGCTGGAATTATTTGCTTTTTCTGCGCCCAACCTAAATAAGCGTTCGGCTTCGGCCCAATCGCCGTACTTTGCTGAAGCTATGCCGGTATCTCGGCAACAAAAAACAAATTCAACATCAGACATATTCGGCAGTTCGAGGGCTTTATTTGCTATTGCGATGGCTTCCTTGTCGCGGTTTGCATGAAAGAGCACTTTAGCCCGCTGATTTAACAACCTTGCTTCATTCGGAAAGTCCTTATCTGCTGCATCCAATACTTCCAAAGCACGATCACTAGAATGGTCATATTCGTCATATATCAATGAGATAGCTACGAGGCAGGCTTTCGTAAGTTCAGGTGCTTTCCACTCCCGTGATTTCATTGCGGTAAAATTGAATATAGGAAGAGCCTTATTTACATCTAGCTTCCTGTCCTTAACTTCTTTCCACCAAGCACGACTGATTAAAAGGTTAGCGAAATCCATATCGAATATACAAATAGCCAACAAATGGTCACGTTTATTTGATGGTAATGCATCAAGTGTTGTGATGAGCTCTAAAAGGTCATCAAGTCCGCTCAGGCGTGCTCCTTGATATGAGAAAAGGAGTTGCGCTGGCTTAGCTTCTCCCAAGAGTGGTAGCTCGGCGAATTTATCGTTAAATGAATCTGATATCTCCTTAAGATTCACATTTGCTTCGCAAACATCAATCATGCGAGAAAGGATTCTAACAACGATTGATGACGGAATTTGCACATCAATCGTGTTGAGTATCATCCCGTATGCCATAGCTTCGGAAATTTCCTTTTGTTCCGGAGAATTAATTTTGCGAAGTGATTCCTCTATCCGTTCAATGACGTCAATTGCCTTATTTGAATCATGTGCGCAGCAAATCAATTTGTATTGCGCCATACGAAGAAAAAAATCAACGCTTGGGTTCTCAGGAAATATCATTTGTCCATTCTTTAATCCCACCAAAGCAAACCAGCTCATCACATCGTGGAGCTGGTACGAGGCTTTGATTTCAGTTGTAATGATGGTGTATGCCAACTTGGTTAAAACTGTTGTATCTTTTGCCATAAAGGCATGAAAAAAAGCTGTGCTTAGCTCAAACTGGTTGATGCTATTGCGACTAAGAATGCTACGAGCAATTGCACCATGAACTATTTTAATCTCTGTCCCCGACAAAACATTATTAGCTGCTCCAGTCAGTAATGGAGAGACACGATAACGGTTCTCCCCTTCCCGTTCAACCCACGGGCCAACAAGTGCATCAAAGGATTCCCCTGGCAGTTTTGTTGGGGGTGGCGTTTCGGCAACAGCCAAAGCGGTTTCTCGAGAGAAAGCGCCATTAGTCAGGCTAAGTCGGTATGCCAATAATCGAGTATTCTCAGACGGGAATTCTTTAACCAGCCTGTCTCGTGCTTCTGATCGAACTCTCTCAACATCTTCGGGCTTGGTTAAATCGGATAGTTCAATTGATGGCCACCCTTTAGCACTTAGGGTTCTCACCCTGGCATGAACCAATTGGGGATGCCCGCTTGTGGTAAACCAAATAGTTCGAGCCCATGCTGATAAATGCTTACCATCAGATAACCCATGTCCGCGCACCATCTCTTCGACCTCGATTTCGTCGAAATAGGAAACTGACACCTCACAACTCTCGCTCTTCCAAATTTTCGGTAGAAGTTGAAGCGGGGGACGCATAGGCCCGGTAACAATTACCAGGCCGTTTGCGTTGATAATAGAAAAGACAAGAGAAATAAATTCGCGCTCAAACAAGGCAACCTGACTGAGGTCAACATCATCAAGCACCAAGAATGGCGGTAGTCGAGCCAAATTCATCTCGAAAGCGGCTCGTGTAAGAATGTCCTTGATTTGTCCAGGTTGCATACTACGGAATCCCGCCCATCCCCAGTTTCCACCAACGTTATTAGTAAGAAGCGAGGCAAGATTGGTCTTCCCTAGGCCGCTGCTCCCAAACAAAAAAATTACGTGTTGATCCCGAAGCAGCTTGGCAAGAGTTGAGACAATAGCTGTTCTGGGAATACCCCCATCGACAATTGGCATGGGGCGCCCAATTATTGGTGCCCCCGTTGTTAATCTCGCCAACTCAGCCAGGTCAAATCTGGCAGCAAGTTGATGTAGATTGCTACCACCGCTCATCGCATCAATTTCACTACGGGGAATAGCCACGGTTGTTGCATCATCAAAAGATGAAATAAAGTCGCTTAACCTTAGTTCTTTCATGCCTTTAGTAGACAAGAGATCAGCTACTTTTTTTAGGAGATGGGGCAATGCTTGGCATGAATAATAGGAATTGATGCCGAGTTTTAAGCCATGTATCTTAAGCTTGTCTTCGATGATGTACTGGAGCGCTTCCCGTGGGCTATTGCTAAGATCCCATTTGATGCGACGAATCAACTTCTCTCGAAGTTTATCATCACTTGCTTCTTGCGTGAAAGCTGCAAGGCTTGGATTAAGTTTTAGTTGAAGTAAAAATGCTCTAAGTAAACTTGTGTCAAATTGGTCTGACTCAGCTCTTTTCCAATACTCCAAGCCCTTTTGACCAGAACCAAAGGGAGAACCTTGTTCTTGACCAGCTTCCGCTGTGGATAGAAATCGTAGGGCGATAACGTGTTCTGGGTTTTTTTCGCAGCAATCCCAAAAATTGTTTAGTGAATCTACTACACCTTGAGTCCTTAGCGTCAGATTGCCAGATACATCTTTGACTTGAGTAGTTGTAACAGAATAATCGTTATGGATATCGAAGTCCTCTGCGCCTTCTAGCACCAGAATCTCATTCTCTTTGAGCTCCATCCAAGCCAGGACGCTTTGATAAGCCTGATATACATATCCTCGTATGCTATCAGTTGCATCACGGTTGGGGTCTATTTTGAAATCAGGTTGAGAACTCATGGCCATGCTCTTTAACTATGGTAAAAGGGGTCAAGTCCGCTCTTGGCTTTTGTTGCCACCTCGTTGGGGTTCGCAAGTTCACCGCCAACCAACCACCGGACTTCAATCGTGTCGGCGTTCACCGACCCGTCCTGCATCCCGAGCAAACGGACGGCTCGGCAAGCCTTCCCTACCTTCCTGCCTAGAACTTTCAGCGAGTATGATTACCACGAACGGTGCTATCCGGCATGGGGTTTTTGAAGGGAGCAAAATTGGGTGGGAGTTCCGCAAGGGCCGGTAAATTGGGGTCAAATCTTTATTCTTGACAAACCCAGCCTTCCCCTGCTTTCTCGCCCATCCGCAAACGATGGGATTTTTAGCGATACATGATCAGAATGCAACAAGGGGTCAAATCCGCTCTTGGCTTTTGGATGAGTTCCGGGGACAGTATACAGAACCCCTACCCATACCAAACAAAGCTCATTCAATTCCGACCTGTTTGACTGTGTTGTTCGGACGCCCATGGCCTTGTTCTTCGAAGTAATCGTCGGTTACTTCGTTGATGTGTGACTGCAACAATCCTTCGCAGAATGTCCGGCCGTTAAGTTCCACGACCAGAGGCGTTTCTTTACTGAGATATCGGGCACCCAGAGCACACAGCAATTCTTCCGAGGGCCAGCCTGGTTCGGCGCCGAGTTCGGCGGGGATGGCCGTCACCAGTTTCGCCCGGGCATCACCGGGATTGTAACCTTCCTCATTCTCGTGAAGCTTGGCCGCTTCCTTGGCGGACTTTGCCACCATGAACCAGTCTTCGTCATGATCTTCGGTGGTAACCCAATACAAATTCATATTCAGTGCTTAGCCATAAAGGATTCAATGGGACCGGGGATGGTATAAGGTCCGATTTTGGCTTTATCGTCAGTTCCCCCAAGGTCATGAGCGGTTGTGAAGACTATCCCAATCTAACCGACCAAAAGGGTTTGCGGAAATCATTTCTGGAGGTAGGGGGCTTGCGATAATATTCACTCGCCCCATCGAGGTCATTAGGGTTCCGGTGAATATTACATAACTCATCTCCCAACCCGGTATTCCACTGCCTCGACATCGGTCCTGGCAAAATCGTCGCCCTTGAATAACAGCGGTTCTCCGGAGTTCATCGCCAGGGCATAGCTGCAACAGTCACCGATGTTGAGCCCGGCTGGGTGGCGCCCCTTGCCGAATTTTCGCCAACCATCACGGGCCATCTGGCTCTGCTCCTCATCCAGACTGAGTATTTCGATCCGGGCCTTGTGGATGAAAAAATCCAACTCACGGCCACCGGTCGCGCCTTTCTTGGCCTCGATGACTATCCCTGCTTCAAGCAAGGAAAATGAA
>JAGVGT010000014.1 GCA_020056965.1 Deltaproteobacteria bacterium
AGTGAATCGCGGGCATGGCCCGCTCCTACATTTTTGGCCGAAAATTGTAATGAGCATATGGAAAATTCCACTCGCAAGCAGGTTGTGTCTGTGGGATTTAATCCACACGACGACCGGCCGGAGCGAGGGGAATTTTGCGCTTCTGTCGTTATCTAGTTGATATTGTGTTATTTTGCGCTAGGATTTGGTTCTGGCCTGTATATTGCAGACTGTTATTATCCAAAGGCCGGGTCGTGAATCGGTGGAACTGCCGGATTTGGTGCTACAACGTAGTAGCAAAGTTAAGTAGCTAACTGACCGCTTTGGCTTGAATTCATTGAGAGATTGGGGATTGATTAATAATTCATTATGCTGGCGAAAAACTCTTGACACCCGTGGTGGTCAAGTGTAGTTAAACAAGGAAATAAAAGTTGGTGCTAAGTTGGTTGTCCCGGGGGTTGCGGGTGCGTTGAAATGAACCTCCGGGCGGTCTTTTGCAAAAGCAACTGATCGAAGCTGACCTATTAATTCAAACAACAAGGAGAGGAAGGATGAAAAATGCGTTGAGTTTTGCAGTTGCTCTTGGACTGGTGGCCGGCGTTGTCTCCGTGGCTTCCGCCGCCGAATTGACCATTAATGGTGATGCCCGGTGGCGTGGGGTTTACAAGCAGAACACCACTGATAGCACCGATCATAACGATGTCACTCCTGGTGTCGCTAACCAGGGCCAGGATACAACCCAGAAGATGGATCAGCGTTATCGTTTCAACGCCAACGTGAAGATCAATGACGACGTCACGGTCAACACCCGTTGGGTCCTCCGGGACGGCGAGTTCGGTAATGAGAACGGCGCCTCTGATTTGGTAGACCGGGCCAACATGGTCATCAAGACCCTGGGCGGTACCTGGACCATCGGTCGTCAGGACGTCAGCTGGGGCAACAAGTTCCTGGCCTGGGGCGAGAGCGCCGACCGGATCAAGGCTGTCTACAAGTCCGGCGATATCACCTTCGGCGGTTTCCTCCAGAAGGACCGGGAGAACAACGGTAGTCTCACCAATACCGACCTCGTAAACGGCGACGGTGACAAGGACTCCTGGGCCGGTATCTTTATTGCCAAGTTCGGCGACACCACCGTTGGTGTTCTGCCCGTTTACTCGACCGAAGATTCCTCGGCAGCCAAGGCTTCCGGCCGGGATACCGGCTACCTGATCGACCCTTACTTCACCACCAAGATGGGTCCGGCCACTGTGATGGGCGAGATGGTCTATAAAGGCGGCGATCTTAACGAAAACAGCGATGGCGATGCGGTCTGGGGTGGTTTTGTCGCCGCCTCCGTGGATCTGGCCCCGGTTACCGTTAAGGCCCTGTTTGCCTACTATGACGGCAATGAGGGTGATGCTGGCGGTACCCGCGACTGCGACAACGACTTCGCCCCCTCGGTGTTGATCGGTACCTGTAACGAGACTGCCGTTATCGACTTCGGTGGTACCACCAGAGTTGGCAATGGAACCCCGACAACTGCGGCGACCGTAACTGCCGATGACTTCACCTACCTGGTCGGCGCCGGGGTTGACTTCAAGGCCAGCGACAAGCTGACCGTGGGCGGCCTGGTCGGTTACCTGATGGCTACCGATAAGGACGGTTACAGCGCCACTGGTGGTGAGGAAGCCGCCAGCCTGATCGAGGTCGATCTGACCGCCAAGTACGCTTTGGCCCAGAATGCCAACTATACCTTCAGCATTGGTTACGGCATGCCGGACCAGTTCTCCGCTCAGGATGATGACTGGGTTGTAATCGGCAACCGGATTGAGGTTGCTTGGTAAGTCGAAGCAAGTCTTTGCAGTAAGTCTTATAGTAAACGCCTGATCAAAGGGGCGGCCCAGTCGGGTCGCCCCTTTTTTGTTTTGATTCTGGCGAATTCAACTCGTATGGTAAAGTGTCTTCTGGTGTTAACCCAAACTTTGGAGGTGGCTATGAAAAAGAATGCGCTTTCTTTTCTGTTGCTCATGGTGCTGCTGGTGGCGGCCTGTTCTGCCTTGCCACCGTTGGTCTCGCTGGAGGCCAGTTTGAGCAATCCGCAGGCGGTAACGATCTACAAGGCCCCCACCTGAGAATGCTGTGGCAAATGGTCTGAATATCTGGTGGCCAACGGGTTTAAAACCGAGTTGGTCGGGTCCCCTGACATGATAGCGATCAGGGCCCACTATAACGTTCCGGAACAACTTCAGGCTTGCCACACAGCCATCGTGGATGGCTACGTATTCGAAGGTCATGTCCCGGTCCGGGAAATCCGGCGGTTGTTGAGCGAACGTCCCGAGGCGGTTGGGCTGGTTGTCCCCAGGATGCCCATCGGCTCACCGGGCATGGAGATGGAGGGTTTTGATCCGCAGCCCTATAAAGTGTTACTGCTTAAGAAAGATGGAAGTTTTGAGGTTTATGCCGATTATCCCAAAGGGGGTGGGGCCTGAGCCTGCCGGTCTTTAGCATTAATGTAAATACTACTATCAAGGGTGATTGAATGTTCGCTAGATCGCTGCTCCTTATCTCCGCGGTTCTGACCCTGGCCGGTTGCGCCACCCAGCGCATTCCTTTCAACGAGTCTGAATACACCGTTATCCCGAGGTCCGGCGACAAGATCGTTACCGGTAAGATTTTTCTGATCGATCAGATGAAACAAACTCAGGTCGGCGCCGGGTGCGAGGTTAGCCTGGAACCGGTAACTTCTTACAGCAACCAGTGGTTCGAGGTGAGCTATGCGGGTAATCGCTCCCTGGCGCCGCCGGACCGCCGTTATGGCCAGTACGTACAAAGAACCAAGGCCGACAAAGCGGGGAACTTCACCTTTGAAAAGATCGCACCCGGTGAATATTATCTTTCCGGCCTGGTCAAGTGGCGGGCCGCGACCTGCAGCGGGAATGTGGTCAGCAAAAAAATTCCGGTCAGCCAGAAGATTTCGGTTGGCGCCGGCGACCCCAAAACTGAAATTCTTCTGACCAAGCCCTTTGTCAGCCCGAGCGAGGTCTGCAACCTCTACAACCAATCGGATTGGACCAAGGAGTAGCTCCACGCGGCGTGGTCTTGCTGCCCCGTGGAGATAGGGCGGAGATGCGGGATGTTCAAGAAAATCTTCGTCGAGATTACCAACCGCTGCAACTTGGCCTGCGACTTCTGCCGGGTGTCCCGTCGACCCAAGGCTGATCTGACCCCGGCCGCCTTTGCTCGGCTGCTTCCCCAGCTGGCGCCATTCACCAGGCATCTGTCCCTACACGTGCTGGGCGAACCCCTGCTGCATCCACAGCTTGACCAATTTCTCGCCCTTAGCCAGGCCCAGGGAATCCAGGTCAATCTGACTACCAACGGTACCCTGCTGCCGCGCCACGGTCCGATGCTCTTGGCCGCCCCATTCCTGCGGCAGGTCAATATCTCGCTGCACAGCGTCAGCGGGCGGTGCAGTGGTTTTGATCCCGGCGCATATCTAACCGGGGTTCTGGAATTTTCCCGCCGCGCCGCGGCTCGGGGGATCTATGTCAGCTTGCGAATTTGGGATCTACCATCGCAAGAGGGAAACGCAGAAGAACGCTGGCAGAACGAGTTGCTTTCCCGGCTGGAGAAGTTCTTCGCATTGTCCGAGCCGCTGGCCGGTACTGCGGGAGTTGGCCAGGGGGTTAAGCTGGCCGAGAAGATTTACCTGAGTCAGAAGGATTTGTTCGCCTGGCCGAGCCTGGCTGAACCGGACCTGGGCGAGCGGGGAACCTGCCGGGGGTTGCGGGACCAGGTCGCCATCTTGGTGGACGGTACGGTTGTGCCCTGTTGTCTGGATGCGGAGGGTAATATGCCGCTGGGCAATGTGTTTGAGGAGCCCTTTGGAGAGATTGTCGCCGGGGCGCGAGCGGCTCGGATCAGTCGGGGGTTTCGGGAACGGAATGTGGTTGAGGAGTTGTGTAGACGCTGTTCTTATCGGGAGAGGTTTTGAGAGGTGCGAAACAGCATTGATCCTAAAAACGGCTCCATGCCTAATTTGGCACTTGTTGCTTGAGGCTACTGATAAATCCCCTCACCCTAGCCCTCTCCCTGTGGGCGAGGGGATTCCCTCCTTCTCCCACAGGGACCTTGGTACCCCCTTGTGGGGTGGAAGGCCGGGATGAGGGGGATCTAAACGAAATTTTTCAGCTACAACTGCCGTTTTCAGGTTGATAGGTCCCTCGCCCTCCACCTGAGTAACGTTCCTGTTCGATCCCTTAATTTTTACCCCTCCCCATACCCCTTTTCCACCAGATGCGCCTGGATGTCCTCCGGGGCAAAGCCGATCTTCCTGGCCACCCGCAGGGCGTGGCTGTCTTTGGAGATGCCGGGCACCAACCGGTGGGTGGGGCGATTGTCTTTGAACTCCACCTGTAGATACTGGCCCTGGTTCTGCTGCTGGAACTGCTCGACCAGTTCATAGCTGTGGGTGACCAGCAGGGTGTTGTTGCCGACCTGGTAGAAGCCGTTCATGATCGCCACCGACAGACTCATCTTCTCGTGGGTGGTGGTGCCCTCGGCGATCTCGTCGAGGATCACCAGACTCTTGGGGGTGGTCTCGTAGAAGATGTCGCGGGTCACCTTTAGTTCGGTGCCGAAGCGGCCCTCCTCGTCCAGCAGGGTGTCGAAGGCCGGGGCCTGGTAGGTGATCCGGTCGGCCAGGCTCATCCGGGCGTAGCTCGCCACCACCGGGGCGCCGATCTGGCCGAGGATCTGGCTCTGGACCACGGTCTTGCAGATCGTGGTCTTGCCGCCGCTGTTGGGGCCGGTGATGAAGGTGGCCCGGCAGCCCTCCAGCGTGAGATCGTTGCCGACAAAGTCCGGATCGTTGGCGGCCCGGGTCGGGTTGAGCAGGTCGCGGGCGGCGAAGTAGTGGGCCTTGGTGTGGTTGCCGAACTCCGGCATCACCGTGGGATGGGGAACCTTCTGGCTGTAGGTCACAAATGACAAGAGTTCGTCGATGGCCGCCACCGCCTCGATGGCCGAGGCGAAACGGTTCGATTCGATCAGGCGGTTCCGGATCGGCAGGATGGCGGTCTCGAAGTCGAAGATCGGTTTGATCACCGCTCCATAGACCACCCCGAAGATGCTCATCCAGGCGGTGAGCATGAAGAGGGTGAAGGCCACCGCCTCATGCATGAAGCCGAACCACCAGCCGGCCCCGAAGAGCAGGCCCGGCAGGGCCGGGAGGAAGGAGCCGATGGTCAGCCGCGAGGGGCGAAATTTCAGGCGGAAGAAGGGTTTCTTCTCCTCGGCTGCCTTGACGCCCTGGCTGGTCCGGTAGCGGGGGCCAAAGACCAGGCTGGCGGCCGGGGAACCCTTGAAGGCCAGAATGGACTTGAAGAGCGAGTCGAGATAGGCCGTTTCCGGCTTGGGGACCTCGGCCGCCTCCAGCATATACTCGATCGAGGTCATGGCGTCTTGAAAGTCATGGTATGGCAACAGGGCCTGCATGTGGGCGTTAAGGAACTTGAAAAGGACCGTCTCGCCGCTGTGGAAGGTCGCCAGAAACTCGGCGATGGTGTGCTGGAGCCTGGCGTTACTCTCCAGCTCGCAGTAGGAATCCTGCTTGGCGTGGATCAGCTCGATCGATTCCGAGGGATTAACCAGCGAGTGAAAGAGGTGGGCCGAGCCAACGTGGGTGCGGGTGTGGTCGATGGCCTTGAAGAGGTCGTGGATCTCGACCAGTTGCAGGGTGCGCTTGTCCACCACCGTTTCGGTCAGCAGGTCGAACATCTTGCGGCTGTTGAAGGGTTGCTCTTCGTTGCGCTCGTCGATGATCTCGTTGCGGTAGTTGAGCTCGATGACGAGTTTTTCGCTTTCCATGGTCATGGTGGGGTGGTCCTTTTGGTGTACTGGTGGGCTACAACAAGTCTGGTGCGTTGTACAAAGGATGATTGAGCAAGCTCCGGGCTGGTTGCTTCTGCGGAGAGATCGAAGTCTGCGCTATCTGCTTCGGTCATTCTATTCCCTCGCAATGACGGGCGTTCTTTGAATTTGTGGAGCCAGGCACGTCATTGCGAGGAGCCTGGCGACGAAGCAATCTCTTTATGGCTACGACTACATCGAGTCTGGTATCGGGTAATCCTCTCTGACCCGTTCGATCCTATCCGCCGCCTCGGCAACCCGTTCCTCCGGCACCGTTCCTTCGGCCCGGGCCTGATCCAACCCGGCGATAGTCGTGCGCACCTTATCGTGCTCCTTGCAGATCAGCAGCAGGTCGGCTCCAGCCACCAAGGCCAGCCGAGCGGCCTCGGCGACGGTCATGGCGTTTTCGATGGCGCCCATCTCCAGGTCATCGGTGACCACCAGGCCGTCGTAGCCCAGCTCCCCGCGCAGGAGGTCGGTGAGGATGCGCGGTGACAGGGTGGCCGGGCGCTCCCGGTCCAGCTCCGGGTAGATGGTGTGGGAGGTCATGATCGCTGCCACTCCGGCTGCGATGGCGGCCCGAAAAGGGGGCAGGTCCTCCGCCTCCAGGCGGGCGCGGCCTTTGCCAATGGCAAAGCCCACCTGGTGCGGGTCGAGGCGGGCCGAACCCAGGCCGGGGAAATGCTTGCCGCAGGCGGCCACCCCGGCCTGTTGCATTTCTTTGATCACCAGGGCGCCCAGGTGGGCGACGGTTTCCGCCTGCCCGCCTAGGGAACGGCGGGTCATGAAAAAGCCTTCTCCGGTTGGGGCCACATCCAGCACCGGCGCGAAGTTAAAGTTGATCCCGCAAGCCAGCAGTTCGGCACCGCAGCTGGCGGCGTAGTCGGCCAGGGCCGTTGCCGGCTCGATCGACTCGGCCAGGAGCCGCTGGTCGGGAAACTGGCGCCAGGGCGGGGGCAAGCGGGTGACGGAGCCGCCCTCCTGATCGATGGCGATCAGCGCCGGCCGGCCGGTCTGTTCCCGGCAGGCCTGGCTGAGGTCGTCGCACAGCTTGCCTAATTGGGGCGGATCGACCACGTTGCGGCGAAAGAGGATGAAGTTGTTGACCCCCTGGGAGCGGATCAGCTCCCGGGTGGAGTCGTCCAACTCCGGGCCGGGCAGGCCGATCATCAAAAGGGCGCCGCTGGGGATGTTGGGCATTGGGCTTGGTCCTGTTTTAGTCTTGATACGGGGTGGGGTCGGCAATTCCGGCCTCGCGGAAACCCTTGGCCCGCAACAGGCAGGCGTCGCAGCCACCGCAGGCCCCGCCGGCCGGGTCGGGATCATAGCAGCTGTGGGTTAGAGAATAATCGACGCCCAGTTCCACGCCTTTCCGGATGATCTCAGCCTTGTTGAGGTGCAGCAGCGGGGCGTGGATGGTGAAGGGTTTGCCGCCCTCGGCCCCGGCCTTGGTGCCCAGGTTGAGCATGGACTCGAAGGCGGCGATGAACTCGGGACGGCAGTCCGGGTAACCGCTGTAATCCAGGGCGTTGACCCCAATGAAGATGTCCCCTGCCCCCAGCACCTCGGCCCAGGCGGCGGCATGGGAGAGGAAGACGATATTGCGGGCCGGTACGTAGGTGGCCGGGACCTTCTCCCCCATTTCCGCCAGCGAGCGGTGCTTGGGCACGGCCTGATCGGTGGTCAGGGCCGAGCCGCCGATCTTGCCGAGATCGAGGTTCAAAACCAGGTGGAGGGCGCCAGCCCGGGCGGCGATCTCCTTGGCGCGGACCAGCTCGATCTCCTGGCGTTGGCCGTAGGCGAAGCTCAGGCAATGGCAGTGGTAGCCTTGCGCTTGGGCGATGGCCAGGACGGTGGTGGAGTCGAGGCCGCCGCTCAGGAGGATGACGGCTTTGGGGGGAGTAATGGAACTTATGGGAGCTATAGGAGTCATGGGCATAATGTAACGGCAGTGGGTTGGGGATGCCAGTGTTTCATTGGTCGGACCGGTCCGACTATTGCGGGAGCTAGCCTTTGCAACGGCAGATCGGGCAGCCCTGCATGCGGAGCGGCTTTTCCAGGCAGCTGGCGGCCAGCAGTTTATCGTCGGAGAAAATCTCCATGGTCGGTCCGTCGGCGCTGACCAGGCCGTCGTGCATGACGATGGTCCGCTCGCAGAGGTCAACCACCATGTCGAGATCGTGGGTGGCGATGATCTTGGTGTGTTCGAAGGACTTCAGGAGTTCGATGAGCTGGGTGCGGGCCCGGGGGTCGAGGCCCGCCGACGGTTCGTCCATGACCAGAATGTCGGGGCTCATCGAGAGCACCGAGGCGATGGCCACCCGCCGCTTCTGACCGGTGGAAAGGCGGTGGGGCGGGCGGTTCTTCAGGTGGCTGACGCCCACCGTGGCCAGGGCCTTTTCCACCCGGGCGGTAACGTCCTCCGGGGTGAAGCCCAGGTTCAAGGGGCCGAAGGCCACATCATCGAAGACGGTGGACATGAAGAGCTGGTCGTCGGGGTCCTGGAAGACCATGCCGACGGTGCGGCGCACCTCGCGGACTGTTTCCGGGGTGAGCTGGTAGTCGCCGATGCGGACCTGGCCATCGGTGGGGGTCAGGTAGCCGTTTAAATGCAGAAGCAGGGTCGATTTGCCGGCCCCGTTGGCGCCGACGATGGCCACCGATTCGCCATGGCGGATCTGGAAGGAGACCCCGCGCAGGGCCGGGGTCTGGTCCGGGTAATGGAATTTGAGGTCCTTGACCTCGACGATATGGTGGCTCATCCGGTTATTCCCAGCACTAGGCTACCCAGCAAGGCGGTAAGATCGGTCAACCGGAGGCAGAGGAATAACCCGCCGAAACCGGCCAGAAAGCAGGCCTCTTTATAACCGAAGCTAAACTGCCTGACGATTCTTATTTCGCCGGTGAAGGCGCGGGAGAGCATGGCCATGTGGATGCGCTGGGCCCGGTCGATGGTGCGCAGCAAAAGGTTGCCGAGCATCTGCAGGAAAACCCGGTAGCTGATCCGCCCCTTGGCGTTGAATGAGCGCAGCGACTGGGCCCGCATCATTCGGATCGATTCAGCGATCAGGACGAAAAGGTAGCGGTAGAGCAGAAGCAGCTGGACGGTGAAGACCCGGGGGGCGCCCAATTGCTCCAGGGCCATGCAGATGGTGCCGAAGCCGGTGGTGGCGATCAGCAGCAGGGCGGCGCCGACGGTGAGGCTGAAGCGCAGGAGCAGTGAGGCGAAAGAGACCCAGCCGCCGGAGATGCCCACCGGCCCCAGCTGGACCATGACCTCGCGGTCCAGCCAGGGGTTGAAGATGCCGATGAAGATCACGAAGGGCGAGACCAGCAGCAGCTTCCTGAGCAGGAAGGAGAGCGGCAGTTCGGCCAAGCCGATGACCACGGCCGGGTAGAGAAAGAAGGGTAGCAGTCCGGCGATCTCATACTTGCCGAAGGAGACCACGCAGACCACGAAAACCGCGGTGGTCAGCAGCTTGGCGCGGGGGTCCAAACGGTGCAGGGGGGTGTCGGCCTCGGCCAGGATATCCAGGTGGCCGATATCATAGAAGGCCCGGTCTATTTTAGTGGACATCGCCCCTCGTGATTTGCTGGGCGTGAAGCATCCGGCAATAGTGCCATTCTGTCATTCCCGAGGTAGTAAGCGGGAATCCAGGCCTTGGCGAAGGCAAGAAATTATGGATTCCCGCTTTCGCGGGAATGACGGGAAAGTCTGGCGTTAAGGAATTTGGCATGAGACTCCGTGGTCAATGGGTCTAGTGGTGATGGTTGGGGTGTGAATGGTCATGGTCGTGGGGATGGCTGTGGTCATGGCCGCCCGCCCCGCGTTTTTTCAGGACCAGCCCGATGACGACTCCCAGCAGTAAAACCAGCAAGCCGCCCACCAGGCCGGCCACCGAGGTGCCCAGCCGCCCGGAGTCGCCTGCAGCAGATTTTTTGAAACCGTAATCGGGCATTAAAGCGGTCTGCTCCTGCACCCCGGCCAAATCCTTGTGCAACCCTTCCCGGGTTTCCAGCTCTTCCTGGCCGGAAACCTTGAACATCGACCACTCCAAGCCGTCCGGGTGCTCGGAGGCATACCAGGAAAGGAGGCCGCCGATTAAGACGGTCAGTGCCGCCATAATCACCAGGATCTTGCCGATCGGCAGGATTCCGATGGGCTGGTCGGTCGCGGCTTTCTCCAGGATCTCGGGGCGGGCCTGCCAGATGAAGGAGATAACCCCGGCGGTGACCAGCCCTTCAACAATCCCGATGGCCAGATGGATGGGCTGCATCAGGACGACAAAGGAGGAAAATGGCAGGGAGGATACCCCCGAGAGGGTGGTCTCGGTGACCACCGCGAAGGCGCCCATCTGCAGGCCGACAATGGCGGCGATCAGGCTACCGGTGAGCAGGCGGGCGCGGGTAGGATGGCTGCCGACAATTCTTTTATAGATCAGGGGATAGGCGATAAAACAGGGGAAGATGCCCAGGTTGATGATGTTGCAGCCCAGGGCCAGGAGGCCGCCATCGGCAAAGAACAGGGCCTGGACGGTCAGCACTGAGGCGATGGCCAGGAAGGCGGCGGGCGGTCCCAGCAGAATGGCGAGCATCAGACCGCCGCCCAGGTGGCCGCTGGAGCCGGTCCCGGGGATGGTGAAGTTGATCATCTGGGCGGCGAAGACGAAGGCGGCCAGCACCCCCATCAACGGCACCTTGCGGTCGTCCAGGCTTTGGCGCACCTTGGCCGAGCAGTAAACGGTGGCGGCGGCGGCAGCGGCCCACATGGTGCCGCCGACGGCGGGCGAAAGTAGTGCGTCAGCCATATGCATAATGGTTTCTCCGGTTTGGTGCTACGCAGTTAAGGAGCGTAACACAGGTTAACTGAGAAATAAACGGTTTTGGTTAACTGTCCTGGTTTCGTAATTAAGCCTGGAGGTCATTGCGAGGAGGGGCGCAGCCCCGACGCGGCAGATAAGCGCCCAGAGGCGAATTTCCGTGGGAGCGGCTTCAGCCGCGAAGATTCGGGCCTGAAAAATTCGCGGCTGAAGCCGCTCCCACCCAAGCTACCGCTTGGCCCTGCCCTCTTTATATGACGAGCCAACCTAGAACTCCATCGCCAATTGCACCGTGACCTGACTGGCGGTGTCCTCGCTCTCGCGGGCGAAGTCGCTGTACAGGTATTCCAGCGACAGGGTGGTGTTGACGTCCAGGCCGTAACTGGCGGTGGCGCCGTAATGGACCACGTCATCCTGGAAATCCTTGGCCTGCTCATAGCGGCCGCTCACGGCCCAATCCGGGCTGGGGGCGAAAGTTGCCTCGGCGAACCAGGCCCGGGGGCGGCGGCCGGTCAGTTCCGGGGCTTTGGCCGGGTCGGCCAGCATGGTTTCGGAAAAATCCCTGAGCGCCCCCAGGTATTCGACGGTCACGGTCACCGGGGAAAATTTAAGGGTAAGGTTGGCGCTGGCAGCGTTGACACTTTTCTCGTAGTCGCTGGTGGCGTCACCCAGCAGAGCCAGGTCGCTTTCGGCCAGGTCGCCGAGATAGGCGATCCCGAAGCTGACCTGCTCCGTGGGGGTTACGGTCAGGGCCGCCACCCCGTTGTCGATGCCGTCGTGGCCGGTGGCGTCCCGGTCGCCGTTGAACACCGCCACCTTGACCGCGACCGGGCCGTTTTCCCAACCGGTGATCAGACCGGTCTTGCTGATCTCCCCCAGATCCAGGGTCAGCGGGTCGGAAACCATGTCACTGGCAAAGGCGCCGAAAGGCAGGTGGTCGTGGCCGGCTCGGACTGTGAAGGTGCCGCCCAGGGTCTCCGGGCGGCTGAGGGTAAGGTTGGCCTCCTCGATATCGATGGTCGGCTCCTCCCCTTCCTCGTGGAGGATAACCATCCGCCCCTTGACCCGGTCGGAGAGGGCGGCTTCGAAACCCAGCAGGGCGGTGACCACCGAGATGTCGCTCTCACCGCTCCGGTCGGCGCTTTTGCAGTAAGCTCCCTCCACCTCGATGGCGCCGAACGTGGTCAAACGGCCGGCCCCGCTGGTCAGGGCAAAACCCTCGGCGGCATTTTCCCGGGCCTCCAATTTTTCCAGACGATGGCGGAGTTCCTCGATTTCCCCGGCGGGTTCGGCCAAAGCCGGGACGGCGGTAGCGAGAAGGAGCAGAGCGGACAGCAGTTTGCCTGCGATTTCGGACATTGTCTCTCCTTGGCGAGGGCTGGATTGGTGGACCGTGTGGTGGCACGGGTTATAAAAACGTCACACAAATTAGCCGGGGCGGTGGAATTGTGTCAAGGATAAATATTACGAATTAAGAAAACGTGATACCGGTCGGCCGGAATTGACCGTTGATGAGTTGGTCGCGGTGGGTTATGTTGCGGTTATTGTTGCCTGAGCGCCTTTGGCGCGCTGGTTTCCAGGGGGCCGTCACGCAATCGGCATTATATTTGACCCGCAGGTCTTTACGGCTCCCTCTGCCGTCAGGCACGTTAAAGTGACCGTTATTTTGAACGACGGCTTAGACCTCAGGAGGAATTATGGCCGAGATCGTCCGTTTTGGGATTTCCATGGATGACCGTCTGCTGGCGAATTTCGATAAACTGATCGAGGGCAAGGGCTACAGCAACCGCTCCGAGGCGGTGCGCGACCTGATCCGCAACGCCCTGGTCGAGGAACAGTGGGCCAATGCCGATGAAGAGGCGGTGGCCACGGTTTCCCTGGTTTACGACCACCATACCAGGGAGTTGTCCGACAAACTTACCGAGCACCAGCACTCCCACCACCGGGAGATTGTTTCGGCCCTGCACGTCCATCTCGACGCCCATCACTGTCTGGAGGTGGTGGTGCTCAAGGGTAAGGCCGGCGAAATCCGCCACCTGGCCGAGGAACTGATCGGCACCAAGGGGGTCAAGCATGGCCGGTTGATGACCACCACCACTGGCCGGGAACTGGTCTGATTATTTGGAGCGCCTGTTTTTTGGGGGGTAGCAATTGAACAGCGAAGAATTCATCGAGTTTCGGAAGAAGCTCAACAAGACCCAGAAGCAGATCGCCGAACTGCTGGGCACCTCGGTCAAGGCCATTCACAGTTACGAACAGGGCTGGCGAAACATCCCGGCCCATGTCGAGCGGCAGCTCTATTTCCTGCTGGCCCATCTGCGCCACAGTTACGAGGGGCGCAAGCAGTGCTGGGTAATCAAGAAGTGTCCGGCGGAGCGGAAGAAGAATTGCCCGGCCTGGGAGTTCGAGGCCGGTAAGTTCTGCTGGTTCATCAACGGCACCATCTGCGAATGCCAGGCCCAGAAGAGCTGGGAGGCCAAGATGGAGATCTGCCGAAAGTGCGAGGTGTTCACCTCTTTCGTTAAAGACCTGGGCTGATGGCGGCTTGATTATAGGAATGGGCGGGAGTTCCCCTGCCCATTCCTATTTCCAGTTTCAGTTGGGACCCAGTCTAGACGACCGGCAACCCCTCGTTTTTCCAGGCCTCAAATCCCCCCTGCATGGCGAAGATGTTCGGATAACCCTGGCTGATGTACTGCGCTGCCTGACCGGCAGACGAATGCTCAGCCGTTCAGTTGCAGTAGAAGATCACCTCCTGCATTACCGGCATCTCCTTGAAGCGAACCTTGAAGTCGTTGAAGGAAATCGCGCCCTCCAGACGAAATTTCTCAAAGCGGGCGTCGCTCTCGTAGGCGCAGACCAGCATGGCCTGGCCGGCCTTGACCTTTTCGTAAGTTTCCCGGGGGGAAACTCTTACTATTCCTTCCATTCCAGCCTCCTTTCGGTTTTGGGGACGAATCCTCGGTATCGTATCACAAAGGCCGGGGGAAAATCACCTGCTAAAGAACGCGGATGTGCCAGCGTTGGTTAGCCTACAAATCGGCTCGGTCCGCCTGCGCCAGCGGTTTCGCCGGGGCTTCAGAACCATGCCGATTATTGAATGCTTTAGGTCTGACGCCCTTTCGACGGCTTGAAACCCGCTCTCTTTAGTCCGTAAATCTGGTATCCCTTTTCAAGGTCGAGGTGGGGGCAGAGACTCCTCTCTGCTTATTTCCGGACCGCTCTTCCCCTGTGCTCCAGAACCGCCTCAGATCGCGGCTCGGCCGCGCTCGCCATTGCTGATCCGTAACGCTTCGACCACTTCCGTGACGTAGATCTTGCCGTCGCCGCTCAGGCCGGTGTGGGCATTGGTGGCGATACAGGCCAGCACCGCTTCGAGTTGCTCGTCACCGCAAAAGACCTCGATGCGCACGTTCTGGAGATAGGCCATCTCATCATCGACGATGCGCGGCGCCCCGCCTTGGGCGCGACCGCGCCCGAAGCCTTGGCCCCTGATGATACTGATCCCGGTCAGTTCCGGGATGTCCCGCAGACCCATGGCCACCGGCGAGAGTTGGTGCGGTTTGATGAAGGCAATGACCTGTTTCATGATGCGACCTCCGGGTTTTTTGCGGTTTTACGGTTTTCCAGCCACTCATAAATGGTCGGCAGGACGATCAGGGTGAGGATGGTCGAGGTGATCAGGCCGCCCATGACCACCACGGCCAGGGGCTTCTGGATATCGGCCCCCGAGCCGGTGGCGTAGAGCATCGGCACATGGCCGATGAAACTGCACAGGGCGGTCATGATCAGGGGCCGGAAGCGCAGGTCGCAGCCGCTGCTGATAGTTTCCTCCACCGTCCGTCCCTCCTCGCGCAACTGGCGAAAGAAGGCGATCAGCACCACGCCGTTCTGCACGGCGATGCCCATTAAAACGATGAAGGCCACCGCTGCCGAAACCGAGAGCGGCATGCCGATGGCCGCGATGGCCAGCACCCCGCCACCAAGGGCGAAGGGCAGGTTGAGGATCACCAGCAGCGAATCCCGGCAGGAACCCAGGGCCATATAGAGCAGGATGAAGATCAGCGCCAGGGCCAGCGGCACCACCACCAGCAGCCGTTGCATGGCCCGCTGCTGGTTTTCGAACTGGCCGCCGTACTCCAGGAAATAACCGGGCGGCAGGCTCGCCTCCAGCCCGGCCAGGCGGGATTGGGCCTC
>JAGVGT010000015.1 GCA_020056965.1 Deltaproteobacteria bacterium
CGCCCCGGTGAAGAGGATTTGCCCCACCGCTTCCAGGTCAGCCCGCGCCTCGGGCGGGAAACGAACCACCACCGCCACCCGCCGCTGCCCCTCGACCACCCGGGTGGCCTCGGTGCCGGCCAGGGCCGTTTCGATGGTGGCGTTGACCTCGGCGACGTTGATGCCGTAGCGGGCCATCTCGGCCCGCTTCAGGCTGATCTCGATCTGCTCCATGCCGGAGACCTGTTCGACCCGGGCGTCGTTGGCGCCATCCAGCGTGCCCAGCACCGCCGCCGCCTGGTCGGCAAATCCCTTCAGCATGGCGATGTCCTCGCCGTAGATCTTCACCGCCAGGTCGCTCTTCACCCCGGAGATCAGTTCGTTGACCCTGAGGGCAATGGGCTGGGAGAAGGAGAGCCGCACCCCGGGAATCTTGCCCAGCTCCCGCTGCATGGCGGCCACCAGTTCCGGCTTGGTCTTGGCCGTGGTCCACTCCTTCCGCTCTTTCAGCATAATCAGCAGGTCGGTCTGCTCCGGCCCCATGGGGTCTTCGGAAATCTCGGCCCGACCGGTCTTGCTGATCACCGCCGTCACCTCGGGAAAGGTCTCGCGCAGGCGCCGTTCCATGAAGCTGCTGACTGTTACCGAGCCATCCAGGGAGGCATTGGGCAGCCGCACCACGTTGATGGCGATAGCCCCTTCATCCAGGTTGGGGATGAATTCGGTGCCGATCCGGGTGGCGGCAAAACCGGAGACGACCAGCAGGGCAAGGGAAAGCAGCACGGTCACACCCCGGAATTTTCGGGCCAGCCCAAGCAGGGCCAGGTAGCCGTGGTGAAAGGCCTTGACCGGGCGGAACTCCTTTTCCGGGGCCTGCTTGAGCAGCCATTCGGCGGTCACCGGCACGAAGGTCAAGGCGGTAAGGAGGGAAACCAGGATGGCGATGATCATGGTCGCCGCCAGCGGGGCGAACATCTTGCCCTCGATGCCCTGTAAGGAAAAGAGGGGGATCATGACGATGATGATGATCAGCACCGAGAAGGTCACCGGCCGGGCCACCTCACTGACCGCCTCAATGGCGATGTGGCGCCGCAGTTTCCGGTCGGTGCGCAAGCCGAAGTGGCGGCGAACGTTCTCGACGATGACCAGCGAGGCGTCCACCACGATGCCCACCGAGAAGGCGAGGCCGCCGAGGCTCATCAGGTTCGAGGAGATGCCGGTCTGGCCCATGACCAGGAAGGTGATCAGAAAGGTGATCGGCAGCGAGGCGAGGACGATCAGGGCCGAGCGCAGTTCGGCAATGAACAGGAAGAGGATCAGGATCACCAGGATGCCGCCCTCCAGCAGGGCGTTGACCACGGTGTTGATACAAGCCTCGATCAGGGTGGTGCGGTCGTAGAAGACGTTGAGGTTGACCCCCTTGGGTAGGCTCTTCTGGATCCTCGGCACCGTCTCCTTGACGCTGTTCACTACCTCCTTGGAGTTGGCCCCCCGCAGCATGATGACCATACCGGCCACCGCCTCGCCCTTGCCGTCGCGGGAAACCGCGCCCTGGCGGGACTGCGGCCCGACCACCACCTCGGCCACGTCGTGGACGTGCACCGGGGTACCGTCGGCGACCTTCAGGACCACCTCGTTGATATCCTCGATCCCGCCGAACTGGCCCAGGCCGCGGATATAGGTCTGCTCCCAGCCCCGGACGATGAAGCCGCCGGCCGCGTTGGCGTTGTTCTGCTCCAACGCCGCGACGATGTCCCGCAGGCTCAAGTTGTACTTGAGCAGGGCCTCGGGTTTGACCAGCACCTGGTATTGCTTGACGAAGCCGCCGAAGCTGTTGACCTCGTTGACCCCCGGGATCGGCTTGAGTTGCGGCGCCACCAGAAAGTCCTGGATGCCACGCAGTTCCATGGGTGAAAGGGTCTCGCTCTCCAGGGTGTACTGGAAGATTTCACCCAGACCGGTGCTGATCGGCCCCAGTTCCGGCACCGAACCCACCGGCAACTGCTCCTTGGCCCCCTGGAGTCGTTCGAAGATCTGCTGGCGGGCAAAGTAGATGTCGGTGTCGTCAGCGAAGACCACGATCACCTGGGAGAGTCCGGCCTTGGAAAGGGAGCGGACCTGGGTAACCTTGGGCACCCCGCCCATCTGCTGTTCGATGGGGTAGGTGACCTGCTGTTCGACATCGGCGGCCGAGAGTCCGGCGGCCTCGGTGAGGACCATGACCTGGACGTTGGTCACATCCGGAAAGGCGTCGATGGGCAGCCGCGTCCAGGCAACCCAGCCCCCGATGCACAAGAGCAGGGTGGCGGCGATGACGAACCAGCGTTGACGCATCAGAAAAGTGATAAAACCATTCATGGTTGTCTCCCCCTTAATCCGCGCAACCGGCGCCCATCTTACCGCGCAGAACGTCGCTTTTCAGGATAAAGGAACCGTCGGCGATGATCAGCTGGGCCGGGGTAAGTTCCCCGGCCACCTCGACCATCTCGCCGGAACGGTGGCCCAAAGCAACCGGGCGACGAACCCAGAACTCGCCCTCATGATGGACGAAGACGAAGGTCCGGCCCGCATCGGCCAGAACCGCCGCCTTGGGCACCACCAGAGTGGAGGCGCTACCAGGCAGCAGCAGACGAACGGAGACGAACATGCCGGGGCGCAAGACCCCGCCGGTCCCGCCCACGCGGAACCGGGCTCTCGGGGTGCGGGTCTCCTCGCTGACCTGGCCGAGAACCTGCTCGAAGACGGCCGGGAAGGTGCGGCCCAGGGCGGTAACCTCGGCCCGGATCCCGCCGGCGGCAGAGAGGGCGGCCAGCTCCTGGTCGCGGAGGTCGGCCATGATCCAGAGGGCATCCGGGTCGGCGATGGTCAGCAGCTCCTTGCCCGCCTCCACGTATTCACCAAGGTTGGCATGGCCTTCGCTGACTTGACCAGCCCGGGGGGCGCGGATGGTGACCAGACCCGAGAGGGGAGCGGTCGGGGCGTCAATCTCCACCTCGGAGAGGCCCAGCCGCCGCAGTTTGCCGCGGACGGCGGCGACCTCGGTCTCGGCCTCGGCAAGACGGGCTTCGGCCTCCTGAACCTCCACCGCCGAGGTGATCTTCTTGGCAAAGAGCAGGTTCTCGCGCTCGGCGGTTTTGCGGGCCAGGGCGAGAGCGGCCAGCCCTTTCAGGTAACTGCTGCGGGCCTCGGCCACTTCGGGACTGTCCAGTTCGAAGAGCGGGGCGCCGGTCGCGACGCGCTGGCCCGGGGCGGCGAAACTCCGGGAAATCGAGCCGGCCAGGGGGCTGGCGATGTGGATGGTCCGGCTCTCGTCCATGCGGACCTCGCCGGGCAGGGTGCGTTCTTCGCCCATCGCCTGGAGGGCCGGGTGGCCGGTGCGGACCAAGCCTTTATCGCCGAAGAGTTCCGGGGCCAGCTTGACCATGCCCAGTTCGTAGCGGCATTCTTCACACTGGTGCTGGGGGATCTCGTGCTCGCAGCGGGCCGCCATCAGTTCGGCCACCGGCCGGTCCAAGTCGGAGACCTCAGCGCCGTGGTCGTGGCCGTCGCCCTCCCCGTGTTCCTCGTGCTCCCCGGCAGGTTCCGACTCCGCCCCGGCCGGATGCACTTCGCCCGAGGTTTCGGGAGGTGTCACCCCCGGGCGCCGCCCGATCAGGACTCCGACCGCCAGGGATCCACCAACCAACAGAACAACGGCTATAACAAGCAAAACCGATCTTTTCGAGATCATGGGTTACTCCTTTCTTCAAGATGGGTAAGGGGGGGAAGTGGTTGGCCGGCCAAGCGGTCGAGGGTGACGGCGGCCCGGTGCAGTTCGACGATGGTCTCCAGCCGGCGCAGTCGGGCCTCAACCAGGGCCTGGGAGGATTCCAGCACGTCGGCATAGCGGAATTTGCCCTGCCGGTAGCCTTCCAGGACAGCCTGGTGGGCCTCCTCGGCCCGGACGATCACCTGGTCGCGCAGGGTCCGCGATTCTTCAAGGGCCGCGGCAAAATTGGCCCTGGTCTTGGCCAGCTCGCCGGTCGCCTTGCGTTCCTCTGCAGCCAGATAGAGATCGCTGCGGGCGGCGCGCATCCCGGCCTCGGCCAGCCCGGCCCGGTTCTTACGGAAGAGCGGCAGAGGCAGGGAGACGCCCATGGCTAAGGCATGGCCGTCCTGGTCCGGCGTCTGTCGCAAGGCTAGAAACCAGGTGGGATCAGGGCTGACCGCGCTTCTTTCGACGGCCAGCTCGGCCCCGCGCAGTTCCTGTTCCCGGCGCAGCCGGGCCAGGGGGGGCGCGGTCTGCAGCCCGGCGTTGAGCTGTTCCAGGCTGGGTAATTCCGGCTCCTCGGTCAAACGCGCCTCCGGGGCGGTGGTGATGGCGGCGGTTTCACCGACGGTCGCCGCTAGGACCTGTTCCGCCTCGGCCAGGCGGCGGGACTCCTTGGCCGTCGCGGTTCCGGCCAGGGCCAACCGGGCGCTGGCGCGGCTCTCCTCAATAATGGCCAGTTCACCCGCCTCAACCCGGCCACGGGTGATCTCGGTCAGTTCCGCCGCCAGCAGTTCCGCCTCCCGAACCAAGGCCAGCCGTTCGCGGCCGGCCAGGACCTCGGTATAGGCCAACCGCACATCGGCGGCCACCTCCAGCCAGGCCACCTGGAAGTCGGCATCGAGCAGTTGCGCCTCGGCCTCAATCTTGCGCAGGCGGGCTTTACGTTTTCCGCCGGTTTCAATGGGTTGCTGGATCGAGATGGTAGCCTCCACCTCATCCTCGTCCAGATTACTGGCCAGGTTATCGAGCTCGAAGCCCAGCTCGGGGTTGGGCAACTGCC
The DNA here is from genome assembly GCA_020056965.1 of Deltaproteobacteria bacterium. Taxonomy (GTDB): domain Bacteria; phylum Desulfobacterota; class Desulfobulbia; order Desulfobulbales; family JAGXFP01; genus JAGVGT01. The sequence goes on from JAGVGT010000015.1 coordinate 4,791, forward strand.
CGGCCTCCGTGCGTTTTTCGGGAATGGCCCCCAGCTCCAAGCGGACCGCCGCCAGTTCCGGGCGGTTGCGAAGGGCGGCCGCCAGCGCCTCTTCCAGGGAGAAGGCCTGGACCGGGGAGACGGGCGGACTGGGTTCTTCGCCGGCCCAGGCGGGCGACAGGGTGGTCGGCAACAGGCCGACGGTAAGGCAGAGCAGAATAATCCCTTGGTGCAACGACATGGAGAAACCTCCTGCGGGTGGGGCAAGCCAGGGACCGGTTGCCACGCGTGCCCGCGCAAAAGCATTGAAGTTGGCTTTCGCGCTCAACGCGAAAGATGACGCAAATTTGGGTCTGGGGGGGCGGTGGGTAGCGCGGCTAAATCCGGCCGGAACCCGGTGGGGCTGGGATCAAATGCGGAGAACGGTGGTCTGGTGGCTCTTGAGATGGGGCGAAGGAGCAGGCGGTTTTGCAAAGATCCGGAATTGCCCGGCTGGGAAAAGACCGATGGTTCTGGGCAGAATGTTCAGACCAGTCACCGTTGACTGGGACTGGCTGTGACCCTGTTGCCGGGCGGCGCTTTCGCCGACCGTGAAATCCCGGCAGGTGCCCTGGCCTTCGTGCAACCGGGAGAAACCGTTAAGCTGCCCCGCCTCGGCCGGGGCCTGCGCGGCCGCCTGGCTGCAGGGCGTGGAGCATTCGGCCTCCAGATGTATCTCCCCGTCTGGCAGCAGACAGAGATTCATCTTGCCCGGCATAATCGGGGCCAGCAGGGCGAGAAGCAGAATCACCAGCCAGCGGTGGTATGGGCTATGTCGGTGCGGCATGACGAATGTTTTGATCCTTGGATGCTTGACGGTTCGACCCGGGAGCCAGTCTCGAAGGTAGTAATCCTTACCAGATGGCGCAAGGCGATTCAATGTTAAATTAGGAGCTGCTGATGTCGGTTGGGGGAACTTCCGGCCGGTTGCCGCGATTTTCTTCATACCAAAGGAACTGCCGGCAGAAGCCCCGGATGATCTTGACCTCCCGGGACTGCAACCCCAAGCGGCCCAGAAATTTGCGGACGGCGTTCTGCCAGTAATCGTCCTGCTCGTGGTTGGTGTTCTTGAGGAATTCGATTTTCCGCAGCGCCTCTTCGATGTGACCGTACATCCCCTCCATCTCCACGGTGGTCGCCTGTTTGGGGGCGAAGGCGGTGGCGCCGGCCTGGCCGTAGAGCAGTTCATGATAGAGTTCATAACAGTGGATGCCCACCGCCTGGGCCAGGTTCAGCGAGGAAAAATCGGCGGTCGGGATGGTCGAGGTGAAGCGGCAGAACTTCAGGTCGTCGTTGGTCAAGCCCCGGTGCTCCGGGCCGAACAGCAGGGCGGTCTTATTCTCGGCCAGGAGCGGCGCGACCTTGCCCATGGTCACCCGGGGTGAGTTGGGCGGTCGCCGCTGGCGGCCCTGGCGGGCGGTGGTCCCCACCACCACCGGGAATTCGGCCAGGGCGCTCTCCAAGTCGGCGAACAGTTCCATGCGGTCGATCAACTCGGCCGCCTTGTGGGTGGCCATCTTCAGCATCTTCTCGCGGTCCGGCGCTTCGTCGCGGACCACGATCAGCCGGCTGATCCCGCAGTTCATGGCCACCCGAGCCGCCGCCCCGATATTCTCGGGGTATTTGGGCTCGACCAGGACGATGGCCACGTTGGCCAGGGCTTGGGTTAATTCGGATTCGCTGATGAGAGACATTTATTTCCTTAGTTGGGAGCTTGATTGGAGATCTCGCTGATAAGCAGTATTGAAACAGCAACAAGTTGGGCCGTCCTTCGACAGGCTCAGGATGATCGGAATTACGTAAAATTTCAGCCCGTAGGTTAGGTTAACGGTTTCATCGCGTAACCCAACTTTGCGAAGCGCGTAATGCTTCCAAAAACGTCGGGTTACGCTGCGCTAACCCGACCTACACGTCTTTTAATCTCCTGAAATAACTTACAATTTTCTGCAGTTAGCGGTGTTGTAATATGTTTTTCGTCTATCCAGCAATTGCCATGCTTGAAATCTTTACTAAGTTGCGGATATTCCTCGCCAATATCTTTCATGGTAATGTTGAAAGTAAAATCTCCCGACTTTGAATTGACTCTAACGACTCTTCTCTCTCCTAAGGAATTATCAAGCGAGATTGCTTCGACTTCGCTCCAGGCATGGGTTGTCGATTTGAGTAGTGTGTGAATGGTTATTGATTCATCGGATGTCTCAATGCGAAATATCCAGTTTCCTAGAAAATAATAAACACAATAACATATCGAAATGACTATCAATAAAAGCACTAAAGCAAATGTAAAACCACCCACTGTGGGATTTGTCCTTAAAGACCCATAAACGAACTTGGTGCAGAAAAAAATCCCACCAATCGCGGAGACGGCGATGAATAGAAGTAATTTTCTCCCGAAGGCAGAACCTAATAAATTCTGTTCAGCAGCATCCTCATAAACCGGCATCTCTGCGACTCTCTCACCCCAACACCCGCACGGCCCGCTGCCGCAAATAATGATCGGCCAGGGTCAGGGCGACCATCGCCTCGCAGACCGGGTTGATCCTGGGGATGGCGGCGATATCGTGACGGCCGCCCACCTTGATCTTTACCGCTTCCCCGGCCAGATTGACGCTATCCTGCTCGCGACTGATCGAGGGAATGGGCTTGACCGCCACCCGGACCACGATCTCTTGGCCGCTGGAGATGCCGGCCAGGATGCCGCCGGCGTTGTTGCTTTTGAAACCGGCCGGGGTGATCGGGTCGTTGTTCTGCGAGCCGCGCAGCGTTGCGGCCGCAAAACCGGCGCCGATCTCGACCCCCTTGACCGCGCCGATCGACATCAGGGCCCGGGCCAGTTCGCCGTCGAGCTTGTCGAAGACCGGCTCGCCCAGCCCGGCCGGGACGCCGGAGGCGACGATCTCGACGATGCCGCCCAGGGTGTCGCCCTCGCTGCGGACCTGGGCTACCAGTTCCGCCATGCGACCGGCGGCCTCCTGGTCCGGGCAGAAGAAGGGATTGCTCTCGCGGGCTGCCCAGTCGCGCTTGCTGGTGCTGATCCCGCCCAGTGCGATGGTGCAGGCCCGCACGGTGATCCCAATCGAGGCCAGAAGCCTGCGCGCCACCGCCCCGGCCGCCACCCG
>JAGVGT010000053.1 GCA_020056965.1 Deltaproteobacteria bacterium
CCGGCTGCAACTCCTGCCTCAGCCCCGAAGGCGGCCGCCGCTCCGGCAGTGGCCGGCGCCCTGACCGTTGAGGCCACTCCCCTGGCCAACCGGGCGGCCAAAGTCCCGGCCGATCATTACACCGTCAACTACTCCGGCAAGATCCGCGAGGTCAGCCTCGGCAACGGCGCCCAGATCGTCAAGGTCGGCGGCGAGGCCGCCATGCCCTTCCAGCTTTACGAGGGGGCGATGCCCAACCGGCCGCTGATCGCCATGGACGTCCTCGACGTCAAGCCTGATGAGTGGCCCGATTCCCTGGCCCGTCATTTCGCCGGGGTCATGGATAATCCCGTCGAATGGGCCAAGAAGTGCGTCAATGACTACCAGGCCGAAGCCATCTGCCTCTCCCTGGTCAGCACCGATCCCAATGGCCTGAACCGTTCGGCCGCTGAGGCCGCCAAGATGGCCGCCGAGGTAATCAAGGCCATCGAGGTGCCGGTGATCCTTTGGGGTTGCGGCAACTCCGACAAGGACACCGAGACCCTGCGCGAGATCACCGCCATGATCGGCGACAAGAAGGTCTGTCTGGCCCCCTTGTCCGACGCCAACTATCGCTCGATCGGCGCCACCGCCATGGCCTTCCAGCACTCGATGGTGGCAGCTTCCCCCATCGACGTCAACCTGGCCAAGCAGCTCAACATTCTCCTCGAAAATCTCGGGGTTTCCCTGGACGGCGTCCTGATCGACCCCTCGATCGGCGCCCTCGGTTACGGCATCGAATACACCTACTCGGTCATGGAGCGGATCCGTCTGGCCGCCATGACCCAGAAGGACGAGAAGCTGCAGGTGCCCTTCATCTGCAACCTGGGCCGCGAGGTCTGGAAGACCAAGGAAACCCGGATGGCTTCCGACAACATGATCGGCGACCAGGAACGGCGCGGCGTCCTGCTGGAGGCGATCACCGCCTCCTGTATGCTGATGGCCGGCGGTGAAGTTCTGATCATGCGGCATCCCCAGGCCATCTCGCTGACCAAGGCGATGATCGACGGCCTGATCGGTTGAGTTGATAAATAAGGAATGGGGACGGATCTGAAATCCGTCCCCCATCGAAATATAGAATAATCAGGAGTCACCAATGTCCAAGATCATCTGTTCGGCCGCCATCCGCGGCGCCCACAAGATCATCGATATGGCCGAGGCCAAATACGAGGAGGCCCTCAAGAAGTACGGCCCCGACCAGGAAGTCGGCTTTCCCAACACAGCCTACTATCTGCCGGTCATCTATTCCATGCTGGGCGCCAAGGTCGCCAAGCTCGGCGACATGAAGGATATCTTCGTGGAGTGCCGCAAGCTGCTGCCGCCCCTGGTCAGCGACAACATCTGGCTGCCCTACCTGGCCCCGGCCCTCGACGCAGGGATGGCCACCTTCTTCGCCGAGGAGATGTTCGAGGCGGTCCGCTACCTGGACACCCCCGAGTATTACACCAAGACCGAGGACCCCCTGAAGGACAACATCTGGCTGGGCGCCGCCGATGACGTGATCTTCCGGAAACGCGGCGTCGAGTTCGTGGACGGCACCGCCCCCGGTTTCGCCGCCATCATGGGGTCGCCCCCAACCAAGGAGATCGCCAGCAAGATCGCCCTGGAATTGCAGGAGAAGAACCTCTACATCTTCATGCACGACCAGACCAACGGCGTCCACATGCCTGACCAGCTGGTCGCCAACGGCGTCCAGGTCGGCTGGAACACCCGGTTGGTGCCCTTCGGCCAGTCCTACACCACGGCGGTCTTCGCCATCGGTTTCGCCTGCCGGGTGGCCATGGCCTTCGGCGGCATCAAACCCGGCGACTACAAGGGCAACCTGATCTACAACAAGGACCGGACCTTCGCCTTCGTCATGGCCTTCGGGCCGGTTTCCGACGAGTGGTACGCCAACGCCGCCGGCGCCATCAACTGGGGCTTCCCGACCATCTCCGACTACGACATCCCCGAGGTGCTGCCCACCGGCATCTGCACCTACGAACACGTGGTCAGCAACGTGCCCCACGACGAGATCGTCCAGAAGGCCATCGAGGTGCGCGGCCTGAAGGTTTCCGTCACCAAGATCGACATCCCGATGTCCTTCGGCCCCGCCTTCGAGGGCGAGCGCATCCGTAAGGACGACCTGTTCATGGAGTGCGGCGGCGGTCGGACCCCGGCGGTCGAGGTGTTAGTTTCCAAGGAGATGTCCGAGGTGGAGGACGGCCTGGTCACCATCGAAGGGCCGGACATCAAGGACATCGAGCAGGGCAAGAACCTGCCCCTGGCCATTCTGGTCGAGGTGGCGGGCCGCGAGATGCAGTCCGATTTCGAGCCGATTCTCGAGCGTCAGTTCCACCACCTGATGAACTACATTCAGGGCATCATGCACATGGGCCAGCGCAACATCATGTGGATCCGGATCGGCAAGGCCGCCGTCGAGAAGGGCTTCTCCTTGACCCATCTCGGCAAGGTGCTGCACGGCAAGCTCCATCAGGAGTTCGGTGCCATTGTTGATAAGATCCAGGTCAAGATCTATACCACCGTCGAGAAGGTTCAAGAGGTGCAGGAGCTGGCCAGGAAGGTCTATGACGAGCGCGATGAGCGGCTGGGCAGCATGACCGACGAGACCGAGGAGGTCTTCTACTCTTGTACCCTCTGTCAGTCTTTCGCCCCCAGCCATGTCTGCATCATCACCCCGGAGCGGATCGGCATGTGCGGCGCTTACAACTGGCTGGACGGCAAGGCCTCCTTCCAGATCAACCCCACCGGCCCCAACCAGCCGATCGACAAGGGCGAGGTGTTGGACCAGCAGCTCGGCATCTTCAAGGGGATCAACGATTTCGTCGGCCAGGCCTCGCGCGGGGCGGTCACCGAACTGGCCTGCTATTCCCTGATGAACAGCCCGATGACCGCCTGCGGCTGCTTCGAGGCCATTGCCGCCATGCTGCCCCAGTGCAACGGGATCATGGTGGTCAACCGCGACTTCAGCGGCATGACCCCCTCCGGCATGAAGTTCACCACCCTGGCCGGTATGGCCGGCGGCGGCGCCCAGACCCCCGGCTTCATGGGGGTTTCCAAGCACTTCATGACCAGCCCCAAGGTCTTCATGGCCGAGGGCGGCTTAAAGCGGATCGTCTGGCTGCCCAAGATGATGAAGGAAGAGATCAAGGACAAATTGATCGAACGCTGCAAGGAGATGGGCATGCCGGAGTTCTACGACATGATCGCCACCGAGGAGAACGGCACCACCGAGGAGGAGATTATGAAATTCCTCCAGGAAAAAGGCCATCCGGCGCTCGCCATGGAATCGGTCGTTTAAATTAAATAGATAATTATTAGTTCCATATACGGAGGAACCCAAAATGGCTTTATCAGGTATCCAGATTCTCAAGATGCTCCCCAAGAAGAACTGCGGGGAGTGCGGGATTCCCACCTGCCTCGCCTTCGCCATGAAGGTGGCGGCCGGTCAGCAGGAGATCGGCGAATGCCCCTACGTCAGCGAGGCGGTCAAGGAGCAGATCGGCGAGGCCTCGGCGCCGCCGATTCGGACCATCAAGATCGGCGGCGGGGAGAACGTCTTCACCATGGGCGGCGAGACCTGTCTGTACCGCCATGAGAAGCGCTTCGAGAACGGCACCGGCATCGGCGTTCTGGTCACCACCGAGATGGCTGAGGCTGATGTGACCGGGCGGATCGAGCGCTTCAACACCCTGCGCTACGAGCGGGTCGGGGTCTTGATGAAGGCCGACCTCATTGCCGTTAAGGATGCCAAGAACGACGAGGCAACCTTTGTGGCCCTGACCAAGCAGGTGCTGGACGGGGCCGCCGATGCCAAACTGGTGCTGATCAGCGACTCCGCTGCCCACCTGGCCGCCGCCGCTAAGGCCTGCGGCGAGCGCAAGCCCCTGCTGTTCGGGGCCACGGCGGCCAACGCGGCCGAGATGGCTGCGGCTGCCAAGGAGTGCGGTTGCGCCCTGGGCGTCAAGGGCGTCAATCTGGATGACACCATCGCGGTGGCCGAGAAGCTGCTGGCCGACGGCCTGAAGGATCTGGTCCTCGACACCGGCGCCCGCACCATCCGCGGCGCCCTCGAAGACAACCTGGTGGCTCGGAAGGCGGCGGTGACCAAGAAATTCAAGCCCCTGGGCTTTCCGGTCATCACCTTCCCCTGCGAGATGACCACTGATCCGCTGCTGGAGGCGATGATCTCCTCGGTGCTGATCGCCAAATACGCGGCCATCGTCATCCTCTCCGACCTGCAGGGCGACATCCTCTTCCCGCTGCTGCTGGAGAGGCTCAACCTCTACACCGATCCGCAGCGGCCGATGGTGGTCCAGGAGGACGTCTATTCCTTGAACGGCCCGGACGAGAATTCGCCGGTGCTGATCACCTGCAACTTCTCGCTGACCTACTTTATCGTCTCAGGCGAGATCGAGGGCAGCAAGGTGCCGTCCTGGCTGCTGATCAAGGACACCGAGGGTCTGTCGGTTCTGACCGCCTGGGCCGCCGGCAAGTTCGGCGCCGACATGATCGCCGCCTTCATCAAGAAGGCCGGCATTGCCGACAAGGTCAAGCACCGGGAATTGATTATCCCCGGCTACCTGGCCTCGATGAAGGGCGAACTCGAAGAAGAGCTGGCCGGTTGGACCATTACCATTGGCCCCCGCGAAGCCGGGCATTTGCCAGCCTTCCTGAAGGAATGGAAGCCGGCGGCCTGATTTGTGATTACTTTCTGTTGACTAGTTTAATCTAGGTCGGACGGTGCTATCCGCCGTCCGACATCTTTACCCACAGCGACAAAATGAAGATCACGATCAACGGCAACACCATTATCGCCGAGCCAGGGATTACCATTCTGGAGGCCGCCAGGCGTTCGGAAATCCAGATCCCGACCCTCTGCCACGTCGACGGGAAAAACTCGGAGATTCCCTGCGAGCTTTGCTGCGTCGAGGTGGCCGGGCGAGAGGGGCTGGTCCGTTCCTGCGACACCCCGATCACCGAGGGCATGGAGATCACCACCGAATCCAAGGCCCTTCTCGACCATCGTAAAAAGCGTCTGGCCCGGCTGGCCGAGACCCATTTCGGCGACTGCAAGGCCCCCTGCAATATCACCTGTCCCGGCCAGATCAACGTCCAGGGCTATATCGCCCACGTCGCTAAGGGCGAGTATGAAGAAGCGGTGCGCTTGGTCATGGAGCGCAACCCCTTCCCTTTCTCGGTGGGCCGGGTCTGCCCGCGTTTCTGCGAAACCCGCTGCCGGCGGATCCTGGTCGATGAACCGGTCTCGATCAACCACCTGAAGCGCTTCGTCGGCGACTGGTGCATGACCAACAAGATCGACCTGAAGATCCCCACCGAACCGCGCACCGGCAAGCGGATCGCCGTGATCGGTGGCGGTCCGGCCGGACTCACCGGGGCCTTCTATCTGGCCCGCAAGGGTCACGATGTCACGGTTTTTGAGGCGGCCCCCAAGCTGGGCGGCATGCTGCGCTACGGGATCCCCGAGTACAAGGTGCCCAAGGACGTCCTGGATTACGAGATCAACACCATCCTCCAGGTCGGCATCTCGGTCCGGTTGGGCCAGAACTGGGGCAAGAATTTCACCCTTCAATCCCTCCGGGACCAGGGCTACGACGCCACCCTGATCGCCATCGGCGCCCCGGTCGATCAGCCCCTGGAGATTCCCGGGGCCAATCTGCCCAGCGTCATTCCGGCCAGTAAATTTCTGCGGGCGGTCAACACCGAGCAGATCGGTATCTGCGGCCGGCGGGCGGCGGTGATTGGCGGCAACAACATCGCCATGGAGGCGGCCCGTTCCCTGATCCGCTTAGGGGTGGCGGACGTCACCATCATCCACCCCCGGCCCAAGACCGAGATGTCGGCCAACCAGCGCAGCATCCGCCAGGCCGCGGGGGAGGGGGTGCAGTTTCTGTTGATGGCCTCGCCGGTCAACATCACCCAAACCGCCCAAGGCCTCGACATGGAACTGATGCGGATGAAGCTCGGTGAGCCGGACGACAAGGGACTTCGCCAGCCCGAGGCGATCCCCGGTTCCTCCAATATTCTGCAGGTCGATACCATTGTCACCTCTCTGGGGCAGATGAGCTGCGACGGCACGATTTACGGCGGCGAACTTGAGGCCACTCTGGAGCTGACCCCGGCCAACAATATCAAGGCCAACCCCCGGACCTCGCTGACCAACCATGCCGGCATCTATGCGGCCGGCGATGTGACCAGCGGCACCCGCTCGGTGATCCAGACCGTGGTTGCCGCCCGGCGGGCCGCCGAGAATATCCATCTCCAGGTCATGGGCAGCGGCAAGGATGCGGGCGAGGGCCGCTTTAACTTCAGCCGCGGCCGGACTTTTGATGACGTCGATCTCCGCAACTTCGAGGGGATCAAGGTCAAACTGCGCGAAAAGATGCCGACCCGTTCCCCGGAGATCTGCAGCCAGGATTTCGACGAGATCAAGACCGGCTTTTCCGAGAAGATGGCCCGCCGCGAGGCCCAGCGCTGTCTCTCCTGCGGCTGCACCGCCTTCGACCGCTGTGACCTGAAACGGCTCAGCATCGACCACGGCATCGACCCCAACAAGACCGGCATGGGCACCAAACCGCTCTACGCCAAGGACTTGCGCCATCCGCTCATCGCCGTCGATCTGAACAAATGCATCTACTGCCAGCGCTGCCTGAACAGCTGCAAGTACGACGCCCTGGAGTTGTCGGCCGAATCGTACGACGAGCAGGGGCGGCCGTTGGGGATCAAGCTGGTCTTCAACGACAAGTGCGTCAATTGCGGGGCCTGTGTCGATAACTGCTCCACCGGCGCCTTGAACAAAAAGGATTGCCTGGTCCCGATCGTCAACGAGGAGGTTCGCCAGGTCCGTTCGACCTGCCCCTACTGCGGGGCGGGCTGCCAGATTCTTCTCAAGGTCAAGGGCAACACCCTGATGGAGGTCAGTTCCGAGCCGGACCTGGCCCCTAACTACGGGGCGCTCTGCGTCAAGGGTCGCTTTGGCCACAAGTTTGTCCAGCATCGGGACCGGTTGACCCGGCCGCTGATCAGAAGGGCCGGGCAGCTGGTGCCGACCACCTGGGAAGAGGCCTTAAACGAGGTAGCCAAGCGTTTCTTCGATTTGAAGGCCCAGTACGGGCCGGATTCCATCGCCGGGTTCAGCTGCGCCCGGGCGACCAACGAAGAAAACTATCTGATGCAAAAATTCATGCGGACGGCGATCGGAACCAACAATATCGATCACTGCGCCCGACTCTGACACGCTCCCACGGTGGCCAGTCTGGCCATCACGTTTGGAAGCGGGGCGATGACCAACTCCATCGCCGATGCCAAGGATGGGAAGACCGATCTTTTCCTGATGATCGGCAGCAATCCGGACACCAGCCATCCCACCATCGGTCTGCGCATCCACCAGGCCGTGGACCGGGGCGCCAAGCTGATCGTGGTCGATCCGCGCCGGACCCGGTTGGCCGAACGGGCCGACCTCTGGTTGCGGATCAAACCCGGCACCGATGTGGCCTTTTTGAACGGCCTGATGCAGATCATCATCGAGGAGAAGCTCTGGGACCAGCAGTTTGTCGCCGAGCGCACCGAGGATTTCGATTATCTCTGCTCGGTGATCAAGCGTTATCCGCCCCCCCTGGTCGCCGAGATTACCGGCATCCCGGAGGAACAGCTTTACCAGTGCGCCCGGATGTACGCGGCCCAAGGGCGCCACGCCATCTATCACGGCATGGGCATCACCCATTACGTCACCGGCACCGACCGGGTCAAGTCCATCGCCAACCTGGCCATGCTCTGCGGCAAGGTGGGGGTGGAGGGTGGCGGCTGCAACCCGCTGCGGGGCCAGAACAATGTCCAGGGCGCCTGCGACATGGGAGCGTTGTTCAACTCCCTGCCCGGTTACGGCGGCTTGAACAGCGACGAGATGTTCAAGCGCTACGAAGACGCCTGGAAGGTCACGCTGCCCCGGCGGCCCGGCAAGCCGGCCACCGAGGTGTGGGATAACGTCCTCAAGGGCGAGATTCGCGGTCTCTATATCTTCGGGGAAGACCCGGCCGTGGCCGACCCCAATATCGCCCACGTCCAGAAAGCTCTGGAGAAGGCGGACTTTGTGGTGGTCCAGGACATCTTTCTGACCGACACCGCCAAGGCCGCCGACGTGGTGCTGCCGGCCGCCTGCTACGCCGAAAAGGACGGGACCTTCGCCTGCACCGAGCGGCGGGTGCAACGGGTCCGCAAGGCAGTGGAGCCGCCGGGCGAGGCCCGGCCGGACTGGCAGATCTTCTGTGAACTGTCCCGGAAGATGGGCTACGAGATGAAGTACAACTCGGCCCAGGAGATCTTCGAGGAGATTTGCTCCCTGTTGCCGCAGTATAAGGGCATCACCTACGCCCGCCTGGACAAGGAAGGATTACAGTGGCCGGTGCCCGACGAGAATCATCCCGGCACCCCGACCCTGCACACCAAGACCTTTACCCGGGGCAAGGGGCTCTTTGTCCCGGAGGATTACCTGCCGCCGGTGGAATTGCCCTGCGAGGAGTATCCGCTCTCCTTCACCACCGGGCGTGACTTGGCCCGCTACAACTTCAGCAGCATGACCGGCAAGACCCCGGAGATCGACCTGATCAGCCCGGAGTGCTTCGCCGAGGTCAATCCCGTTGACGCCGAGCGGCTGGGGCTCAAGGAGAAGGACTGGGTGCGGCTCACCTCGCGGCGCGGTTCGGTGGCGATGCGGGCCACCATCACCGACAAGAGCCAGGAAGGGACCATCTTCGCCACCTACAATCACCTGGCGACCCTGGTCAACCTCCTGACCCTGGACGCCCTGGACCGGCTGTCGCGGAGCCCGGAGTACAAGCTTTGCGCCATCAAGGTCGAGGTGTTGCCGGGGCGGCCAAGCTGAACGGCGCCGGTGGCTGGACCGAATTGTCTGAATATTTTACATTTTGAAAATTTTCAAATAACAACTCTTTTGGAGTAAAGCAACATGGCAAAGGCAGCAAAACAGCAACAGAAATCCGGGACGGTGATGGTCGTCGGCGGCGGGGTGGCCGGGGTCCAGGCCGCTCTCGACCTGACCGAACTCGGCTATTACGTCTATCTGGTTGAGAAATCGGCGGCGGTCGGCGGGGCCATGGCCCAGCTGGACAAGACCTTCCCCACCAACGACTGCTCGCTTTGAATACTCGCACCTAAATTGGTGGAGGCCGGTCGGTCTCCCAATATCGAGATTCTCAGCAACGCCGATCTGTTGGCCCTGGAAGGTAAGCCCGGTGAATTCAAGGCCAAGCTGCGCTTAAGGCCGCGCTATATCGACGCCGACAAGTGCACGGCCTGCGGGCTCTGCACCACCTATTGTCCGCGCCATCTGGCCGATTCGTACAACGAAGGGCTGGACTTCACCCGGCCCATCCATATCGACTACCCGCAGGCGGTGCCGGCCACCTATTACATCGATCCCGAGGCCTGTCTGCACCTTAAGTACGACACCTGCAAGATCTGTGTGCCGACCTGCCGCAGCAACGCCATCGATTTTTCCCAGAAGGCCAAGGAGGTCACCCTCGATGTCGGCGCCGTGATCCTTTCGCCCGGCTTCGGGCGGGTGCCGGACTCGGCCCTGGAGAAGTACAGCTACGGCCAGCACCCGGACGTAGTCACCTCCATCGAATTCGAGCGGCTGCTCAATCCCTCCGGCCCCTTCATGGGCGAGGTGCGCTGCCTCTCCGACCAGCGCCATCCCCACAAGATCGCCTTCATCCAGTGCGTCGGTTCCCGGGACCTGGGCTGCGACAACGGCTACTGCTCGTCGGTCTGCTGCATGTACGCGATCAAGGAAGCCATGGTCGCCAAGGAACATGATCCGGAGTGCGAGATCACCGTCTACTACATGGACCTGCGCACCCAGGGCAAGGACTTCGACGCCGCCAAGACCCGGGCCGAGCAGCAGTACGGCATCAAGTTCGTCCGGGCCAAGGTCGCCGATGTCATGCCCTGGCGGAAGAACCTCAAGCTGACCTACGCCACCCTGGACGGCACCCACGGTTTCGAGGCCTATGACATGGTGGTCCTCTCGGTGGGTCTCGATGCCCCGGCCTCGGCCCGCCAGCTCGCCGAGATCACCGGCATCGAGTTGAACAAGTACGATTTCTGCAAGACTGACGCCTTCAATCCCTTGGCCACCAGCCAGGCCGGCATCCTGGTGGCCGGCGCCTTCCAGGGCCCCAAGGACATCCCCGAGAGTGTCACCCAGTCCAGCGCGGCGGCGGGTATCGCCTCCGGCCTGATCAAGGCCCAGCGCGGCAAAGGGGTGGTGGTCAAGACCTATCCCACCGAGAAGGTGCTGGGCAAGGATGAGGAGCCGCGGATTGGCGTCTTCGTCTGCCACTGCGGCATCAACATCGCCGGCGTCGTCGATGTCCCCAAGGTGGACGATTACGTCAAGGACATGCCGGGCGTGGTCTTCCATGCCCAGTCCCTCTATAGCTGCTCGCAGGACGCCCAGAAGGTCATCAAGGAGATGATCCAGCTCCATAACCTGAACCGGGTGGTGATCGCCGCCTGCTCACCCCGGACCCACGAGCCGCTCTTCCAGGAGACCCTGAAGGACGCCGGTCTGAACCGCAACATGTTCGAGATGGTCAATATCCGCGACCACTGTTCCTGGGTCCACGCCAATGAGCCGGAGCTGGCCACCAATAAGTCCATGGACCTGGTCCGGATGGGCATCGCCAAGGCCCGCCACATCCAGCCCCTGCCGGAACAGACCGTGCCGGTCACCCGCAAGGCGGTGGTCATCGGCGGCGGCATCGCCGGGATGACCGCGGCCCTCAGTTTGGCCGAGCAAGGCTTCCACACCTCGATCATCGAAAAGAACGATCGGCTGGGCGGCCAACTCTTGAACCAGCGTTACACCCTTAGCGGCGCCTCGACCGCCGCACTGCTGGAGCAGGTCACCGAGCAGGTCAATAAGAATAAGCTGGTCGATGTCCTGACCTCCAGCCGCTTGGTGGCCCTGAGCGGTTTCGTCGGCAACTTTTCGACCGTGGTCGCCACCAGGAAGGGCAAGGCCGAGGTTGAGCAGACCATCGACCACGGGGTGATCATCATCGCCACCGGCGGCCGCGACCACCAGCCCGCCCAGGTGCTGGGCAAGCCGCTGCCCAAGTCGGAGTTGATCATTACCCAGCAGGCCCTTGAGCAGCAACTGGCCGATACCAAGGGCAAGGGCCGCGCCCCCAAATCGGTGGTGATGATCCAGTGCGCCGGCTCCCGGGGCGACGATCTGGTCTACTGCAGCAAGACCTGCTGTATCCAGGCGGTCAAAAACTCCCTGAAGATCAAGGAGATCAGCCCGGAAGCTCAGGTGATTGTTCTCTATCGCGACCTCCGCACCTACGGTTTCGCCGAGGATGCTTACCTGGAGGCCCGCCAGAAAGGGGTGATCTTCATCCCTTACGAACTGGCCAAGCCGCCGGTCCTCAGCGGTAACGCCAAGAAGGTGGAAGTGGTCTTCTACGACCCGATCCTCCGCGAGGAGGTGGTCTTCAACCCCGCCCTGGTGGTCTTGAGCGTCGGCACCGTGCCCGAGGATACCGAGGAGCTCTCCAAGCTCCTGAAGATTCCGGTCAACTCCGACAAGTTCTACCTGGAGGCCCACGTCAAGCTGCGGCCGGTGGAGATGCCGGTGGCCGGGGTCTTCCTCTGCGGCCTGGCCCATGCCCCCAAGCCCCTGGACGAGATCATCGTCCAGGCCCAGGCGGCGGCGGCCAAGGCGGCCATCCCGCTGGTCCGGGGCGAGGTGGACGTCGAACCGATCGTCTCCAATATCGACAAGGATAAGTGCATCGGTTGTAAGCTCTGCGTCAGCCTCTGTCCCTATCAGGCCATCGAGATGGTCAAGGACGGCAAGCTTTCCAAGGCCCAGACCATCGTCGCCTCCTGCAAGGCGTGCGGGATCTGCGCCGCGCACTGTCCGACCTTCGCCATCTCCATGGGCGGATTCACCAACGAACAGATCAATTCCCAGATCGAGGCCTTTGGCATGGCCTTGGAAGGAGCCGTAAAATGAGCAAGGAAGTCTTCAATCCCAAAATCCTGGGGTTCCTCTGCAACTGGTGCTGCTACGCGGCCGCCGATGCCGCCGGGGTCTCCCGCTACCAGTATCCGCCCAACCTGCGGACCATCCGGGTAATGTGCACCGGCCGCATCGATCCCGCCTTCGTGATGCGCGGCTTTGTCGAGGGTGCCGCCGGCATCTTTGCCGGTGGCTGACAACTCGGCGAATGTCATTACCAGGTTGGTAATTACGATGCGATGGGAGTAAGTGGTCTGATCAAGAAGGTTCTGGTCGAAGTGGGATTGAGCCCGGACCGCTATAATTTGCAGTGGGCCTCGGCGGCGGAAGCACCTCGCTTCGTCAAGCTGATCACCGATTTCACTGCCAAGGTCAAAGAGCTGGGGCCCTTGGGCCAGGCCGAGGGTCTGAGCCCGGAAGAGGCCAAGGCCAAGGCGGAACTGGCCCTGAAGCTGGTCAGCGACCGCAAGCTGCGGGTCGGATTCGGCAACTTGAGCAAGAGTCTGCGCACCGAGGTGCCCGGCCTTACCGATCAAGCCATCGCCCAGGCGGTGGAAGAAAAACTGACCAAGACCATCACCGGTATAATTGCTGGTTGATCATCCGTCAGCGGGTAGAGTATTAGTTGAAGACGGTTGGTCGGAAATCCCGATTAACCGTCTTTTCTTTTTAGGGGTATAGGGCGCGAGCTATGGGCAAACTGCTGCTGATTGAAGATAACATTATGCTCCAGGAAACCACCCGGGAGTTGCTGGAGGCCTTTAATCATGTGGTTTTCACGGCCGGCAGCGGCCGGGAGGCCCGGGAGATCATGGTCGGCCACAGCCAGGAGATTGACCTGCTTTTGCTGGATCTGTCCCTGCCGGACATCAGTGGCGAAGAACTGCTTGGCGAACTGGCCCAGGCCTATCCGGGGCTGAAAGTGGTACTCTGCACCGGCTCCCTGGCCGACGACGAGCTTCGCCAACATCCGGCGGTCAAGGGTTTCCTGGCCAAGCCTTTCGATTTCAGGGAACTGCAGCGCACGGTAGAGCAGGCCCTGGCGGGTTAGGGCGAACCTCTCCAACATGGCATCATCCCAAGGGGCATCGGCTGCAAAGCCGGCGCCCCTTTTTTCGTCCGTGCTCACGGCTTTCGGGTCTTGTCTCTTCAAAAACACTATGCCGGGTAGCGATGTTCGTGGTACTCATACCCGCTGAAAGCACCAGGCAGGAAGGTAGGGATGGCTCGCCGAGCCGTCCGTTCACCCGGGATGTTGGCTGGGGGCGACAAACCTCGACACCATTTAAGACGGTGGCTGGTCGGTTGGTGGTGAGCTTGCGAACCCCAATAAAAGCCAAGAGCGGGCTCGCCTCCTTTTCCAATGTGCCATTGAAAACGTAATGACAATGTCAGCGCGACTAGCTATAATCCGATAAAACACCGGAGGTAATTTTATGCCAACATTGAGTGGAGCTGTAAGTAAGCGCGAGACGCTGAATATTCGGATCAAGCCCGAGGAGCGGAGTCTGATCGACCAAGCCGCCAGAATGCGGGGGAAGAATCGCACCGATTTTATCCTGGACGCCGTGCGATTGGCGGCGGAAGAGGCGCTGCTTGATCAGGCGCTCATGATGGCCAGCCCCGAGGCCTATGCGAAATTTCTCGCCTTGCTGGACCAGCCGCCCCGGCCCAATGCCCGTTTGAGCAAAACGATGCAGAGCCCGGCGCCCTGGAAAAAGGCATGACCCTATCGCCGCCGGAGCCGTTATCTGATCATCACGACCTCGAGACGTTCGCCTCCGGGGTGGAAAGTCTCGACGCTTGGCTCAGACACCGGGCCTTGAAAAACCAGGCCACCGGAGCGTCTCGGACCTTTGTTGCCTGCGAGGGGCAGCGCGTCGTGGCTTATTACGCTCTAGCGTCAAGTGGTGTTGCTGTAGCCGAAACACCCGGCCGGTTTCACCGCAACATGCCCGACCCCATTCCGGTTGTCGTCCTCGGACGACTGGCCGTGGACCGGTCTTTTCAGGGTCAGGGGTTGGGGCGGGCTTTGGTTCGTGACGCAGGTTATCGAGTTATTCAGGCGGCCGATGCTATCGGTATCCGGGGCCTGATCGTGCATGCCATCTCCGCCCAAGCCAAGGCGTTTTATGCAGCGGTTGGCTTCGACCCCTCCCCACTAGACCCAATGACCATGATGATTACCCTGGCCGATCTGAAGGCAAGCCTTTGAAGGAAAGGGCATGTAAGATCGGATAAATTGGGAGTTGCCCGTGTTTTTCCATGATCAACAATGTTACCTCGGAGCAGGAATTAAGCACGGATGTCACTGGGATTGTGTCACGGCTTTCGGTTTATGTTCCTTCAAAAACACCATGCCGGGTAGTGAGGTTCGTGGTATTCATACCCACTGGAAGTTTTAGGCGAGAAGGTAGGGATGGCTCTCCGAGCCGTCCGTTCACCGCAAAATTCGGAGGGGGTATTAGTTTGTCAAGAATAAAGATTTGACCCCCTGTTTTTCTCCTGACCAAAAGTTATACGTGCTATCGTCATCGCATTATAAAAGCGCAGTTATTGTGGGAGAAGACTGTGAAGCATATTCAAAAATAGTTAATACTTTGTCAGTTCACAAATAGAAAACACGGAGTTATTGTCTTGTCAATAATGAAGATAAAGAAATCGACTGTCGTATTTTTAATCGTTATTGCCATACTTGGGATATTTGCATTCTGGTTTATAGGCTGGGAGTCAATTCGATATGACAGAATGGACAAGGCAATTGGGAGTAAGATTATATTTACTGTGCCTATGCTTTATGTGAGTAATATTCCAAATACTGTGGCTGGAGAGTTTGTTGCAAGTAAATACGGTGCAGTCATTAGTGATGCTGATTCATGGAAAGATTCTGCCGAATGGTTCCCACATGTAAAATCACATACGATAGACAATGCTGATGTCTTTTTGGTTGAAGAAGTCTTTTACATAGAGAGATATGGTTTTTTGAAGAGAGTATTTAGCCAAGATCTTAAACTATATGTATTGTCGTCACCGAACTATAAAAGTGCAGCTATCCTAGGAGAAACATATGAGGCAAATTCAATAAGCACAGCTTCTGTTGTTAATAGTGGTTCTTTGTCCCCGGTTGAGTAAGCTGCTCTAGCTGCCGATCTGAATGACTTTAACCTGTTTTTTATAAACGGCGTTAATATCAGTGGAACACTGGGGGGCAAATCATCATTATTGATAAACTTCCGCCTTGCTTGCTGTTATATTCTTAATCCTTGGGGAGTTAAACCTGATTCCCCCCCTCGCATAAAATCACTTTTTCATTTCCTCTTCTCGCGGACATTCACGGTAAGATGTTCATGGTTCGGTAGTTGTTGATTGTCTTGGCGGCCAAATTTATCGCACCGGCTGACAGAACGGTTTATCTGCACACCAACACAAGGAGATGGGCCATGAATCAGACCTTCAGGAAGTATTTTCGCAGCTTTAGCACCATTCTTTCCCTGTTAGTTTTCCTTGCCTTGGGCGTTGCCCCGGCGGCGGCCGGCGAATATGCCAACGCCCTCAAGGACGTAAAGGGGGTAAAGGCGGTTTTCGATGTCGGGCAGGGGTCGGCCAAGGTGGCCAATGTCGTCTTCTGGGCGGTGAAGAATACTTACGAGGATAAAACCGTGCAGGGGCTGCCCGAAAAACCGCAGGTGGCGGTGGTTTTTCATGGCCCGGCGGTGAAGCTCCTGACCAAGGATAGTTCCGGTTTCCCGGAGGACGCCAGAGGGGAAGTCGACAAGTTTCACGAGATGATCCGGCAGTTGAAGAAGGACGGGGTCAAGCTCGAGGTCTGTCTCTATGCCGTTAAGGTGACGGGCATTGATCCCGCCACCCTCCTGCCGGAGATCGACCAGGTGGGCAACGGCTTCATCTCGGTGGTCGGCTACCAGGCCCAGGGGTATTCGGTCGTCGCGATTCCTTGACCGCTCACGCCGGTCGGGAAGCGGCGGGGTGAAAAAAAGGGTTACAGATCGAAATCTGTAACCCTTTAATGTTACGGGTGTGGGTGGACAGCAAACCCACGGGTGAGGCAGGTGCCCTTATAAGGCGGGCTCAGTAATCGCGTTCATCTGCAGAGTGACGGCCGTTTGCGCCAACAGTCTACCGGTGACGGTTGAGCCAGTGTTCACGGCGATCATGGTTTTACCCAGGACAATGCCCTCAAAGTGCGAATTGGTTCCAACCGTTACCGCACCAGCGACCTGCCAGAAGACGTTCTTGGCCAGGGCGCCGTTGGCCAGGGTTACCCGGGTCGCGTTGGCCTGGTTGAGGGTTCCTGCCACCTGGAAGATCCAGACATCGTCCGGGCCGCCAGCGAGGGTGACATCGGTGGTGATCATCACGCCGGTGGTCCATTTATAGAGGCCGGGAGCCAGGGTCAGGCCGCCAATCTCACCGGCGCCCAGTTCTGTGAAATCGGGTGAAAGCCGTCCCGCTGCATCGTCGTATGCGAATCCCATGTCGCCCACAGCCGAGGTCAGAAAGGTGGCGTCAGTTGTGGCGCAGGGGAGAGGACCAGCCGCGTCGACGGTGTAGATATTCCCCGACACTTCCCCGCAGGTGAGAAGCAGAGCCGCACCGGTGATGGGGCTGGTGCCAACATCCCCAACTACATCAGATCGATAAACGTCGGTGATCCCGCTTTGGCTCAGAATCGCGAAAGTTTCAGCCTGGCCAAGGTTAATCGGCATCGGGCCAATGCCGTCAATAGCACTTGTACCCACCACAGGTAGGCTATGGTGGTCGTCGATCCGATTTTTGTGGCTGTCGGCGCTTGCGCTCCCGGCCACAAAAGTGCCGAGTATTGCTGCGGTCATAAACAACATCTTTGAAGATCCTTTACATTTGTTCATTACGTGTCCCCTCCTGAGGACTTGCCAAACAGAAAAGCAATTAGTGGTAAACCAATTGGTCCGCCACTTACTATGCAGAGATAACGCAACTAGCGTGCCGGAAGGGAACTGTGGATACTGCGATGGTAAGGGACTGATTGTGCGGAATAAAATTTTGGGCGATAACTGAACTGAAGGGCGGGCCGTCAAATACGCTCGCCGTATTTAACGGATTTGTTAAATGCGGCAGAGGTTGGGGCCGTCTTGATGGCTGGGTTTTCTGTATAATTGGCCTGCTTAAAAGGCGAACTACCTATTAAGTTGCGGGGCAGGGCCAGTCTTGACTGCGATCTTATTTACCGGCCTTTTCGGCCAGTTCGGTCATGTCTTTTCTGATCTTGGCATACTGCTCAGTGCTGAGGCCGGCCCCAAGGGCCACGATCTCGGCCATCCTGGCGGTGAGGAAATCGCCGGGGCCGTGGGCGTCGGCATTTACCGCCATCTTGGCGCCGTGCTTGACGGCCTTGGCGGCTACATAACCGTTGGTCAGGGAATGGCCTTTGCGGCCGGTGATCTCCAGAAACACGCCCCGATCCGCCGCCAATTTTGCATCTTCATCGGTGATAAAGCCGGGATGCGAAAGGATATCGACTCCCGCCTCGATGGCCGCCCGGTTGGTGCCGGGCCGGACCGGTTCCATGACCGTCTCGCCGTGGGCCACCACAATTCCGGCCCCCAACTCCCTGGCCTTGCGGGTCAGTTCGGCAAACATCTCCGGCGGCACGTGGGTCAGCTCGATGCCGGCAATCAACCGGGTCTTGGAGTAGCGATTGAGGTCGGCCGCCGCCTTGACGATCCTGGGGATGATAAAATCCATATTGGAGGAATCGGCATGGTCGGTGATCGCCACTGCGCGGTAATCGAGAACTTCCACCCGCCGCAGATGTTCGGCCGGGACCAGTTCGCCGTCGCTGAAAAAGGTATGGGTGTGCAGGTCGATCATCTTCCTTCCTCCTGAAAACGTTAGTTACAGAGAGCTGTTAGGCGCTGGTGGTTGTCCGGCCCTGATAAATCCCCTCACCCTGGCCCTCTCCCGGAAGGAGAGGGAATTCTTTAACTCAAAGTCCCCCGCAGGGAATTCTGACAGGCCGCCTCAACCCTGACTTGGACCATCTCGCCCGGCTTCAGGGTTCCGACCACGCCGCTGAAATTCACCACCAGATTGGTATCGGATCGGCCGCTCCATTGTCCGTCGCCGTCGCGGCTTTCGCCTTCGACCATGACCGCCATGACCTTGCCGATATCCTCCTGATGCCGCGCCATGGTGATCTCCTGCTGGCGGGCCTGCAGCCGGTTCAAACGGGCCGCCTTGACCGACTCTTCAACCTTGTCAGCGAAACCGGCGGAAACCGTTTTGGGGCGGTCCGAATACTTGAAGGAGAAGGCGCCGTGATAGCGCACTTCTTCCAAGAGGGCCATGGTCGCCTCGAAGTCAGCCTCGCTCTCACCGGGAAAGCCGACGATGAGGTCGGTGGTGATGGCGATGTCCGGCCGGGCCGCCCGCAGACCCGCCACTTTTTCCAGGTATTCGGCCCGGGAGTACTTGCGGTTCATCCTCTTTAATACCACATCCGAGCCGGACTGGACCGGCAGATGGAAGTGCGGGCAGAGGTTGGCCAGTTCGGCAAAACAGCGCATCAGCTCAGGTGAGAGGTCCTTGGGGTTGGAGGTGGTGAAGCGCAGCCGGACGATGCCTGGCTCGGCTGCCACCAACCTGAGCAGGTCGGGGAAATTCGGGAAGTCGCGCTCCTGGCGCTCCATGCCGTAGGAGTTGACGTTCTGGCCCAGCAGGGTGATCTCCTTGACGCCGCCGGCCACCAGATGCCTGACTTCGGCGAGGATATCGGCCGGGGCCCGGCTGACTTCGCGGCCCCGGGTGTAAGGCACCACGCAGTAGGTGCAGAAGTTGTTACAGCCCTGCATGATGGTGACAAAACGCTTGTGGGGCAGGGCGCTGCTTTCCAGCTCGGGGATAAAGGCGGGCAGGTTGAAGGTGTTGGATTGTTCAATCGCCACCCCGCCGGGACCGCCCGATTTCACCTGGCGGATCAGCTCCGGCAGGCGCTGGAGATTCTGGGGACCGATCACCAGATCGACATGGCCCATTCGCTCCCGGATGGCCGCCCCTTCCTGCTGGGCCACGCAACCGGTGACGGCGATGATCAAACCCGGCCGCTTTTTCTTGGCGAGTTTGAGCCGGCCCAGGAGGCTCATGGCCTTCTGTTGGGCCTTGCCCCGGATGGAGCAGGTGTTAACCACCACCACGTCGGCGCGGTGCAGCTCGCTGGTGATGGTATAGTCGGCCTGGCTCAGCAGTTGCCCCATGATCTCCGAGTCACGCTCGTTCATCTGGCAACCGAAGGTTTCGATATAGGCCTGGCGAGGTCTGGGTGTTTGTTTACCGCTCATTGCTCACTTACTTAAATAGGCAAAATTTTTTCGGTCGGAACGGGGGGGATCGAATAACCATAATCTGGTGGTTCGGCTGTCGTGCATGCTTGTGCTCACTCGGGCTGCCTGGGGAGATTAACAAGCAGCCCGAATATAACACAACCGCCTCTACTGGAAAATCTTTTTGCCGGGAGAAGGGTAGAGAGGGGAGGGGAGTCAGAAAAAAACTCGATTAGAGGGAAAGTGGAAACATCTAAAAAGGTCGCGAAAAAAGCCCAGAAATATGGATCAGGGCGATGGAGACTGATGAGGCAACACGTAATTAAGGCGTTACTATAAGATGTTAGTTGTCTAAAATAAGGCAGTTCGTTAAGTTATTTACGGTTCGAGCCGGTTCCTGCTTAAATAAAAATTCCCGATTAGCGCTAATCTTCCGCAACAAAGCCCGTCATCCCCGAAGGCTTTTATTGGGGATCCATGATTTTGCAGGCTGAAAAGCTGGATTCCCGATCAGAAGCGACTAGGGAATGACATCTTTTGGGGTTCTGCAGAAGATTAGATCAGGAGAGAATCGCGGGCATGGCCCGCTCCTACAACACAGAATTGTATGCACATTTAGGACAATCCGTAAAATCTAGCTGAGATTCCTTTGAAGGCATACTCTCGAGCCAAAAATATCTTCTTCCCCGTCATTGCGAGGAGTGTAACGACGAAGCAATCTCCTAAGGGATGGCAACCAGTATGCCAGATGGGCTAATAGAAATTCGTGCCCGCAACAGGAGATTGCCACGTCGGGGCTATGCCCCTCCTCGCAATGACTGGTTTCTCCACGCTCGGATCTCATTGGACTTTCCGTTTGGTTTGTTTGCTTAACAAACCAAACGTTAGCACGTAGAACCATAAAGCTAAGGTTAAACATTAACCTAAAATATCGTGGATCCATAATCGGCTTGCAGGTTATCCAGGATAGCCAGGAGTTCGTCGCGCCGGGCCGAGTGAAAGCGGATGATGATCTCGCCGCTGGCCTGATCGGAAGTCGAGAGGATTGCCAGATTGTCGTAACCTTCAAGGATGAACTTGACGAAGGCGATGCGCTCGGGCGCGATCCGGGCCGATAGTTGCTCGAGATTTTGCAGCATAATTCAGACCGACAGACTGCTGTCCATCTCGCCAAGCAGGTCTTGGTAGCCGCTCAGTCTGGGCTCAACCACTTCCGCCAGATACTCCTCAACCTGGGCCTCGGCCCGGCCGGTGAAATCGGAACCGTCGCCGATCAGCGCCAGGAGTTCCTTCTTGCTAAAAGGCATGGCCGGATCGTTGCCGAGCCGGTCGAGCAGGTCGTTGTCGCCGCCTTCTTCTTTAACCACCAGGCCAGCCGCCACCGAATGGACCTTGATTACTTCGTGCATCTCCTGGCGACTTTTGCCGAGTTCGACGGCGGCCATCAGGATCTTCTCGGTGGCCATGAAGGGTAACTCCTGCAACAGATACTTTTTGATTTGCTTGGGATAAACAACCATATCCTTGGTGATGTTAAGGTAAAGCCTTAAGACTGCGTCGGCCAGCAGGAAGACTTGAGGGATATCCATGCGGCGGATGGCCGAGTCATCCAGGGTCCGCTCAAACCACTGGTTGGCGTAGGTGGAGGCGAAATCGGCGGGCAGGCCCATGAGTTTGCGGGACAGGCCGGTCATCCTTTCGGAACGCATCGGGTTGCGTTTATAGGCCATGGCCGAACTGCCGACCTGGTTTTTGGCGAAGGGTTCCTCCTGGACTTTAAGGTTAGAGAGGAGGCGCAGATCAACCGCGAACTTATGGGCCGAGGCGCCGATACCGGCCATGGTCTCAGCGGTCTTCATGTCCAGCTTGCGGGTGTAAGTCTGGCCGGTAACTTGGAAAATCTCGCTAAATCCAAGCTTTGCGGCAACAAGCTCATCTAACTTTCTAACCTTATCGTTGTCGCCTTTGAACAGTTCCAGAAAGGTGGCCTGGGTGCCGACGGTACCCTTGGCGCCGCGGGCCTTGAACTGTTTTTCCAGGTGTTCGATGTAGTCCAGGTCGATCAGGAGATCCTGGATATATAAGGTGTTGCGTTTGCCAACCGTGGTGGGCTGGGCCGGCTGGTAATGGGTGTAACCCAGGGTGGCCAGCCCTTTGTGTTTACGGGAAAAGTTAGTCAGGTTGGCGATGGTGTTGAGCAGGGCCTTCTTGATCAAGGCCAGGGCCTGGCGCTGGATGATCAGGTCGCCGTTACAGCCGACAAACTGGGAGGTGGCGCCCAGATGGATGATTGGTTCGGCGGTCGGACACTTGAGGCCATAAGCGTAAACATGGGCCATGACATCGTGGCGGATCTCTTTTTCCTTGGCGGCGGCGACCTCGAAGTCGATATCGAACTGATGATCCTTGAGTTCCTGGACCATCTGGGCGGTAACCAGCTCCAGGCCCATTTCATGCTGGGCCTCGGCCAGGGCGATCCAACAACGGCGCCAGGTGGCAATCCGGGTTTTTTCGGAGAAAAGTTCCTGCATAGCCTGGCTGGTATAACGGCTGACCAGGGGCTCTTGGTAGATATCTCTATTCATAAAAAGGTTCCCGTGAAGAAGTTGGCTCGATGGCAATCGGTGGTCGGTTGCTGATTGTGTTCGATTCTATACCAGAAAATTCTGAGAATTGCATGTTCGGGCAAGATCTGGGTTTAGGTTCAGGCTTATGGTAAATCTACTTTATGTCGCATAATATATATTATGTATAGTCAAGCATAGGTAGTAAAAAAAACGGGTACTTAGGCTGTTATTTTTACATCCTCCACCCTGATTTCCCATTGCCCTGACCCTCGATAATTGTTGAAAATTACCTTGTAGGCCAGGCGCAACGGCGCCCTTTCAGCGACACTGGCCCAAGCCGACATGCCGAAACCAATTCCGGCAATTCCTTTGCCGTTGCCCATGATCCTGAACCGTAAAGAATCGGCGCCAACCTTTCTGACCTCGGAAAGGTTGACCCCCTGCTGGTGGCAACAGAAAATCGGCTCAGGGTTGCCGGTCCCGTATGGCTCAAGTTGTTGGAGGTAATTACAGATGACCTCCTGCATGATCTCGCCCGGGTCGGCTAAGATATCTATGTCCAGGCGTGGTTCCAAGTCAACCGGATTGATCGAACCAGCTACTGATTCGGCCAGTTTGGTCTGGAACTCGGCAACCTTATCGGACGACAAGGTGACTCCCGCCGCAGCGCGATGACCGCCGTATTTATCCAGACTTGCCGAACAATCCCGCAGACAGGCAAGGATGTCGAAATTTCCCACCGAACGAACGGAACCATGGGCCATGCCTTCCATATCCAATGCCAGGACCACGGCTGGTCGCCTGAATTCCCGCGCCAATTTGTTTGCGACCAGTCCGGCAATGCCCTGATACCAACCCTCGCCCGCGACGACCAAGACCAAGCGGCCGGCGTTGATTTGGCTTTCAGCCTGAATGCGGGCCTCTTGGTACATCACTTCACTCAGTTCTTTGCGCATCTGGTTGGCCTGGCCTAATGATTGCGCCAAAATTCCAGCCGATATTTCCTCTTCCGCCAGCAGCACCTGCAAGGCCTGTTCCGCCGAGCCCGTCCGTCCGGCAGCATTGAGCCGAGGGGCCAACTGAAAGGCGATCGTCTCCGAAGTCACCTTGCCTAAGCCTTGGCCGATCTGGACAAGCATCGCCTTGAGGCCCGGCCCCGGGGATTGGTTAATTACCGCAAGACCAATCTTGACCAGAATCCGATTGGCCCCCCGCAGCGGCACCATATCCGCCACGGTACCAATGGCGACCAGATCAAGATACTTTTTGAGATTGGGTTGTTCGTTTTTAGTCCAGGCCCCAAGCCTGACAAGCTCAGCCCGCACACCGGCGGCCAGATAAAAGGCCACGCCGACCCCGGCCAGATCACGGAAGGGAAAGGGGCAACCGGGCTGATGCGGGTTGATGATCGCCTCGGCATCAGGTAGCTCGTGCCCCGGCTGGTGATGATCGGTGATGATGACCCGAAAACCCAGGGCCTTGGCTGCGGCAATTTCATTGAGATTGGTAATCCCGCAATCAACCGTGAGCAGGATTGGGGTGGGGTGTTCAGCGATCCCCGGCCGGTTTCGCAAGGTCGGCAGGGACTCAAGGTTGAGTCCATACCCTTCGCTGATTCGATCCGGTAGATGGTGATAAACCGGCAGGTCGATCTCCCGGAAGAACTTGACCAGCAAGGCAGTGGCGGTAATCCCGTCGGCATCGTAGTCGCCGTGGATCAGAACCGGACTGCGTTTTTCCCTGGCTTCGACCAGGATGGCGACGGCCCGGTCCATTCCCATTAGCAGCTGGGGCGGCGGCAACTGCTCAAGCGTGGGGTGCAGGAATTTACAAATTTCCTCAGGATCGGTGATGCCACGGTTGGCTAGAATGGTCAGGATCGGGGCCGGGATGGACTTGGCGGCTTGCTGGGCTGGGAGGGGCTCGATTCGGCCCGAGCCGATGATTTCCCAGCGAGTGGCGGTGTTTTCAGGGGTCATTAGGATAAGGCTTTAGATTGTGTTTGTCTTGTAATTATTTGTTTTTGCATCAAATAATTCTGAATATGGCGATAGAATTTGGTGCGTTCATGGCACCAGCCGTCGACCAAAATCGAGCAAATAGCTTTCAATCAGGGCGGTGATCTCCACCAGTTGCTCCGGGCGAAACCAAACGATCTCCGGATCACGGCGGAACCAGGTGAGCTGTCTTTTGGCATAGTGCCTGGTATCCTGGGCCAGCAGCTCCAATGTATCGGATTGGTTTCGGCGGCTGTCCAGGAATTCCACGACGTGCCGGTAGCCGATGGCCTGCATGGGTTTCAGTTCCCGGCCGAAGCCCATGGCCAGAAGGTTCTCGACCTCTTCGATGAACCCGCCCGCCAACATCTGCGCGGCCCGCAGGTTGATCCGGTCATATAACCATTGCCGCTCCCCGGTCAGGCCTATTTTCAGGATGTTTTTCCTGGGCGCGGGGTGGTCGCTCTTATCTTGTTGCCGGGCCAGAAGCTCCGACCAAGGTCGGCCGGTCAGGGCATGAACCTCCAGGGCCCGCAGCAATCGACTGGTATCGTTGGGATGGATCCGGGCGGCCGAAACCGGATCAATTCCGGCCAGTCTTTCATGCAGGACCACCCTGCCCTGCTCCTCTAAAGCCTTTTTGAGGTCGGCTCGAACTTTTTCACCATCCGGATGGATTTCGTTTTCCACCCGACTGCCGGTGTCCATGGCAAAAAGCCCTTCCTGGAAACCCTTCAGGTAGAGGCCGGTGCCGCCGGTAAGGATCGGCACCCTGCCCCGGCCGCCGATTTCCAGGCAAACCTTTTCGGCATCACCGGTAAAGAGATTAACATTATATTCTTGATCGGGATTGACCAGATCAAGTAGATGATGCCGGACCAACCGTCGTTCTTCCACCGTTGGTTTGGCGGTGCCGACATCCATGTGGCGGTAGACCTGCATGGAATCGAGGTTGACCGCTTCGGCGCCCAACCGCTCGGCCAAGGCCAGGATCACGCCGGTCTTGCCGACGGCCGTGGGACCGATCAGGGCGATCAACGGGGTATGGTCGAATGGGTCGTTTTTATGCACCACAGTCACGGACCAGTCGGTCGGTTAGTCCGGCCGGCGCAAGGCGCGCTGGGCCGGGAGGTTTATTGGAATCAGGGAGAGCCTGGGCGGAACGGGGAAACCATTTTACCAAGGGTGGCGGATTTTAACAGAGCGAGAGCAGATAAAAGGTACTTTTTTTCCCGGCGGGTGATTTTTGCAGCCGGGAGGCAGGGTTGAATCCATCATTTATTATCCATTCTCCTCCTTCTTCCGCCATCTCTTGACCTTGTCAAAGCCCTGGCGGGTGGCCATCAACAGCAGTTCCAGTTTGGCGGGCTTGGTGAAGTAGTCGTCAAAACCGGCGGCCCGGCAATCCGCCAGTTCAAAGAGGGTGGCATATCCGGTCATGGCGAAGATGCAGGCGGAGGGGTTCTGTTTGCGGATCTCCCGGCAGAGCGCCACCCCGTCCATCCTGCCGGGCAGTTTCAGGTCGAGAAACATCACCTGGATATCCGGCGTCAGCAGTTTCAAGGCCTCTTCCGCATCGGCGGCGCAAACCGGCGCGTAGCCGTGGTAGGAGAAAGCCTCGTTCAGCACCTCGCGGATTTCTTTTTCGTCGTCAACAATCAAGATCTTTAGGGGAGTCATTATTTTTCCTGTTGGCAGGTGTGATTATTGATTGAACCTGATTAAGAATCATCTAAAAAGGTCGGCCAGCGCAACAAAATTTTCGCTAAAACGCTGGCCGCGCCGAATGTAATTTTTTTGCAAAACCGCACGCAATCGGTTATCCATACTCGCTTACCAATTAACTCGTTAATATATCAGCCGTTAACGGCATGATTTTTCACCGGAGGATGGAATGCCTGAGAGAATATTCAACTTCAGCGCCGGCCCTGGCGTATTGCCCGTGGAGGTCCTTGAACAGGCCGCCAAGGATATCGTCAATTTTAATAACAAGGGGATCGGCCTCATCGAGATGAGCCATCGCAGCAAGGATTTCATCGCAGTGGCCGATGAGACCGAGGCTCTGCTCCGCGAGCTCCTGGGGGTGCCCAAGAACTTCAAGGTGCTCTTTCTCCAGGGCGGCGCCTCCCTGCAGTTCGCCATGGTGCCGATGAATCTGTTGGGACCAGGCAAGAAGGGCGCCTACCTCAATACCGGCGTCTGGGCCAAAAAGGCGATCAAAGAGGCCAAGCTGTTCGGCGAAGTTCAGGTGGCCTATACCAGCGAGGCCAGTAACTTCAATCACGTCCCGGCCCAGAGCGATTATAAGGTGGACGACGACGCCGAATACCTCTACTTCGTCTCCAACAACACCATCTACGGCACCCAGTTCCAGGCCTTCCCGGCCGCCAAGCAGATGCTGATCTGTGACATGTCCTCGGACATCCTTTCCCGGCCCTTCGACTTTTCCCCCTTTGGTCTGGTTTTCGCGGGCGCCCAGAAGAACATGGGCCCGGCCGGCTGTACCGTGGTCTTCATCCGCGAGGATCTCCTGGATCGCAGCCCGGCCAACCTGGCGACCATGCTGAAATACAAGACCCACGCCGATGCCGATTCGATGTTCAACACCCCGCCGACCTTCGCCATCTACGTGATCGGCCTGGTCCTCAAATGGCTGAAGAAACTGGGCGGACTGGAGGCGATGGCCAAGCTGAACCGCGACAAGGCCGATTTGCTCTACCAGACCATCGACGCCAGCAGCTTTTATCGCGGCCATGCCCAGGTCGGTTCCCGCTCAACCATGAATATCACCTTCAACCTGCCCACCCCCGAGCTGGAGGCCCAGTTCGTCAAGGAGGCCACCGCCCAAGGATTGGACGGTCTCAAAGGGCATCGCTCGGTGGGCGGCTGCCGCGCCTCAATCTACAACGCCTTTCCCAGGCAGGGCGTGGAGAAGCTGGTCGCCTTCATGCAGGAGTTCGAGCGGCGGAATAGCTGAGGTCGCCGGCCGGCGGCAACGATGCATTACGAAGGTAACCTGATCCGGCCGCCCAGCGAGGCCGACAGTATCATCCTGCAGGTCACCGTCGGCTGCACCCACAACAAGTGCACCTTTTGCGGCACCTATCGGGGCGAGCTCTTCCGGTTCAAGGACCAGGCGATCATCGAGGCCGATCTTGACTTCGCTGCTCGCTACTGTCGCCGCCAGAGCCGGGTCTTTCTGGCCGACGGCGATGTCTTGAGTCTGCCCCAGAACCGGCTGGTTGCTCTGTTTACCAGGATCCGGGAGAAATTGCCCTGGATCAAACGGATCTCCCTGTACGCCAACGCCAAAAACGGTTTGCGCAAAAGCCTGGCCGATCTGGCGGAGCTGAAGGGTTTGGGCCTAAACCGGGTTTATCTGGGCTTGGAAAGCGGCCATGATCCGACCCTGGCCGCCATCCGCAAGGGCGTGACCGTCGCCGAGCAGATTCGTTTCGGCCGGCTGGTCCGCGAGGCCGGTTTGTTCCTCTCGGTGACCGTCCTGCTCGGGATTGCTGGTCGGGAAAATTCCCTGGCCCACGCCCGGGCAACCGGGAGGGCGATCAGCGTCATGCAGCCCAGCCAGGTCGGGGTTCTGACCCTGATGCTCCTGCCTGAGACCCCGCTTTACGAACAGGCCGCCCGCGGTGAGTTCACTCTGCCCGACCGGGAAGGGATGCTCCACGAGCTTTATCATCTGGTGGAAAGCATCGAGGTGGAGAGGCTCCAGTTGCAGACTAACCACGCCTCCAACTACCTGCCGATCAGCTGCCGACTGCCCCAGGACAAGGAAGAGGTGCTACTCTCCATCCGCCTGGCCCTGGGCGGTGGGATCGCCTTGAAACCCGAGCATTTGCGGGCGCTTTAGGCTAACTGCTATAGGGAGATAGTCTGAAGTCTGAAGGCCGAAGGTTTATGTGGAATTTACTACTATAAATACTTCAGACTCCCGCTCGAAAACCTGTGTTTAAACCTTCACTCTTCAGTCTAATTATCTGAAGTTACAAAGAAGAATAGATATGTCAAAGCTTGACCTGAAAAATTTTACCCGCGCCGCCCTGGTCGATTATGCCAAGGAATTGAGCTGGTCACCCTTCCGCGGCAACCAGATCTTTTCCTGGCTGTATCGGCCGGGGATCAGCGACTTCGCCCAGATGACCGATCTGGCCAAGGTCGCCCGGCTGGAACTGGCCGAACGGACCATGATCAGCCGGCTGGTTCCGGAGAAGCGTGAGGTCTCCGAGGACGGCACCATCAAATACGCCTTTCGCCTGGACGATGGCCAGGTCATTGAATCGGTACTGATTCCCGAGGAGGACCGCAACACCTTATGCGTCTCCTCCCAGGTGGGCTGCGCCATGGGCTGTCAGTTCTGTCTGACCGGCACCATGGGCTTCAAGCGCAATCTTTCCCCGGCCGAGATCGTCAATCAGATTATGGCGGTGCGGGACGATCTGCCGATGGAGATGTGCAACAGCGGCGACCGGCGCAACGGCTGCATCAACAATCTGGTCTTCATGGGCATGGGTGAGCCGCTGGCCAACTTCGACAATCTGCTCACGGCCCTGGAAATTCTCATGGACCAGTCGGGGCTGGACTTTTCCGGCCGAAGGGTGACGGTCTCGACCTGCGGGCTGGTGCCGAGGATGAAGGAGTTGGGCGAGCGGGCCGTCATCAACCTGGCGGTCTCCCTGCACAGTGTCGATAACAAGATTCGCAGCCAGTTGATGCCGGTCAACGACAAATATCCGGTCGAGGTGTTGCTGGAGGCCTGCCGAAATTATCCGATGCCGAACCGGCGGATGATCATGTTCGAGTACATCCTGATCAAGGGCTTGAACGATTCCGACGGTGATGCCCGCCAGCTGGCCAGAAAACTCGGGGACATGCGCTGTAAGATCAATCTGCTGCCCTTCAATCCCTGCCCCGGTCTACCTTACGAGCAACCGTCCCGCGACCGGATCATGGCCTTTCAGAAGATCCTCTGGGACGCCGGGTTCACGGTCTTCATCCGCTTCAGCCGGGGCGGCGACATCTCCGCCGCCTGCGGCCAGCTGGCCTCCAGGGTCAGCGCGGCCGGCCACGCAATAGATGATGACGAAGAATCGCTCCCGCTGGGCGATTAAGAGTTAAATCTGAAGAGCCACGAAAAAGCCCGCCTTCCGGCGGGCTTTTTCGTGGGTTATTCCTGATCAGAATCATCTGGATCGTCCGGACTATCCTCTTCCTGCCCCTCCGGTTCTTCCAAACCATCCTCGCCGGTTTCGTCAACCCCGTCCGTTTCCCCGTCCGGGAACAACTCGCCGCTCTGGGGTGGTTCCGGGTCGCTGGTCCCCTCCCCTGCCCCGCTCGGCGGTTCAAGGGGGATGAACAGCACCGCCTGCGGCTCCGTTTCGGCTGCTTCGGCAAGTTGGGCGGCAGGGTTGATTTCCTGTTCGACGATGCGCCGTACCACCCGGGTGGAAAGGCGTTTGCCGATGGCGATGGTGCCCTTGATCAGAATCTCGTCGAAGGCAAAATCCTCGTAGTTGCGGCGGGCCTTCTTATTGGGGGCGTAGTGGGCTCGGACCCCCACCCCTTTGCCGATCTTCAGGAAGAGAATCTGCGAGCGTTTATGCTCCGGGAAGAGCCGGTATTCCTTCTCCAGAATAAACTTGGGGGTGGCGAAACGCTTGATGTAGCAAATATTCGTGGCGCCGTCCCGATAGATCAGGTTGAAAACCAGTTTTTCGTCAAGCTTATCCACGTAGGCCAGATCATGGCCGACGAAGACCTTGTCCGGGACGTTGATCACCCGGTAAGCGCCATCGTTGCCGATCAGCAGGACCTTGTCATACTCGGAACTGGCAAAGGAGTTGGCCTCGTCGGCCTTGACGTTGTAGCCCAGGAAGCCGTTCTCCCGGTCGTAGCCGACGGTGAGGTTGGAGAGCGCCACCTCGCGGACCTCCACCTCGTCAAACGAGGTCAGTTCGGTGCGGCGCGGGTAGTGTTTGCCGTACTTATCCAGTAGCCGTTGCACGTAGCTGATGGTGAAGCCCACCATGTCCTTTAAGCTGGTCTCGATCTCGCCGATCCGGTCGCGGATCTCCTGGATGTCCTTCTTCTTCTTGTTGAGGTCGTAGCGGGAGATTCGCTTGATGCGAATCTCCAGGAGCCGCTCGATGTCTTCGGTGGTAACGTCGCGGACCAGCAGGTCGCGGAAGGGCAGGAGCGAGCTGTCGACGGTCATCACCACCGCCTCGTAGGTCTTGCACTCCTCTATCTCCTTGTAGAGCCGTTCCTCGATGAAGATCTGCTCCAGCAGGTGGGCGTGGAGCTTCTCGCGGTGGCGGCCCAGATCGATATTGAGTTCGCGTTCCAGGTCGTCCTTGAGTTTGGCGGTGTTGTAACGCAACACCTCGTTGACCCCGATATTGACCGGGTGGTTGTCGCGGATCACCGTCAGATTGGGGCTGATCGGCGCCTCGCAGTCGGTGAAGGCATAGAGGGCCCGGATGGTGTCGGCGGCGTGGATGCCCCGGGCCAGCTTGATCTCGATCTCCACCTCCTCGGCGGTGTAATCGTTGATCGAGGTGATCTTGATCTTGCCGCTGCGGGCCGCCTTCTCGACCGACTCGATCAGGCTCTCGGTGGTGCAGGAATGGGGAATCTCCCGGATGGTGATGGTCTTGTCGTCCTTCTCCTCGATCCGGGCCCGGCAACGGATCCGGCCGTTGCCCTGATTGTAGCCGCTGACGTCCAAAATGCCGCCCTTGGCGAAGTCGGGATAGAGGATAAAATCCTCCCCCTTGAGGATGGCGATCTGGGCGGTGAGCAGTTCGCAGAAGTTATGGGGCATGATCTTGGTGGCCATGCCGACGGCGATGCCCTCGGCGCCCAGCAGCAGCAGCATGGGCAGCTTGGCCGGCAGGGCCATCGGCTCCAGCATCCGGCCATCGTACGAGTCGGTGAACTCGGTCAAGTCCGGGTTGAACATGGTCTCCAGGGCCAGCGGGGTCAGGCGGCACTCGATATAGCGGGCCGCCGAGGCGGAGTCGCCGGTGTAGATGTTGCCGTAATTACCCTGCCGGTCGATGAGGAATTCCTTGTTGGCCAGGTTGACCAGGGCCGCAAAGATCGAGGCGTCGCCGTGCGGGTGGAGTTTCATGCACTCGCCCACCACGTTGGCCACCTTGTGGAAGCGGCCGTCGTCCATGTTGAACAGGGTCTGGAGGATGCGGCGCTGCACCGGCTTCAAGCCGTCGATCACCTCGGGGATGGCCCGCTCGCGGATGACGTAAGAGGTGTAGTCAAGAAAGTTCTTGTCGAAGAGCTTGTGCAGCTCGCCGTACTGGGTGAGGTTTTCGGTGGTTTCGGTCATTGGTAATTCCAGGTCGTGGTCAGTGCCTAAGGGTCAAAATGTAAAGTGATTGATGGGCACGCTGCGCTTTGCCCCATCCTACAACTACACCGGCTCATCCACCAAATTGGACATGATGTAATCCTTGCGGTCCGGGGTATTCTTACCCATGTAAAACTCCAGCACCCTGGGTACCTCGCTCAAGCGGTCGATGTTGACCTGCTGCAAGCGGATATCCGGGCCAATGAACTGTTTGAATTCCTTGGGTGAGATCTCGCCCAGACCCTTGAAGCGGGTGACTTCAACTTTCAGGCGACTGCCGCCCTTGCCGGGCAAGCGTTTCTCGGCGGCGAGCTTCTCCTTTTCCGAGTAGCAGTAAACCGTCTCCTTCTTGGTGCGGACCCGGAAGATCGGGGTCTCCAGGATGTAGACGTGGCCCCGCTTGACCAGGGACTCGAAGTAATGGAGGAAAAAGGTCAGCAAGAGGTTCCTGATATGCAACCCGTCGACATCGGCATCGGTGGCCAGGATCACCTTGTCGTAGCGCAGGGCGCTGACCGACTCCTCGATATTCAGGGCCCGCATCAGGCTGTACATCTCGTCGTTCTTGTAGAGCAGGGTCAAGGCCTGGCCGAAGACGTTCATCGGCTTGCCCTTTAAGGAAAAGACCGCCTGGGTCATGGGGTCGCGGGAACTGACGATGGAGCCAGAGGCCGACTGCCCCTCGGTGAGAAAAACCATGTTCTCGCGGCCCGGCTCCGAGGGCTTTTCGCGGGTGGGATGGTGCTTGCAATCCTTGAGCTGGGGGATCTTCAGGGCCACCTTCTTGGCCTTGGCCTTGGCCTCCTTGCGCACTTCCTGGAGATCCTTGCGGATCTTGGCATTGTGCTGGATCTTGTCGATCAGCACCTCGGCCAGGGAGGTGTTTTTATAGAGGTACTTGACCAGCTCATCCTTGACCTGGTTGATGATCCAGGTGCGAATCTCGGTGTTGCCCAGCTTGTTCTTGGTCTGCGATTCGAAGATCGGATCCTTGACCTTGATGGCCAGCGCCCCCACCACCCCGTCGCGGACATCCTCGCCGATGAACTTCTTGCCGGAGTACTCGTTGACTCCCTTGAGGATGCCCTCGCGGAAGGCGGAGAGATGGGTGCCGCCCTCGTTGGTGTAAGTGCCGTTGACGAAGGAGAAGTAGGACTCGCCGTAGCAGTCGGTATGCGAGAAGGCGAACTCCAGGGTCTTGTCCTTGTAGTGGATCGGCTCGTAGAGCTGGGTGCCGTCGATCTCCTTGTCGAGCAGATCGAGCAGGCCGTTAACCGAGTGAAAGAGTTCCTTGTCCAGATAGAGCTTGAGGCCGGCGTTCAGATAGGCATAGCGCCACAACCGTTTGCGGACAAAATCGAGGTTGAAGGAAAACTCCTCGAAGCGCTGGGGGTCGGGGTTGAAGCGGATCAGGGTGCCGTTCTTCTCGGTGGTCTCGCCCTGATCCTCCTTCAGCACCTTGCCGTTGATGAAGGAGGCGGAGGCAAAGCGGCCGTCCCGGTGGGAGATTACCTCGAAATCGGCGGAGAGGGCGTTGACCGCCTTGGTGCCGACCCCGTTCAAGCCCACCGAAAACTGGAAGACCTCGTCGTTATACTTGGCGCCGGTGTTAATCACCGAGACGCATTCCACCAGCTTGCCCAGCGGGATGCCGCGGCCATAGTCGCGCACCGTTACCTGGCCCTCCGGGGTGATCGATACGTCGATCCTCTGGCCCGCCCCCATGATGAACTCATCGACGGCGTTGTCCACCACCTCTTTTAAAAGGATGTAGATGCCGTCGTCCGGGTGCGAGCCGTTGCCGAGGCGGCCGATGTACATGCCGGGGCGCAACCGGATATGCTCCAGGGAGCTGAGGGTCTTGATCTTATCGTCGTTATATTCGGTGGACATAATTGGTCTGTTTCTTCATGCAGGGATGAGGCCTGTTCGGGAGGCGGTGTGTCCCCGGGATGGCGATGGGCTGGCTACCGCATCCTGGGGAATTGCCGGACGGGGGTAAATCTATAATCCTTTGCAGGCGCCCGCAACAGTTATCTTCCCGGATTGTCTCTGAACGGTACGCGGGGCAGTGACCCCGCCGAGCCGGGGATGGTTCCGGCCTGCGGCCGGGAAAAAATGGTGGCGAAGAACGCCCCGGCAAGGTAGTGATAGGGCTGGTTTGCCTACCCCATCCGCCTTTTCCGGCTGGGCAAATAAAATCTCCCTAATCTTGACTGGACTGATGACTACTTCCAAGACCGCCAAAGCCAAAGCCGATCCCCTGAAAACAGCCAAGGTGCTGTGGAAACTGACCGACCTCTATCCCGGCCCCGATTCACCGGAACTGGCGGCGGACTTGGCCGCCTGTGAAAAAAAGGCCGCCGCCCTGCGCCAGAAATACGAGAACCGGCTGGCCGGCCTCACCGCCCCGGAGCTCCTGAAACTGGTCGCCGCCCTGGAAGAGCTGGAAACCAGCCAGGGGCGGGTTGCCACCTACGCCTACCTCAACTTCGCCACCCAGACCAAGGCGGCAAAAGCCGGCGCCCTGCTCCAGAAGGTCCGTGAGTTCAACAGCCGGGTGGGCCGGGAGACGGTATTCTTCGAGCTGGAGTGGAATCTGCTTGACGAAAAGGTCGCAGCCAAGCTGCGTAATGACCAGAAGCTCAGCCATTACCGCCATTATCTGGAGAGCTTGCGGCGCTACGCCCCGCACCAGCTCTCCAAGGTCGAGGAGACCCTGCTTCTGGAGAAAAGCCCGGTGGGCCGCTCCAGCTGGAACAACCTGTTCGACAAGGTCATGGGCCACCTCCAGTTCGGCAAGAACAAGCGCACCGAGGAGGAGGTCCTCACCGACCTCTATGCGGCCGACCGGCGGGTGCGCCGCCAGGCCGCCGCTGAATTGACCGCCGGACTCACCAGCCAGTTGCACGTCCTCACCCACATCTTCAACACCATCCTGGCCGACAAGATGATTGACGACCGGCTGCGGCGCTATCCCGGCTGGATCAGTTCGATGAATCTATATAATGAACTGAACGACACCACCGTCGAGGTCTTGGTCAAGGCGGTGACCGACCGCTATGACATCGTCCAACGCTACTACCGGCTGAAGCGGCGGATGTTGAAGATGAAGGAACTGAGCGACTTCGACCGCTATGCCCCCCTGCCCCACCTGCCGGACAAGACCATCCCCTGGCCGGAGGCGCAAAAGCTGGTGCTCAAGTCTTTCAGCGATTTCGCCCCGGAGATGGGCGCCATCGCCGGCCGCTTTTTTGCCGAGGGTTGGATTCATGCCCCAATCCTGGACGGCAAGCGGGGTGGCGCCTTCGCCCACCCCTGCATCCCGCCGGTCCACCCTTACGTGATGGTCAACTACACCGGCACCTTGCGCGATGTCTCCACGGTGGCTCACGAACTAGGGCACGGGGTGCATCAATTCCTGGCCGCAAAAAACGGTTACTACAACAGTTCCACCACCCTGGTGCTGGCTGAGACTGCCTCGGTCTTCGCCGAGCTCTTGCTCTTTAAAAGTCAGCTGGAACTGCTTGACGATCCCCGGGAGCGGCGGGCTTTCACCTGTCAGAAGCTGGAGTCGATCTTCGCCACCGTCTTCCGCCAGGTGGCGATGAACCGTTTCGAAGAGATGATCCACAACGGCCGGCGCGACAGCGGTGAACTGGCGGCGGAAACCCTTTCGGCCCACTGGCTGAAAAGTCAGCAGGCGATGTTTGGCGACTCCGTCAAGCTCAGTGATGATTACGGGATCTGGTGGTCGTACATCCCCCATTTTCTGAGTACCCCGGGCTATGTTTACTCTTACGCCTTCGGGGAGTTGCTGGTCCTGGCCCTTTATCACCTCTATCGACAGGATCCGGTCGCCTTCGTGCCCCGCTATTTAGAATTATTGTCCGCCGGCGGTAACGCCAGCCCCTATGAGTTACTTAAGCCCTTCGACATCGACCTGAACGACCCGGAATTCTGGCAGGGCGGCTTGAAGACCATCGAGGAAATGCTGAGCGGGGTTGAGTGAGGGAGTGGCGAAGATTGGCGCCGCCCAGGAAAACGATTGCCGCCATTCCGACAATTGACATATCCGGCCCGGCCCCATTAAAATTGCGGTAAATCGAGAGATTCAATCACCGCCTCACTACGGAGATGTATAACCACACGATGATTGCGTATTGTCGCCACTTCGGCCAGTTACTATTCGGCCTTCTCCTTCTGACCACTCTACCGGGCTGTTCACCGCTCAACCTTTCCGCCCTCACCGCCAACCTTAATCGTCAGACCGATCTCGACTTAGTCTGCGAAGGCGCCCCGGCCTACCTATTGATGCTCGACAGCCTGCTGGTCGAACATCCCGACAACCCCAAACTGCTGATGGGCGGGGTCCAGGCCTATACCGCTTACGCCGGAGCGGTGGGTGAATGCGGCCATCCCGAGCGGGTGATCGCCATGACCGTCAAGGCCCGCACCTATGGCCTGGCCCTGTTGCACGAGGAAACCGGCCTCAGCCCGGAACTGACCTTCCCAGAGTTGGGGGCGGCCCTGGCTAAAGTCCAAAAGGACGAGGTTGGCCCGCTCTTCTGGGGCGGTTACGGTTGGGCGCTGTGGATTGCCAGTCAGGACGGCTCCCCCGCCGCCCTGGTCGATCTGCTCAAGGTCGAACAGTTGATGCAGCGGGTGGCCGCCCTGAATGATACCTACTTCCGGGGCGGCGCCCATCTATTTCTCGGCATCTATTACGGTTCCCGGCCCGCGCTTTATGGCGGCAATCCCGAGCTAGCCAAGCAGCATTTCGAGCGCGCCCTGGCCATCAACAAGCGGTCCTTTTTGCCGGTGCAGACGGCCTATGCCCAATATTACGCTAAGAACCAATTTGACCGGGAGCTGTACCTGAAACTGGTGGAGGAAGTGTTGGCCTTCGATCCGGCCACGGCCCCGGAATTGTCCCTGAGCAACCTGGTTGCCCAGCGCCAGGCCCGCCGTCTCCTGGCTAAAATCGACGACAACTTTTAAGGTGAACTGTGAAAAAACCGCTTAGTCTGCTGTTGGTGCTGCTCGCCGCCCTGCTGATCCTCTGCCCCGGAAACGGCCGGGCCGAAGGGGGCAAGTATCTCTTCAAGATCGGCTCCCTGGCTCCGGAAGGTAGCGTCTGGGCCAACCGCTTCAACGATTTCACCAAGGAGGTCAGCGCCAAAACCAACGGTGAAGTGGTTTTCAAGGTTTATACCGGCGGGGTGATGGGAGACGATCGGGCCATGTACCGGAAGATGCGGGCCGGCCAACTCCAGGGCGGCGGCTTCACCATGACCGGGATCAGCGAGGTGGTTTCCGATTTCCGCATCCTCAGCATCCCCTTTCTTTTCAAGTCCTATGACGAGGTGGACCGGGTAATCGCCGGCCTTTTCCCCACCTTCCAGAAAGAGTTTAACGAAAACGGCATGGAGCTGTTGGCCATGTCGGAAGTGGGCTTCGTCTATACCATGTCCACCGGCCCGGTCGCCTCGATCAGCAAACTGCGCCAGAGCAAGTGCTGGGCCCCGGAAAACGACCCGGTCAGCCAGGCCTTTTTAAAGAGTATCGGCATTACCCCGATTCCTCTGACCATTCCCGACGTGCTTTCATCCCTGCAAACCGGCCTGATCGACACGGTCTTTAACTCGCTGTACGGCACCATTGTCATGCA
This sequence comes from Deltaproteobacteria bacterium, assembly GCA_020056965.1. Lineage (GTDB taxonomy): Bacteria > Desulfobacterota > Desulfobulbia > Desulfobulbales > JAGXFP01 > JAGVGT01. Next base: position 37,027 of record JAGVGT010000053.1, read on the forward strand.
GTGGTTCACCCGCACCAACTACCTCACCGATGTCCCCTTCGGTTATGCATACGGCGGCCTGATCTTTAGCAAGGCCGCCTTCGACAAACTGCCGCCAGGTCACGCCAACATCTGCCGTGACCTGGCCAAAAAGCACTTTGCCGGGTTGCTGGCCGATACCCGCAAAAGCAACGATGACGCCTTGGCCACCCTTAAGAAGAACGGTGTCAAACTAGTGAGCTTTCCGGAAAGCGACATCGCCGAACTGCGGAAATATCGCGACAAGACGGTGCAGGGGATCAGCGGCACCGCCTTCTCCAGGGAGATGTATGACGAAACCATGCGATTGCTGGCTGAAGCCAGGAAAAATCAGGCTGGCAAGTAATCAATCGTTACGAGCTGAGGACAAAGAATAGTGAGTAGCAGAAACATAAAGGCGAGTTATTATTTTATCGGCTTTGCCTTGATATCTTTGGTTTTTATCATCTCTCTTGAATTATCGACCAGAATAATTTCTTTAGTTTCTGGAAATGGTTTTGTGTTGAATGTTGCAGAGAAAGAATCGTACGACGACAGCATAACAGATCTTTATCAATTTCATCCGTTTACTGGGTTCATTTTTACCCCAGGCTCATTTAGAGGAGGTCATGTAGACCAAAAAATATATTCAACAATCTATGTTGATAATAACAGCTTTCTTTGTAATGGTTACATTATACCACTCAAAAAAGAAGATAATGAAATCCGCATCGCGACCATAGGTGCATCAACAACCGCTAATATTAACTTAAATTTTGACGAAAACTGGCCGGGGCAACTCGTCAACAAACTCCAACAAAAATTCCCGGGCAAAAAAATCACTCTCATCAATGCGGCGGTGCCTGGTTATGATACTTCGCAGAGTATTGCCAATCTCTCGTTGCGAGTAATGCCCTATAAACCGGATATCGTCATTATTTACCATGCCTACAATGACTTAAAGGCTATTCGAGCTAATGGCGAATTCAAACCAGACTATTCTCACATACACCAGACTCCCTTTGGTTTTCATGAAAAACCGCCTGCTTATAAGCTACTGCTGGAAAAATCGATGCTCTATGTCAGGGTACGGAACCAATACCGAAAAATATTGGAGTCGCGAGATACCCAGGAAATCTTTAATGGTCAAGGAAGGGTTAGGGTGATACCAGATGAAGCAAAAAATACTTTTCATGATCACATACAGACGCTTGTTGCCATTGCCAAATCAGGAGGTGCCAAAGTTGTAATTTCTTCTTTCGCAACTTTGCATGACCCCTTGCTTGATTACACATTACCGGCCACCATTAAGGGTTTGGGTGGCATGAAACGACGAGAGCTAGGAGCATTGTTGAATTTTACTCGTAGTCTAAGTTTAGACGGGATATTTATTGGTATCAATACATACAACAAAATACTCAAAGATCTCGCATTTGAAATGAACACCGGCTGGGTTGATAATGCCAATCAGGTTCCTCATGATGAGCAATATTTCGTTGATCGTGTTCACTTTTCAGCAGTTGGAGCAGCCAGAATGGCCGATAATTTTTTACCTGAAGTTGAAAAAGCCATCAATGAAAACTACGTACAATAGAACTCTAAATGATTGGCCGTCTGTTTTGTGGCGCTGCCAATATGAACAACCAGACTTTGACTGACAATCAGACAATATCAAACAACATGCCCCCCCCCACCTCCAAGTCCAATTCGGGCATCCTTACCACTATAACCGGCCTCTTTCATTATCTGGAGGAAGGGATGGTGGTCACCATGCTGTTGACCATGATCGTCCTGACCTGCACGCAGGTAGCCATGCGGACCTTTTTCTCCTCGGGGCTGGACTGGGCCGATTCCCTGCTCCGCTACCTGGTCCTCTGGAGCGGCCTCTTGGGCGCCACCATCTGCACCCGCCAGGGGCAGCACATCAATATCGACCTGGCCTCCCGGCTGCTGCCCGATAAGTACCTGCGCTGGCTGGGGGTGGTTCTGAATGCTTTCAGCACTCTGGTATGTGCTGGTCTGACTTGGTCCGGTTATCTCTTCGTCAAGAGCGAGATGGAATTCGGTGGCGACGCCGCCCTATTGGGGTTGGCCCACTGGCAGCTGACCTTGATCTTTCCCCTGTCCTTCGCCTTGATGACCCTGCGTTTTCTGATCATCACAGGTCAGTCCGCCCTGGGGCGAACGACCATAACGCCCATCGTCCCCGGCCAGGTTTAAGGTTCGCGCGCCCATGGCCTTTCTGAAACTCATCACCATGATCATGGCGCTGCTCGGCGCCCCGCTCTTCGTGGTAATCGGCGCCTTGGCTCTGCTCTCCTTTTATGCCATCGGCGTCGATCTCTCGGTGGTGGTTATCGAGATGTCGAGGCTGGCCGACACCCCGGTGCTGTTGTCGCTGCCACTCTTCATCTTCGCCGGGACCCTGCTCTCGGAAAGCGGGGCGCCCCGGCGGATGCTGGCCCTCTCCGATGTGCTGCTGGGTTGGCTGCCGGGCGGGCTGGGAGTCATCGCCCTGCTGGTCTGCGCGGTATTTACCGCCTTCACCGGCGCCTCCGGGGTGACGATCTTCGCCATGGGCGGCCTGCTCTACCCGGCCCTTTTAAAAGATGGTTATCCCGAGCGCTTTTCCCTGGGGTTGATCACCACCTCCGGCAGCCTGGGGCTGCTCTTTCCGCCCAGCCTGCCGCTGATCATCTACGGGGTGATCGCCGAAACCAGCATCGACAAGCTTTTCCTGGCCGGGATCGTCCCCGGCCTCCTGATGCTGGGGCTATTGTCCGGCTACAGTCTTTGGATCGGCCGCGGGATCGCCAAGAAGGTCTACCGCTTTTCCTGGCCGCAAACCCGCCAGGCGCTTCGAGAGGCGGTCTGGGAGATCCCCCTGCCCTTTCTGATTTTGGGCGGCATCTACGGCGGCTTCTTCGTGGCCGGCGAGGCGGCGGCCATCACCGCTCTCTATGTGCTGATCGTCGAGGTTCTGATCTATCGCGACATCGCCTTCCGCCAGCTCAGCCGCGTCATGGTCCGCAGCATGGTGCTGTTCGGCGGCATCCTGATGATCCTGGCGGTATCCATGGCTTCCACCAACTATCTGGTGGACCAGGAGGTGCCGACCAAACTTTTTGAGTTGATCAAGGCCCATGTCACCAATAAGTACACCTTCCTCTTGATCCTCAACCTGTTCCTGCTGGTGGTCGGGGTCATGCTGGATATTTTTTCCGCCCTGGTGCTGGTGGTGCCGATCATCATCCCCATCGCCACCCTGTATGGGGTAGATCCGGTCCACCTGGGCATCATCTTTCTGACCAATCTGCAGATCGGCTACTGCACCCCGCCGGTGGGCCTGAACCTCTTTCTAGCCAGCTACTGTTTCAATAAGCCGATCATCGAACTCTATCGAGCCACCCTACCCTTCCTGGCCATCCTGTTGGTAACCCTGGGTCTGATTACTTACTATCCCGCCCTGAGCCTCTGGCTGGTCGGCTGGCTGGGCTGAACTTAAAGGACTATCCGCATGAGTAAAGAACAACTGTATGACTGTATCATCATCGGCGCCGGCCCCGGCGGCCTACAGGGCGCCATCCATCTGGCCCGTTGCAACCGGAAGGTGCTGCTAGTGGACCAGGGCGGCGGCCGGACCAAGCTGGCCAACGACATTGTCAATTATCTGGGCATTCCTGCCATCGACGGGTTTGAACTGACCCGAATCGGTTTCCTCCAGGCGCGAAGTTTCGGGGTTACGGTCAAATCAAAGACCACTGTTACCAGGGTTGTTAAGGCGGCGGATTTATTTAAGGTGGAAACCGGGACAGATAGCTATTCGGCCCGCTACCTGATCACAGCCAGTGACGCCAAGGACATCCTGCCCCAGTTGAAGAATCTCCGGCGCTTTCTGGGTAAAGGGTTTTATACCAGCGTGGCCAGCGACGGCCACCGCACCAAGGATACCGAATTGCTGGTGATGGGCGACAACCTGGACGCCGTGCGGTTGGCCCTGTCGATGAAAAAAATGTATACCGACCGGGTGGTGCTCCTGCTGGAAGACATTACCTTGCCTGGCGAGTTTCTGGATATACTGGTGGATCATCTGATCACGGTGATCCGCGGCAACCCGGTGGAGCTTCTGGGCCAAAATCAATTAACCGGTATTCTCCTGGCCGATGGCCGCTCACTCTCGTGCCAGACCATCATGGCCGACTACGGTTGCCGCCTCAATGACGACTACCTGAAAAACCTACCCCTGGAGCGTGATCGAGATAACTTCAGGATCATGGCCGACCATACCGGAGAGAGTTCCGTCCCGGGCCTTTTTGTGACCGGCGGGCTGCGGACCGACCATGACCTGACAATCATTGCGGCCGGACAAGGCGCCACGGCCGCCATCGAAATAAACACCCGGCTGCTGGAACTCTGAATTTACCCACGTTTCAGCTGGATTTCTTAGGTCAGAAGTTATGTCCATATTTCGCCTGCCACCTTTTATTAGCCTGGTTGCCGCGTACCTGCTGACTTTTAGTCCAGTTCAGGCCATGGAGACTCCCCCGGCCCTAAACAGCTTAATGATCCTTTCGGAGGTGGCCGAACGGTGCACCGAAGGGGTCGTCAACATTTCCTCCACCCGGATCATCACCACCCGCGACTCCAGCCTGTCGCCCTTCTTCAACGACCCTTTCTTCCAGCAGTTCTTTGGCGGTACCTTTCCTGGTGTGCCCAAAAAGCGGCGGGAACAGAGCCTCGGTTCCGGGGTAATCGTCTCGGCCGACGGTCTGGTCTTGACCAGTAGCCACGTGGTTGAAGGAGCCGAGGAGATCGTGGTCACCCTGGCCGGTAAGCGGGAACTAAAGGCCACGATCGTCGGCACCGACCCCAGAAGCGATGTCGCGGTGATCCGCCTCCAGGGCGAACTCGGGGAATTGCGCCCCGTTCCCCTTGGCGATTCCACCGCGCTGCGGTTGGGCGAGGTGGTCCTGGCCATCGGCAATCCCTTCGGGCTTTCGCATACCGTCACCATGGGTATCGTCTCGGCCAAGGGGCGGGCCGATGTGGGCATCGTTGATTACGAGGATTTTATCCAGACCGATGCCGCCATCAATCCCGGCAATTCCGGCGGCGCCTTGATTAATCTGCGCGGGGAACTGGTCGGCATCAACACCGCCATCCTCAGCCGCTCCGGCGGATACCAGGGCATCGGCTTCGCCATCCCCGTCAACCTGGCCCGGGCGGTCATGGATAATCTGGTCAGAAGCGGCAAAGTGGTGCGGGGCTGGCTGGGGGCTGGGGTGCAAGACCTCGATCCGCAACTGGCCGAGGCCCTCCACCTGGGTGATCCCCAAGGGGTGCTGGTGTCCGAGGTGCAGTCCGATAGCCCGGCTGCCGCAGCCGGCCTGCGGCGAGGGGATGTGATCCGCAAATTAAATGGCGAGATGGTGGATGGCGCCAGTCGGTTTCGTAAGACCGTGGCTGCCCTGGGGGCCGGAACCGGAACGGTTTTAGAGGTGGTAAGAGACGGAGCGGCCCTGACCCTGAAGATGACCATCACCGGAGCCCCAAGGCATCATCAGGACGAGGCCGTTCTGGACAAGAACGCCGGTAAACTGGGCGGCCTGAGCGTGGCGCCGGTCGATGAACTGGCCCGCCAGAAATTCGAACTGCCGGTGCGCCTGAACGGCGGTGTGGTGGTCACCGAGATCAGCCCTGCTAGCCCGGCCGCCCAGTCCGGTCTCAAGGTCGGAGACGTGATTCTGGAACTCAACCGTCAGGAAGTAAAAAACGTCGGTGATTTTGATAAGCTTTATCGGTCCGCCGCCCGAAAAGAGCTGGCGCTCCTGGTCTTCCGCGACGGTCAGGCCGGCTATCTGATTTTGCCCAGGTAAATCGGATATTCTCTCGAGATGTCTCCTGACAACTATTCTACAGCCCTAAATCACGCACTAACTCTGTAGAACTATGTAAAAACGTAAAATCAGCTTTACCTGGCCGAGCAAATCGCCCCGCTTCCTCCGCCGACTCCATCGCTCAATCTCAAAACTCCTTTGTGCGGCTTTTGACGATAAGCAACGCCATTTGCCGCCAATTTCATCCAATTAACCTTAGGTTGAGCGGTTGTACGTAATTCAGAGGTTGATTCAAATTGCATTGAAGGATATGGTGCAAAACGCCAATTTTTTGTGTTAATACATCCGGCATTTTCCCGATAACTTGGAACCGAGACGAATCTTTTAAGTGCTAGGGGTACGTTTGTGATTGACCGATTCAAGTGGTGTTTTGTTGGTGTCCTGGTCTTAATCCTGCAATTCGTTCTGGCCCCAATTCCTCCAATCGCGGCGGCCGAAATGGCGGTCGGGGGCGCTGAACCCAAATCCGCACCATCTAACGCGCTTGATTCAATCGAGCCTGCCTCACAAAATATTCCGCCTCAGAAAGTTGCCACCGGTTTGGTGGTGCCGGAAAAACGGCTGCTGGCCGAACTGATCGGCAGGTCTGAAATTTCGGTGCTAGCCGATGTTGATGGCCAATATTTAAGGAATATGGCTGAGAATCAAGTAATCGGAGAAGGATTGGCCAGCCAGGCCGGGGAGACAAACCTGATCGAGTCGATCCGCTCCGGTCGAAGTTTTAATCGTGAGAGTCTCGCGGCTTCGGCCCGGGTGGAACAGGCCAAGGCGCAAACCGGCCAGGCCCTTGCCCTCCTGCTACCTTCCGTGTCGGTGCGGGCCAGTTACGGCACGGAAACATCCGAGCCTTCCGTGGAAATTGATCAAACCACCGGGAATTCCGTTTCCTCTGACACCCACTCGCGAACGGATGCTGCCCTCACCGTGCGGCAGCCCTTGTACGACCTGCCCAGTTTTCTGGATTGGCGGCGTCGTGAGGTGATCGAAAAGGCCCGCGGAGAAAATTACCGGGTCAGCGACGGCGACGCCTACATCTCAGCGGTCAATGCCTATCTATCTTTAGTCTCCAGCCGACTACAGGCTGATATGACCCGTGACTTTGAAACTCAGCTGGTGGAGTTACTCAGCTATGTCGAAAAACGCGCCCGCGCCGGAGCCGCCAGCATTTCCGACATGGCCCGGGTCCGCGCCCGCAGCCAGGCAACGCAGTCGTCCCGCTTGGAACAGGAGTCGGCCCACGCGGCTGCCGGAGTTGAATTTGTGCGTTTGACCAATCTCGTACCTCAGAAAGTCCGGATTCCGGTCCTCGATGATGTCGGGGTTTCGTTACTGCCGGAATCATTTGATCTGGCTGTTGCCACCGCGCTGAAATCCAATCCGGAAATTGCCGCACTTACAGCCGAGGTCCAGGCTGCCGAGATAGATCGGTCGGCGGTAAAGGGTCGTTATCTGCCGCGGGTCGATGCGGAGTACACCGATAGTTATTCTCTTCACGCGGGGGGCGATCCCAGTTCTGCCGGCCAGAGAGATAAGCGCAGCATGATTGTGCTGAACTGGAGTCTTCTCAGTGGTGGACGTGACTACATGACTCAGGTTGAACGTTCGGCCCGCTATAGAGAATTGCAGTACCGTCTGGACGACCAGCGCCGCCGGGTGGTCCAGACGCTATCCGCCAATTATGCAACGCTTGCCGCCACCAGGGAGCGGATTACCTCCGGTTACCAGGAACTGGAGGCGATTTCCACGGCGGCTGAGGCCATGTCGAAAAGGATGCTTTCCGGCAACCAGTCTCTTCTGGATCTGCTTGATGTCTACGACCGTTTCTACCAGGTCCGTTCCCGCCTGGTCAGTTTGCATATGCTTGAGATGAGCACGGTGACCCAGTTGGTTCGGTTAACGCTCGGCACTCCGGGGGGGACTCCAGAAGTTGCCACGTTGGCCAAGGATACACCGGGATCTCTTGATAACAACGATTACCTAAAGGTGGAGGACTAGTATGGAACCGCGTCAAGAAGATAACGATGGTTCGGATATTTTCTGGCCGGGCTATGTAGATGCCGTTACCAATTTGGTCCTTAACCTGCTCTTCCTTCTGACCATCATGACGGTGGCCGTATTCATGTTTGCCCTCGAGTTGGGGCGCGCCAGTCACAGTGGACCGGGCCAGCCGCCGGTTGTCTCAACCAAGCAGGATGTCGCTGCCGTTTCTAAGGCAACAACTGATCATGATAAGGAAAATATCGCTTTAAAACGTGAAATTGAGCGCCTGAATATGAAGCTTGCGCAGCGGATTGCCTCGCCTGTGCCAGCCGGGCAACCCGATAAAACCGAACAATCCGCTAAAACCGGGCACCCCGGTAAAACTGCGCAAACGGGTAAGGACGGGCAATTAAAATCTGAACCGTCGGTCCAGTCAGAACAACCGGTGCAACTTGGTGGTTTGGTCGAAACTGTTGAGGTGACGTCCAATGTGGCCAAGCCGTTAAACGGGCTTGATGAAGCACGGGCAAGCGATGCCGAAATAATAGTGCGGTTCGCGGATGAAGCGGTTGATTTTACTCCGGCGGAGCATGAGCAGTTGCTCGATTCTTTGAAGCCCATCGCCGCAAAAGGGAAAGCCACTATTCATGTCGAAGTCCCCGCTGGTTTTTCCGAGGCTAAACGGATGGGCTTCTATCGGGCCATGGCAGTGCGAAATTTACTGATCGCAATGAAAATGCCTAAGGATGAAATCAATGTTTTGGTGCTGGAAGGAAAGAATAACCCGAACGCCTCACTCGTCAGGGTCAGGTGATTACTGATGGATTTGTCACCTCAGCGCGCCTTTGTGCTGCTACTGCTGTTCAGCTGCACAAGCTTATTGTGGTGGGCCGGGATTGCCAAAGTAGATGTCATTGTCCGGACCGAGGGCCAGATCATCCCGGCCGGTAAGTCGCAAATTGTCCAGCATCTTGAGGGGGGCATAGTTCGGAAAATTCTGGTTCAGGAAGGCCAGGTTGTGGTCGCCGGGCAACCGTTGATGGAGTTATCGGATATCCAGACCCGTTCAAATTTGGGTCAGGAGCAATCAAGGCTTGATGCCCTGCGTGGTCGCGAGGCCCGTTTGCTGGCCGAGTTGAATGGTTATGAGACGATTGTCTTCCCTAAAAATCTAAACGACCCCAATGTGATTCGGGTGGAAACCGCGGCCTGGCAAGCCCGACGTGCCCAACTTGCCGAAGAGGTTCAGGTCTTGCAATCTCAAGGTGTGCAGAAGAAGAACGAACTGACGGAAATTAATTCAAAGCGACAGAATCTGCTTGAAGAGATGGAGTTGGCAAAACAACAGTATCGGGTCATTGATGACCTGAAGAAAAATAACGCCGCCTCCGAATTGGAGGTGCTTGATAGTCAGACCCGCGTGCAACGGCTCAAATCGCAAATAGTCGAGGCAACCATTGCGGCTCCGCGTTTACAAGCCGGTCAGTCGGAGTCTGAATCACGGGTGAAAGAAACGATTGCCCGTTTCCGGGCGGAGGCATCTTCCGCGTTGACCCAAGTGCGAGAGGAACTTGAAAAATCAGGCCACGAAATGGGCACCAACGTCGATCGCCTCGACCGGAATATCATCAGGTCTCCGGTGGCGGGGCTGATCAACAAGCTGAATATCACCACCATTGGCGCCGTGGTTCGTCCCAGCGAGGTATTGCTGGAAATCACTCCGAGTGACCAGCGCATTGTCATCCAGACCCGTTCAAACCCCAATGACCGGGCCCACCTCCGCCGGGGGTTACCGGCGCGGGTGCGGATTGGCGCCTATGACTATGCCACCTACGGCACCTTTGAAGGCCATGTGACCGAGGTCAGCGCCGATACCTTGAGTGATGAGCGAGGCAACCGCTATTACCGGGTGAATGTCGAGGTTGACACCTCAACGCTGATGTCGCGGGTTCGCCAACCTGGCTTGCTGGTGCCTGGCATGGCTGCCAGCGCCGACATTGCCGTTGGCCAGCGAACAATACTGTCCTACATTTTGTCCCCCCTGTTGAAGTTTCGTGATGGGGCGTTCCGTGCCAATTAAGCTTTTCTTTTATAAATATTGCGCTGCATAAACGGTCTCGTGTCGGCAAATACAATCTAAAGAGAGAATTTTATGTTTAAACAACTCAAGATTTACTACGTTTTTGTCTCACTGCCCTTTGCTCTGCTACTGGTTGGATCGGCGGTCTTTTTTGATGCAATCAGGTCAACGATAATCCGTAACCCTCATCCGCAGATCAACTATGCCATCTTTGCCATTGTCCTGGTCGGCGGCGTCTTTATCATTCTCAATGCCAAACGGTTGATCCGCGAAGCCAAAACACTCGTGGGCTATTCCGAGGCCATCCACGCCAAGACCGATCTGACGACTCTTCAGAACATGGCCAACGGTTATACCGGCGATATCTCTTGCCTGCTGCAAATGGTGGCGGCCTCGGCCGGGCGTTCCATCTCCCATCAGGAGCAGGTGGCCATAGAGCATGAACTGACCAACGCCAGAACTCGTCTTAATCGGCGAAATGCCCTGCCGCAGTACCTGACCGGTTTGCTGGTCGGCATGGGGCTGCTCGGCACCTTTATCGGTTTGCTCGCGACCCTTAACGACATTTCCGTTCTGATCAGCAGCTTTGCCGATCTCGACATGAACAATGTCGCCAGTCCTCTCCTGGTGTTCAGGACCATGATTGAACGGATGAAGGCCCCGATGCAGTCGATGGGGATTGCCTTCTCTGCCTCAATGTTCGGCTTGCTGGGGTCAATAACCCTGGGCTTGATGATGGTTGGGATCCGGCGTTTACAGGGTGATATTTTCTCATTGCTCAGCTCGGAAATTGCTCGGCACATCGAGATCGCTCTTTCCCAGGAAGTTGTTGCTTCGGGGAATGGGGCGGGGTTCTCCGGAGATGTCTCGAAAGTTCTGATTCGAATTGAGGAAAGATTGGCCGAGTCGGCCCGGATGCAACAACGGACGTTTGCTGCGGAAATTACCGACTTTCAAAAACAGCGGGCAGATATGCTGCGGACCCTTACTGAACATACCGAGGCGAGCAATAATTTCCGCGGTGAATTGCAGCAATTTGGTCGGCAAATCGGCACCATTTCCAATATCTTAGATAAGGGTACCGACGAGATATTTACCCAGATCTCCAACTTGACCGTGCATGTGGCCGGCGATGCCAAGGAATCTCATAAGCTGCTGGCCATGCAGGTTGACGAACAGAAGAGATTAAGAGACACCCTCGATTCGTACAAAATCGAAGAGAGGTTGACCGAGGCGGCACGCGTGCAGCAGCGGGCACTGACTTCTGAAATAGACGATTTTCAAAAACAGCGTAATGATATGCTGCGCACCCTCACCGAACAGACTGAAGCCAGCAATAATTTTCGCAGCGAATTGCAGCAATTCAGCCGGCAACTGGGTGAGATTTTTCATGTTATGGAGCGTGGTAACGGTGAGGTCTGTACCCAGATTTCTGAACTGATGGTCCACATGTCAGCTGATGCAAAGGAATCGCATAAATTGCTGGCCATGCTGGTAAACGAACAGCAGAGGTTAAGAGATGCCCTTGATTTGCGGGTAAAAAGTAACAACCAGTAATTGGATTTGTTCATTCCGATAACTTGGTCAGGAATAAAGAATGTTCGGATGAGAGGTTTGTATGGCAAAGATTGATGCAGAAAAAGAAAATGCAGTGATCGAAGGGCCAGAACAAGGGCAACAAGTTGAGCGTGCCTTGGTCGCACCGGATGGAACAATTACCATTCCCCAGGGCGAAGCAAACCTCAAGTCAGTTGATGTCGCGGACGTTGATTTATTGTTGAGTTTTTCCGATGGATCATACGTCGTAATCCCCAATGGCGCGCTTGATGCCATAAGTGACTCCCCTCACCCGGTTGTTTTCATTGATGACAGCGCCAGCGTAAACGATTCCTCTCAGGCCGATACCGACAACCAGAGCACCCTTGGTGATCTATTTAAAATGGTGGGGATCAGCAACCATGCCCATGCCGGTAGTTTGAGAGTGGTGAGCGGAAATGTCGATGCTCCAAAAACGGCGGAAGACATGGATGCTCCCAAGGCAGACGCCGTTGATGTCGTCATTTTAAACGATGTCCCGCTGGTTGAAAGAATTGCTTCGCCAGCCCCGCTGGTTAAGGTAAACAGCGGTATCGCCTTGACTGGCAAAGGTCCGGGGCTTGGTGCCAGCACCCCCAGTGAGCAACTCGTCGATGCACCGGATTCGGTCGAACCGTTTGTCACACCACGACCAACGGTGTATCGCCCCGGTCACAAAATCATGAGCATAAGCGACATATTAAAGCAACAGGGACTAGGCGAACCCGGTTTCGAACAAGCGCTTTACACCTCTTCCTCATTCAAAGTTACGCCATCTGGTCGTTCCGATGCACCGCTGGGTGCTTATGTCGCCGCTGAAACAGCGGACAATCTGAGACTGCGGGCCAGTCCTGAACGGCAGGCGACCCGTGAAGTCATCAACGGAACAGCGGGTGACGACACTATTAATATCAATCCTGCCTTCAGCACTAATCCCGCCCAGTGGGTCAAGACGATTCATTTCACCTTCAGTAATTTTACTTCGATTACATCTGTCGAGATAGTTGCAGATCCAGTTATTTTCACTATACCAGGCTTCGACTTTCAGGGGGCTGGCGTTACCAGGGATGGATCAACCAATCACTGGTTCATCACCCCGAATGCCAATACCATTGTCAATGGCCTGGACCTCAACATTGTCTACAATGTTGATGATGTAGCCGCACCGGTAGATTTCAATGCTGATGTTGTCGTTTCGGGCTTGGCTGGGTTGACAGCGTTCGAGGCGACCAAAAATCTGGATTTTACCTGGCGTGAAGCTACCAATGCGGCAGACTTTGCGGTACTCGATTCATCCGGGACGCCATTAATGGTCCTACCGCGTGACGGCATGGGGGTGGATATTTTTGCCGGAGATGGCAACGACAGCGTCAATGCCGGCGCCGGGCACGACCTTATCTACGGCGGCAGCGGCAACGATTTGCTTGATGGCGGCTTGGGCAACGACATCATCGATGGTGGTTCTGGTGCCGACACCATCAGCGGTGGCCTGGGCAACGACACTGCTACTTATGAACAGGCGCCGGCCAGCGTCACCGCCACCCTGGATGGCAATATCGGGGTGGCGGGTGGCGGGGACGCCGCCGGTGACGGCTTTATCGGCATTGAAAATCTTACCGGATCGTCCTACAACGACATCCTGATCGGTGATGACGCCGCCAACACCCTTTCCGGGGGAGCGGGTGACGACACCCTGGAAGGTCAGGGTGGAGCCGACCTCCTTGATGGCGGAACCGGCAATGACACCGCCAGTTACAGTCATGCCTTGTCAGCCATTCGCGCTTCGCTGGCCAACTCCGCCAGCAACAATGGCGCTGAAGCTATCGGCGACAGCTATACCAACATCGCCAACCTGACCGGTTCGGACTTCGACGATACCCTGCTGGGTGACAGCGCTACCAATATCCTGACCGGTGGGGTCGGCAACGACCTCCTGGACGGTGGCGCCGGCAATCTTGGTGACAGCCTGGCTGGCGGCCTCGGCACCGACACGGCCACCTACGCC
>JAGVGT010000039.1 GCA_020056965.1 Deltaproteobacteria bacterium
AGGTCGGTCTGGGTCAGGTCGATATCCCGCAGGAAGAAGCGGTAATTCCCGGTTAACGCGATGCCCGTGGCCGTTGTGGAAGTGGCGGTGTCGGTTACCTCGGTGGTCAGTGTGGTCTGTGATGTGTCGGCCGCCACCGTCGTCAGCAGGTTGGTAACCGTTGAAATGTCGGCGGCCGGATCGGTATAGGCCGAACCTGGGCCAACTTCGGGGGTGGCTTCCGGCAGCGGCCCAGCCGAGGCCGCCGGATCTTCATCGGTAAGAGAGGTCGAGGCTGTGGCGGTGGCGGCGGGGGGTTGCTCTTCAGACCCGGCTTCCGCATTGTCCTCACTCTCCTGTCCCGGCGTGGCGCTGCCGGCTTCCGGATCGGACTCTTGGGTTGCCTGTGGTTCTTCTTTTTCCTCGGCGCCGTTGTTGTTCAAGGACTTGTCCATTTCACCCAGGTCCACAGCCGAGAATTTTACCGGCGGCAAGGGTGGATTGCCCAAGGCAGCTTTGGTGCCGTAGCCGGGTTGGGTGATGATGACGGTGCCGAATGCGTTGGTTACCTCAATGCCTTTACCACCCTGAAATAGCACCGAGAGGGAATCGGCCGTGGCGATTCCGGCATACATGGAACCCCGGATGCCGATGGTGGCGGTGGGGGTCTCGGTCTTAAAATTTTGGGGCGCGGCCTTGGCCAGAGCCCCGCCCATTACCCGAAAGGCGCCTTCCTTAATTCTGGTTTTCAGGGCGCCGTCTTTCCGTTCCGGCTGCCAACGGTATTCGGCGATATTCATGGTCGTCGCATTGCCGAGGCTGATCAGGGTGTTGTCGGTAAACATGATCTGCACCTTGCCGCGCCCGTCGGTTTGCAGCGTGTCCTCGGTAAAGAGAGGGGCGCGAACGATAAGCTTTCGGCTCTTGCCGGTGGGGTCAACAGCCTGGACGTTGCCCCGGGCCGCAACCACGGTCGCCACCGGCTCGGCACCATTGGCCGGTGCGCCGATAAGGGACAGAACAAGAAGCACGAGGGAGATAAACCGGGGAAAGCTTTTCATGCTTGTGCCTCCTGAAAAGACGCGATTAACTCAAATTGCTTAAACCGCAGACAGCCTCTCTAAACCCAATCGTTTCGCCAATCTTAGAAGCTCAAGGAGAGCGCCGCGGCAATCACGTTTTTGTCGTATTCGTAAAGGGGAACATTGGATTCCGCTTTCGTATGCGTATAGCTGAGCTGACCCGAAAGGCTGCGGTTTTTTTCTGGTGACTGCCAAAGACGCATGGTCAGGCCGCAGGAGAAATCGCTGACGTTGTCGGAACGCTTCGCCGGATTGATCAAGGAATCCGTGGAACTGGGTTCATGATACCCGGTGTTCTGGAAGCGGTAGCCGGCAAAGAGGGCGGCGTCATAGGGAAGTTGCCGGTCGTAACGGGCCAGACCGATAAAACGATCGTAGCTGTTATAATCACGGGCGGCGTTTTCAAACTCCTCGCCCACTGAGATTGAGAATCGGTTCAGGCCGAAGGTGAAAACCGGCCCGGCGGTGAGGAGAAAGTTGTCGGCATCCTTGTCGCCGTCCGCATAGTTATTTTTTTGCTGTCCAGTGACCCCGACGTTAAGCGCAATGGCCGGATCAACTAACCAGGTCAAGGCGGAATTTAATCCCCAGGCGCTCTGATAGCGGTCGTGTTCGACATCGACAAAAATGGCCAACCCCTGAATCTGCCACAGATAGTTCTTGCCATGCAGGGTTGGCCCGGAGGCAAGACTCACGAAGTTGATGTCGTGAACACTCTGGCTTTCGTAAAAGGCATTGTAATTAACCACCGTGGATTTCCAGGTGTAGGGGCTGTCCTCGAATTTGTAGATATGGTTGGCCACCAGGGTAGTATTGTAGATTTCGTCGCTGATCGGTTGCTGATCGATGGTGATCGGGAAAGTAACACCCCCGATATTGATATCGACGCTGGTGTCGGAGGGCGCCACATTGACGTTGTCGTCATGACTGAGGCCGAAGGTGAAAATACCGTTCAGAAAATGGCGCTGCTCGGAAACCGCGATCGCATCCAAAAACCCTTGGATATTCCGCCAGACCTGGGGCGGCGGATTGCTGGCCAGGACCTCTTTTAAATACTGCTTGGCCAGTTCGCGGGAACCGAGCTTCAGGTGGGCGCGGGCCAGTTCTAGCTTGACCCGGGGGGCCTCCGGATTGGCGATGAGAATCCGCTCAAAGGCCATGACCGACTCTTCATAGCGGCCTGACTCAAAGGCGGCTCGGCCAAGATAGAAATTAAGGTCAAGATCGGCGGGATTTTCGGAAAAGGCCTGGTAGAGCAGCTTATACGCCTCGTCAAACCGGCCCTGGTCGAAATACTGTTTGCCAAGGCCATAAGCGCTGCCGGTCGATTCGGCCTTCGCAAGTGTGGCAACGCAAAACACCGGGACCAGGAGAAACAGAAGAACGATAGTTCGGCTCATGGGGTGCGCCTGCGACCTGAAAGTAATTTGAGGGAAGTGGCAGTCCCTAAATTTCTGCCTCAAATGTGCATGACAAGTTCAGTCTCCAGAATAATGCTTCCGATTGTCAACACAAAATCCGGAGGAATAGCGTCGCATCACTCCGGCAGTGAGACCGGCACCCTTCGCTCAAGAGACTGACATCCCCAGCCAGTCGCGATACTTGTCGATCAAGGCCGGCCAGGCAAAGCGGTCGCTCAGCTGCCGCGCCTCGCCCTCGTCCAGCCGCCCGAGCTTAAGGGCGTCAGCGATCCGGCCGGCCAGTTCGCTCGGTCCATAAAGGTACCCGCCGGGAAACAGTTCCAGATAGGCCAGCCGGTTGGGCAACAACGGCCGGCAGCCGGCCCGGACCGCCTCGACCACGGCAATCCCGAAAAACTCGTGGCTGGCCGTGGAAACCACCAGATCGCCGCGCTTTAACCAGGCCGCATAATCGGCTGGCGAGTCGGCAAAGCCGAAGTGGAGAATCCGGTCGGCCAGCCGGACCTTGGCCTCGGCGAAGATCGGCGGCGCCGCCCGAAACGACTCCCCCAGCACCACCAGCCGGTAGGCTATCCCGCTCTCCGCCAGGTTAAAAAGGGCCGCAAAAAACTCCTCGGGGTTCTTATCGTGTTCCCAGCGCTGGTTCCAGACGATGACCGGGGCACCTTCCCGATTGGCGGGAGCCGGAGCCAGGTCGATGGCCGAGAAATCCTGGCCGGGCGGGAGAACCACGCTTTTGCCGAGGATTGCCGCCTCCACCCCTTCCAGGCGCAGATCAGACGAGCGGGCCAACAGTCGCCGGCAACCAGTCAGGAAGGAATCACGATTATAGACGGAGTTGAAGGCCAACCGGTCCGAGGCCAAGGCGGTGGTGAGATTGGTGATGGCGAAGTGCAGGTCGCGTTCCGCCTCGACAATAACCGGGTAGGCGAACTGGTTCTCGTGGAAGTAGGTGCAGATCGGCACCTCCCGCACCCAGGCCGGGGCCAATCCGCGGAAGGCGGCGACATCGACATAGGTGGAACAGAGGATGGCGCGATACCCCTCGGCCTGCCGACCGGCCAATTCGGCGGCCAGCTTCGGGGCGGCCAGCCGCATCCGCGCCTTCCAGTGGCGGGCCGGCATGGTCAAGAGTTCCAGCTCCCCGGGAAGCTGGGCGGCCAGCCCGTCCAAAAAGGCCCGGTGCGAGCCGCCGTAGAAGGGCTCCAGGGCAAGAATCCGCCCCATCCCCCCTGCCCCGGCGCTCATTCGCCGAACTTCTTCTTCAGGTACTGGTAGGCGCCGTTGATCTCCTTCATCTTCTCCTCGGCAACCTTGTGGAATTCCTCGCCCAGATGGGCCACCCGGTCGGGGTGATATTCCATGCTGAGCTTCCGGTAGGCGGCCTTGATCTCGGCAAAGGTAGCATCGATCGAGAGCCCCAGCACCTGGTAGTGGCGCTCCTCGCCAACCGGGCCGGAACGGGCCTGGCTCCGGTACTTGCCGTGAATGGCCTGACTCTGGTACTGGTTGATCTCCAGGAAGGCGGCAATTCGCTCGGCCGCCGTCAGTTCCACCTGGCTCACCCCGGCTTTGGAATAGATGACCTGGTAAATCAGTTCCAGCAAAATCTGCCGGGGCTCAGGGCCAAAACTGTCCCTGAACTCGGTGAGCAGCTCATCGAGTCCGACCCTGGCCGCCATCGCCTCCTTGGCCAACTCCTTGACCCAGTAGATCTGGCCCTGGTTGTAGAGGAGGTGGCGGCGGAAAAATTCATAGATGGCGTTCAGCTCGGAGCGGCTGACCTCGCCGTCGATGGCGGCAATATTGACCAGGATATTGACCAGCAGAAAGACGAAGCGGTTATGGGCCTCGGTCTGGGATCGCTCATACTCGGAGACCTTGCGGCGGATGAACCAGCTCAAGACCCGGAAGAAGAGGATGATGCAGAGCATCAGTCCCAGGCCGACGACAATGATGGTTCCGAGGACGTTGATCAGCAGCGGCAACCCGCCGGTGATCAGCATGAGCAAGGCCGCCATCAGCAGACAGCCGCCGCAGCCGGGCTGGCTGTGATATCGATATTCGCGCATATTTGGTTATCCTGTTATGTAGCTCTAATCAAT
>JAGVGT010000012.1 GCA_020056965.1 Deltaproteobacteria bacterium
GGTGGCGATGTTTGCGGCGTTAGTCGCAATGTCGGTGGTGTTAGTCGTAATGTTTGTTTCGGCAGTAGTCACTCTGCCATCCAAGGCAGTGACATCGGTCTGCAGGGTGCCAATATCGGTGGTATTGGTGGCGATGTTAGTTTGATTAGTTGTGACTATACTGAGCTGGACACCAGAACCGGCGGTAGGTGCTCCTGATACCTCGTATATTATGTCACCATCCGCTGCCAATACGATGCTCGGCGCTGCCCCTAGCAGGGCGGTGCTTAAAATAAATGCTTTGAGATACATCTTGTCCATTTTTGCCTCCTTTCCATTGTGATATCGCTTTTTATCAATTGGGTTTCTTCGACCCAAAGATTCTCCCCCATAACTCAAAGAAACATGGGGATGTTAGTGTGATATCAAAACCGGAGAGGGAATGTACAAATAAATCAAAATAAATTAATTACAGTTAAGGCTCTGTCCTGTCAGTGTTTGTGCCCGCAGCACTTGCAGGGGGCGGCACGAAGTGGTTTTTACGTAGGACTCGAGAATCCCGGGGATTTGATGCTGACGTCGGGCTGCTGGTAGTTTTCGAAAAAGTAAAAAAGGGGGTCAAGAGTACCGTTTTAAAAGGGGTCAAGTCCGCTTTTGGCTTTTAACTTATCTAGCATTTCTTGAGCATCTTCAAAGTGTTCCCTGCCTCACCCGCGGCAGGGGCCAGTTTGGACTTTTCACCTCCATCAGACGGCAGTCATGGTCCCGTTACCCCATCTTGATTTTTCAGTCCTGCCCTGTTGGCGATTACTTATCTTATCAAGTAGTTATCTGCGGCAGCGCAGTTCTCGAAACAAACACTTTTCTCTTCACCATCGGCAGTGATAGCATTAGTCTGACCGGCCGCCAGGATGTTCTTGGGGTATTGATCAGATCTCGATTGGTGGCGAACCGGTGTGGTCTCTGATTGTGGTGGGGTAATCTGCCCCAGGGGGTATCTGGATCTTAATTTCGCTGAATCGCTGAGGTGAAGCCGGTGAGAAGGTTAATCTGTCACGCACCGTTTCTGTGGGCTGTTGTCAGTACCCTGACGTTTTTGGGGATTTATCCCTGTCCTGACCCGGGCCAGGCGGCCCCTTCCCCCGCCAATGAAAACTGCCTGGACTGTCACCGGGCCATGTGGGAGAAAGAAATCCTCAGAAGTTTTGTCCATGAACCTTTTCTGAACAAACAATGTCTCTCCTGTCATGGCGCGAGGGGGACCGGCTCTCCCGCCTCCCCCGGGGCGGCCGCTAGTGGGGTGCGGTGGATCCAGAAATTCACCGCCGCCGAGACCAGCCACTGGTATGCATTCAAAACGGCAAAACGCAACCCCAGGCTGCTCCTAGAGGTGAACGACAACCAAACCAGCCACCTCTCAAAAGAAATTCTTCTTCCTCCTCTCGCGATCCTGCCGGAACCTCCAACCTATACAGCCCCGCCGCAAATCTCGGATGTCCGGATCAGCGAGGTTCCCAGCGGCCTTCTGACGGGTGTTATGATTACCTGGAAAACCGACCGGCCGACCAACGCCGTCGTCTCCTATGGCGGGAAACAGATGAATCTCACCGCGGATGATTCATATCATTACACCATCGACCATGCCATCATCATCACCTGTGCCAAGCAATGTCTCAACTTCAAGTACATGGTGGTTTCCGAGGATATCTCCGGCCTGAAGACCGTTTCGGATATCTACAGCATGGGTTTGCCCGTGGCGGAAGGGGAGGTGCGAGCGGAGGCGGTTGTTGCCCCGGCGCCGGGGCCGGGAGCCCTGAAAATTGAACCAACCATATTCCGGCGCGGAGACCGTTACCTCATCAATGTCGATGCCGATCGGCCGGTGCAGATTGCCCTGGGGATAAGATCCGACAGCGAGGGGGAGCCGCCGGCCCAGGGTGCCGACCAAAAAATCCGGCGGCATGTCATCACGGCCGACGAGAGTTACACGAATACCGGTAGTTGTATGAAGTGCCACGGCGGCCACAAGATGGTCTCAGACCATCCGATTAATGTCTTCCCCAAGCCGGGGGTGACTATTCCGCCGGAGTATCCCCTGCTGATCGACGGTAGGATTGCCTGCACCACCTGCCACGCCCCCCACGCCTCGGACCTGCGGTTTCGGACCGTTAAGGATCCCGCGCAGGGACTCTGTCTCCCTTGCCATCCAGACCGGATGAATCAGGCCGAAACCGCCAGGTAGGTCGGCCGGTTCCTTCGCGTCCCACCGTGTCCTCTGCCGATTTGCGCCAAATTCTCGCCTGGCTGGAAGGGGGGCGCGGTGGTTGGATTCAACGTGTGAAGTGAATTTTCGGACTCGTCAGCGGCTGCTGGCATTTTTGCTCAAGCGCGCCGGGTGAGGGCGGGGGCTGGAAAGGTCGGTGGCGCGGCCTCACGAGGCCGGGACGTTGGAGCCGTACTTCTGCAAGTGGTCTAAATCGATGTCGGCCAGCACCCATTTGTGGTTGCGGCGGGCCGAGGTGAAGAGGATGTAGCCGCTGGTGCGCTCGAAGTTCATCCGGATATAAACCTGGTTCGAGGTGGGGGTCTGCTTGGTGAAGACGAGGTCGTAATGGGTGTATTTGCCGTAGAGCTTTTCGATGTTCTTGAAAAAGGCGATGCGCGAGACCATCTCGGTGGCCGGCTCATAGGGGCTGCCGGCCAGCCAGGTCCGGACCGCCGCCTCGTAGCCCTTGGTTTCGTAGTCCTTCAGACCTCGCCGTACATAACTGGGGAGCTCGCCGGAACCGGTGCCGGGGGTGGCGGCGAAGAGGGCCGGGGCGGGCGAAAGGCAGAGCAGCAACAACAACGCCAATAATGATCTTTTCATGGCAACTCCTTTTCGGGAAGATTGAGCCGGGGGTGTTAATGGCAAGCCCTCCAGACTTGATGAACCCGCACCAAGTCGCCCCACGTCATTGCGAGAAGCGAAGCGACGAAGCAATCTTTCGATAGTGCAATGAATAACAGATTGCTTCGCTACGCTCGCAATGACGTAATTCTTGCTTGCGCTAGACCTTCTATGAACCGGTTGAGCAATCATTGAAGCTTAAATAATTCCTCCGGCCAGCCTGTGGGTTAGCTTCCGTGATGGCCGCCGCTACAGCAGTTGCAGGGGGCCGGCACGAAGTGGTTTTTGAAGTAGGGTTCGAGGATCGCCGGGATCTTGATGCTGCCATCGGGCTGCTGGTAGTTCTCGAAGATGGCGGCCAGGGTCCGGCCCACCGCCAACCCGCTGCCGTTCAGGGTGTGGACCAGGCGGCTCTTGTTGCCTTCCTTGGGCCGGTAACGGATGCCGCCGCGCCGGGCCTGGAAGTCGAGAAAGTTGCTGCAGGAGGAGATCTCCCGGTATTTGTCCTGGGCCGGCATCCAGACCTCGATATCGTAGGTCTTGGAGGAGGAGAAGCCCAGGTCGCCGCTGCAGAGCTGGACGATCCGGTAGGGCAGATCAAGCAGCTGCAACACCTCCTCAGCATCATTCAAGAGGATCTCCAGTTCCAGGTCGCTGGTTTCGGGGGTGACGAACTTGACCAGCTCGACCTTGTCGAACTGGTGCTGGCGGATCAGCCCTCGGGTGTCCTTACCGTAGGAACCGGCCTCGGAGCGGAAGCAGGGGGTGTAGGCGCAGTACTTGACCGGCAGCTCTTTTTCGGCCAGGGTCTCGTCGCGGTGGATGTTGGTCACCGGCACCTCGGCGGTGGGGATCAGCCAGAGGTCGCGGTCGGAAACCCCGGTCTTGAAGAGGTCGGCGGCGAACTTGGGCAACTGGCCGGTGGCGGTCATACTCTCGGTGTTGACCAGGAAGGGCGGCAGTACCTCCTGATAGCCGTGGCGCTGGGTGTGCAGGTCGAGCATGAAGTTGATCAGGGCCCGTTCCAGCCGCGAGGCGAAGCCCTTCAAGAGGGCGAAGCGCGCCCCGGAGATCTTGGCGGCCCGATCAAAGTCGATGATGCCCAGCGCCTCGCCCAGCTCGAAATGGGCCTTGGGGGCAAAATTAAATTGCGGGATGACGCCCCACTTCTTGACCTCGATATTGTCGGAGTCGTCCTTGCCGAAGGGGGTCGATTCATGGCAGAGGTTGGGGATTTCCATGACGATCTCCTGGAGTTTTGCCTCGGCACCATCGCACCTCTCTTCCAGTTCCTTGATCCGCTCGCCGACCTGGCGCATCTCGGCCATCGGTCCTTCGGCATCCTGGCCACCCTTTTTCAGGGCGCCGATCTCGGTGGAGACGGTCTTGCGCCGGTTGCGCAAGCCCTCCGCCTCGGTCAACAGCGCCCGGCGCTCCTGGTCGAGGGCGGCGAAGTTTTCCAGCATGGCGGTACCCATGTGTCGGTAGCGCATCTTTTCCATGACCAGGTCCAGGTTTTCCCGGATAAAACGAAGTTCAAGCATGACGATCTCTCAATAGGAAAGGTTCAGGTCGCAACGGTTTGGCGGTCGGCGACCGCGAAGGCTGAAGATTGTCGTCCGCGCAAAAATCGCGAGAACCACGGACAGTGCCAATCAAGCCGTTGTTTATAGTTGGCCAAAGAGGTCCAGCGGTTTTTGGAATCGCATGGCGTTGCATACATGCGAGACCGACCAGATTCTTAGCACGCCGGCCCGGATAAATCAAGATTTGGCCGAGTGGCGGTCTGCCGACTTATGCTTTGACAACCGCGGTTGGTAGCTGGTAGAGTCGTGACGATTTTTGGTGCTTTGCCTCTCCTGTAACCATCTGAAGAAACGGAGCTTTTTATGTTTGTGCGTGTCGCCGTCGTGACCTTCATGGTGGGCCTGTTTGGCCTGGCCGGGCCGGGAGGGGCCGCCACCCAGGGCTGTCTGAGCGGCGCCTGTCACCAGGGTTTGACCAAGTCCAAGTATCTGCATGGGCCGGTGGCGGCGGAGCTGGCCGGGGCCAAGGCCTGCGTAATGTGTCACCTGCCGGCCGGACCTGCCTGTACCGCCATCGCCAAGGGCAGTTTTAAGCTGAAGGGCAAGGAGATCTGCCAGGCCTGTCACACCAAGGGCAACGGCACCCAGCATTCCCAGGCCGAAGTCGAGAGCAAATGTCTGAAATGCCACGCCCCTCACGGTTCCGAGACCAGTCGCCAGTTTCTGCGGGGTGACAAAGGCGCCCTGCTGAAGAAGAAGTAGCTGGGCGGGTGTCTCTTTGCTTGCCATCGGGCGCCGGGGTAAGAATGGTTTACGGAAACAATTGATCATGTAGAAATCGTATTTCTAGCTATATAGGTGTAACGAGGCGGTCCGAAAGGGCCGCCTTTTTTTGTTTGTTTTGGGGCGGGGTTTTGTGACAGACTGGAAATTATAATTTCAAATAAACTTGAAAACCGAATTGAAGCATGTAATGATGCTTTAGTTTTTAACTTACTGCTTAAATACTATGCGGTCACAACCGACCACAGCCCTCGAGGGTGAGAGATGAGCGAAGCTGTTGCCAACCAATTGCTGGCCGATGTCTATCGTTTCCTGGGGCGCTCGCTGGCCTACCCTGACCCGGCCTGGCTGGCGGCAGGGCATCTTGTGGCCCTGGCCGAACTTCTGGCGGAATTGGGTTGGGACGAGGCCAGCCGGGAGCTGCAGAGCCTGCCCGCCGCGCCCGCCGTCCTCCTCGAAGCCCTCTGCATCGAACACACCCGTTTATTCATTAACGCCTTCCCTGCCACGGTGGCCCCGCCTTACGGTTCGGTCCATCTGCCCGGCGGCGGCATGCTCAACACCGCTTTCACCGCCAAGACCCGCGCCTTCTATCGGCGCTATGGGTTTGAGCTGGCCAATGGAGCGGACCTGGCCGACTACTTACCCCTGGAGCTGGAGTTCCTGGCCCGCTTGGGCGAGGGCGGGGAAGAGGCGGCCCGCGAGGAGTTTCTGGCCGAGTGCTTCCGGCCCTGGTTCGGGGGGTTCCTGGCCCGGGTGCGGGCGGGCGCCGAACTGCCTTTTTATCGCATTGTGGTCGAGTTGATCGATTTTTTCACCAAAGAGGAGGAAGAAGATGGGTATTAAGATCTCCAGACGAAAATTCCTGCAGACCGCTTCCCTGGCTGCGGCGGCGTTGCCCCTATCCCGCCTGGCCCGGGCCGCTGAACCAGGCCTGGTCAAAAAACCGGTGGCGGCGCCGGGCAGCTTCACGGGCACCGAAACCCGTTACGGCGGGATGTGCGAGATGTGCTTCTGGCGCTGCCAGCTGACCGGCAAGGTGCGGGACGGCCGTTTGGTTAAACTGGAAGGCAATCCCAAGAGCCTCGAGAACGGCAGTTCCATCTGCGCCCGCGGCAACGCCGGGATCCAGCTGCTCTACGATCCGGACCGGCTCAAGTACCCCCTGAAGAACGTCGGGGAGCGGGGCGCCCCCAAGTGGAAGCGGATCAGCTGGGCGGAGGCCCTGGACGAGGCGGCCGAGCGGCTTAAGGTCATCCAGAAGAAGCATGGACCCCACTCGGTGGCCCTCTTTCCGCATGGCGCCTCGGCCTTCTACCCTTTGCAGTATTTCGAATTCACCGGCACCCCCAACATCAGCGAGGCCTCTTTCTACCAGTGTCGCGGGGTGCGGGACATGGCCTATATGTCGACCTTTGGCTTTGCGCCCAACGAGGATGTGGACATGGCCAACGCCAAGGTCATTTTCCTGGTCGGCACCCATCTGGGCGAGAACGTCCACGTCTCCCACCTCAAGCAATACCTGAAGGGGCTGGAGAATGGCGCCAAGCTGGTGGTCCTCGACCCGCGTTTTTCGGCGGCGGCCAGCAAGGCCGACATCTGGGTGCCGATCAAGCCCGGTACCGACACCGCCTTCCTGCAGGCGGTGATGAAGCGGCTGCTCGACACCGGCAAGTACGACCAGGAATTCGTGGCCAAGAGCTGCACCGGTTTCGACCAATTCAAGGAGGCCATGGCCCATGCCACCCCGGAGTGGGCGGCTAAGACCTGCGATGTGCCCAAGGCGCAGCTCCTGCAGGTGGCCGACCTGCTGGGCGCCAATCTGCCCAACGTGGCCGTCCATCCCGGCCGGCATACCACCTGGTACGGCAACGACTTCCAGCGCTCGCGGGCCCAGGCCTGCCTCACCGCCCTGCTCGGAGCCTATGCGGTGCCGGGCGGGCTGATCCGGCCCAAGGGGGTCAAGCTGGGCGCCGCCTCCTGGGGCCACGGGGTATTCGCCCAGGACTGTGACCTCTCCAAGTTCTGGCCCTTCCATCCGCCCGGCACCCCCACCGACGCGATCCGCGAGACTACCCTGACCGCCAAGCCCTATCCGATCAAGGCCTGGATCGCCTGGGGCCAGAACCCGATCCAGACCATCCCCGACCAGGCCCGGACCATCGCCGCCCTGAAGAAGGTGGATTTCGTGATGGTCACCGACATCATGCCGATGGACATCACCATGTATGCCGACATCCTGCTGCCGGAGAAGACCTACCTGGAACGCTACGACTACGTAAAGACCGGCATGCAGTGGGATCCGGCCGCGAAGCCGCAGCAGTTCGTGGCGGCCCGGATGCCGCTGGTCGAGCCGCTCTTCGAGGGGCGGGATTCGGTGTGGATCGTCAACGAACTGGCCAAACGGCTGGGCCACGGCGACAAGATTCCGGTGGCCTCCATTGAGGAGCATGTGGACAAAAGGCTCGCCCCGGCCGGCCTCTCCATCGCCAAGCTGAAGGCGCTGGAGGGGATCTTCACCCAGGATGGCGTCTCCCCCTACGCCCCGGCCGGGAAACGGGAATTCGAGTTCGACACCGAGAGCGGCAAGGTTGAACTCTTCTCCGAGCAGATCGACTCCAACGATTTTGCCGGCAGCCCCGCCTACGTGCCCACCGCCGAGGTGCCGGCCGGTTACGCCCGGCTGGTCTACGGCCGCTCGCCGGTCCACTCCTTCAGCCGCACCCAGAACAACATCTGGCTGCACCACGAGATGCCGGAAAACCCGCTGTGGATCAATGACCGGGTGGCGGCCAAGGCCGGTCTCAAGGATGGCGACCGGATCACCATGGTCAACCAGGACGGGGTGAAATCCCGCAACAGCACGGTGCTGAAGGTTACTCCCGGTATCCGGCCCGACACCGTCTACCTGGCCCACGGGTACGGGTCGATGAACCCGGAGCTGACGGTGGGCAAGGACCAGGGGATTGACGATCAGTCGCTGATTACCCTGTTTGGGATCGACCGGGAGACCGGGGCCACCGGCATGCGCACCAGCTTCGTCAAGGTGGTCAAGGATGGGCGAACGCTGGAAATGATGGTCTGATGGCGTCGCCAAAAGCCCGATCTCCCGTGTCGCAGCGCACTGCGGAATGCTCGACATACCCGAGTATGCCTCCGCTTCCGCAGCACGCCGCTTCTTGGATATCGAACTTTTGGCTTAGCCATCGGAAGCTGCAAAGCGTGTCAGTATTTGTCGGCTGCAGTTTATTAATCAACAAGGAGGAACGACCTTGAAACAATATGGGATGATCATCGATCTGGAAAAATGTATCGGCTGCCACGCCTGCGCGGTGGCCTGCAAGGCGGAGTGGGAGGTGCCGGCCGACCAGGGCCGCAATTGGGTGCAAAGGCTGGGGCCGGAAACCACCGCCGATGGCCTGGCCTCCACCTACTATCCCGGCCTTTGTAACCATTGCGATCAGCCGGCTTGTGTGCCGGTTTGTCCGGCTGACCCGGTCAAGATGGAGTTCAAGGATCCCAAGAGCGGCGCGGTCAAGGTTATGGAAGTGGCGGCGACCTGGAAGGACCCCTTCGACGGCACGGTGCAGATCGACAAGAACCGCTGTCTGGGCTGCGGGGCCTGCGCCGAGGCCTGCCCATACGGGGCGCGCTACGTCAACCCCAATCTGGGCGAGGAGGGCAAGGCCGACAAGTGCTCCTTCTGCGTGGAAAGGACAGCGCTGGGGTTGGCCCCGGCCTGCGTCCAGACCTGTCTGGCCGGGGCGCGGATCTTCGGCGACCTGAACGACCCCGACTCCGAGGTTGCCAGGTATGTCAAAAGGGGAGCGATCCGGCTGGAGAGCGACGCGGTCAAGATCGGCCCCAACGTTCGCTATTACGGCAAGAAGCGCGACCTGGCTTTGCTGGTCGCCTCTTGCGCGCCCAAGTCGATGCCCCAGGCCTCGTTGCGGCGGATCTGGCTGGCTCGGATGTTCAAGCCGGTGGTCAAGGGCGTGAAAAAGGAGACCCTCTTCGATCTGTTCGGTTGAACGGAAGAGGTAAATGACCGAAAGGCCCGGGGCGGGAACGGCCGAACCCGGGCTTTTTTGGTGATCTGTTTCGATACTCGCAGTCGTCCGTCGGTTCTTAGCGGCACGCCTCCAGCACAACTCACGGGTCTCGCCATTCCCTCCTTGCCATCCCCCGGTCTTTTGGCTAGTCTGAGCGGGTCTTATTTTCAATCAGGCGGGGGGAAGAGATGCTTTGCGCAAAATCGCTGATCCACATTCTGCTGCTTCTCTCTCTGGGTCAGCTGTTCCTGGCCGGTCCGGCGGGGGCTCTCAGTCGCGAGGAAAAGAGTGCGGCTACAGCTAAACCCGCAGGGAAAACAGGAGCTGCCCCTTTTGCACCGGCCCCCGGCGGCGCTTTGCCAGCAAGAAAGAAACCGGCCAACGGCAAGGAAAAGCTGGCGGTGCTGGACCTGGATCGCTCCGGGGTCGAATCCGACCTGGCCTTCTCCATGTCAGTGGTCTTGCGCGATGAGCTTTTTGCCCTGGGCGACTATGAGGTGCTGAGCCGGGAAGACCTGCTGGCCCTGGCTAAACGTCTGTCTTTACAGCAGCAGGCCGGGGACGAATGCGCCGACGATCAGTGCCTGGTCTCCTACGGCCGCTCCCTGGGTACCCGGTTCATGGTGGCCGGGGTGCTGTCGAAGGTGGGCAATACCTATTCGGTCAGCCTGCGGTTGCTGGACACCGAGGGCGAGACCGGCGGGGTGATCAATCGGGTCTACGAGCGCTGCAAATGCAGTCAGGATGAACTGTTCGACACCGTGGCTGCGGCGGCGGCCAAGTTGATGAACAAGCGGGTGGCGGCCGTTGCCGCGAGCGCCCAGCCGGTCCTGCCCCCCGAACC
>JAGVGT010000088.1 GCA_020056965.1 Deltaproteobacteria bacterium
CAGCGGGGTCGGCAACACCCAGTATCGGGTGGCCGGGGCGGAGATGGTCGCCGAGGCCGGCGAGGTCTGGCGCCGGGCCGAGCTGGTGGTCAAGGTCAAAGAACCATTGGTGCCGGAATACCAGTACCTGCGGGAAGATCTGATCATCTTCACCTATCTGCATCTGGCGCCGCTGCCGGAGTTGACCGAAATTCTCCTGGACGCGAGGGTCATCGCGGTGGCCTATGAAACCGTGGTGGCCCCGGACGGTTCCCTGCCGCTCCTGGTGCCGATGAGCGAGGTGGCCGGGCGGCTGGCCGTGCAGGTGGGGGCGCACTACCTGGAGCGGGAGAACGGCGGCCGCGGCATCCTTTTGGGCGGGGCCACCGGGGTGGAGCCGGGCCGGGTGGTGATTTTGGGCGGCGGCACCGTGGGGCTGAATGCGGCCCGGATTGCCCTGGGCATGGGGGCGACGGTGCAGGTGCTGGCTCGGAATCTGGAGAAACTGGCCCGGTTGAAAGCCCAGCTGGGCGGCCGGATCGAGACGGCGGTGGCCACGCCCGAACACCTCATCGCGGCCCTGGGTAGCGCCGATCTGGTGGTCGGGGCGGTGCTGGTGGTGGGCGGCCAGGCCCCCAAGCTGATCACCCGGGCCATGCTGGCCACCATGCCGAAGCGGGCGGTGATCGTCGATGTCGCCATCGACCAGGGCGGCTGCTGCGAGACCTCGCACCCCACCACCCATCATGCCCCCACCTACGAGGTGGACGAGATTATCCATTACTGCGTGGCCAATATGCCCGGGGCGGTGCCGCGCACCTCGACCCAGGCCCTGACCCATGTCACCCTGCCTTATTTGAAGTGTATTGCCGACCGGGGGCTGATCGCGGCGGCCCGGGTCGATCCGGGCCTGGCCCGGGGCATCAATACCTGGCGCGGGGTGTTGACCAACCAACCGGTGGCCGAGGCGCAGGGGCGGGAATGGCGGGAGGTGGGGGAGGTGCTGGGCTAGGGACTACTTCCGAGGAATTGGCTGTTTTGCGAGACCTCAAGTTAAACTTGCTCTGTTGCTATTTCTGATTGGCAGGCTATGTTCAGGCATGCCACGAGCAAATCGTCATTATATTCCAGGCTGTGTCTGGCACATTACGCACCGCTGCCACAAGCAGGAATTTCTCCTGAAATTCGCGCATGATCGCCGACGCTATCAGTATTGGCTGCATGAGGCCAAGAAACGTTTTGGCCTGAAACCAATACTCGATGAGTGAACTATGAAAAATTTGCCGCGGATCATTTCTACATTAGCTTTTGTTTTATTATTTTGTACAACAGCCAACGCTTCATCAACTGCCAAGATAACAGCCAAGGTTGTTGATGAAAAGGGCAACAGCATACAGGGTGCCAGCGTAAGTTTGAATTTTTCAGCGGCCAAACATGGTGATGGCGGTGGATTAAGAAGTTTTGGTAAGGAAGGTTTGTCAGACAAGAATGGCTTGTTTTCAGACAGTTCAGTGACATTGCCACTGGTCGGTGTTGTAGTTGATAAAGACGGCTACTACAGATCAATCCAAAAATACGAATTCAAATCCAGCTCCATGCTCCTCAACCGCTGGGAGCCCTGGAATCCGACAATTGAAGTGGTTTTGAAGAAGAAGCGGAATCCGGTGGCGATGTACCAAAAATATCTGGATGCCTTACCTGTACCGAAACTCAATACGCCAGTAGGTTACGACTTTGAAAAAGGCGATTGGGTTGCTCCGCACGGCAACGGCATGACAAGCGATTTGGTGTTTAACTGTACAAACAACTACGTAAGCTTCTCAGAAGCCAATACAAGCTGCAATATATCGTTTTCAAACGCGCATGACGGGCTCCAGGAATACAGATTTGATGAGAAAAATCAGAGCCTCTACAAATGGCCTTTTGAAGCACTGGAAAATGGTTATGACATTAAGAATCTGAACAAGTGGATGTCGGTAAAACCTAAAGAAGAATACAAATCTAATTACCGAGAGAAAGTTAATTATCTCTTCAGAGTACGTACTATGGTCGACAAAAACGGCAATGTTGTTAAAGCTTATTATGGGAAAATGGAAGGTGATTTCAGGGTATATAAGAAATGTGAGGTAAACTTCTCCTACTACTTCAACCCTGACGGCACCCGCAACCTGGAAGAAGACCCAAAAAAGAACCTGTTCAAAAACAAGTAAGCTTTCCCGAAGTTGCTGACGATCAGCGGCGGCCAGGTCATCGATGAAATCCTCAGTTGGAGCACCACCCTGATTGCCCGGGTCGAGGACGAGTACCACAAGGTTAGTTCCGGTGACATAATACATAACTGTTTCTATTATTGAGTATTGTGTCACCGGAACTACCCAAGGATATTGAGCAAAACATCCACGACCTGGAGCTGGCCATCAAGGCGCTGCTGGCCGTCAACAGTCTGGAGGTTCCGGCCCTTCGTTTACGGCTGGACGAACTGTTACGGATCGAGGAGAGCCGCTGGTATTTCCACACAGTGGTAAAGATGGTGTCGGACCAAGCCAACCAATTGATATAGCGCAGCACAGCAGGGCGGGGTCGGACCAAGGCAACTCATTGAACAAGCGTTGTTGTGGTCGGAAAAGCTGCCGTTTTTAGGCCTTAGAGCACTGTTTTGGGCGGGGAAATAGCCGTTTTAAGCAGGGGAAGGCCTTCGGGTAATCGAGCAACCATTGATTGTAACAGGCTGGGAATGGTTGGTGGTGAATTATAAAGGGCGAAACGTTACAACTCTTTGCGGTAGATGACCCGGTCGTCGCCGGGGTGGTAGAAGTCCTTGAGCTGGGCGGCGATCCGGTAGCCGTGCTTTTCGTAGAAGCCCCGGGCCTTGGCGTATTCGGGGGTGGAGGAGGTGTCGATATAGACCACCGCCTTCACCGGCCGCAGTTGCTCTTCCATGGCGGCCAGCAAGCTGGCGCCGAGGCCTTGGCGGCCGTGGCTGGGCAGGGTGGCGATCCAGTAGAGGTCGAAGGCGCACTCGGTTAACGGAATGGGGCCGAAGCAGATGAAGCCGACCAGCTCACCGCCCGGCGCCACAGCGACCAAAATCTCATAGTCATCCTTGCCGGTCAACCCGTCGTCGATGACCTCCTCGGCCACCTCTTGTTCCAGAACGGTGAAGTTGTCCTGGGCTGCCACCAGGGCCAGCAGCCCACCCCGGTCGTTTGACCTGGCCTTTCTGATCGTGATCATTTGTCTTTCCTTTTAGTCACCAGCGCCAGCAGCTCAGCGACCATGGCCGTGTAGTCCAGGCCGTTGGCGGCCACCGCCGCCGGGAAACCGGCATCGGGCGAGAGGCAGGGGTTGGCGTTGATCTCCAGCACCTGGACCCGGCCCTGCCCGTCCAGCCGCAAGTCAACCCGGCCGTAATCGCGCAGGTCGAAGAGGTGGAAACACTCCGCCGCCACCCGGCGCAGCTCGGCGGCCAGGGGGGGGGGCAGATCTGGGAAGACCCGGTTGGTGGCGCGGTATTCGGGCGAATCCTCTTCCCACTTGGCCCGGTAGCCGACGATCCGGAAGAGGTCGGTGGGAAAGCCGCTGAAGTCAATCTCGGCCAGCGGCATTACTCGAGGTTCTGGGTAGCCCAGCAGCGCGACGTTGAACTCGCGGCCCGCCAGATATTCCTCGACCACCAGGGGGCCGAAGCTGGCGTAATGGGCGGCCAGGGCCGGTTCCATTCCGGCCGGGGCGCGGAGCAGGGAGTCCTGGTCGATGCCGATCGAGGCGTCCTGCCAGCGCGGCTTCATCAGGAGGGGAAAGGTGAGCTGCGGCGGCAGCGCGACCGGGCCGCCCTCATAAAGAAAGAAGCCGGGAGTGGGCAGGCCCGCCGCCTGCATGGCCCGTTTGACCAGGACCTTGTCGGTGGAAACGGTCAGGGCCATGGCCGAGGAGCCGGTGAAGGGCAGCCCTAGCAGTTCCAAGACCGCGGCCGGGTGGCCCATCAGCAGTGGGTCGTCGTCCACCGATTCGCAGAGGTTGAAGACGACCTCGACCTCGGCCTGGCGGAGGCGGGCCACGAAGGTGGCCAGATCCCGGTCGAAGGGGATGGTGGCGGGCTCGTGCCCCAGTTCGCGCAAGGCGGTGGCGATGGCCTCGACCTGGACCATTACGTCCAGGGAGGATTCCCAGTTGGGCTCGCCTTTGGGGATCGGGCGGTTGTGGATGATGCCGATGGTCATTTTATCGCCAGCACTGGTAAAGAGTTGAAGCGTCTGGTGGTGATCGCCGTGGCGATCTAAGCCCAGCGGACTTTTTGGGTCAATCCCCCGCCGGTAAGATATTTAGTCAGGCAAGCGGCTGGTATCTGGCCCCGGCCGTGGCAATAACCTCTTTCAGGAGGGCATCGTAATTAATGCCGGCCGCTCTGGCCGCCATCGGGAAGTATGAAGTCGTCGAAATTTCGGGCGGGATCATGCCTGGCGGGGAATTCACGTCTATAACGTAGATCTCGCCGGCCTGGTCGCAACGCATGTCGATCCGGCACCAATCGCGGATTTGTAAGGCCTCCCAGGTTTTTCGAGCAATAAACTCAATTTTCCGCCTTGTTTCATCATTGAGCAGCGCCGGGCAGACCAGATGATGTTCTTCGGTCTGTTCCTCGAATATCCATTTGACCTCCAGGGAATCAATGCAGGCATACCCTTTTGGGAGTTTTGAAAAATCCGGTTCGATGATCGGGAGTAGCCTGGGAGGATTCCCCAGCATAGGGACCGAGAATTCTCGGCCTGATAAAAAGGGCTGAACAATGGCCGGTTCTTTGAAGGTAGAAATGATTTCTTTTACTTGCTGGGCCAGTTCCGAGGCGTTGGCGACGAGGCTTTTTGAGGTGATTCCCGCCGATGAGCCTTGCGCCAGGGGTTTGACGATAAGGGGGTAGGTTAGCCCTGATTCTAGTTGTTGTTCGGAGGTGCTGAATATTTGTGACTTT
This sequence comes from Deltaproteobacteria bacterium, assembly GCA_020056965.1. Taxonomy (GTDB): domain Bacteria; phylum Desulfobacterota; class Desulfobulbia; order Desulfobulbales; family JAGXFP01; genus JAGVGT01. Next base: position 4,949 of record JAGVGT010000088.1, read on the forward strand.
GGGACAGGTAAACCATTAGCGGCAAGAACTTCCTGCATTTTGGCCTTGTTCATGACCAGGGCCTGAGTTAAGGGGTCGGAGCCGGTATAGGGGATGCGGAGCATTTCCAGCATGGCCGGTAAATGGGCATACCTTGCCGAGCCATGGAGCCCCATTGAGTAGTTAAAGGCCAGGTCTATCTCGGTGCGGTGGGAATGGAGGGTCAGGTAGGCGTCTTCGTTTGCTTCAACTGGTAATACCTTATACCCGCAATCCTTCAGGTGTTTGATGATGGAATCAATGGTCTGCTGATCGTCAAAATCAGTTTCCAGCTGTGAAATGGGGATATTTGGATCCGGGTAGCAGTGTCTGACGTTATAGATGAAGGCGATCGTGTTTATTCTCATGGTTTCTCGTGGGGTTGCCTGTTTGATGCGATGGGTTACCAATCATTATGGGGTTTCCGCAACTGCCAGCCGCCAGCCGGTTCTTTGCCATGGCAGCCCAATTGGTGGTGGGGCTCTGGGGTGGAAGGTTGAGGGTGTAAATAGAGTCCATGGGCACGGTTTTGCCATGCCCATGGGCCGGAGATTCTGCGGGACTGCCGCTGGAGTCTCAGGAATCGCTAAGAGTTGGCTGTCCGATCACGTCCGGGTAGCGGTAGACCTTGCCCTCATAGTTCCTGATCATCAGATCGTTACCTTCCCGGCCCACTACGGTTTCCGGAATCAGCGGGATCTTGCCGCCACCGCCGGGGGCGTCGATCACATAGTTGGGCACCGCATAGCCGGTGGTGTGGCCGCGCAGCCCCTGGTAGATTTCCAGCCCCTTGGAGACCGGGGTGCGGAAGTGGGAGGAGCCGAGGATCGGGTCGCACTGGTAAAGGTAATAGGGTTTGACCCGGTTCTTGACCAGCCCGTGCATCAGCTTCTTCATGGTCGCCACCGAGTCGTTGATCCCGGCCAGCAGCACGGTCTGGCTGCCCAGCGGGATGCCGGCATCGGCCAGGCGGGCGAAGGCCTGGCGTGCCTCGGGGGTCAGCTCGTCCGGGTGGGTGCAGTGGACGCTGATCCAGAGCGGGTGGAAGCGCTTGAGCATGTTGACCAGCTCGGGGGTGATCCGCTGGGGCAGGACGATGGGGGCCTTGGTGCCGATGCGGATCATCTCCACGTGGTCGATCCGGTGCAGTTGGCCCAGCAGCCATTCCAGGTAGTGGTCAGGCATGGTCAGCGGGTCGCCGCCGGAGATCAGGACGTCGCGGATCTGCGGGTTGGCGGCGATATAGGCGATGGCCTTCTGCCAGCGCGCCTTGGAGTGGCCGCGGCGCTTGCCGACCATCCGGGAACGGGTGCAGTAGCGGCAGTAGCTGGAACAGTAGTCGGTGACCAGAAAAAGTACCCGGTCCGGGTAGCGATGGATCAGGCCGGGCACCGGGCTGTGGGCGTCTTCGCCGAGGGGGTCGGGCTCCTCGCCCTTGGAGACCAGCAGCTCATGGGTGGTCGGGACCATGGTCCGCCGGAGCGGGTGCTCGGGGTAGTCAGGGTCGAGCAGGCTGGCGTAATAAGGGGTGATGGCCAGGGGCAGGCTGTTGCCGCCGTTGAACTGCAGACTGTGGCGCTCCTGCTCGGAGAGGCTGAGCATCTTTTCCAGTTGTTTCAGGCTGGTGATGCGATGGCTTAGCTGCCATTGCCAATTGTGCCAATCATGATCGGATGCGGTGGGAAAAAACTTGTGACGGAAGGAAAGGGAATTGGGACTGTCGGCCAGGGAATGGGACAATGCCCTGGCCACTGCCCCGGACGATGGAGGCTCTTCGGGCTCGTCCAGGTTAAGACAACAGTTACTAGGAGGCTCTTCGGCTTCGGTGCTGGCCAGGGCTTTGGGTTTCATGCTCTCTCTCCTGAGATGATGTAACCTGCGGTTTAATCGTGGTTCGGCCGGGGTGGGGTTGGCGACCCCGGAAACATTCCGAACCAGCCACTGGTAACCGGTCAGATTTGCGTGCAAAATGCAGCTCAACGGGCCGGTACGTCAGACAGCTTGGTTAGTGCCATTTTATGCATTTCTTTTGCTAAAGTGTCAATAAAAAATCATATCGACGATAAAATAATATCTCGTTGAAAATACGTTATAATTTGAAGTGCCTCGCCGTTACTGGTGGCGGTTGGTCAAAAAAATCCGCCGGAATTTGTGGGCTGGCTTGGCTCATGCCGCTAACTAGCTGAAATTATTTGGTAAAATTTTTGGTGGCTGGTCTCGGTGCCACGGGATATGGCGGCGTGGTTTCGGTGGTGGTCTGGGCCGGTTTTGTGCTTTACAAAATCATACCAGTCCGCTAACAATAGCTGCACATCGCCGGCCGCATTTGGGGCGTTCGGCGCGACCTTGAAAAAATCCTTACGGGGTGGGCCTCCCAGGTTTTTCCCGTTAAGGTCACCCCCGCAGCCTATAAAGAATTGGCCTTCTTTCTCTGCGGGGGTTTTTTGTTTGACGGGAGCCTCTGATGACCAAGAAAAGTGTTGACCCAGACCAGGCCTCGGCCGGCAAGCCGATCTCCGATGAATCCATCCTCAAGACGGCCAAGGAGGTGGTGGTCAAGTTCATCGAGGTGGGCAGGCTGACTCCGGCCAACTTTGATGAGACCTTCCGGAGCGTCTATCAGACCGTGCGTGACTCGGTGCGCTCTCGACCGGAGAACGATTGATGGACCGGCTCGATCCAGCCCTCAATCGCGCCCCGGACCAGGTTCGCCATGTCCACCTGATGGGAATCTGCGGCACCGGGGTAGGGGCCTTGGCCGGGATGTTCAAGGCCGCCGGCTACCAGGTCAGCGGTTCCGACCAGAACGTCTATCCGCCGATGAGTGATTTCCTGGCCGCCTCCGGCATCGAGGTCAGGTCCGGCTATGGTCCGGCCAATCTGGAACCGCGCCCGGATCTGGTGGTGGTGGGTAACGTCATTACCCGCGTCAATCCCGAGGCGGTCGCCTTGGCCGAGTTGGCCATCCCCTACCTCTCGATGCCCCAGGCCCTGGCCCACTTCTTTATTGGTGGCCGCACCTCCCTGGTGGTGACCGGCACCCACGGCAAGACCACCACCTCGTCAATTATGGCCACCGTCCTGCACGGGGCCGGTCGGGCACCCGGTTTCCTGATCGGCGGGCTGGTCCAGGCCTTCGGCCGCAACTTCAACCTGGGCGGCGACCAGTATTTTGTGGTCGAGGGCGACGAGTACGACACCGCTTTCTTCGACAAGGGGCCGAAGTTTCTGCACTACCGGGCCAAGGTGGCGATCATCACCAGCATCGAGTTTGATCACGCCGATATCTACGCCGATCTGGAGGCGGTTAAGGTCTCCTTCCGCAAGCTGGTGGCGAGCATGCCGCCCGATGGCTGTCTGGTCGCCCATCTCGACGATCCGGTGGTCCGTGAGTTGACGGCCTCGGCGCCCTGCCTGGTTCTGGGCTATGGTCGTTCGGTGGGACTCGACTGGTCTCTTGCTGACGTGGAGATCAGCCCCGGGGGGACCACCTTTCAGGCCTTGAAGGCGGGGAGACCGTACGGGCAATTGCGCAGTGTTCTGCCCGGGATCCACAACAGTCTCAACTGTCTGGCGGTGACTGCGGTCCTCGACCACCTGGGTCTGACCCGCGAGGAGATTGCCTCGGGACTGGCCTCTTTCGGCGGGGTGAAGCGCCGTCAGGAGGTGCGCGGGGTCGAGCGGGGGGTGACGGTGATTGACGACTTTGCCCATCATCCCACGGCGGTAAGGGAAACCCTGGCCGCCCTGCGCGGCGCCTACGCCGGACACCGCTTGATTGCCGTCTTCGACCCCCGCACCAACTCCAGCCGGCGCCGGGTCTTTCAGGAGGCCTTCGCCGCCAGTTTTGGTGCTGCCGATCTGGTCCTGGTTCGGGAACCGGAACCGCTGCTGAAGGTGGAACCGGAGGCGCGGTTTTCGGCCCCGGAACTGGTCGAGGCCTTAAACGGTAGAGGGGTTGCGGCCCGCTATTTCCCCCTCACCGACGCGATCATCGATTATCTTGCTGATACTTGCCTGCCCGGTGACGTGGTGGCCATTCTCTCCAACGGCGGCTTCGATAATATCCACTCCCGTTTCCTGGCGCGCCTCAAGGGTTAACTGTCCATCAAGACACCTGCCACATTGTGCCTTTGGCCCGCTCCGCCTGGAAATTTCCACACTGAATGGCCGCTCAGTATTTGCTTGACAAGGGTGGTGGGGTGAGCTAAAAAACCAAGACTTTGTAATCCGGGGGAATAACTCGGAAGAGGCCTGCCGGCACCGTCGGGCAGGTCTTGTTCGGGCCCGCTGCTCGGCAACGGGGCTTCACGATCAGCTATAAGGAAGGCCACCCCGGCCTTCACCTCATTGCAGGGAGGCGTTATCGTGGGACAACAGGCAACACTTGACCTTCTCTATGTGGCCGCCTTTTGTCTGGGCGGACTCGCTTTCGGTATCGGCCCCTTCGTAATCGCCTATCTTCTCGCTCCCCGTAATACCCGCAACACCGTCAACAAAACCGGGCAACTGATCGAATGCGGTATGGACCCGATCGGCAGCGCCTGGATCCGCTTTGGCATCGTTTACTATCTATACGCCCTGATGTTTCTGGCCTTTGACGTCGATGTGCTGTTTCTGTTCCCGGTGGCAATGGCCTACAACGATGGTTACGTAATGCGCGACTTTGTGGAATTGCTGCTCTTTGTCGGCATCCTGGCGCTGGCGGTCATCTATGCTTGGAAAAAGGGAGTGTTCAAGTGGGGAAGGAAAATTTACAGTCAGCCATAGTCCAGTTCGCAGCTCTTGACCAGCTGCTGGCCCTGGGGCGGGCCAATTCGCTCTGGCCGATGACCTTCGGCCTGGCCTGCTGCGCCATCGAGATGATGGCGGCCGGTGCGTCGCGTTTTGACCTGGCCCGCTTTGGCGCCGAGGTTTTTCGCCCCTCGCCGCGCCAGTGCGACGTGATGATCGTCGCCGGCACCATCAGCAAGAAGATGGCCCCGGCCGTGCAGACCCTTTACGATCAGATGCCGGAGCCCAAATGGGTCATCGCCATGGGCAACTGCGCCATCTCCGGCGGGCCTTTTGTCTTTGAAGGCCAGTACGGGATCGTCGAAGGGGCCGACAAGCTCTTTCCTGTCGATGTCTTCATCCCCGGTTGTCCGCCCCGCCCGGAGGCCTTGATCGAGGGGATTCTTGAGTTGGAAGAAAAAATCACCGGGACCCGCCGGTGGCCCAGGGTGGAGGCCGGATGAGCATGCTCTGCGAGACACTGAAAGAGGATTTTCTGGCCCTGGCTCCCCTGGCGCTGGTCGATACCGACTATAAGGCCAAGGGTTATCAGCTTGATATCACGGTCGCACCTGCCCAGGTGGTGGAGGCGGCGACCATCATGAATCGCCGCGGCTATACCCTGGAGGCGGTGACCGGGGTGGATTGGCTTGCCAGCGCCGGCCCCAAGCCGGCCAAGAAAGCGGCCCCGGCCGAGGGGGAAGAGGAGCCGGTTGAGGCGCCCGGCGCCCCGGTCGCCGAGCAGATGGAGGTGGTGTACGATTACACCAATACCGGCCAGGAACTGTGCCGGGTGGTGGTGCGCTGCCGCATCCCCCGGGCCAATCCGGAACTGCCGACCGTCTCCGGGGTTTTTTCCGGGGCCAACTGGCATGAGCGCGAGACCCATGATTTCTTCGGGATTCGTTTTCTCGGTCATCCCGATCTTTCCCCCCTGCTGCTGCCCGAAGACGCCGACTTTCATCCTCTCCTCAAGGATTTCCGGGTATGAACGAGCCAGACTGTAATCCTAATCAGGAAACCTTCGTCATCAACCTGGGGCCGCAGCATCCTGCCACCCACGGGGTTCTGCGGGTCAAACTGACCATGGACGGCGAGTATATCGTCCACGCCGAGCCGGTCCTGGGCTACATCCATCGGATGCACGAGAAGATGGGTGAGAACCGGACTTGGGCCCAGTTTCTGCCCAACACCGCCCGCCTCGATTATCTGGGGGCGCTCTCCTATAATCACGGCTATGTCCAGGTGGTGGAGCGGGCCGCCGGGATCGAGGTGCCGGAGCGGGCCGAGTACATCCGGGTGATCACCGTCGAGTTGAACCGGATCGCCAGCCATCTCCTCTGGTACGGCGCCTTCGTCCTCGACCTGGGCGGTTTTACCCCGCTGCTCTACGCCTTCGATGATCGGGAGCATGTCCTCGATCTGCTGGAGTCGGTGACCGGCGCCCGCTTGACCTTCTGCTATTTCCGCTTCGGCGGGGTTTATAACGATATCGACGAACCCTTCATCACCGGCACTCGCGCCTTCATCAAACGACTGCGCAGCCGTCTGCCCGATTATCACAATCTGGTCACCAAGAACATCATCATGATCAAGCGGCTCAAGGAAGTCGGGCCGATTTCGGCCGAGATGTGCCGTCGTTACGGGGCCACCGGCCCGGTGCTGCGCGGCTCCGGGGTTTGCTACGACGTCCGCAAGAACGAGCCCTACTCGGTTTACCCCGAGCTGGATTTTGATATCCCGGTCTACTCCGAGTGCGATTCCATGGCCCGCTATATGGTGCGGATGGACGAGATCGATCAGTGTTTGCGGATCATCGAGCAGGCTCTGGATAAACTGCCGGACGGGCCGGTGATGGCCGAGAAGGCCCCGAAGATCATCAAGCCGCCGGTCGGCGATTATTACGGCGCGGTGGAGGCGGCCCGCGGCACCTTCGGCATCCGGGTGGTCAGCGACGGCACCAATACCCCCTACCGGATGAAGCTGCGCTCCCCGACCTTCTCCAACCTGAGTCTGTTCGGAGAGGCTAGCCGGGGCATGCTGCTGGCCGATGCCCTGGCCCTGATGGGCAGCCTGGACCTGGTTATCCCCGAGATCGACCGCTAAGGAGATCGTATGATGGAACTTCTGGAAATGGAACCATTGCGGCTGCTGATCTTCCTGGGCGGACTGATCGCCTTTGCCGCCCTCAATGCCGCTTATCTGGTCTGGCTGGAGCGGAAGGTGGCCGCCCATATCCAGTGCCGGATCGGACCCAAGGAGGTCGGCCCCTTCGGCCTCCTGCAGCCTCTGGTAGACGGCATCAAGCTGATGAGCAAGCAGTTGCTGGTGCCGAACGGGGTCGATCCTTACCTCTTTAAAGTTGCGCCCCTTCTGGTTCTGGTGCCGGCGGTGATGTCCTTTGTCGTCATCCCCTTCGGTGAAAACCTGGCGGCCCGTAATATCGACCTCGGCCTGCTGATGATCTTCGCCTTTGCCTCGGTCAACGTCCTGGGGTTACTCCTGGGCGGCTGGGGCTCCGGCAACAAGTACGCAGTGATCTCGGCGGCCCGGGCGGTTTCCCAGAACGTCGCCTACGAGATTCCCATGCTGATCACGGTGATCTCCCTGGTCATGGTCACCCACACCATGAACCTGAACGAGATCGTCAAGCAGCAGGAGGGGATGTTCTGGAACTGGTACATTTTCCGCCTCACCGCCAGCCCTCTGATGCCGGTGGCCTTCCTGATCTTCTTTATCTGTTCCCTGGCCGAGACCAACCGGGCGCCCTTCGATCTGGGCGAGGCCGAAAGCGAACTGATCGCCGGTTACCACACCGAATATTCCGGGATGGGTTTCGGGGTCTTCTTCATGGGCGAGTACGCCAATATGGTTATCGGCGCCAGCCTGGCCACGGTGCTCTTCCTGGGCGGCTGGCAGTCGCCGTTCGGAATTGGTTCCGGCTGGTGGTGGTTCCTGCTCAAGGTTTACGCCCTGATCTTCTGCGTGATGTGGGTGCGCTGGACCTATCCGCGCACCACCCTTTGGGGGCTGTTGAACCTCTCCTGGAAGGTTCTGATCCCCATTTCCCTCTTCAACCTGCTGCTGACCGGCGCCACCATCAAGGTCGTGTCTTACTTGTTCGGAGCCTAAGATGAGCGGATATTTCTGTGAACTGTATTCCGGCACCAAGAGCCTGTTTGTGGGGTTGGGTATCACCTTCCGTTATATGTTGAAACCGGTGGTCACCCTCCAGTACCCCCACGAATCGCTGCCCATGTCGGCACGGTTCCGGGGCCACATCGAGCTGATCGGCGATGAGGAGACCGGGGCGCCCAAATGCGTGGTCTGCGGCATGTGCCAGAAAGGCTGCCCCTCGAACTGCATCAGCCTGGCCGGCGAGAAGCCGGAAGGCGGCAAGGGCAAGGTGCTGACCAGCTATATCCTGGATTTCACCAAGTGCAGCCTGTGCGGGCAGTGCGTCGAAAGTTGCAAGTTCGGCGCCATCCGCTTCTCCAAGGATTACAACTTGGCCGGGCCCCGCAAGGAGGCCTATATCTTTGACCTGTTAAAAAGACTGGAGGAAAAAGGCCGATGAGTTCCCTGTTTACAGCCGAAGGCCTGGCCGGTCTGCTTTTTCTGTTCATTGTCGCGGTTACCCTGATCGGCGGCATTATTGCCACCAACTCGGTGCGGTTGCCGCGGGCGGTTTCCGGTCTGGCCATGTGTCTGATCGGTGTCGCCGGCCTTTATTATTTTCTCAATAGCCCCTTTCTGGCCGCCATGGAGATGCTGATCTATGTCGGCGCGGTCTGCGTGACCATCGTCTTTGCCATCATGCTGGCCGACCCCGGGGCCGAAAAAAGGTCCGGTCGGCAGACCGCCCTGAGCGGAGTCTTGAGTTTCGGGGTGGCGGGCATATTGGTTTGGGGGCTGGTGCTGCTGGCCACCTCCACCATGTGGCCGGCGGTGCCGGTCAAGGTCAACGACGGCTCGGTCACGGCGATCGGCCATGCACTGCTGACCACTTACAGCATGGTCTTTGAACTGATTTCCGTGGTCCTGCTGCTGGCCATCATCGGGGCGCTAGTGCTGGCCCGTATCGGGAGGGACAAAGCATGAACCTGTTCAATCTGCATAACTCACTGGAAAGCTATCTGGTGGTGGCGGCCCTGCTCTTCGGACTGGGGATTTACGGTCTGCTCAACCGGCGCACCCTGATCGGTCTCTTGATCTCGTCCGAGCTCCTGCTCTCCGGGGCTTCTCTAAATTTCATGGCCTTCAGCCGCTTTTTGGCGCCCGATCCCACCACCGGCCAAATCTTCACCCTCTTCATCATGGGTATCGCCGCTGCCGAGGCAGCCATCGCCTTAAGCATCATCATCGCGGTCTATCGGAATTACCAGTCGATCGATACGGAAGACGTCGCCGAGCTGCAGGGCTAAACAGTTACAGGGACCAGGGTTATGCAAATCGAATCCGCTAAACTTTTATATGCCTTGCTGGCGCCGCTGATCGGGGCGCTGGTGGTGATGCGCTGCAGCAAGCATCCGGACCTGCGCGAGGGGGTGTCGTTTGCCGCCTCGCTGACCATGTTCGGTCTGGTCATGTCCATGGTGCCCGAGGTTCTGGCCGGCAACCGGCTGCACTTGACGATCTTCCAGATTCTGCCCGGCCTGAGCGTCACCCTGCGGGCCGATGGTTTTTCGATGATCTTCGCCCTGGTCGCTTCCTTTCTGTGGATGCTGGCGGTCTTCTATTCCATGGGTTACATGCGCGGCCTGAAGGAGCATGCCCAGACCCGCTTCAACGCCTGCTTCGCCCTGTCTTTGTTCGGGGCCATCGGGGTCGCCTTCTCCGACAACCTCTTCACCATGTACCTCTTTTACGAGATCGTCAGCGTCTGCACCTATCCGCTGGTCGCCCATCATCAGGATGATGAGTCCTACTCCGGCGCCCGCAAATACATCATCTACCTGACCACCACTGCCAAGGGTTTGCTGCTGCCGGCGATGATCCTGATCTATGTCTTAACCGGCACCCTGGACTTCGCCACCAATATCTCCACCGGCATCTTTCCGGCCGATGCCAACGGCGCCCTGGTGACCATGCTCTATATCTTCTGTCTGCTGGGGTTTGCCAAGTCTGGCATCATGCCGCTCCACAACTGGTTGCCCTCGGCGATGGTTGCGCCCACCCCGGTCAGCGCCCTGCTCCATGCCGTGGCGGTGGTAAAGGTCGGCGTCTTCTCCACCACGCGGGTGATGCTCTACATCTTCGGGGTCAACACCATGGACGCCCTGAACCTGGGCATCCCCACCGCCTATTTCGTCTCTTTTACCATTTTGACCGCCTCGATCATTGCCCTCAGCAAGGACAACTTGAAGGCCCGGCTGGCCTACTCCACGGTCAGCCAGCTCTCCTACATCATCCTCGGCGTGGCCCTTTTGACCCCCAGCGGAATTGAAGGCGGTTTGATTCACATCGCCAACCACGCCTTTTCCAAGATCACCCTGTTCTTCTGTGCCGGCGCCATTTATGTGGCCACCCACAAGAAGAACATCTCCGAGATGGGTGGCCTGGGCAAGACCATGCCCTTTACCTTTGCGGCCTTCGCAATCGCCTCGCTCTCAATGATCGGGGCGCCGCCGGTGGCCGGATTCGTCACCAAGTGGAAACTGCTGACCGGCGCCATGGAACTGCCTTCGCCCCATTATATCGGCATCCTCCTGGTGCTGCTGGCCTCCACCCTCTTGAACGTCGGCTATTTCGCGCCGGTTACCTATAAGGCCTTCTTCGGCAAGCGCCCCGAGGGTGAGGTCTACGAGGGGGTCAAGGAGGCGCCGTTGGCCATGTTGATACCTCTGATGCTGGCCGCGACCATTTCGGTGATTGTCGGCATCTATCCTGATTTCATGATGTCTTTCGTCAAGCTGGCGACAAAGGTGGTGGCAGGATGATAGTCAATCTGATCGATTATCTGCGGGACCGTTTAAAGACGGTGATCAGGTACTGTTTCGTGGTACTCGGGCTGGTGGTGGTCTGGGACATCCTGTTGGTGGACAAGGAGCATGCCCACACCCATATTGAGCAAATTTGGGGGTTTTGGTCGTTCTTCGGATTCGGCGCCTGCGTGGTGATCATCCTGGTCTCCAAGTGGATCGGCCACTGCCATTGGTTCGGCGGCAAGTTCACCATCATGGCCCCGGAGGATTTTTATGATAAGTAGCACCTTTATCCATCCCTCCCTGCTCCTGTTCTTCGGTGCCCTACTGCTGCCTTTGGTGCCGCGCGGTACCGTACGCAGGACTTTTCTGGTGGCGATACCCCTGTTGGCCTTTGTCCTCACCTGGTTGACCGAACCGGGCACCTATGCGGTCACCTCTTTCCTGGACTGGAACCTGACCTTCGGCCGGGTTGATGCCCTGAGCAAGGTCTTTGCCTACATCATGACCCTGATGTGCGTGATCGGCACCATCTACGGCCTGCACGTCGATGACGATCTCCAGCACATTGCCGCCTGGTTTTATGTTGCCGGCTCCCTGGGGGTGATTTACGCCGGTGACTACCTGGTGCTTTTCCTCTTCTGGGAAGTGATGGCCTTTTCCTCGGTATTTCTGATCTGGTTCCGGCGCGGACCCAAGTCGCTGGCCACCGGTTATCGCTACCTGTTGGTCCACACCTTCGGCGGGCTGCTGTTGCTGGCCGGTATCGCTCTGCACTATAAGGCGACCGGCGAGATCGCCTTCAACCTCTTGAGCGACGTGACCAGCAGCCAGGAGGGCTTCAGCTTCGGCAACCTCTTTAATGTGTCTCTGCCCACCTTCCTTATCATGCTGGGCTTCATTTTGAATGCCGCGGTGCCGCCCCTGCACGCCTGGCTGCCCGACGCCTATGGCGAGGCCACCGTCACCGGCGCCGTCTTCATGTGCGCCTTCACCACCAAGACGGCGGTTTACGCCCTGGCCCGGGGTTGCGCCGGTATGGATATTCTGGTGCCCCTGGGGGTCTGCATGGCCCTCTATGGTGTCGTTTACGCGGTGCTGGAAAATGACAGCCGGCGGCTGCTGGCCTATCATATTATCAGCCAGGTCGGCTACATGGTGGCCGGTTGCGGCATCGGTACGGCCATGGCCATCAACGGCGCGGTTGCCCATGCCTTTGCCCACATCCTCTACAAGGGTCTGCTGTTCATGGGTTGCGGCTCGGTGCTCTATATGACCGGGCAGAGCAAATTCACCGAACTGGGCGGGTTGTATAAGAAGATGCCGCGGGCCTTTGTCTTTACCATGATCGGCGGCCTGTCGATTTCGGCCTTCCCGCTTTTTTCCGGTTTCGTCAGCAAATCGATGATCGTCGCCGCCGGTTTTGAAGAACATCTGTACTGGGCCGGTTTCCTGTTGATGCTGGCCTCGGCCGGTACCTTCCTGCATACCGGCTTGAAGGTGCCTTATTTTATCTGGTTCGGGAAGAACAACTGCAGCAAGGAGACCTGGGAGAAGGCCGCCGATCCGCCCGCCAACATGCAATGGGCCATGGGCATCGCCGCCTTCCTCTGCATCTTCATCGGTTGTTATGTCCCCTATCTCTACGGGATGCTGCCGAACCAGGAAGAGGCGCATCATTATGCCCAGCTGGTTTATGGCTCCTATCATGTTTCAGAGACCCTGCAGATCCTGCTCTTTACCGCAGTGGGCTTCTTCCTGCTCCTGAAGAAACTGAAACCGGAACCGACCATCAGTGTCGATATGGACTGGTTCTATCGCATGGGCGGCCGGGGCTTCTATTGGCTGGCCAGCAAACCGATCCAGTCCGTGGACAACGGGGTCAATGAGGGCTATCGCTACCTGGGCCTCTATCCGCTGATGACCATGGCGCGCTTCTGGTCCTGGTTTGACTGGAACGCTATTGACGGGGTGGTGGATGGCATTGCCCGCTCGGTGCGCGGCCTGGGCAGTCTGGGCCGGCGCTTGCAGAGCGGCTGGTTGCAGTCCAGTCTCTTTTATGCGGCCTCCGCGGTGGCCATCATCCTGATTGTTTATGTGTTGAACTAAGGTATAACCAGGGGAACGTGAGTAATGGACGACTTTCTCATCATCAAGGACGGTGTCTTTCCCATCCTGAGTTCCGTGATTTTTTTGCCCCTAGCCGGCGCTATGGTGCTGCTGCTAAGCAGCAACGAAAATTTCGCTAAGTATTGGACCCTCCTGGTCACTGTGGTGACGGCGCTGATCTCACTGCAGCTTTACTTCGGTTTTGATCCCACCACCGCCAAGTTCCAGTTTGCCGAGCACCATGCCTGGATCACCTTTCAGAATCTCAAGATCAATTACACCCTGGGGATCGACGGAATCAGCCTGCTCCTGGTGCTGATGACCACGCTGCTGCTGCCCCTCTGTGTCCTGGGCTCCTGGCGGTATATCCAGACGCGGGTCCGGGAGTTCATGATCTGCCTGTTGATCATGGAGACCTCGATGATCGGGGTCTTCGTGGCCCTGGATTTTGTCCTCTTTTATATCCTCTGGGAAGCGATGCTGATTCCCATGTATCTATTGATCGCCATCTGGGGCGGGCCTCGCAAGACCTATGCCTCGATCAAATTCTTCCTCTATACCTTGGCCGGCTCGGTGCTCCTGCTGGTGGCCATCATCGCCCTCTATTTGCAGAATGAGTCCTTCAGCATTCCGCTGATGATGGGCCAGGCCTACTCAAGCAACTTCCAGATCTTTGTCTTTCTCGCCTTCTTTCTGGCCTTCGCCATCAAGGTGCCGATGTTCCCCTTTCACACTTGGTTACCGGCCGCCCACGTGGAGGCGCCCACCGCCGGCAGCGTTATCCTGGCCAGCGTCCTGCTGAAGATGGGGACTTACGGTTTCCTGCGTTTCTGTCTGCCCATCACCCCAGAGGCGACTATCACCTTCATGCCTTATGTTTTATGGCTGTCGGTGGCCGGGATCCTCTACGGCGGTTTTACCGCCCTGGCCCAGAGCGACATGAAGAAACTGATCGCCTACTCCAGCGTCGGGCACATGGGCTTTGTCACCCTGGGGATCTTCGTCTTGAACAAGAACGGCATCGAGGGGGCCATCCTTCAGATGATCAACCACGGGGTCACCACCGGGGCGCTGTTTCTCTGCGTCGGCATGATCTACGAGCGCACCCATAGCCGCGAGCTGGCCGACGCCACCGGCATCGGTAAGCTGATGCCCTGGTATGTGACCTTCCTGGCCTTCTTTTCGCTCTCTTCACTGGCTTTCCCTGGCACCAACTCCTTCGTTGGCGAGTTTTTGATCCTGGTCGGCGGTTTCACCAAAAACAAGATCGTCGCCGGTTGCGCGATCCCTGGCGCGGTCCTGGCCGCGGCTTATATGCTGCGCATGCTCCAGAAGGTGGTCTGGGGGGGCGCTAACAATCCCGCTCCCCATGGGCAACTGCTCGATCTCAATCTGCGCGAGATCGCCACCCTGGCGCCGTTGCTGCTCTTCGTCTTCTGGATCGGCCTGTCGCCGGCGCCGTTTATGGAGGTCATGCATGTCAGCGTGGCTCATCTGGTTGATCAGGTCAGCAACACCGTGCCGGTGCAGGCGGTGACCATGGCTGGTCTGATGCTGCCCTGAGGCGGGCAGGGTGAAACCAGCCTTGATTTGTCGGATGTTGACTTAAGGCGTACTCCTCCGGAGCTGACTTTATGGAGATGGAAAGATGAATGATGTGATGTTGTTTGTGCCGGAGTTGTGGGTAATGTTCGGGTGTCTTCTGTTGTTCATGGGGAGCATCTTCAACGGCAGTGGCCGCCAGGCCCGGACCTTGTCGGGGTTTATCGCCGTCGGCACGATCATTCTGACCACCTTCAGCCTCTACCTGCACGGCAGCCTGTTTTTTGATGCCTATCGAGTCGATCTCTTCTCGCAACTCTTCAAGTTCCTGGTGGCCGTGGGTCTGGCGGTGGTCATCATCTTTGACCGGGAGGTCAAGACCGTCGCCGAAGAGATCAAGGTCGAGTATTACCTGTTCCTCTTCCTCAGCGCTCTGGGCTTGATGATGGTGGTGAGTTGCGTCGAGCTGCTTTCCCTGTTCGTGGCCCTGGAGTTGTCATCCTTTGCGCTCTATCTGCTGGTGCCGATGCGCAACGAGGCGACCGGGGTGCGGACCCAGATGGAGGCAGCTGCCAAGTACATCATCCTGGGGGTCATGGCCACCGGGGTCATGCTGTTCGGGATGAGTTATCTCTTCGGCCTGACCGGCACCACCTACCTGGCCGAGTTGCTGCCCCGCCTGCACGGTTTAGGTGCTCAGCCGGCGGCGGTAGTCGGCATCATCATGGTTCTAGGTGGCTTTTTCTTCAAGTTGGGGCTTTTCCCCTTCCACTTCTGGCTACCCGACGTCTATCAGGGTGCCGCCAATGAGACCACCGCCTTTATTGCCTCGGTGCCCAAGCTGGCGGCAGTGGCCTTGCTGATCAGGGTCTCGGCCCTGGCCATGCCCGAATCCCAGGCGGTCAGCGGACTGCTGGGGGCGCTGGCGGTGGTTTCCATGTTTTACGGGAACCTCTTGGCCCTGGTGCAGAAAGATATTAAACGCATGCTGGGCTTTTCCGGCATCGCCCACGCGGGCTATGTGATTTTGGGGATTTTGGTCCTGGGCGAGTCCGGGTATGCCGCCTCGATTTTCTACATTGTCGGCTATATGGTGATGATTCTGGCCGCCTTCCTGGTGATCTGCAATGTGGCGGTCCAAGGCGAAAATCTGTTGGTCGAGGATCTGAGCGGTCTTTATAAGCGGGCGCCGGTCCTGGCCCTGGTTCTGGCCGTGGCTATGTTCGGTCTGGCCGGGATTCCCCCCTTCGTCGGCTTCATGGGTAAGTTCATGCTGCTTACCGGCGCCCTGCAAAAGGGTTATCTGGCCGTGGTCATCATGGCGGCCATCAATACCGCCATTTCCATTTATTACTACCTGTCGGTAGTCCGGGTGGTCTACTGTGCTGCCCCGGAAAAAGCTGATACCCTGCCGCTGGGCAGCCTGGTTCAGGCGGCCGGCCTCTGCTTGGTGCTGATCATTGTCTGGCTGGGTGTGGCGCCAGACTTCGCTCTTGAGATGGCGAGTGAGGCGGTGAAAGCCATTCTCTAAAGGCTGGCGGGCTCACACCAGGCACATGGGATTGGGCGCGCCTTGGGCTGGGGTCGGAGCGCCTCTCAGCCGGTTTTTCTCTCCTTGACATGTCTGGTTATTCAAGTATATTGCCGGGTTGATGCGGGCATAGCTCAGTTGGTAGAGTACAAGCTTCCCAAGCTTGGTGTCGCGAGTTCGAGTCTCGTTGCCCGCTCCAATAGCTGAATGCCCCCTGCCGGATTTTCCCTGCTTCTCCCCGAGACCAGGGCGCTTCGGCTGATGTTCGACTTTGGTTGGGTTGCGAAAGTCGATGTGCCGGCTGCTGTTTTGGCCGGCAATTGAAATCTTTTCTTACCAAAGGAAAGTGGGCTGCATGCCCGCTTTTTTTTTTATAGTGGATCATGACAAAGAGCGCCAACACATATCACGACCGAATTGCCGGACAGGTCAGTGAACTGATTGAATCGGTTGTAGCCGACCTTGGCTATGAACTGGTCGAAGTCCAGTTCCGGCGCGAACAGCACGGCCAGGTTCTGCGGATTATTATCTTTCACGCGGGCGGAATTCGGGTCGATGATTGCTCCATTGTCAGCCGGGAAGTCAGCCGGATTCTCGATGTCGAGGAACTGATCGATCAGGCCTACCACCTGGAGGTTTCTTCGCCCGGCTTGGATCGGCCTCTGGAGACCGCCCGGGACTTTGCCAGATATCGGGGCAAGCAGGTGTTGGTCACCCTCGCGGAAACCACCGAGGAGGTGGCGGGAACCATCGAAGAAGTTGGCGAAGAGCTGGTCTCCTTGGCAGTGGCGGATGGTCGCCGGGAGATTCCCTTGGCGCAGGTGAAGAAGGCGAGACTGGCGGTCGAGTTTTAAAATCCTCGGCCGGGCCGGTTTTGACTTAAGGAGCCGTAATGAAATAACCTTACCCTGGGATATTTTGTTACGGACTTACGCCGTCCATGACCATTCCCAACGGCAGTTATTTTTTTGAACAACGGCTTTATGAAATGATTCGGAATGGCTTAAACGTTCTGTGGAGAAAACGCTATGTTATCTGAACTGAGCAGGATTATCGACCAGATCAGCAGGGATAAAGGAATTAACCGGCAATTGCTGGTCGATGGTCTGGAAGAGGCCGTGATGCAGGCCGCCCGCAAGAAATTCGGGCAGCGGCGGGATATGGAGGTCCGTTTCAACGAGGAGTTGGGCGAGATTGAGTTGTTCCAGTTCCGCACGGTGGTCGACGTGGTCCAGGACGATCAGACCGAGATTACCCTGGATGATGCCCAGGCCCTCGATCCCGATGTTGAGTTGGGCGACGATCTTGGCTCCAAGATGCCGGATGTCGCCGATCTGGGCCGGATTGCCGCCCAGTCCGCCAAGCAGGTCATCATCCAGAAGATGAAGGAAGCTGAAAGCGATGTGGTCTACGAGATGTACAAGGACCGCCAGGGCGAGATCGTCAACGGCATTGTGCAGCGTTTTGAGCGGGGTAATATCATCGTCAACCTGGGCCGCACTGACGCAATCCTGCCGGCCAGCCAGCAGATGCCCCGCCGCTCCTATCGGCAGGGTGACCGGATTCGCGCCTATCTCCTGGAAGTAAAACACACCAGCAAGGAATCGCCGCTGGTCTTAAGTCGGACCGACGACCGTTTCCTGACCAAGCTGTTCACCGAAGAGGTTCCGGAGATCGCCGAAGGGGTAGTCAAGATCATGGGGGTCTGCCGTGAGCCTGGCTCGCGGGCCAAAATTGCGGTATCCTCCAGTGAATCCGATGTCGATCCGGTCGGCGCCTGCGTGGGCATGAAGGGTTCCCGGGTCCAGAATGTCGTGCAGGAGTTGCAGGGCGAGAAGATCGATATCGTCCCCTGGAGCCCCGATCCGGCCCGCTTCGTCTCCAATGCCTTGGCGCCGGCCCAGATTTCCATGGTGGTGGTCGACGAGGAGAAAAAAACCCTGGTGGTCATAGCTCCCGATGATCAACTCTCCCTGGCCATCGGTCGGCAGGGGCAGAACGTCCGGTTGGCCTCGAAGTTGTTGGGCTGGAATATCGGCGTCAAGGGTGAATCGAAATATGCCAAGTCAATGGAAGAGGGTTATAAGTCACTACTGGTAGTAGCCGGGGTGGACGAAAAGCTGGCCGATAAGTTGTATGATGCCGGCTATGCTTCGGCCGCCGAACTGGCCGAAGTCGAGGCCGGCGAGTTGGCCGAACTGCTTGGCGGTGATCTGGAAAGGGCTCAGGCCATTATTGCTGCAGCCGCGGCCGTGCCGGTCCCCGAAGAGACGGCTGGCGATGAGGAAGGTAATCGCTCCGAGGAGTCGCCGGCCGCGAGCGAATGAAAGTCGCCGAGGCGCGTCGGCCGTCGGTAGGGCCGGAAAGGACCTGTCTCGCTTGCCGGACCAGGCTTGGTAAAGTTGAGTTGCTGCGGTTTGTGGTCCGCGCCGGAGTTTTGTTGGTGG
The DNA here is from genome assembly GCA_020056965.1 of Deltaproteobacteria bacterium. GTDB lineage: Bacteria > Desulfobacterota > Desulfobulbia > Desulfobulbales > JAGXFP01 > JAGVGT01. The sequence continues at coordinate 23,293 of JAGVGT010000088.1, forward strand.
ATCCTACTCGGCAACTGCCTGGGCGGGGGGCTTACTGTTGCCGGCGGGAAGGTTGTTTGAAAAAATTCGCGGCCCGGAAGGGTAGTTTGACCAGGGCGCTACGTCAGGATGTGGTTGATTGCCAGGTGGTGATGGCCATCTGGGCGGATGAATTTGCTAGTAAGCCAGGTCTGGTATGATAACCAGGCCAGAATGGCTTTTAAACTTGTTGTAACTGCGGCCGTGACACGGCGGTCGGGCAGTCAGGTTTGCTCATACGGGAGTTGGGAATGACGAAGGTCAGGGTATACGCATTGGCGAAAGAAGCGGGTATGGAAGGCAAGGAGCTGGCTGAAAAGCTTGCGGAAATGGGCTATGACGTTAAGTCGCACAGTTCTTCTCTGGACGAGGATGCGGCCGCCGAGATTCGCGTCAAGCTGGGTCTGGTTGAGACAACCACCGAGCGGAAGCGGATTCAGACCGAGGGGCATGCCACCATCATCAGGCGCAGAACCAAGCAGGTGCCGATCGAAATGGCCGAGGCGGAAGCCGTAGAGGCCGCTGTAGTGGAAACGGTCGAGGTCGCAGCTCCACCGGTTGAAGTTGAGATTGAAACGCCTCCTGAACCGGTTGCGGCGCCCGCCGTTGAACCGGTCGTCGAAGTGGCGCCGGCAGTGGTTAAGGAAGCAGAGGTGCCGGTCGAGGCGGTTGTGGCTGAGGTCGAGCCTGCCAGCCCACCAGCCGAGCCTGTGCAGCCCGTCCAGGCCGCCCCGGTTGAGGCTGAAATTGCCGCGCCGGTCGAGTCAGTGGTCGAGACAGCGGTGCCGATCAGGATCGTCGATGTCAAATCCAGAGTCGGATTTGCCAAGGTCATTAAGCGGGGCGCCATCGTCCTGCCGCCGCCGGAAGCCAAGGCCCGCCCGAAAAGGGTCGAGGTGAAGAGCGGCCGCCCGGCCCCCGCCACGGATGCCAGGCCGCCCAGGGGAGCAGCGGGAGTTGCCAAGCCGGCCCCGGCCGGAGATGCTTCCGCAGACGCCAAGAGCAAGAAAGGTAAGCGCTACGTCAAGTTTACCCCGGATACCGCAGCCCGGGAACGGGTCAAGAAGGGTGTTAAGGCGAAAGGCCACGTGGAAGTGGATATGGAGGATGTCGACGCCTTTGGTGGTCGGCTTTCTGCCAACTTGCGCATGGGTAGGGCCCGGCACGGTAGCGGCAAGAAGTCCAAGCAGCAGGGCAACGAGCCCGCCGCTGAGACCCGCGCTATCAAAAAACGGATCAAAATTATGGAGTCCATCTCCATTGCCGATCTGGCCCACCGCATGGGGGCCAAGGTTAGCGAGATCATTGCCAATCTCATCAAACTCGGGGTGATGGCCACCGTCAATCAGTCACTCGACGTGGAAACCGCCACCCTGGTGGCCGGCGATTTCGGCTATGAGGTTGAGCAGGGCCTCACCGATGAGCAGGCTGTAATCAACCTTGAGGAAACCTATACCGGCGGCGAGGCTGTAACCAGGCCGCCGGTGGTTACGGTCATGGGCCATGTCGATCACGGCAAGACTTCGATTCTGGACGCCATTCGCAAGACCGATGTGGCGGCCGGCGAGGCCGGCGGCATCACCCAGCATATCGGCGCCCATTATGTGCGGTCGACCAAGGGTGACGTGGTCTTCCTCGATACCCCGGGCCACGAGGCCTTCACGGAAATGCGCTCCCGGGGCGCCAAGGTTACCGACATCGTAGTGCTGGTGGTGGCCGCCGACGACGGCGTCATGGACCAGACCCGCGAGGCCATCAACCATGCCCGGGCCGCCGAGGTGCCGATCGTGGTGGCCATCAACAAGATCGACAAACCCAATGCCAACATTGACCGGGTCAAGGCCGAGCTGGCTGAATTCAACCTGACCCCAGAAGAGTGGGGCGGGCAGACCATCTATTGTGAGACCTCGGCCAAGCAGGGGATCGGTATCGAGGAGCTGCTGGCTCAGATCCTTCTGCAGGCCGAAGTCCTGGAACTGAAAGCCGACCCCACTCGCCCGGCCAAGGGTTGGGTGGTCGAGGCCCAGCTCCACAAGGGCTTGGGCGCGGTCGCCACCATTCTGGTCCAGCACGGCACCCTGAAGGTCGGCGACGCCTTCCTGGTCGGCGATCATTACGGCCGGGTCCGCTCCATGCATGACGACAAGGGTCTCACCATCGAGACGGCCGGACCGGCCATGCCGGTCGAGGTCCACGGCCTCTCCGGCGTACCCCGGGCCGGTGATGAATTCGTGGTGGTCAAGGACGAGAAGCTGGCCAAGAGCCTCAGCAACCAGCGGCAGATGAAGCAGCGGGAAGTGGCCCTGGCCACCGGCGCCAAGATCTCCCTGGATAACCTCTTTGAGCATCTCAAGGCCGGGATGGCCAAGGAACTGCGGCTGGTGCTGCGGACCGATGTTCAGGGCACCCTGGAGGCCTTCAGCTCGGCCATTTCTAAGCTCAGCACCGAGGCGGTCAAGGTCAAGATCATCCATCAGGGTACCGGCGCCATCATCGAGTCGGACGTTCTCCTGGCCTCCGCCTCCCAGGCCATGATTTTCGGCTTCAACGTCAGGCCTTCGGCCAAGTCCAAGGAACTGGCCAAGAACGAAAATGTCGATATCCGCCTCTACGACGTCATCTATCATGCCCTCGATGATATCCGCAAGGCCATGGTTGGCCTCTTGGAGCCGACCTTCGAGGAGAATGTCATCGGCACCATCGAGGTTCGCGATATTTTCCATCATCCCAAGGCCGGGACCATCGCAGGCAGCTACGTCACCTCCGGCAAAGTGGAAAGAAACTCCCGGGTCCGGGTGGTCCGCGACAACGTGGTCATCCATACCGGCAAGATCTCCTCGCTCCGGCGCTTCAAGGATGATGTCAAGGAGGTGCAGACCGGCTTTGAGTTTGGTCTCAGTCTCGATAACTACAACGACCTCAAGGTCGGCGACGTTCTCGAGGCCTTCGTCTTGAAAGAGGTGGCTGGAGTTCTCTAAAGATGACTGCCCGCAAAGCCAAGTCAAGATACGCGGTGCCAGAGCTGGGTGAGCGGGTCGGCCGAAGGCCGGCCCGGGTCGCCGAAGCCATCCAGGAAGAGATTGCCAACCTGCTGATCCGGGAGATCAAGGATCCGCGGGTGGGCATGGCCGCCATCACCTCGGTGTCCGTAAGCCCGGATCTGCGCCAGGCCCGGGTGTTGTTCAGCTGCGCCCGGGAAGAGGTCGGGCGCGTGACCGAGGGGCTTAAGAGCAGCAAGGGCTTCATCCGCAGCCACCTTGCCAAGAAGCTCGGCTTGCGGTGCGTCCCGGACCTGGATTTTCGTCATGATCAGAGCGTCGAGCATCAGCTCGAGATTGAGATGCTCCTGAAGGAGATTGCCAAAGACGATGAGCAACCCGCCGGCTGAAATAGTCGAGGTTTTACTAGGCGCCGACCGGGTGCTGCTGGCCACCCACACCTATCCGGATGGCGACGCTCTTGGCTCCCAGCTTGCCCTGGGCCGGGTCCTCGAGTCGCTGGGCAAACGGGTGTTCCTGTACAGTGAGGAACCGGTTGGCCATCTCTATGATTTTCTCCCCGGGTGCGATAAACTGGTGAACACCTTGCCTGATCCGGGCAGTTTCTCCTGCGCGGTGTCGGTGGACTGCGCCGATTCCCTACGGCTGGGCCGGGAGCGCGACCGGTTGCTGGCGATCAAGCCCTTTATCATGGTCGATCACCACGCCGGTCATTGTCCCTTCGGCGACTTCCAATGGGTTGATCCCGGCCGTTCGGCCACCGGCGAGATGGTCTACGACCTGGCGCTGGCGCTGGGCGGCGAGATTGACTATGAGGCTGCTTACTGTCTATACACCGCGCTGGTTTCCGATACCGGTTCCTTCAAATATGCCTCGACCACGGCCAAGACCCTGGCGGTAGCGGCCGATCTGGTCAGCCGGGGGGTTAAGCCGGCCGAGGTTTCCGGGCGGCTTTTCGATAACTTTAGCTTTAATCGTCTGCATCTGCTTCGCCTGGTCCTGGAATCTCTGGAGATCCACAGTGACGGGCGGGTCGCCTTGATTTGGGCCACCCGGGAGATGTTCACCCGGACCGGCACGGTGCCGGCCGATACCGAGAACTTTATCAATTATCCACGCTCCGTGGCTTCGGTCCAGGTGGCCGCCTTCATCAAGGAGAGCCGCGACAACGTGATCTCAGTCAGTTTGCGTTCCAAAGGACGGGAGGTCGATGTGGCCGCCGTGGCCGGGGAGTTTGGTGGTGGCGGGCATCGCAATGCCGCCGGCTTCAAGCTCAAAGGCATCGGGGTAGAAAAGATTCGGGCCGAGTTGCTAGTCCGCCTGGAGGCCCTGCTCGAAAGCTGTTGAGCTTGCGGCAGTCGAGTTTGTGTGGGTAACCCATGGAAATGACGGTTTTATTGCCGGCGGAACCGATTGCCGCCCCCGGCCCGGGTTTGGCCGAGGCTGGAATCTATCTGCTCGACAAGCCGGAGGGGCCCAGTTCCTTTCGGATGGTCCACATGGTGCGTCGGGCTCTGGGGATCAAGAAAACCGGCCATGCCGGTACCCTGGATCCGTTTGCCACCGGCTTGCTGATGGTCTGTGCCGGTCGCCCGGCCACCCGCCTGATCTCCCAGCTGATGGACGGCGAGAAGGAATATCTGGCCACCCTGACCTTGGGGGTGGAGACCACCACTCAGGACCGTGAGGGTGAGGTGGTGGCTACGGCCCCGACTGCGGGGATCAGCGGTGGACAGGTGGCGGAGTGTCTGGCCGGTTTCGTCGGCGAGCAGCTGCAACTGCCGCCGCTCTACTCGGCTTTGAAACATCAGGGCAAACCGCTCTACCACTATGCGCGTCGCGGTGTGGAGATCGCCCGTCAGCCCCGCCCGGTGACGATCAGTGAAGTGGAGGAGTTGGAGTTTTCCGGGGCGACTTTGAAAATCCGGGTCCGTTGCGGTAAAGGTACTTACATCCGGGCCTTGGCCTTCGACATCGGCCGGGTTCTGGGCTGTGGGGCGCATCTGGCCGCCCTGCGCCGGTTGCGGAGCGGCCCCTTTTCGGTGACCGCGGCGGTGGATGGCAACGCCCTTTTCGGAGACCTGGCCGAAGCCCGGGAGTTGCTGCTGGCCAATGGTTTGACCATCGGCGAGGCCCTGGCCAAGCTATGAGTTTTTTGTAGGGACCAATGGTTCTGGCGGCGGAATTAGCCGTCGTCAAACGACTATGGTTACCTGAATTAATAATCCTGTAGAAGAGGAGTAAAAAAGTGAGCAACAACGCAGAAGACAAGAAGGCGATCATGGAAAAATTCGCCAAGCACGCCACCGATACCGGTTCGCCCGAGGTGCAGATTGCCCTGTTGAGCAGTCGGATCACCTATCTGACCAACCACTTCCAGACCAACAAGAAGGACCATCATTCCCGCCGCGGTTTGCTGAAGATGGTCGGCCAGAGAAGGAGCCTGCTCAATTACCTGAAGAGCAAGGACATCGAGCGTTACCGGCACGTGATCCAGGAGCTGGGGATCAGAAAGTAGTAGATCCGGTCGCCGCCCGGTTCCCGTCAGGGGCCGGGCGGCTTGACCAGAGGTGGCTGGGGTTTCCGGTGGCGCAGCGCCAGGGAGACCACGGTCGGTTGTGCCGTTCGGGAGGTGCCGATTGACGGGACCTTTGTGGGGCGGCGGAATGTTAAGAGCTTGTCTGTAGATAAGCTTTTTGGCGAGTGCAGCGGCTCACCCCTGATTTGCTCAGGTGGTGACACGCTGACAAGGCCAAAAAATTTATCTATAGGCAAGCTTCCCAAGGAGATTACATGCAGAAGAAAGTTGAAGTTGAGATAGGCGGTCGTACCCTGACCATCGAAACCGGACGGCTGGCCAAGCAGGCCGGCGGTGCGGTCCTGGTTACCTACGGCGAGACGGTGGTGCTGGTTACCGCCACCGCCGCCAAGGAAGGCAAGGCCGATGCGGATTTCCTGCCCCTGACCGTCGAGTACCAGGAGCGCTTTTATGCGGTCGGCCGGATTCCCGGCAGTTTCTTCCGCCGCGAGATCGGGCGCCCCACCGAGAAGGAGACCCTGACCTGCCGCTTTATCGACCGGCCCCTGCGGCCCCTGTTCCCCAAGGATTACCATAACGAGACCCAGGTCATCTCCACCGTCTTTTCCGCCGATCAGCAGAACGATCCGGACCTCTTGGCCATGGTCGGCGCCTCCAGTGCGCTGCTGATCTCGGACATTCCCTACACCACCCCCATTGCCGGGGTCCGGGTCGGTCTGATCGACGGTCAGTATGTCCTTAACCCCATCCAGGACCAGCTCAAGGATTCCCGCCTCAATCTGATCGTCGCCGGTACCCGCAAAGCGGTGGTCATGGTCGAGGGTGGCGCCGACGGCCTCACTGAGGATGAGATCTTGGAAGCCATCTTCTTCGGCCACCGCGCCCTCCAGCCGCTCATCGATATCCAGGAGCAGCTCCAGGCCGCCGTGGGCAAGGTCAAGATGGCGGTCAAGGCCAAGGTGGTTGACGAGGCCCTGAAGAGCCGGATCGCCGAAATCGCCGCCGGCCCGATGGTCGCGGCGATCACCACCACCGACAAGATGGAGCGGGGCGAGAAGCTTTCCGCCCTGCAGGCTAAGGTGGTTGAGGAACTGGGCGCCGATTATGCCGAGCGTCAGGCCGAGGTCAAGGGGTTGTTCAAGGACCTCAACAAGAAGATGATGCGGAGCCGCATCGTTAACGATGGCGCCCGAATCGACGGCCGCGCCATGGACGCCATCCGGCCGATCAGCGCCGGGGTTGGCGCTCTGCCCCGGGTGCACGGGTCAGCCCTCTTCACCCGCGGTGAGACCCAGGTCATGGTTTCCGCCACCCTGGGCAGCGGCGAAGACGCCCAGCGGGTCGAGTCGCTGTACGGCATGGAAAATGCCCCCTTCATGCTCCACTACAACTTTCCCCCGTACTGCGTAGGCGAGGTGCGCTTCATGCGCGGCCCCAGCCGTCGCGACATCGGCCACGGCGCCCTGGCCACCCGGGCCATTGCCGCAGTGCTGCCGGATACCGAGAAGTTCCCCTACACCATCCGGATCGTCTCCGAGGTCATGGAGTCCAACGGCTCTTCCTCAATGGCGACGATCTGCGGCGGCATTCTGGCCCTGATGGACGCCGGCGTGCCGATCAAGGCCCCGGTTTCCGGGGTGGCCATGGGTCTGATCAAGGAAGGCGACCAAGTGGTGGTCCTTTCCGATATCCTGGGTGACGAGGATCACCTGGGTGACATGGACTTCAAGGTGGCCGGTACCGCCACCGGCATCACCGCCCTGCAGATGGACATCAAGATCGAAGGGGTTTCCCGGGAGATCATGTCCCGCGCCCTGGAACAGGCCCGGGGTGGTCGGGTCCACATCCTTGAGCGCATGCACGATGCCCTCTCCGAGCCGCGGGTCGAGCTTTCCCTGTACGCTCCGAAGTTCTTTGTCACCAACATCAACCCCGACAAGATCCGCGATTTGATCGGACCTGGCGGTAAGGTGATCAAGGGGCTGAGCGCCGAATACGGCGTCAAGATCGATGTTGAGGATTCCGGCAAGGTCAGCATCTTCTCGCCGGACGGCATTACCGCCGAGAAGGTTCTGGAGAAGATTCGCGGCATCTGCGCCGAGGCCGAGGTGGGCATGATCTACGAGGGCACGGTCCAGAAGATCGTCGATTTCGGCGCCTTCGTCGAGATCCTGCCCGGCTTGGACGGCCTGGTCCATATCTCCGAGTTGGACAACAAACGGGTCGAAAACGTCACCGATGTGCTCAAGGAAGGTGACAAGGTCCGGGTCAAGGTCCTGGCCATCGACCAGCGCGGCAAGATCCGTCTGAGCCGCAAGGCTTTGATGGAATAAGGCACTCACCGTGCCGAAGCGGGACATGAACAAGTCGGGGGGGTGTCGCAAGACCCTCCTCGACAACGGGGTGCGGATCATCACCGAGCAGGAACCCTCACGCCTGGTCTCCCTGGGGATCTGGGTCGAGGTGGGGGCCCGTGACGAGGATGAGGGCAACAACGGCAGCGCCCATTTTGCCGAGCACATGCTTTTCAAGGGCACCCGCCAGCGGGACGCCCAGCAGATTGCCCGCGAGTTCGACATCCTGGGCGGGATGTCGAACGCCTTCACCTCCAACGAACATACCTGTTATTACGCCACTGTCCTCGATAGTCGGCTGGCCGGGGCGGTTGACCTGCTGGCCGACATTTTTTTTAACTCCCTGTTCAGCCAGGCCGAGATCGAACTGGAGCGTCAGGTCATCCTCCAGGAGATCGCCATGGTCGAGGATACCCCCGACGACCGGGTCCACGAGCTCTTTTCCGGCCGGTTCTGGCAGGGCCATCCCCTGGCCAACACGGTGCTGGGGCGGCCGGAGGTGGTGGGGAACATGGCTGGCAAGGGACTGCGCGACTACGTTCGCCGCAAATACCTGCCGGGCCGGATCATCATCGCCGCCGCCGGCAATGTTGACCATGATCGTTTCGTCGAATTATGGCGCCCCTGGCTGGAGAAGCTGCGGGCACCCAAGCGGATTCCGCCGCGCTGGCAAGCCCCTGCCGCCGGCGGGCCGGGCAGCCTCATCGCAGTCAAGCGCCCTCTGGAACAGGAGCACCTGGTCCTGGGCTGCGCCGGACTGGCTGGTGACTCGCCCGACCGTTACGCCCTCCTGTTGCTTAACACCATCCTGGGCGGCAACATGAGTTCCCGGCTCTTCCAGGAGATCCGCGAGAAGCGGGGTTTGGCCTATTCCGTTTATTCCTATCTGGTTTCCCATTCCGACTGTGGCTATGCCGGGGTCTATCTGGGTGTCGATCCCGGCTCGTTGCCGGAAGTACTGGGGCTGGCTCGCCATGAGTTACGCCGACTGCATCAAGAAGCGGTCACTCCAGCTGAACTGGCCGATGCCGTTGATTACGTCCGGGCTGGCATGTATCTGGCCGCCGAGAACATGGAGTCGCGGATGACCCGGCTGGCCCGCAACGAGTACAGCTTCGGGCGCGCGATCTCCATGGAGGAGGTGGCCGTTGAACTTGAGAAGATCAGCCCGGCAGATCTGCTGGCTCTGGCTGGCCGGATCTTCGGCAGCGGTCAGCTGACCATGGCGGCGATCGGACCGGTCTCGGAAAAGAAGTTGCTGAAGGAGTTCGCTGGTGGCCAAAACTGAGAAGGGAGTGGCGGTCAAGTTCCGCCGCCTGCGACCGGAAGAAGATCGTGATATTGCCTTGCCGCTCTACCACTCGGAACTGGCGGCCGGTATGGATGTCCGGGCGGCAGTGGCGGAACCGCTCGGTCTGGCGCCCGGGCGGATTGCCTTGGTGCCCACCGGCTTTGCGATGGCCATTCCGGCCGGTTACGAAATTCAGGTCCGCCCCCGCAGTGGCCTGGCCATCAAGCACGGGGTGACGGTGGTCAACGCCCCCGGCACCATCGATGCCGATTACCGCGGCGAGGTGATGGTCGGCCTGATCAACCTGGGCCCGGAGTCCTTCACCATCAACCGCCACGACCGCATTGCCCAGCTGGTCCTGGCCCGGGTCAACCGGGCCGAACCGCTGGAGGTGGAGGAGTTGGACGCCACTACCCGTCAGGCCGGCGGCTTCGGCCATACTGGGCTTTGATTGTCCCTGGCTCTGATCAGATGGTGGTGTCCTCTGATCGGGGTGAGTTCGCAAAAGGTCATAAAAGCACGTAATTCGTCATTGCCAGCGCCGCGAAGCAATCTTTATCAGACTGGATTTGCGAAAGATTGCTTCGGCGCTGGCAATGATGCCCAGCGACTTTTAGCGAATTCATTAATCAAGCCCAACACAACAACTTAAGGCACCTATAACTTCCTCATGCGATTCTGTGTCCTGGGCAGCGGCAGTAAAGGTAACGCCACTTACGTCGAGAGCGGCGGGGTGGCAATCCTGATCGATGCCGGTTTTTCCGGGGTGGAGATCGAGCGGCGCCTGGCCGGTCTCGGATTGGCAGCGGAGTCCTTGGCCGCCATTCTGGTTACCCATGAACATGGCGACCATCTCCGCGGGGTCCAGGCCCTGGCCCGGCGCTACAAACTGCCGGTCCTGGTCAGTCGCGCCACCCGGGCCGCGGCCGGGCCGCTCCTCGCCAGGATTGACGACTGGCGGGAGATTGCCGCCGGTCAGGACTGTGAGTTCCGGGGGCTGCGGATCCATCCCTTCTCGGTCTCCCACGATGCCGCCGATACCGTGGGTTTCGTCATCGCCCATGGTGGCCGCAGCCTAGGTTACTGCACCGACACCGGCAGCGTCTCCCGCGTTATGCAGCACCGCCTCTCCGGCTGCCATGGTCTGGTGTTGGAGTGCAATCACGACCTGGAGATGCTCAAGAACGGCGGTTATCCGCCGCCCCTGCAGCAGCGCATTCGCTCTAAGCAAGGCCATCTCACCAACTCAGACGCAGCCCTTTTCCTGATCGAACTGATCCACGACGGGTTGGCGCATGTGGTGCTGGCCCACATCAGCGAAACCAACAACACCTATGAACTGGCCCTGGCCACTGTCCAGGAGCATCTGCGTCAACATGCCTCTGCCTGTGGCGAGCCGTGCCGCATCGTGGTGTCCCTGGCCCATCAGGATCGAGTCGGCGAACTGGTTAAAATCTAGGGCCGCAATGCGCTGTTTTCCCTCAGAGAAATGTTTCCCCATTCGCATAGTCGGCAGCGGGATAAAACTGGCGCCGCAAAGTTGGAGCCCATGCTGGGTGCTATACTGGTGCCAACCGGGTATAACAAGGATGATTTTTCGTTCGACTCCGGTTGTCTCTTGGACTCGGAATTTTCCCGCACCAATATCTTGAACATGATTTCATCATGGACAGATGAGATTAAGGCCCCGGCCAGGAAGCGCATATGACCTCCATTCTGCAGTGCCCGGTTTGCCGGCAGCCGCTCGTGCGCACGGCATCCGGCTACCAATGCGCCGCAATGCACACCTTCGATGCCGCCCGCCAGGGCTACGTCAATCTCTTGCTGGCCCACAAAAAACATTCCAAAGAGCCGGGAGACGACCCCGCTATGATCCAGAGCCGGCGGCGTTTTCTGGACCTGGGCTATTACAATCCGCTTTCCGACACCATCAACGCGACCATCGGTACCGCGCTCTCGGGATTGGTAAGCGGCAGCAGCCTTAGCCTGCTGGATGCCGGCTGTGGCGAGGGCTTTTATCTGCAGTGCCTCAAAGCGGCCCTGGCCCAGGGCAGTCAGGCGCATCTGCCGATCGATTACCACGGAGTCGATGTTTCCAAGTTTGCGGTTCGGCAGGCCACCCAGCGTGACCGGAGCATGGCCTGGTTCGTGGCCAGCATAAACGACCTGCCCTTTTTAGATTCCTCTCTGGATCTGCTCCTGAGTGTCTTTGCACCGGTGAACATTCCGGAGTTTGCCCGGATCCTCAAGCCGACCGGCCGCCTGGTCTTCGTCAGCCCCGGCCCCAAGCACCTCAATGGTCTGCGGGAGATCATCTATCCGGTTACCCGGGAGCACGAAGAATCCACGATCACCGCCAAGGCCAAGGAACTTTTTGCTCCGGCGACCGTGGCGCGGAGCAATTACCAGCTCGAACTCCAAAGCCGGCAGGAGGTCATGGACCTGCTGGCGATGACGCCCTATTACTGGAACATTGACCAGCCGACCAAGGCCAAGGTGGCGGCCCTCGATCATCTGGGCCTGGATGTCGATGTGGAGGTCCGCGTCTTCACTAAAAAATAGGCCCAACCAGCCCCAACGTTGGTCGGGGGGGAACCGCTTTTTCTGGGCCATTCCGGTTTATTGTCGGTGATGGGAAAATTCTTGAAAGAATCCCCATTGTCCGGTAGCAATCTAACTTCGTGCAACCAGCGCTCGGGGCAAGGGCAAAGAGCAATAGAGTAAACGGACTCCGGAAATCCAGATCATGAATAAAACCGCCTCCCATGGCGCCCTCTATGGTGGCGCTCCCCCCCCGGGGATCACCGCCGAGCCGGTCATCATTAACTGCTGTCTGAGCGGCAATGTGCCCACCAAGGCAACCAGCCCGTACCTGCCGGTGAGCGTCGAGGAGATCGTCGCCGATGCCCTCGCGGTGCTGGAAAGCGGGGCCAGCATGTTGCATATTCATGCCCGGGCGACCGACGGTAGCCCGGCCTGGCAACCGGAAATTTACGGACGAATTTTCGAAGGCATCCGCCGCCACCAGCCCGAAGCAATTCTGGTGGCTACCACCAGCGGCCGCCAACATGCCAGCCTGGAAAAACGGTCGGCGGTTCTCTCTCTGGACGGGCTGGCCAAGCCCGATATGGCCTCGCTAACCTTGGGGTCGCTGAACTTCCCCGACCAGCCCTCGGTCAATTCCCCGGAAACCATTCAGGCCCTGTGCCAGCTCATGCGGGAGCGCGGGATCACGCCCGAACTCGAGGTCTTTGACTCCGGCATGCTCAACTACGCCTTTTACTTGCAGCGCAAGGGGTTTCTCCCGCAAACTTGCTATGTTAATCTGCTCCTTGGCTCACTGGGCACGGGGTCCGGCCGGGTACTGGACCTGGCCAGCCTGGTCCGGGAGATCCCGGGCGACTGGATTTGGGCGGGGGCGGGGATCGGCCGTTACCAGTTGGCCATGAACAGCGCGGCCCTGCTCATGGGCGGGCAGGTGCGGGTCGGCCTTGAGGACAACCCTTGCTACGACTACGTGGAGTGCGAGGCGGCGACTAATCAAGGCCTGGTCGAGCGAATCGTGCGACTGGCCCGCCTCTTAGGCCGCCCCATTGCCACCTGTAGCGAAACCCGGCAGCAGCTGCGCCTGAATGACCCGGGGAATTGGGCCGCCACCCAGGTTGTCATCCGCAAAATCAGGGTTGATGACCTGGAATCGGCCCTGGCGATCCTCGCCAAATGGAATATGGCGCCGATCCAGGCCAGCCAAGCGATCCCGCAGCCGGAACGGGATCACCTGGAGACGGAGAACACCTTCGTCGCCATTCTGCGGGGCAGGGTGGTGGGGGTGGCGAGCTGGCTTCAAATCGATACGGCGCGAGCCGAAACTGCCAGCCTGGCCGTGGACCGGGAAGTCATCGGTTGCGGCATCGGCTACAAACTGCAGGAGGCCCGGTTGGCGGATATGCGTAGCCAGGGCATCAGGCAGGTGCGGACCGAGGCGGATCGCCCGGAGGTCATCCGTTGGTATGTGGCCAAGTTCGGCTACCGGATCACCGGCACCAACCCCAAAAAGCACGCCTTCGGTCTGGCCGGGCGGGACCACTGGACTGTGCTGGAACTGGAATTGCCCTGACTCTGGAGATAATTCGCAGTGTTTGTGAACCTTGTGGTTGTGGTTAATGTAACTTTGCCCGTCCTTGGCCCACTTACACGAAATACCGGGAGAAACCCAGCCTATGGCCACCTTGCTGATGCTCTCCGGCGGCGCTGACAGTGCGGCTGCCCTCATCCAGCTGTTGACGGCGGACCGCGAGCCGGTCTTCTGCCACCATATCATCATCGCGGACAGGAGAGCCGAACCCGCTGCAAGGCTGAGGATATCGCCTGCGATCAGGTCGTGAAATACTGCCGGAGCCATTATCGCGACTTCACCTATACCAAGTCGGTCTGGGACTTCCCGCTTCGCTATTTTGGTTGGAACCTTACCCTCTGTGCCTTTGTCGGCGCCCGGGTGCTCCGCTCCTTCCCGGAAGCCAGAATCGATCGCTATGCCGTCGGGGTCATCGACGAACCCCACACCTTAGGGCGTTGGCAGGAGCGGACCGAAGAGGCCCGGGCCACCTTCTACGCCGGATTGATCACGGCCAAATTGCCGTACCGGCCGGAAATCATCTGGCCCGTAGCCAACATGGCAAAAGCCGATATTCTGAACTTCCTGCCGGCCGCGTTGGTCGGCCTGGTGTCATTCTGCCGCAACCCGTCCGAACTGGCCCCGGACACTTTCCGTCCCTGCGGTAGTTGTATTTCGTGCAAGACCAGAAAAGCGGTCGGCCGTTTCCCCGGGCCGGGCTGACTTTCAGGGCAACTGGGGCGTCTATGCCAGCAATCAGGTAGGGTCTCGCCGGAGTTATCCCGGCGGATTATTTTCTCAGGAGCAGCAAGGCGATGTGTGAATTTTGCACCAAACACGGCGACGGGCAGGTCTGGTTTAAAAATGCGGCCAATTATGCCAATGACCTGATGGCCGATCTCAACCGGCGCCGTTATATCAAGGATTTTTTCACCTCCACCATTGAGGCGGGGGTCGCCACCATCGGCCGGCTCGAAACCATCTACCGGAAGAAGAAAGTTCTGCCGGAGCGGCTGGTGCGGCAGATGGTCAGCCAGGCCGGGGTGGAGCATTTCGGCCAGGTGGTGACCATTGAGGATATCCGGGACATTGTCGGGAGGGCGGCCACCGTAGTCAGGATGCCTTGCGCCTGCCGCTGGGCGGCGCTCAAGAAAGAGGCCCGCTGCTGTTACAGTGTCAGTTATACCCCGGAAACCTGGTACCAGGGGCTGGATATGGGGTATTTCGGTAAGGCGCCGGACATGGGGTTGGAGAGTCTCAGCCCGGCAGTGGCCATCGCCCAGATGGAGGCGCTGGAAAAAGAGGGGGCCGTCCATACCATCTGGACCATGGTCACCCCCTTTATCGGCGCCATCTGCAACTGCCAGCCCGGCGACTGTCTGGGGCTGCGGACCCTGGCCATTGACGTCGAGACCATGTATCGCGGCGAACAGCGGGCCGAGGTCGATCCCGCCCTCTGCAACGGCTGTGGTTCCTGCCAGGCGGCCTGTCACTTCGGCGCCATCGGCAGTACCGGCTCGGGAGAATCGCGGGCGGCGATCGATTCGCGGAAATGTTTCGGCTGCGGTTTATGCCGTAATCATTGCCCCCAGGAGGCCATCCGCATGGTGACTCGGGACTGGCGTTAAGGCTCCCGTCCCCTGTATTGCTTTAGGCAAAATCGTTGATTGCTCAACTCATCCCCGGTTGAGGCAAAAGATCTCGCGGAGCACGCCATGCACAATCCTGCCGGCCGCCATCCGGCCCGCATCCTCTACCTGCCGCATGGTGGCGGCCCCTTGCCCCTGCTGGGCGACCCCGGCCATGCCCGAATGCGCCGCTTTCTCCAGGAGATAACCCCGACCCTGGGCAGGCCGGAAGCGATTCTGCTGATCAGCGCCCATTGGCAAGAGGCGCAGCCCACTGTTACTGCCGCCGCCAGACCGGCCCTGATCTACGACTATTACGGCTTCCCGCCGGCGGCCTACGCGCTTGCCTACTCGGCTCCAGGGGCGCCGGAATTGGCTGGCCGGGTCCAGCAACTGTTGATCAAAGCCGGGATCACGGCGCGCCAGGATGGGCAGCGGGGCTTTGATCACGGCATGTATGTGCCGCTGAAACTCATGTACCCCGAGGCGGATATCCCTTGCGTGCAACTGGCGCTGCAAGCCGGTCTGGACCCGGCGGGGCATCTCCAAATCGGCCGAGCCTTGAGCGAACTCAAGCAGGAAAAGATCCTGATCATCGGCTCGGGTTTTTCCTTCCACAACCTCAACGCCTTCAGCTTCACCGGCCCCACCAGCGCCGATCCCCGGAACGAGTCCTTTCAGGCCTGGTTAATCGAAACCTGCACGGCCAGCGACCTCACGGAACAGATGCGGAGCGCCAGACTGACCGATTGGACGGCCGCCCCATCCGCCCGCTACTGCCACCCTTACGAGGATCACCTGCTGCCGCTCCATGTCTGCTACGGTCTGGCCGACAGCCCCGCCCGACTGGTTTTCTTCGACGAAATCATGGGCAAAAAGGCCTGCGCCCTGTTGTGGTAAGATCTCCTGGGGCGGAAAGGTTGCCGCTTCGGGCGGCCCCGGTCAATTGAAGCTCCTGAGTCCACAACCCGGGTCGCCTCATCCAGGTGCTAAAGCGGCCCCGCAACTTTCCCGCTTGCTTTCCCGGCCGGGGACTGGCAAAGATTAAGCTTCACCAATAGTCGGACTAAGGTTCTCGGAGTTGCATGGCCGCACACGATCAAGGCGACACCTGGCGGTTTGTCAGCAGCCGCATTACGGCTGAAGAACTGCGGATTTCTTTTGCTGGCGACTGGAGCTTAAACCAGCACCTGCCGGATGCGGAGGTCCTCGCCGCCGAGTTGGGCGCCACCATCCATCGTCTCGGTTTTGCCACCGACGATCTGCTTGGCTGGGACACGGGTTTCCTCGCCATTCTCACCGCCTTATTCAAAATATGCGCGGCAAAAGGGATTATTGTCGACCAAAGCGGCCTGCCCAAAGGCGTCCAACACCTGCTCGCCCTGGCGGCCGCAGTACCCGAGCAGGAAGGGGCCGGCCGCGATCAGGGCCGGCCGCCGCTGCTCCACCAGGTCGGCACCGTCACCATCGACTATTTCCATGGCCTGCCGGCCATGCTGCACTTCCTCGGCGAGCTCATCCTCTCCCTGGGCCGGCTGTTAATCGGCCGAGCCCAGTTCCAGTTCAGCGACCTCTGGTGGGAAATCCAGGAGGTTGGTCCCAAGGCGCTGGGCATCGTCTCGGTGATCTGCTTTCTGGTTGGCCTCATCCTGGCCTATCTCGGCGCCGATCAGCTGCGCATGGCGGGGGCCCAAATCTACATTGCCGATCTGGTGGCCATCGGCATGCTCCGCGAGATGGGGGCGATGATGACCGGGATCATCATCGCCGGGCGTACCGGCGCCGCCTTTGCCGCCCAGCTCGGCACCATGCAGGTCAACGAGGAGATCGACGCCTTCAAGACCATGGGGATCTCGCCCATCGACTACCTGGTCATGCCGCGCATGCTGGCGCTGCTGCTGATGATGCCGATCCTGACCCTGTACGCCAGCTTCATCGGCATCCTGGCCGGCATGTTGATCGCCACCACCATCTTCCACATCGGCGTCTTCGAATACTATACCGAGACCGTCCGGGCCCTGGCGTTGAAACACTTCCTGGTCGGTCTCTCCAAGGGTACGGTTTACGGGGCGATGGTGGCCTACGCCGGCTGCCTGCGCGGCATGCAGTGCGGCCGCAGCGCCGAGGCGGTGGGCGAGGCGGCAACCTCGGCGGTGGTGACCGCCATCCTGCTGATCACCATCTCCGCCTCGCTCATGACCATCATCTACTACCAGCTGGGCATCTGAGCATGCAAGGCGCCGCCCCCATCGAGGTCCGGGATCTGACTGTGGCCTTTGGCGACTTCGTGGTCCAACGCGAGCTCAATTTCACGGTCGCCAAAGGGGATATCTTCGTGATCATGGGCGGCAGCGGATGCGGCAAATCGACGCTGATGCGCGCCCTGATCGGTCTGCAACGGCCGACCCAGGGCACCGTGCTCTACGATGGTGAAGATTTCTGGAATGCCGCCCCGGAGCGCCAGGAACAGCTGAAACGGCGGCTCGGCGTGATGTTCCAGAGCGGGGCACTGTGGAGTTCGCTCACCCTGGCTGAAAACATCGCCCTGCCGCTCACCGAGTACACCACTCTGCCGCCCCGGCTGATCAGCGAAATCGTCTCCTTCAAACTGGCCCTGGTAGGGCTGGCCGGCTTTGAAAGGCTCTACCCTTCGGAATTGAGCGGCGGCATGAAAAAAAGGGCCGGTCTAGCCCGTGCCATCGCCCTCGATCCGGAAATCTTGATCATCGATGAGCCCTCTTCCGGCCTCGACCCGCTCACCGCCCGCCGCCTGGACGATCTGATCGTGGAACTGCGCGACAGTCTGGGGACCACCATTATCGTGATCTCCCATGAACTGGCGTCGATCCTGGGCATTGGCAGTAACTCGATCTTTCTCGACGGGGAGACCCATACGATGATCGCCACCGGCAATCCGCAGGAGGCCCGCCGCTCGGGCCCAACCCAGGTACGCAATTTTCTTTCCAGGGGATCTTTATGAGCAAACACGCCAACCCTACCTTGATTGGGGCCTTCGTTCTCGGGGCGCTGCTCCTCGGTGCCACCTCCATCATCCTGCTCGGCGGCAGCAGCTGGTTTCAGACGCGCCACCAGCATATCCTCTTTTTCGAAGGGGCAGCCCAGGGCTTACAGGTCGGCTCCCCGGTGGTTTTTCTCGGGGTCAAGATCGGTACGGTTAAACGGATTCAGATTGGCCTCAACGAGGAGAGCCAGCGTTTTTTGGTGCCGGTCACCATCGAGGTTGACCCCCAGACCGTGCAGACCAGTACTGGCGACCAGTTGGATCTACAGGACCACGCCACCTTCCAGCAACTGCTTGACCGCGGTCTGCGCGCCCGCTTGCGGATGCAGAGCCTACTCACCGGCCAACTCTATGTGGATCTCGACTTTTATCCGGACAAACCGGCCCGCTTCTTCTCCAAGGATCCCAAGCTGAACGAGATTCCCACCATCCCGACGGCCACCGAAGAGCTGGCCAACAAGTTCGAAAATTTTCCCATGGACAAGTTTCTGAAGGATCTTGCCGCCATCGGCGAGTCGCTCAACACGGTCCTCGCTGACCAGTCGGTTAAAGCGATCCCGGCCCGACTCGAAGCGACCCTCGCCCACCTGGAATCCTTGTCCGCCAAGCTCGATAAAAACAGCGAACAGCTAATGGGCGACGTGCGGACCAACCTGGCCGGATTGACCAAGGCGGTTGGGGCAGTGCAGAAGGCGATGCTTGCGGCGGAAGGGGCGGCCGGCCGGGTCGGCAATGCCGCCGAGCGCATCGGCAGCGCCGCTGATCGCATCGGCAATACCGTGGAGCGGGTTGACAATAATATGGACCGGGTCGGCAGTGCCGCCGATCGGGTCGGCACCACCGCCGACCGGGTCGGCGAGGCAGTCAATGCCAATTCCCCGCTGGTGCTGGAGTTGACCAGGGCCAGTGTGCAGGTGCGCCAGACCGCGCAGACCCTGCAGAATCTGACCAGCCAAGAGTCGCCCACCAAGGTACGGCTAGACCAGGCCATGGTGGAAATCGGCCGCACCGCCCGGGCCCTGCGCCTTTTGGCGGAAAGCCTTGAAAACCAGCCGGAGTCGATGTTACGAGGCAAGCGAACCAAGGAGAAACGCTAATGCATAAGAAATCCGGACTACTGCTGTCCCTTCTCGCCGTCGCCTGGCTGCTGGCCGGCTGCGCCCGCAGCGGGCCGGTGGCCTACTACCAGCTTACCGCCATTCCCCTTGAGCACCAAGCCGTCACGGCCCGGCCGCCAACGGACACCGTGATCGGCCTCGGTCCGCTCACCCTGCCGGAGTATCTGGACCGTTCCCAAATCGTCAGCCGCCGGGCCCCCAACCGTCTGGAGCTTGCCGACCTCCATCGTTGGGCAGGGCCGCTGGGCGACAACATCGCCCGGGTCCTGCAAGAGAATCTCGCCCGCGCTCTGGGCAACGAACGGGTGCTCCTTTATCCTTGGGGCCCCGCCCTCGGTGTTGATCGGCAGATCACGGTAGAGATCCTCCACTGCGAAACCGGTGATGACGAGGTCCTGTTCGAGGCCAGCTGGACATTGCAGGATCGGGATGGCAAGATTCTCATCCTGCAACGGCGCAGCAGCCAGCGGATCAAAGTAACCCCGCCTGCGGAGTACGATCAGCAAGTTGCGGCCCTGAGCGAGGCGCTGGCCCGCTTCTCGGGCGAAATGGCGACGGGGCTCGGGGGCATGGCGGCTGAACCAGGTGGGAAGTTTGGGGACAAGCCATGAGCTGATGAATAAGGTGGGATTGGTTTGGTCGAAATTTCAGTTAAGTGAACTGCCCCGAAATTTAGCAAAGCTTGATGCCAGGTGGCTCGCCCAGGAGCTTCGCGTCACTCCGGCCGTTGTCACAGCTTCGCCTTTAACTTCGGTTTTTTCGGTTTTTTGGGGCGGATCTTCAGTTGGCGGGTCAAGGGGACGTTCTGGGTGGGAATGAAACCGGTCTCCACCTCCCGGACCAGGGTTTGGCGGATCAGGGTCTCGATCCGGGCGAGCAGCTCGACCTCATCGGCACAGACCAGGGAGATGGCCTCTCCCTCGGAACCGGCCCGACCGGTCCGGCCGATGCGGTGGAGGTAGTCTTCAGGGACTTTGGGCAGTTCGAAATTGATCACCTGCGGCAGTTCACTGATATCGATCCCGCGGGCGGCCAGATCGGTGGCGACCAAAGCCTGGAATTGGTTGGCCTTGAAGGCGGCCAATACCCGGCTCCGCTCGGCCTGACTTTTATCGCCGTGGAGCGCCGCCGCCGAGATGTTGTCGCGCTGCAGGCGCTGCACCAGTTGGTCGGCGCCGTTCCGGGTGCGGCAGAACACCAGCACCTGCTGCCAATCTCGGCTCAGCACCAGGTGGCTGAGCAGGGCCGGCTTCCGGCCCTTGTCCACCTCGTAGACCCACTGCTTGACGCTTGGCGGGGCCGAGTTGGGCGGGCTGATTTCAATCGGCAGCGGGTTTTTCAGCAGGGTGGTGGTGAGGTTACGGATCTCGTCGGAAAGGGTGGCCGAGAAGAGCAGGTTCTGGCGCTTTCTCGGGAGCAGAGCGAGAATCTTGCTGATCTCGGCGCTGAAACCGAGGTTGAGCATGCGGTCCGCTTCATCGAGCACCAAAATTTCGAGCTGGGCAAACTGCACGGCGTTCCGGTTGCACAGGTCGAGAATTCGTCCCGGGGTCGCCACCAGTAGGTCCAGTCCGGGGCGCAGTTTCATCATCTGCGGATTGATTTTCACCCCGCCATAGACCACGCCCGCCTTGATTGGCAGGTACTTGCCGTAGGCGGCCACGCTCTCGGCGACCTGCACCGCCAACTCGCGGGTCGGGGTCAGCACCAGGACGCGAATGTGGTTCGCCTTCGCCCGGGGGCCCGCGGTCAGGCGCTGCAGGATCGGCAGGATGAAGGCGCCGCTCTTGCCGGTGCCGGTTTGGGCCGCGGCCAGAACATCCCGGCCGGTCAGAATCGCCGGAATTGCTTGGGTCTGGATGGGCGTGGGAGTGGCATGGCCCTGGTCGGCGATGGCCCGTAGCAGGGGCGCGGATAGTCCGAGAACAGAGAATGGCATGGGGCGGTTTTCTCGTGAAATCGTTGGTGGAAACGGAGTAAATGCGACCAGGGTTAACCGGAGGTCGGTTCGGCGTGTTCCCGACAGAGCAGCACCACCGCCAACCCACCGGCCTCATACAGCAAGGCCAGAGGCGCCGCCAGCAGCAGGGCGCTCAGGAAATCACCGGCCACCAGCAGAAAGGCCAGAACCAGCAAGGCCCCGTAGCTGATCCAGCGTTTCTCCCGGAAAAAACGCGGCGCGACCAGGCCGATCTTGCCGGCGGCCACCATCAGGAAGGGGATCTCGAAGGCCAGGCCGAGGCAAAGCACGGTCCGCGCCACAAAGGTCAGGTAGTTGTCGAGCCGGGGCCGGGCCAGCAACCGCTCGCCCGCCGCCCCCAGCATAATCTGCAAAACCTCCGGCAGGACGACCAGGTAGGCGAACAGCACCCCGGCCACAAAAAGCAGGGTCGCCCAGAAGACCACCAATAGCGCCACGCGCCGCTCTCCGGCCCGCAAACCGGGCGAGACGAAGCGCCAGATCTCATAGATGATCACGGGCAGGGCGGCCGCCAGCCCGACCAGGAGCGAGACCTTGAAATAGGCGATAAAGGCCTCGGGCAGGCTGGTGTAAACCAGTCCCTTCAGGTGCGGCAGGGCGTGAAAGATCGGACGCAGAAGAAAGGCGGTCAGGCCATCGGAAAAGGCATAGGCCAGGGCGGTGAAGACTATCACCGCCCCGCAGGAGATCGCCACCCGTCGCCGCAGTTCCCGCAGATGTTCGCGGAAGAAGGCCCCCAGGGGATTGGCTTCAGACATCGGCCTGGCCGGATGTCTCTCCGGTCGGTTTCGGCTCGGAGTGGTTGGATTCCTCCCACGCCTCGGCTTCTAAAGTCACCGGCTCCACTTGCGGGGCGGCAGCAACGGACTCCGGCGGGGGGGCGGCATCGGCCAGATCCAGCACCTCGGGCCGGGGCGAGCCAGGTTCCGCATGCTTGGTCCCTTGGGCAGCCAGGGCGGCAGCGGCCAGCTGCTCGGGGCGGGAAAAGCCAATCGGCGAGGCCTGGTCGGCCGGTGGTTTGTTGGAAAGAAGTTCCTCTTCCTGCAAGCTGTCTTTTAATACGTTGGCGGCCTTTTTCAGTTCGAAAAATTGCTTGGCCAACCCCCGGGCCAGGTCGGGCAGTTTCTCGGGACCGACGACGATCAGCGCCACGGCCATGATCAGGATCAATTCAGGAAGTCCGATGCCGAACATGTATGCCACTAAATCCGCTGAAATTAAGAAACCGGAAGGCCCCGGGAAAATCCTCCTCCGCCGGGGCCGACAACGTATTGAACGTTACGGTATTTGCCTATTGGTGTCAAGCGGTGCGACATTGTGGCGGCCCCCGGAAAATGGTGGTCCGGTCGTGATTGACTTTTGAATCCGCTTTGGCTATGTTGCTCGGTGGCGCGCCGCCGTCCCTCTCTATTCAGGTTTCCGGCGCCAATTTTCCTCCAGAATTTCAACAGGTTATCCTAGGAGAGCCAGATGGCTAACGTGGTTATAGTCGGCACCCAGTGGGGTGATGAAGGCAAGGGCAAGATCGTCGACCTGCTTACCCTGTATGCCGATTACGTGGTGCGTTTTCAGGGCGGCAACAACGCCGGCCATACCCTGGTGGTGGAAGGCAAGAAATATGTCTTCCACCTGATTCCTTCCGGCATCCTCTACGACAACAAGAAGTGCGTGATCGGCAACGGCGTGGTCATCGACCCGGCCGTTCTCCTGGAGGAGATGGCCAAGCTCTCGGCCAGCGGCCTGCCGGTCAACCCGGTGCGACTGAGCATCAGCCACAACGCCCACCTGATCATGCCCTATCATAAGCTGTTGGACGGGGCCAGCGAGAGCGCCAAGACCGACGGGACCAGGATCGGCACCACCGGTCGCGGCATCGGCCCCTGCTACGGCGACAAGGTCATGCGGGCGGGGATCAAGGCCGGTGATATCCTCGACCGGGCGCTGTTCCAGGACAAACTCCGCGAGAACATCGAGGAGAAGAATTTCCTGCTGACCAAAAAATTCGGGGCCGCCCCGGTGGTCTTCGAGGAGATTTACGACCAGTACCTGGCCTTCGGCGAGCAATTGGCCCCCTACATCGGCAACGTCTCGGTGGAACTGGACGAGGCCCGCAAGGCCGGCAAGCACATCCTTTTTGAAGGCGCCCAGGGCACCCAGCTCGATATCGACCACGGCACCTATCCCTTTGTGACCTCCTCCAACACCGTGGCCGGCAACGCCTGCACCGGCAGCGGTTTCGGACCCAGCCACATCGACGAGGTGATCGGCATCCTCAAGGCCTACACCACTCGGGTCGGCGAAGGACCATTTCCCTCGGAACTGTTCGACGAGACCGGCGATACCTTGCAGCGCAAGGGCGGCGAGTTCGGCGCCACCACCGGCCGCAAACGCCGCTGTGGTTGGCTCGATGCCGTGCTGGCCCGTGAGGCGGTGCGGTTGAACGGCATCACCGGCCTGGCCATCACCAAGCTTGACGTGTTAAGCGGCCACCCGCGGCTGAAGGTCGCCACCTCCTACCAGTATAATGGCAAGACCTACCAGGCCATGCCCGGCAATATCCGGGAGGTTCAGGGGTTGCAGCCAGTCTACGAGGAGATCCCCGGCTGGCCGGAGGAGATCGGCCAGGTGCGCAGCGTTGTTGACCTGCCGGTCAAGGCCCGCGACTACGTCAAATGGATCGAGGATCTCACCGAGACCCCGGCCATGTTGCTCTCGGTCGGCCCGGGTCGGGAAGAGACCCTGCTGCTGAAGAACCCCTTCGAGAAATAACCGCGTTGACGATCAACGGCGGGATTTCCGAGGTGAACCCATGAACTGCGCCCATTGCGGACAAAAGCCCCAGAACCGCTGCCACAAAGAGGGTTTTGACTGTACCGGCGGCAGTCTTGATCTTGCCGACTATGGCCGGGAAGAAAATCGGGGCCTCCACAACCTCAGCGATGCCATGCGGGCCTGCCACGGCAACTCCCAGACCCGGCTGGAAGAGATCATCGAATTTTCCGAGCGCGCCGGTTTTAAAAGGCTCGGCCTCGCCTTCTGTATTGGTCTGGCCGAGGAGGCCGCCTTTGTCGCCACGGTCCTGGTTAAACATTTTAAAGTCGATTCGGTCTGCTGCAAGATGTCCGGTCTCAATAAAGACGAGCTCGGTCTGACCAAGATCAAGCCGGACCAGTTCGAGGTCGCCTGCAACCCCATCGGCCAGGCCCAGATGCTGAACCGGGCCAAGACCGAGCTGAATATCCAGATGGGACTCTGTCTGGGGCACGACATCCTCTTCCAGAAGTACTGCGCGGCGCCGGTGACCGTCCTAGTCGTTAAGGACCGAGCCCTGGCTAATAACCCCATGGGGGTGGCGTACGGCAGTTATTGGCGCAACAAACTGACCGGGCCATGACGGCTTCTTGCCTCACGCCGGGCTGCCGGCCCTGATCTCTCCACCGCCGCCGTCCCAACCTTCTCAAGCAAACCGGATTTTCCAGCGATTCTTCCAGGTTGTTTCTTGGCACCATTTTTGGTGCCGGTTGCCCGTTCAGGACAGCGTCGCCGTTTGCCAGCATAACCAACAGAAGAAGATCCAGCCTGGGTCGAAGGTTTGCCTTTCCGCGCTGGAATCAACTACCATTTATTCACTCGGCCAAAATTATTCCCGCGAAAATGAATTGCCAAAAAAAACCACGCGGCTATAGTGCTTTGTTCAACTTTTTGCCCAGAACAACCGCCTTCAGAAGGAGACCGGAAGGATATGGCTAGAATTACTGTGGAAGATTGTTTGTCAAGGGTCGGCAATGAAAACCGTTTCGCCCTCATTCACCTGGCTGTGGCCCGGGTCAAGCAGCATCGGCACGGGGCTGCGTTCCTGGTCAAGGGGAAGAACAAGGAGAACGTCATGACCCTGCGGGAGATTGCATCAGGTGCCGTGGGCTTCAATAACATCATCGAGTTAAACAAGATCCGGAAGGAAGAGAAAATCACTCCCCAGATCTTGGAGATTCCCGTAGGCGAAGAGTAAGACGTCCGCCATGCCCAAGGATTATTACGAAACCCTGGCGCTTTCCCGCTCCGCATCGGCTGAGGAAATCAAGAAGGCCCACCGCAAAATCGCCATGAAGTGTCACCCTGACCGCAACCAGGGCGACAAGGCGGCGGAAGAGCAGTTCCGGGCGGCTACCGAGGCCTATGAGGTTCTGGGCGACCTGGAAAAGCGCAAGATCTATGACCGTTTCGGCCTGGAAGGGTTGAAAAGCAGCGGTTACAACGGCCCCGGCAACGCCAACGACATCTTTTCCAGCTTCGGCGATATTTTCGGCGACCTGTTCGGCATGGGCGGCAGCGGCCGCCGGCCGGCCAACGGACCCATTCCCGGTTCCGATCTTCGCTACGACCTGACCATCACCTTTATGGAGGCGGTGCATGGCGTGGACAAGGAGATCGAAATCACCCGCCCCGATACCTGTTGGACCTGCGAAGGCACCGGCGCCCGCCCCGGTCATCAACCCCAGACCTGTAGCCATTGCCATGGCCGCGGCCAGGTCATGCGCAGCCAGGGCTTCTTCAGCGTCAGCACCACTTGCCAGCCCTGCCGGGGCCAGGGCACCATCATCACCGAGCCCTGTCATGACTGCGATGGGGTCGGATTGGTCAACAAGAAGAAAAAAGTCACCTTGAAAATTCCTGCCGGGGTTGACAACGGCGCCCGCATGCGCCTTTCCGGCGAAGGGGAGGGTGGCCGCCGCGGCGGCCGGCCCGGTGATCTCTATGTTTTCTTGGATGTCGAGGCCCACGAGCTTTTTCAACGGGAAGGCAACACCATCTATCTGCGGCTGCCGCTGGCCATGACCCAGGCCGCCTTGGGCTGTAAGTTCAAGGTGCCGACTGTCCACGGCGAAAAGTCCCTGAAAATCCCGGCCGGCACCCAGAGCGGGACCAATTTTACCCTCCGGCACGAAGGGGTCAAGGCCTTGCGCAGCGGCGAGCTGGGCGACATGATCGTGGTGGTTGATGTCATTACCCCCGAGGGTCTCTCCGCTCGTCAGCGGGAATTGCTGGAGGAGTTTGCCGAACTGGAAAAGGAAAGCGGCGCTGCTCACCAGGAGGGGCTTTTCAGCAAGCTTTTCCGGAAGAGCGCTTGAGTGGTTGTGGTAAGATAATGAACGGGCAATCTGGATAGCTAACGGCATCTCATCAAGGGCGACAAAACAGAGTGAGAAGCCATAGAGAAGAGCCTGGATTGACCAAATTTTTTGCGGCCGGAATCTGCGGTCGCGATGTTTTTTATTGCATTTGCCCAGCGGTAAATTATTAAATCTGCCGATGTCCGGCATCCTGGATCGATGAGCGATGGCCGGGTCAGCTCAGTTACCATTATCTGGCCCTGATCACCGGGCATGGGCGTCGGCCTGGCATTGGAATTGCCCATTTGATTCTGCACGGCCGAATAAGCAGTAAATTTTTGGATTAGAATCGGAACTACACAGCCAATCGGGAGAGACACAGCATGGATAAGAAGCACCTGGCTCACTTCAGAAAAAAGCTGGAAGAGATTAGCGACAGCATTCTTACCGGGGCCGACCGGACCATTTCCGACATGACCGATCACACCGATAACTATCCCGATCCCACCGATCGGGCCTCCGCCGAATCGGACCGCAGTTTTGAACTGCGGATCCGTGATCGGGAACGGAAGTTGTTGAACAAGATCAAAGAGGCCATCGAGCGGATCGACAACGGTACCTACGGCATCTGTGACGACTGCGGCGACGACATTGCCGTCGAGCGGTTGGAT
Organism: Deltaproteobacteria bacterium; assembly: GCA_020056965.1. Lineage (GTDB taxonomy): Bacteria > Desulfobacterota > Desulfobulbia > Desulfobulbales > JAGXFP01 > JAGVGT01. The sequence continues at coordinate 50,139 of JAGVGT010000088.1, forward strand.
GCCCGGCCGGTGACCACCTACTGTATTGACTGCAAGACCCGCCAGGAACAGGAAGAAAAAGCCAAGGTCTGATCATCATGCCGGAACTGCGCAAAGACCCCATCCTGGGCCGCTGGATTATCATCTCGACCGAGCGCGGCAAACGGCCGACCGATTTTATCATCGCCCCACCCCCGACCGGCGGCGGCTTCTGCCCCTTATGTCCGGGTAATGAAACCACCACCCCGCCGGAAGTGTTGAGCTACGGTCGGCCCCAGCTCGCCGACAACCGACCCGGCTGGTCCCTGCGGGTGGTGCCGAACAAGTACCCGGCCCTGGTCATTGAGGGTTCGTTGGACAAGGAAGGCGAGGGCATCTACGACCGGATGAACGGGATCGGTGCCCATGAAGTGATCATCGAGTCCCCCGATCACAACGCCGCCTTTACCTACCTCTCCCCCGACCGGATGATCCAGGTTTTCTGGGCCTTCCGCGACCGGATCATCGATCTCTCCCGCGATCCCCGCTTCCGTTATGTGATGGTCTTCAAGAATTTCGGCAGTGGCGCCGGGGCCTCCTTGGAACACTCCCATTCCCAGCTGATCGCCCTGCCCATCCTGCCGCGGATGATCGTCTCGGAGCTGGAGGGCAGCAAGAGCTACTACGGATACAAGGATCGCTGCATCTTCTGCGATATCATTCGCCAGGAAATACGCAAGGATATCCGGATCGTCTGTCAGACTGAGCATTTCATCGCCATCGCCCCCTACGCCCCGCGCTCGCCCTTTGAAACCTGGATTCTGCCCCGGGAGCATTCCTCTTCATACATCGAGATGGACGATCGCCAGCTGGAGTCGCTGACCGCCATCTTCTCCGAACTCATGCGCCGTTTGGACTCCTGCATCCCTGGGGTGCCCTACAACTTTGTCCTGCATACCGCCCCCCTGCGCTCCGAGCCGTTAAACTATTTCCACTGGCATTTCGAAATCATGCCCAAGCTGACCTCCATCGCCGGTTTCGAGTGGGGATCGGGTTTTTACATCAATCCGGTACCGCCCGAAGACGCCGCCAAATTCCTCAAAGAAGCAAAAATCTAGAGTCGAGGAGTCGAGATGACCACTAAAAAAATCCTGCTGGTCGATGACGAGGAGGGTATTCATATTCTTTACCGGGAAGAGCTGGAGGAACTTGGCTACGAGGTCCACTCCGCCATGTCCGGCGAAGAAGCCCTGAATCTTATCCCTACCCTCAAACCGAACCTGGTGATCCTCGATATCCAGATGCCCGGCATGAACGGCATCGACGTCTTGCGAAAGATCAAGGAGCAAGATCCGAAACTGCCGGTAATCCTGAGCTCGGCCTACCAGGAGTTCAAGCAGAATCTTTCCTCCTGGGCCTCCGACGACTTCGTGGTCAAATCCGCCGACATGCGGGAGCTGCTCGATTCGGTGCGCCGCCTGCTCGGGGATTGAGCAGTTGCCCGCATTCCCTCCTCTCTGTAGCCCAGGCCCGCGGTCTGGGCCGCCTTGCTGAGCCAGGCCTTCCGATGAAAGACATTCAGAGTCAGCGCGACCACCGCCGGATCAACATCAAGAAGGTGGGGGTCAAGAACATCACCTACCCCGTTACCCTCCTCGATAAGGCCCGGGAGCACCAGTCCACGGTGGCCACGGTCAACATGTACGTCAACCTGCCCCATCATTTCAAGGGCACCCACATGAGCCGTTTCGTCGAGATACTGAACCGCTTCCACGGCGAGTTCAACCCCAAGTGTTTCAATTTCATTCTCGAAGAGATGAAGGAGCGGCTCCAGGCCGAAGAGGCGCACGTGGAGATCGAGTTCCCCTACTTCTTGAAAAGAGAGGCCGGGCAGGAAACCGTCGCCATCCACGAGTACCTCTGCCGGATGCACGCCTCCCTGGACCACCGTGACGACCTGACCCTCGACATCCAGGTGCCGATTTATCCGCCCCTGCCGGCCCAGAGCGGCAACAGTCTACCCCGTTCCCTGGGGCGCTGGGGAGTGGCCGAGATCAGCCTGCGCTTCCGCCATTTCATCTGGATCGAGGATTTGATAAAAATGGTTGAAGAAGTCACGGCCCATAACTTAAATTGGGCCGACCAGCCGGCGGAGGCCTCCGACAGCCCCCTTTCGGTGGAGGCGCTGACCAAGGCCATCGGCACCAAACTCGCCGGCCACGGCGAGATTCGCTGGTTCACCGTCACCGTCAAGAACCTGGCGGTGGGCCTGAGCACCTTTGCCTCGCTGGAATGGCCGGAAGGTAAGGACTCACCGGGCGCCGAATCCGGAGTCTCGCAGGCTCGCTTACCTGCTTTGTGATCGGCCTGTTCACGTCCCAGGTGTAGTGCACAGGCCGCTGCCTCGCACCCCAAGGGCGCTTCCTGCGGGGCGCATCTCCGGCACCCGGCAAGCCCTGACGACTATAAATTTATTTCCTTCATGCGGTTACCTCATGTGAGGTTACGCTGGAAGAGCCTTTGTCCTGAACCTATTACAAGGACCAGTCATGCAGCACGAACTTCTTTTTGAAATCGGCACCGAGGAAATCCCCGCCGGCTATATCAACCCGGCCATCGACAACCTGGCCCGCCTGCTGACCGGCCGGCTGGCCGAACTGGGCCTCAGGCACGGCGAGGTCCGGACCGCCGCCACCCCCCGGCGGTTGGCGGTTTCCATCGCCAGTCTCGAAAGCGCCCAGGCTGACCGTCGCGAGGAACTTTTGGGTCCGCCCAAGGCCGCCTCCTTCGACGCCGAGGGCAAACCGACTAAGGCCGCCGAGGGTTTCGCCCGCTCCAAGGGGGCCAGTCTGGATGATCTGCGGATCGCCACCACCCCCAAGGGCGAATACCTGCTGGTGATCGTGGAACGCAAGGGCGAACAGACCAGTGCGCTCCTCCCTGCGGTGCTGAGCGAGGCCATCGCCAAGCTGCCCTTTCCCAAGTCGATGCGCTGGGGCGCCGGCCGGGCCAGTTTTGCCCGGCCCATCCAGTGGCTGCTGGCCAGTTATGGAGGCGAAGTGGTGCCCTGCCAGGTCAACGAGGTGACCAGCGGTCTGACCACCCGGGGCCATCGTTTCATGGCCCCGACCACCCTGGCGCCTAAGAACTTCGCCGGTTATCTCGATTCCCTGCGGCAGTCCCATGTCCTGGCTGACCTGGCCGAGAGGCGCGAGGCGGTGCGGCAGGAAGTGGCCGCCGCCGCCATGCGTTTGGGCGGGCAGATTCTGGCGGACGAGGAACTGGTGGAGATCGTCACCAATCTGGTCGAAAAGCCCCACGCAGTCTGCGGCAGCTTCGATCCCAAATTTCTGGCCGTGCCCAAGGAGGTGCTGATCACCTCCATGCGCGAGAACCAGAAGTACTTCGCCGTCTTCGATGCGGCGGGGCAGCTGATGCCCAACTTCATCGCCATCAACAACACCGCCACCCGCGACGAGGCCTTGGCGATCAATGGCCACCAGCGGGTCCTCCGGGCCAGGCTGGAGGACGCCCTCTTCTTCTTTACCGAGGACCAGCAGCACAAGCTGGCCGAACGAATCGACAAGCTTTCCGGCATCGTTTTCCAGGCCGGTCTCGGCACCATGCTGGAGAAGAGCCGGCGGGTCGAAAAACTTGCCGTGCATTTGGCCGAACAGCTGGCCCCGGCGGCGGCAACCACGGTCAGCCGGGCCGCTCAACTGGCCAAAACCGATCTGCTCACTGCCATGGTCGGCGAGTTCCCCACCCTCCAGGGCACCATGGGCCGCGCCTACGCCCTGCTCGACGGCGAGAGTCCGGAGGTGGCCGAGGCCATTGCCGAACATTACCTGCCGGTCCGGGCCGGCAGCGAAACCCCGACCACCATTGGCGGCGCCCTGGTCGGCCTGGCCGACCGCATCGACACCATCGCCGGCTGCTTCGGCATCGGCAAGCAGCCCACCGGCACCACCGATCCATACGGGTTGCGGCGTCTGGCTCTGGGGCTGCTGGCCATCATCGAACGCCATCAGCTCTCGCTCTCCTTGCGCGACCTCACGGATTTCGCCCTTGACCTCTATGGCGACAAGGTTACGGTGGAGAAATCAGCCGCCCGCGAGGCGGTAGTTGATTTCCTCAAGGGCCGTTATGTCAACGACCTGACCGCCAAAGGGCTACCCGGCTCGGCGGTGGAGGCTGTGACCTCAGTGACCTTTGACGATGTGGTGGATTGCACCCTGCGCATCCGGGCCCTGGCCGCCGTGCAAGGCGAGGAGACCTTCACCATCCTGGCTGGTTCCTTTAAACGGGTGCGCAACATCATCAAAGACAACGACGATGACTCGGTGCGGGGAGAACTGCTGGTGGCGGCCGGGGAAAAGGGGCTGCACCTGGCCCTGGTCGAGGTGGCCGCCGAAACGGCGCCGCTCCTGGCCGGGCGCGACTACCCGGCCGCCATGGCCGCCATCTTGAAAATGAAGGAGCCGGTGGACCGCTTCTTCGAGCAGGTCATGGTCATGGTCGAGGACGAGGCCGTGCGGTGCAATCGTTTGAATTTACTGACCGGGGTTTCCCGGCTCTTTCTGCAGATCGGGGATTTTTCCAAGATGTCCTGAACGGACGGAAAAGTGGCTATTGAATAGCGAACCGGGAATGATGAGCGCCGAGTTGGCTTCTTGGGTACGGCGGTTGGCTATTCACCATCCACCTTGCCCCGCCTTTCCTTGACCAGGCCCCGCTTGACCTTGCCTTCCAGCCGCCGTTCCTTGGAGCCGGCGGTGGGCCGGGTCGGCCGGCGTTTGCGCCGCACCACGGTGGCCGCCTTGATCAATTCGGCCAGACGGGTCAGGGCCTCCTCGCGGTTCTTCTCCTGGGTGCGGTGGTTCTGGGCCTTGATAACGATCTCGCCCTCCATGGTCAGCCGCTGGTCATGGAGTCCGAGCAGCCGGACCTTGACCTCCTCGGGCAGAGAAGAGGCGCGGATATCGAAGCGCAGGTGGACGGCGGTGGCGACCTTGTTGACGTTCTGACCGCCCGCCCCCTGGGCCCGCACGTAGCTCAAGACTATTTCGCTCAAGGGCAGGGCCAGCCCCGCCTTGACGATGAGTTCATCCATCCCTTCTCTCCTGCTTCTCCGCCCCGGTTACCGCAGGGGTCAATTCCCCAGCAGTTGCTTGAATAGCCGGCCGGTCGTCTCTTCGACCGCCCCTTGGCTCTGGCTGTCCAGACCGCCCAGTTTCTTGGATAGAGAGCGGCTCAACTCCTCGCCGGCCTTTTTCCCCAGGGCATTTTTGATCTGATGGCCGGCCCCTTCGCCGCTCAGACTGAGGTCCGGATGATCAACCGTACCCTTGAGCTTCAGGTTCAGGGTAGTGCGGCCGGAAGGGCCGGCCAGGTACCGGGTGAAGGAGGCCTTTTCCTGTAACCTTCGGCTGTATTCCGGAGAAAGCTGGAGAACCAGGGGCAGGTCCAGACTGCCGTCCAGGCCGGCACTGCCCTTGGTTTGCAGGTTGAGAACCTTGGAGGTCAGGCTGGAATCCAGGGCCGCCCGACCCCCGGCGATCTTTGCGGTGGCGGACAACTTATCAAATTTGAGGTTATCCAGTTCAGGAATACCCAGCAGCGCAGCCAGCGCCTGGCTGATCGGTGAACTGGCCAGCCCGCCCTTGACGACCACGAACCTGCCTTGGCCATCTAGATTGTTGCGGATTTCCGGCCAGCCGCCGCCGGCGCCCCGTCCGGAAAAATCCCCACTGAGCTCGCCGGTCAGATAACCCTGTGGTTTGTTTAAGGCTTCCATGGCTGCAGCCATCTGTAACTTGTCGGCCTTGAGTTGTCCTCGGAAAGCCGGGGCGGGACGGCCCAGCTCGAGTCCGGCCTTGCCGCTGATTGAGCCGCCGAGGAATCCGGCGCTTAGATTGGTGATCTCCACTATGTTGTCGGCAAAGCTGTAGATCAGGTTGAGGTTCTGCAGGGCCAGTTTGCCGTGGTGCAACTCGTTGACGCTGATTTTCCCGTGGGCGCGGAATTTCTTGGCGCCTGGTTGGGGAGTGGCGGGTGCCGGGGCCGCCAGGGCCGGGGCGGCAGGGGCGGGTTTGCCGCCTTGCCTCTGGCCGGCCGGCTTGAGACCGGCCAATTTTTCCAGGTCAAGGGTGGCCCCCTGCAGGTCCAGGGTCAGGTCCGGGGTGGTCAGCTGGTTGGCCAGCTGACCGTTGAATTGGAGTTTGTCGAATTCTACGTTCAGTTCGCCCCTGAAGGTAATCAGCTGATCGCTGACCTCGCTCTTGATGAGCAGTACCGGCTTGCTGCCGTTCAATTCGGTGCTGACGATTAGATCCAGGCTGCCTTGGTATTTGGCCTCCGCCAGGGTGTTCCCCAAGGTGACGGCAAGGGACAAGTCGCCATCGGTGCTGGTGATGGCCGGCAACTCCCCGGTCTGGTCGGCAAAGGTCAGGTTCAGGTCATTGATTTTGATCTGGTCAAAAACCAGGGTCAGCGGCAGGGGCTTAGCGCTTTGCAGTTCCGGGGGCGGGATCTCTTTTTGAATCTTCTTGGGTTTAAGGCTGAGGTCGGCAAAGTTGAAGACGCCTTGGGCGTTCCGGGTAATCTTGATCGTGGGTTTGTCGATCAGCACCTCCTTGATGACCAGGCGCTTTTCGAGGAGGGGCAGGAGTTCGTAGTGGAGCCGAAAATTGGCGATGGTAATAAATTCTTGGGCGGGGTTCTTTTCCCTGACCACGATGTCCTTGATGTCGATCCCCGAAAACAGCGAAACCTTGATGGTGCCGATCTCGATCTTGCGCCCGAGTTGGTCTTCGACCGGTTCGACCAGCATGATCCGCAACCGTTCCGGGGAGAGCAGGTTGCTGAGGGTCAGGCTGGCGAGGAGATAGGCGACCCCAAGAAGGCCGAGGATGATGACGGTGACCGGGACTTTTCTCTGCATTTATTCTCCAAAATTTCAATTACGTTACAGTCATACAATCGGATTTGCAAAAAAATATCAAGAAAAACCGCAGGTTGCGATGGCGGGATGGCGGCAATCAGGCGAAATTTCAGAGGCGGGTCGGGGGAAGGCGAAATATCCCGGCCGGGTGTTTGACGGGCACCGGCGGCTCAGGGAATCCGGCGGCGTGGCCGGGGGGGGCGCCCGGGGGGCGGAATCAGTAGAGGTCCAGGTAGTTCTTCAGTTCCCAGTCGGTTACCGTGGTGCGGAAGGAATCCCACTCCTTCTCCTTGCCGATCAGGTACTTTTCGAAAATGTGGTCGCCCAGGGTTGCTCTGGCAATGGGACTCTTTTTTAATTCGGCCAGGGCCTCCTTTAAAGAGCCGGGCATGGACTCGATTTTGGCCCGCTTCATCTGGTTGGGGGTCAGCTTGTAGATGTTGACGTCCACCGATTTGGGCGGGGTCAGCTGGTTCTTGATCCCATCCAGGCCGGCATTGAGCATCATGGCGAAGGCCAGATAGGGGTTGCAGGCCGGGTCCGGGCAGCGCACCTCCACCCGGGTCGAGAGACCGCGGGAGGCGGGAATCCGCAGCAGGGCGCTACGGTTGGAGGCCGACCAGGCCACGTAGACCGGGGCCTCGTAGCCGGGCACCAACCGTTTATAGGAGTTGACCAGCGGGTTGGTGACGGCCGCGAAGCCCCGGGCATGCTCGGCGATGCCGGCGATGTACTGGTAGGCGACCTTGCTCAATTGCAAGGCGCCCTTGGGGTCGAAGAAGGCGTTGCTGCCGTCCAGGTTGAAGAGGGATTGGTTGGTGTGCATGCCGCTGCCGTTGATGCCGAAGACCGGCTTGGGCATGAAGGTGGCGTGCAGGTCGTATTTGCGGGCGATGGTTTTGACCACCCATTTAAAGGTGACGGTGTTGTCGGCGCAGGTCAGGGCATCGGCGTACTTGAAGTTGACTTCGTGCTGGCCGCGGGCCACCTCGTGGTGGGAGGCCTCGATCTCAAAGCCCATCTGCTCCAGGGTCTCGATGATCTCCCGGCGGCAGTCGGTGCCGGAATCCTCGGGATCGACACTGAAATAACCGGCCGCATCGGTGGTGGCGGTGGTCGAGAGGCCGGCGACATCGCGATTAAACAGGAAGAACTCGCACTCGGTGCCGACGTTCATCGTGTAGCCCAGCTTGCGGGCCTCGGCCAGCACCCTTTTCAGGTTGACCCGGGGGCAGCCGGCAAAGGGGCTGCCGTCGGTCTTGGCCACGTCACAGATGATCCGGGCGGTGGCCACCCCGTTCTTATTGCGCCAGGGCAGGATCACGAAGGTGGCGTAATCGGGCTTCAGGTACATGTCGGATTCGTTGATCCGGGCGAAGCCATCGATGGAAGAGCCGTCGAACATCATCTCGCCGTCCAGGGCCTTTTCGATCTGGCTTCGGGGAATGGCGACGTTTTTCATGAAGCCGTTGACGTCGACAAACTGGAGGCGGAAGAAATGGACGTTTTCTTCCTTGATGATCTTGAGGATGTCCTTCTTGGTCATGTTCTTTCTCGCATGAACTGTGAATAAATCCGGACCGCCGGGGGGCGGGGCGGCCATCGCACAATATTGTAAACCGGCGGGATGGTCAATGGTTGGCGGCAAAACTAAGGGCCTGGCGGAGTTCTTCCAGGTCGGCGGGGGCGGAAATTTTGGTCCCGGCGCTGTTTTTGACGTAAAAGACGTCGACCAGCTGCTCCCGACGGGTGGAGATCAGGGCCCGGGCAATATTGATCTCGAAATCGGCCAGGGTCTTGGTGATGTTGTAGAGCAGGGCCGGCTGGTCATCGGCGAAAATCTCGATGATGGTGTATGTCTCGGATGAAAGATTGTCGAAGCGGACCTGGGTCTGGTGGTGGCGGTGCTGGCGTCCGACCTTGGTGCTGGAACCGGGGCGGTGCTTGCCGGCCAGCCGGTGCGCCAGTCCCAGCCGATTGGCCAGGGCGAGCTCCAGATCGTCTTCGAGCTGCGCCCACTGTTGGCCGGCAAAGCCGATGTCGTAGGTGGGCTGGACTTCGATCAGATCGACCACGGTGCCGTCCGGCCAGGTGTGGATCTTGGCGGCCAGCACGTTCAGGTTATGCAGGGCGAGGGTGCCGCAGATCCGGGCCAGGAGACCGGTTCGGTCTCGGCTGATGAAGAGGATCGACCAATGATCGCCCAGGTCTTGGGATACGGTGAGAATCTGCTGCTCCCCCAGTTCCCGGCGCAACCGCAGGTGTTCGACGATCTCCGGCGGCGTGAAGTTGGTCAGATAGTCATCGGTCAGCTCGCCAATGATCCCCGGCGTTGGTTTGCCGAGCAGTTTTGCGACCTGCTCGCGCATCCACTGGCTGGCCTGGCCCAGGCTGCGGTCGCTGGCCTGGTTGTGCTCCAGGCCGTTCCTAATCTTCAGGTAGAGTTCTTGGAATAAGGCCCGCTTCCAGTCGTTCCAGGCGGCCGGGCCGGTGGCGCGGGCATCGGCGATGGAGAGCAGGTAGAGCATGTCGAGACGACTGCGGGTGGTGATAGTTTCGAGGCAGTGCTCGATCAACCCCTGGTCCTCCAGGTCGCGACGCTGGGCCATGTGCGAGAGGAAGAGATGGTTCCGGACCAGGAACTCCAGATCGGCCAGCTCCTCTTCGCTTAAGCCCAGGCGGGCGCCGGTCTGGCGGGCCAATTCGGCCCCGGTCTTGGCGTGGTCCTGGTCGCGCCCCTTGCCGAGGTCGTGCAGCAGGGTGGCCAGGTAGAGGATCTCCGGGTTTTTCAGGTCGGCGAAGATCTCCGGCAGTTCGTGGCCCAGGTTGCGGATCTCCGCCACGGCTTGCAGGAGGTGGCGGTCGACGGTGAAGGTGTGATAGAGGTCGTGCTGGGCCAGGGCGCGGATGGCGACAAATTCGGGAAGATAGGCAGTCAGAAAGCCGGTCTCCAGCATGGCGGTGAGCCACTCCAGGGGCTGGCCCGGGCTGGCGAAAATCCGGCGGAACTCGCGGCCCAGCGGCCGGGAGTGGCGGAATTTGTCGTCCACCAGATCCAGGTTGGCAGCAATGGCCTGCCGGGTCCGGTAATGGATGGGCAGACCCCGGGCGGCCGCCTCGGTGAAGATCTTCAACAACAGGTGGGGGTGGCGGCGCAGCTGCTCATGGTCGATCAGGCTCAGATGGTGGTGGCGGATCTCCAGCTCGTCGTCAATCTTTTTGGGGGCGGGCCGGGCCAGGGAACGGTCGACAATCTCGCCGGTGTGTTCGAAGAAGATCGTGGTAATGACGGCGATGGTCTGCAGGTTGCCGTACATCTCCTGCATGAATGATTCCACGCCCAGGCGGCCGGGCGCGTTGCGATAGCCCAGGGCGGTGGCGATTTCCTCCTGATGTTCGTAGAAGAGCTGGTCGTTTTTGCGGCCGCTCAGGTAGTGCAACCGGTTGCGCACCTTGATCAGCTGCTCGTAGCTTTCCTCCAGGCGGTGCAGTTCGTCGTTGCTCAGCAGAGCGGCGGCCGCCATGGCGGCGGGGTCGGCGAGGCCGAAGATTACCTGCGCCGTCCAGCGCATCGCGTGGTAATCGCGGAAGCCGCCCCGGCCCTCCTTGATATTGGGTTCCAGCTGAAAGCTGTGCTGCCCGAAGCGGTGATGGCGCTCTGCCCGGCTGGCCCCGATTTTTTCCAGGAAGTCCTGGCGGTGGCCGTCGATGTACTTCTGGCGGTACTTGCCGAGAAGTTCATCATAAAGTTTGCGGCTGCCGGCCAGAAACCGGGCATCGAGCAGGGCCATCTGCAGGTGGAAATCCTCTCGGCAGTCGGCCAGGCAGGCAGCCACGGTGCGGACACTGTGACCCACATCAAGACCGCTGTCCCACAAGGGGTAGAGGATGGATTCGGCCGCCTGCTTGAGCCGGTCGGGCTTGAGAGAAGGCTGGTGCAGCAACAGCAGGTCGAGGTCGGAGAAGGGGAAGAGCTCCTGGCGGCCGTAGCCGCCTAGGGCCACCAGGGTGATCCCTTCCCCGACCTGGCCCAACCCGGCGAAGTGTTGGGCCAGATTGGCATCGATGATTTCGGTATGCCTGAGCAGCAGTGGTCTGCCGCTCAGGCCTCCCTGCCAGAGTCGCTGCAACGCCTCGCGGCCGGCCTTGATTTGTTCCTTCATCGGGATTTTGGCTAGATCGCCCAGTTTTCAGTCGGAAACGAGGATTTTTGTTCGAGGGCAAGGAGCGAGGGCGCCGGAAAAGCGGAGCGTACGTCCGTACGTGAGCATTTTCCGGCAACCGAGCGACGCCGCCATCGGGCAAAAAGACCGTTTTCCGGCTGGAAACTAGATGGCGTCCTTGCCCCGTTCGCCAGTTCGCACCCGGACCACCTCTTCGACCGGCAGGACGAAGATCTTGCCGTCGCCGATCTTGTCAGTGTTGGCGGCGGTGCGAATGGTGTCGACCACCTGGTTGACCTGGGCGGCGTCGATGACGATCTCGATCTTGACCTTGGGGATGAAGTCGACCACATACTCGGCGCCCCGGTAGATCTCCTTGTGGCCCTTCTGGCGGCCGTAGCCCTTGACCTCGGAAACGGTCATCCCCTTGATGCCGATGGCGTTCAAGGCCTCTTTGACATCGTCGAGCTTGAACGGTTTGATGATGGCTTCAATTTTTTTCATGACGAACTCCTTATGCTTAAGGTTTGTTCCGGCCCCCAACCGTTTGGGCAGGAGCCGGAATCTGTCGTTGTTGGGTTGCCAGGCCGCAGTTTACAGGCTGTAGCCGGTTTCGCTGTGCTGGCTGAGATCCAGACCTTGAATCTCCTCTTCCTTATTTACCCGCAGGCCGATGACCATGTCTATGCCTTTGAGGATAATATAGGTGACGACCATCGAATAAACGATGGTCGTGATGGCATCCATGGCCTGGATGCCGAGCAGGGCGGCATTGCCGGCCAACAGGCCGTCCTTGCCGGCCGGGTTGATGGCGGTGGAGGCAAAGATGCCGGTGGCCAGGGCGCCCCAGAAACCGCCGACCCCATGGACGCCGACCACATCGAGGGCGTCATCGTAGCCGAGCTTGCTCTTCTGGCGGACCGCCAGGTAGCAGATCGCCCCGGCCACCAGGCCGATGATGATCGCCGCAACCGGGCTGACAAAACCGGCGGCCGGGGTGATGGCGACCAGGCCGGCGATGGCCCCGGAGGCAGCGCCCAGGGTGGTGGGACGGCCCTGGACGATCCATTCCATGATGA
>JAGVGT010000059.1 GCA_020056965.1 Deltaproteobacteria bacterium
TCACTGCGGTGCCGTGGCCGCCCGCGTCATAGGGGGTGGCGTGCTGGCCGTAGGGGTCGAACCAGTCGCTGGGGCCGCCTCGATATTTGTCGGTCAGATCGGCGTGGTTGAGGTCGATGCCGCTGTCAAGGCTGGCCACCACCACCCCGGCGCCAGTCAGGCCGAGATTCCAGAGGGCCGGCGCCCCGATGGCGGTGAGATTCCACTCAGGAGTGGCAGCGGCCTGGGGCTGGAACGGCGGGCTGGTGATGGTGTCGTCGGGACGCACTTCTTCAACCCCCGGGTGGGCGGCGATCCGCTCGAGCAGTTCCGGTTTGATCCGGCAGGCGAGGGCGTTGATGATCCACAGTGATTGAATGTCCCGGCCGCCCTGCTCTTGCAGGAAACGGCGCAGTTCACCCTGGCTGTTGGTCGCCCGGTCGCGCAGGGCCTTGACCAGGGCATCGCGGCGGTTTTTTCCCGGCAGGTGGCGGTAGGAGTTGGGATTAATCCGGTCGGCAAAGGTTATGATCACTCCGATCTCGGCGGCACCGTCCGGCTTGGCGGCCAGGCCCAGGAGCCTGGCGTTGACGGCGCCGGCGCCGGCGGGTTTGCTGTCGGCAATGAGCAGAACTGTGACAAGCAGCAGAAACTTGAGCAGGCGCGGAAGGTTAAGCGGCATGGGCAGGCAGGTTCCGGTGGTAAAGGTGATGTTGCCGAGTTGATCGTTCGGAATCTATCTTACCACCATATTATCACTGCGGCCAGTATGCAATGGGCTAGGCGCGCAGGCGAAACGGGTATAAAAGACCATAGATTAACAGGCCTGGACCGCCGGGAAAGGCTTGGTAGCTGGTGCCTCCAGAATCATCAGGGCTGGTGGCTGGTCGCGGCCGGGGTGGCGTCCCCGGAACTGCTGGAGGCGGCCAGTGCAATCAAGCCCAATACGGAAACAGCCACGGCGATAATCCCAGCTTCAGCGGAGACTCCGGCGGATGCCTTGTCAAGATTATGGGTGTCGCTTGCCTCCTGCGCTGGCGGTTTACCTTCCGGGGTGGCGTCCTGGGCATAAACGTTGGTAGGACCTACACTGATGAGGGACAACACTAAAGCCAGAATCGTGATATTTTTCATCTCAATCTCTCCGTTATCTTAACCATCGACAAATTAACTGTGAACCGTGCCAGGTTAATAAGTGGTTTGCATCCAAGTTCTAACTACCAAATTGTAAAGCAAATTTCATGCCTTTGTTGACGCATGGGCCGGGTTTTCGCGAAGGGTGGTGATTTTCCCCGTTTGCTTGTTTGTTAATTCGCTTTACCATGGAAGAAGCGGTTCAAGCCGGTACCTCAGGGTTGCCGCCGTTTTTCCCCCTGACGTTGTTTTTGAGACTGATCCCGTATTTTTGAAGCAGGGTATACAGCCGGGAGCGGGAGAGACCGGAAATGGTCAGGGCCTGGCCAATATCGCCGCCGGTAATCACCGCCAGTTTTTGCAGGTACTGTTGCTCGGTTTCCTCAAGCACTCTTTCCCGCAGGTCATGCAGCAGTGGGAGTGGGCCTGATTGGGCAGTGGCCGGGGCGGCGGCCATTGGGCCAGGTTCTTGGAAGCGCTTGGTGTTCAGGGCGTTGCGGGTCATCTGCACCCGGATCTCGGTGGGCAGATGCATCGGGTAGATGGTCTCGCTGTCGTGGGCGGTCGAAATCGCGTATTCCAGGGCGTGGAAAAGTTCCCGAACATTGCCCGGCCAAGCGTATTTTTTAATGACCATCAGAAAATCCGGTGAAAACTTCTTTTCGGCGGACTTGCAGAAGTGGGTATGCCGCTCGCTGTAATAGTAGGCCAGTTCGGTAATGTCATTGGGCCTGAGGCGGAGTGGCGGCAATTCAATATGAAAGGTCTGCAGACGAAAGAGCAAATCTTCGCGAAAGGCTTTTTCTTCACACATGGCCCGCAGGTTTTTATTGGTCGCGGCAACCAGCCGGAAGTTGCTGCTGATTTCCTCGCGACCGCCGACCGGACGGAAGACTTTTTCCTGCAGCACCCGCAGGAATTTTTTCTGCACCTCCAGAGGCAATTCCCCGACTTCATCAAGAAAAAGAGTGCCGCCATCCGCCTGTTTAACCAGCCCGTCGCGGTATTTGTCGGCACCGGTAAAAGAGCCTTTCTCGTGGCCGAACAGGATGCTCTCCACCAAGTCATGGGGGAGGGCGGAACAATCGACCACGATGAGCTTTTTTGCCGCTCGGGGGCTTAGCCGGTGCACGGCTGTGGCAAAAAGTTCCTTGCCCGTGCCGGACTCGCCGGTAATCAGGACGTTGGCGTCCGAGTGGGCTGCTTTCGGCAGCAGGTCGAGGCATTGCTGCAGGGCCGGACTGCTCCCGACCATGCCTTCATTCTGCAGGAGTTTGCAGATGTCGGCCCGGCTTTGACCCTTGTTGACCAGCTTTTCCCGGCGGTAGCGAATGGCGTTGTGCATCAGGTCAAGCAAGGCCGTGCCGGGGGAAGGATCGATCAAGTAATCCCAGCAGCCGCTTTTGAGAATGCGTTCAGCCTCGACCGGGTCGCCGGCGCGGGTGTAGACGATCAGTTCCGGGGAGCCGGCGACATCACGCAAACCGGGGATGGCCCCGGAAGCGGCCCCGTCCGGCAAGTGGTCCTTCATGAGGACGAGGTCGTAGGAGAAGGCGCTGTTGAGCTTTAAGCCCTCTTGCAGGGTCGGGGCATGGGTCAGCCTGAAGCGACCGGCTGAAGCCAAGGCTTTCAGGCCGCTAAACATAGCTCGGTCGTCATCAACAAGTAATACCTGTGCCATCATGATCTATGGGAATACCTTTTGGGCGCTTCAGCCCGGTCAGTCCTTTCTGGCAGGACTAGTCCTTCTTCAGTCCAATTTGCGGTATTTTGCAGGAGAATGTCAAGGTGGAATTCTTTTTCCATCTGTCTGCCCGGAGGTGGTTTGGGTTGAGCACGTTTCTTGCACAGGTTGAAGTCCAACAACTCGTTCTTCCTCTCAGGCGGCGGTTTGGGCGAGGGTTTGGTTAGTTGCTGTCTGACCTTAACTTTAAGGTATGCCAATGAATAAACTTACTTTGCTGTTGGTCGAAGACAACCCTGCGGACGCTGCCCTGGTGCGCGAGTATTTACTGGGTGGGGTGCTGGGATCATCCTATGAAATGGAAACAGCCGAGACCTTGGCCGAGGCGCTTACTGTCCTGGCCGGCAGGAATATCGATGTTGTCCTCTTGGATCTCAGTTTGCCGGACTCTTCCGGACTTGAAACGGTCCGCACGGTGATCGGCAAGCACCCGAAGGCGGCGGTAGTCATCCTCACCGGGTTGCAGGATGAACAGACGGCCCTGCAGGCGGTCCGTTATGGGGCCCAAGATTATCTGGAAAAAAGGCTGTTGTCCTCAGACATGCTGCACCGTTCGATTGTCTATTCGGTAGAACGCAAGAAGTCCCTCCGGGAAAAAGAAAACATCTTGGCCGATCTGGCCCTGGCCTTGGAAAGGATTGAACAGCTCCAAGGGATGCTGCCGGTCTGCTCCTGCTGCAAGAAGATCCATGCCGAAGACGACCATTGGTACCAGGCCGATGAATACTTCCAGGGGCCTAATCATAAGATGGCCAACCAAGGGGTTTGCCCGGACTGTTGGAAAGAGTTGCACGGCCGCAACAGTTTTTCCTGAGGAATTCGCCTTGACAGGCCAAGTTGCTTTAGCCGAGACTTTGACCGGCTGTTGAGATTCTTCCTGGATGGCAGGAATTATTGTCCTGTTCGGCAGTACATTGGGATTCGGCGGTTGGACTATTCCGGGGTCATGAGATTCTCTCCGCGGCAGCTTGCATACCGCATTGCCGTTCATCACTTACCAGCAGCGCATACTTGAAATTCGGAGGCGTGCATGACTAAAGGTATCACCCTGGTAATTCTTTGTATGGCTGCCATCACGGGGTTTTCTCCGAACCGGAGCGCAGTGGCGGCCGAGGCTCCCTATAAGCGGACGGTGGAGAGCCTGAGTATGCCGGATGTCGTGCTGGTCAATCAGAAGGGCGAAAAGGTCAGGTTCAAGACCCTGGTGGAATCGGGCAAACCGGTGGTGGTTGATTTTATCTACGCCACCTGCACTACCATCTGCCCGATCCTCTCGGCTGGGTTTACCAACCTGCAGCGCAAGCAGGGGGTGGACAGCGCCAAATTTCAGCTGATTTCGATTACTATCGACCCGGAAAACGACAGTCCGCCGGTGCTGACGGAATATCTGGAGCGTTATCAGGCCAGGCCCGGCTGGGATTTTCTGACCGGCAGCCGGGCCGACATCAACAAGGTGATGAATTCCTTCGGGGCCTTTTTCCCCAACAAGATGTCGCATCGGCCCTACAACTTCATCCGGACCAATGACCAGGGCAAATGGGTCAAACTCGACGGGATGATCGGCGGGCGTGACCTTCTGAATGAAATTGAAAAAGTGGGAGTGAAATGAGAGAGAACGTTCTGTTGTCCAACCGGATCACGTTATGGCGGGTGGCTTTGCTCTTTCTGGCCACCCTGTTTGTCCAGCCTCCCGGGAGTCTTGCCGCGCAGGACATTTCCGATCTTGCTCCGGCCGAAATCATCCGGTTGGGTGAGCAGATGTATCTGAAAGGCCTGTTGCCCTCCGGAAAGCCCATGCAGGCCTATGTCAGCGGCGACATCCCCATGGAAGGCACCTCATTTACCTGTGTAAGCTGTCATCTGCACAGCGGTATCGGTTCCTTCGAGGCCAACATCGCCACCCCGCCGACCAACGGCCGGATTCTCTACCAGGAACGCAAGCCTTACATCAAGGGCTTCGAGAATGTTCCCTCCTATCACCGCTATGCCTCATATTTTCCGGTCCGCCCGGCCTATACGGACGAGACCCTGGCCGCCCTGATCACCACCGGTTTTGATCCGACCGGCCGCTCCGTGCTCAAGGTCATGCCCCGCTACGATCTGGATGATCGGGACACCGCGATCATGATCGCTTACCTGAAGAGTCTCTCGGACCAGTTCTCTCCGGGAGTGAGCGAAAATGAGATCAAATTCGCCACGGTGATTGTCGAAGGGGTTGATCCGGCGGCCGTGGCGGCGATGTTGCTGCCTTTGGAGAACCAGATCAACCGTAAGAACAGCCAGGCCCTCACCTATCAGAGTAGCCCCCGGTTGGCCAGGATGGCCAATAACGTGATGGGTCCGGATCTGGGGGCCAAGAAATTTTCCCTGGCCCGCTGGGTCCTTAAAGGGGCGCCGGAAACCTGGCGAGCCCAGCTCGATGCTTATTACCGGGCCGAACCGGTTTTCGCCCTGCTCGGCGGCATCAGCGATGGGGAATGGGAACCGGTCCACCGTTTCTGCGAGGAAAACCGGATCCCCGATCTTCTTCCGCAGACGGATTACCCGGTCCTTTCCAACTCCGACTGGTACACCCTCTATTTTTCGCGCGGGGTGAGACAGGAAGGTGAGGCGGCGGCCCGCTACCTTCATTCAATGTATGACCTATTTGCCGGACGGGCTGTGGTCCAGGTGGTGCGCGACGGCCGTGTTGGTAAGGCCTTGGGGGAGGGGTTCCGCGAGGTCTGGGCGACTACGGGCCATCCGGCCCCGGTCGAGATTGTTCTGCCGGAAGGCGAGGCCCTCAGTGGTGAGCGGCTGCGGCAGATCGTTGCCGAACACAAACCGGCCGCTTTGCTGCTCTGGGACGATGCGACTGTCCTGGCCGCCCTAGAGGGTCTGCCCGATCAGGCCGGGCGCCCGGGAATGGTCATTGCCTCTTCCTCTTACTTGGGCAAGGAGATGTGGAACATCTCCGAGTCCCTGCGGGATCTGCTTTATCTGACCTACCCATTCCGGTTGCCGCAGGAGGAAGGGCGTTTTGACGTAGCCCTCAAGGGGGTGCTGGCCGGGAAAAATCCTTCCGATTACGATCAGAAAATCCTCAGGCGCTCGTACATCGTCGGAGAGCTCTTGAGTAAGAGTTTGGTGCAAATGCGCGGTGAGTACTACCGGGATTATCTTCTCGATGTCGTCGGGATGATGGCCGATTCGGTCTTCCCGCTTTACGAAAGGCTGGGGTTTGGACCGGGGCAGCGCTATGCCTCCAAGGGTTGTTTCATCGTCCAGCTTGGCAAGGGAGCCAATCCGCAGCTTGAAAGGAGGAGCGAATGGGTTACCCAATAAGCGGGCGATGTGGCGTGGCTTTGGCCCTGGTTTTATGGGGGACGGCGGTGGGTTGGCTTCCTCCGGCGCTGGCGGCTGAGCCGGTAGTCGATAAAAAGGCTTTCATGGTCAACGATTACCGCTATGAGCCGCCGGAGGGGGCAACCGCCAATCTGGATATCGGGTTGTCGCTCTGCGGCACCCGCTGCCACGCCCTCTCTGAGAATTTCGCCAGTTACATAAAGCCGGGGGGGTGGCGGTTGATCAAGATTGCCGGCAACGTCACGATCAGGGTTGAACTCAACAATCCCTTCCTGGGCGGGCAATGCGTCTGTGTCGGGAACGAATATAAAATTGACTGGTATGACGCGGCTACCTACCGGGACAGGTCCGAAATCCGGACGCCTGCGGTTGAATGATTTAAATAGGAATCAATCCTGTGATGTGCTACTCTGTGGCACGTAAATTGAAAGCAGATAGACTAGTGGTAGTTCTTTCCCACGTCAAACTTGTCGAGCTCTTATTGATGGCAGGGGCGTGAAGATAAACGAACAGGAGGTAAATGAAATGGAAAAACTATTGAGGTTGGCGTTTGGGATTATCTTGTCCTGCCTGTTGGCCGGACCGGCCATGGCGGGTGGTGATGGTGCCGGAGCGGTAACGCCGCCTGCGGCACAGGTCGAGCCGCCGCCGGAAGGTGCCATCAGTGAAAGCGGGGTCAGCCAGATCCAGATTGACATCATGAATAAGCGGGAACAGGCCCGACAGCGGAAAGAAGAGATGCTGAAGGTCCGGACCCAAACGATCAAAGCTGAGGAGGAGGAGGCCAAGAAACTGGCCAAGTGAAGGCCGAGGCGCTAGCGAAGTAGCGTACCTCGGGTAGTTCGGGCAAGGTTTTTTTTGTGATAAGCGCTACACCAAGACAGTTGTAAAAAAGCATGTTGAAACCAAGGAGGCAAAAATGAAAAGGCTGTCACTAAGCCGCTCACTTCTGACCATGGCACTGGCCGCATCGGCAATTGCCTGGGGCGCGGGAACATCCCACGCCTATCTGAAGGCGGACTTGACCCCCATCGGTCCGGGCGATACCCCGGACTATCTGACTACCCCCAACTGGGCGAACAGCCCGCCGCTGCGGAAATTTGTCGATCTATTGCCGGGCGTACCCGGGCTGACCAGCTATAACACCGTCACCAACGGTTATAACGCGGACGGGACCAGTAACCTCGGGCAGGCGATGTATATTGCCATCCCGGACATCACCACCTATCCCGGTTCCGATTACTACGTGATTCAGCTCGATGAATACAGCGAGATGATGCATACCGATCTGATTAACCCCACCCTGCAGCGGGGCTACCATCAGATGAACAACGGCACGAACACCGCCGGCTGTACCGATCCTGCCCTGAATCTGCCGAGCCCGTGTACCATCGCCAACAACACGGTGCCGCCTCCTCCCGGACCGCATCACCTGGGACCGATCATTGTCGCCCAGAAGGACCGGCCGGTGCGGGTCACCTTCGTCAATAACCTGCCGACCACCCAGAGTGGCTTTGGCGACCTGTTCCTGCCGGTGGATACCTCAATCGCCGGCGCTGGGCCCTACACGGTCGATTACGATCCGATCACCAAGGCGCCGATCGTTGCGCCAACTCCGCCGTTGACCGGCACCTTCAGCCAGAACCGGGCCACCTTGCATCTGCACGGCGGTATTACCCCGTGGATCAGTGACGGCACCCCGCATCAGTGGATCACCCCGGCCGGTGAAGCCACCAATTATCCTCAGGGGGTCAGCACCAAGAATGTTTCCGACATGGATCCCGCTGCCCCGGGCACCCAGAATTTCTACTGGACTAACCAGCAGAGCGCCCGGTTGATGTTCTATCACGACCATGCCTATGGCATCACCCGCTTGAACGTTTACGCCGGCGAGGCCGCGGGCTATATGATTCAGGATCCCACCGAGCTGGCCCTGATCAATGCCGGAATCATCCCGGCCGACCAGATCCCGGTGATTATCGAGGACAAGACCTTTGTCGATCCCGCCACCATCGCCGCCACCGATCCGACCTGGAACTGGGGATCCGGTACGCCTGATATCAATGGTATCCGCCCGCCGATGCTCGGCGACCTCTGGTGGCCGCATGTCTACATGCCGGCCCAGAACCCCTTCGATATCACCGGCATCGCCCCATTGGGTCGCTGGGCCTACGGTCCCTGGTTCTGGCCGCCCACCGTCATCCAGTATCCTCCGATTGCCAACCCTTATTACGGCGCGGCTTGCGACCCCTCCCTGGTCCAGGATGAGGCCACCACCCAGGGGTTGACCATCGTCAACGGCGTGCCCTTCTGTCAGCCGCCGGAGATCCCCGGAACCCCCACTCCTTCCTGGGGCGCCGAGGCCTTCATGGATACCCCGCTGGTCAACGGCACCGCCTATCCGGTGCTGAACGTCGAGCCGAAGGCCTACCGGCTGCGGATCCTTAACGCCGCCCACGACCGCTTCTATAACCTGCAACTTTATCAGGCCGATACCGCTCCGCTTAGCCAGGCAACCTGCGCCGGTTGTGTCGCCAACTCCGAGGTCCGGATGATTACGGCCGCCGATTACACCACCATGGCTGCAACCAATCCGGCCTGGCCTTCAGTGGTTAATCCGGTGACCGGCGTTTCCGCGCCGCAGCCCGACACCTGGGCGATGGATGGCCGCACCGGCGGTGCTCCCGACTGGAACCTGGCCGGTCCCGACTTTATCCAGATCGGCACCGAGGGTGGCTTCCTGCCCAGGCCGGTGGTCGTCAAGACCAACCCGGTGATCTGGAACGGTGATCCGACCACCTTCAACATGGGCAACGTCAGCAGCGGCGCCCTGATCCTCGGATCGGCGGAACGGGCCGACGCAATTGTCGACTTCTCTGCCTATGCCGGCAAGACCCTGATTCTGTATAACGATTCCCCCGCCCCCTTCCCGGCGCTGGATCCCCATTACGACTACTTCAACGGCGCCGAGGACATGACCGCGGCCGGCGGCCTGCCGCCCAGCCAGCCGGGCATGGGCCCCAACACCCGGACCATTATGCAGATCAAGGTGGCGGCGGGAACTGGAGTTCCCTATACCCAACTGGCGGCCTTGAACGACGCCTTTGCCACCGGCACATACGCAGGTTCGATTACCGGCAAGCCGGTCTTCGCGGAATCGCAGCACCCCATCATCGTCGGCCAGACCGCCTATGACGGCATCTATGCCGAAGGTACCCCGACCAACCCTACGGCCAACCCGACTTTCCCGAGCATGTGGCCGAACTGGGGTGTTTCGCGGATCGGCGACGGGGCTATGCCTTACGAGGATGCGGCCGGCGTGCTTCATCCCGCTCTGGCCATGCAGCCCAAGGCCATTCATGATGAAATGGGCGCGGTATTTGATGATTACGGGCGGTTGAGCGCCAAACTGGGGTTGGAAATGGCTTTCACCAATAACGGCATCCAGACCTTCGTCATGCAGAACTATGTCGATCCCTCCACCGAGGTTCTCAACCCCGGAGAGGTCCAGATCTGGAAAGTCACTCATAACGGTGTTGATACACATCCGCTGCACTTCCATCTCTACGATGTGCAGCTGCTCAACCGGGTCGGCTGGGACGGCTTTATCCGCCTGCCCCTCGAAAACGAACTGGGCTGGAAGGACACCGTCAGGATCAGCCCGCTGGAAGACACCATCGTCGCCCTGCGGCCGATTGCCCCCCTGCTGCCTTTCGGGTTACCGGAGAGCATCCGGCCGTTGAATCCCATCGAGCCGCTTGGTTCCACGGTGGGCTTCACCAACCTCGATCCCTACACCGGCCAGGCCAGTAACCCGACCGTGACCAACCAGATGACCAACTATGACTGGGAATACGTGGTGCATTGCCATATCCTCAGCCATGAAGAGAACGACATGATGCGCACCCAGGCCTTCCTGTTCCAGGAAGCGCTGCCGCCCTACGTTCCCGGCCTGGTTGTTACTCCAGGTGCAAATAACATCCTGAACTGGACCGATCCGACTCCCGCGACTGCTCTGGCGACTCAGGGCAATGCGGCCAACGAGATCGGTTACATCATCGAACGTTCAGTCAATAACGGATCTTTCACCGGGGTTGCCTATGTTCCGGCCAACCGCACCACCTACACCGACCTGGCTGCTCCGACCGGTTCACGCTATCGGGTTATTGCTTACAATGCCCTCGGTGAATCCTCTATCCCGGACTCATTGGGGCTCTTCCGCCCGAGTACTCGCACCTGGTTCGAGGACCGGAACAACAACGGTACGCTTAACGCGACTGGTGATTACACCACTGTTTGGGGGCTCGCTAGTGACGTACCGGTGGCTGGTGACTGGAACGGCGACGGCAAGACCGAACTTGGTCTCTATCGCAACGGCACCTGGTACCTGGATCTGAACGGTAGCGGCGGCTGGAACGGGGCTCCCACCGACAAGCAGGTCAACGGTTTCGGCACGGCTACCGATATCCCGGTGGTTGGTGATTGGAACGGTGATGGCATCAGCGATGTCGGTTTTTTCCGCCCCTCTACCCGCAATTTCTATCTCGACAGCAACGGCAACGGGGTTTGGACCACGGGAGTTGACCGCCAGACCACGTTCGGTGTGGCCGGCGACAAGCCGGTGGTTGGCGACTGGAACGGTGATGGGATCGATCAGATCGGCGTCTTCCGTCCCTCCACCCGGATGTGGTACCTGGATAGCGACAACAGCGGTACCATTAATGCCGGTGATCGGCAGCTGGGGCCGTATGGCCAGAATGCCGATATTCCGGTGGCCGGCGACTGGACCGGAACCGGGATAGACCGGATTGGCGTGTACCGTGAAGGTATGTGGTATCTGGATGCCGACAACAATGGCCGTCCTAGCATCGTGCCTGCTGACCTGCAGAAGGGTAAGTTCGGGCAGGCCACCGACAAGCCGGTGATCGGCAAGTGGTAATTGCACCGGAATAACCCCCGGCGCTAAGGCCGAGACACTGGCCGGACCGCCGGGATAAGAAACCTTAAACAACCATAAGAAGGCCCCTTGGAGATCTTTTCTCCCGGGGGCCTTCTTCTTTTCGAGAGCTGGTTTTTTCGAAGGTAGTCGAAAAACTCCGGACTTAGAGGCTATGGAAAAGTATAGTTATTTGTAATTTAAGAAACTTAATTGAATGAGCTGGGATGGCGCATTGATTCATGCAAATCAGGAAACTTAACACGCTGCGTGGTTTAGCGGCGCTTATCGTGCTGGTCAGCCACTACAGCAATGAATCCGGGCTATGGAGCGGCGCTCTCGGGCACGGGGGGGGGCAATTCGGAGTAATGATCTTTTTTCTTCTAAGCGCGTTCCTGATGGCGTATCGCTATTTAGAAACACCTCCAACTGCCTGCGCAGTTAGAAATTATGCAGTTGCAAGGATTGCCCGGGTATTACCCCTGTTCCTCGTGGTCGTGATTTTATCTTTTGCCGCACAAAACAGCCCGACTCATATCCTCAGGGAGCTCACCTACAATATTAGCGACGCCAAATCATTTCTATCGCACTTGCTGCTCCTGCGCGGCGAAAGTCTGCTGTGGACAGTACCGGCCGAAATTCATTTCTATATATTATTTACATGCGTATGGCTTCTCCGGCCGCGTTTTGGGAAAGGTATTTTGTTCTTTTTAGTGTTGGCACTGCTTCCCTGCGCCCTAGGCGTAGGGCCCCGGGTACTTACGACAACATTATTTGGCCTTAATGCAACCTTCCACATTACAGGCGTACTGCCCTATTTCATTGTCGGTCTCTTGCTGGGCCACACTTTCCGCCATTGGCAACCTCCAGTTTGGCTCTGTAGCCATTGGTTCGTTGCGGCGCTGTGCCTGATCCCGTTTCTGTACCCGATTATCTTTCTTCAGGTAACCGGCCGCTCGCATGGCATGTGGGCAGATCCCAGAATATTGGTTTTCATGTCAGCCATTTTTTTTGCCGTTGTTTTTCTTGTGCCGCCTAAAAATCCATTTCTTGAGACTCGGATAGGTGACAAGGTTGGGGAAATTTCATATTCCTTGTACTTATTGCACCTCCCTTTACTCTTAGCCTTAAAAAAACTGGGCCTTGTTACGGGCATTCTTGGACTAATAATCTTTCTAGCCCTTTCGTTAACGTTAGCTTTTATTTCATTCTCCCTTCTTGAAGCTCCGATGCGTCGTCAAATCAGAGGGCTACGACCGCTTAACAGTGGGTGTAAGCCGATGCCGCTGAGCAGCGCGAATTAATTCGCGCCTTGAGCCTGTCGAAAAACATAATTATCTGTAATTATTAAGTAAAATGTTGTATTTTGCGGGTAGTTTCTGCGCTTTGCTCCTAATTGGCGCCTATCTGTTTGGTTCTCATATTTTCGACTATGAAATAAGCAGCTGCGAGATGATAATCAGAAAATGATGACCATCAGGAAGTCAGACCAATTTTTCACCTTCATCGCCGGCTGTTTGCTGGTGCTGCTGCTTTTCGCCGCCCACGCTGTTTTCAGAATCAATGGCGCGGCCGGACCCGGGCAGCGCAACCTTGGTGTGGTCAGCACTCTGGGGCTGACCGATCTTTGCCTCTTTACCGAGGCCCGCTATACTCGAAACCCCTCGCAGGCTGATCGCCACGCGGCTTTTCAGGACCATCCCATGGCGCTGGAACATTTTCCGGCCGGCGCTTTATTGGCCCCACCGCCGGGAGTCAGGTGAAATGGGGCAGGGATTCCAACGGCAACGCCATATTGTCGATTTCACCCTGTCCGCCCTCTGGCGCCGGAAGGGGCGGAACCTTTCCCTGCTGATGGTCTATGCGCTGGTGGTCTTCTCCCTGGCCTCGGTGATGTTTTTTAGTCACGCCCTCAAGCGGGAGGCGGCCCTGCTCCTGAGCGGCGCCCCGGAGATGGTGGTGCAGCGGATGCTGGCCGGCCGGCATGAGCTGGTCCCCGCCGGGTATCTTGAGAAGATCCGCGAGATCAGGGGGGTCCGGTCGGCCCGGGGCCGCCTGTGGGGTTATTACTACGACGCGACCTTCGGCGCCAACTACACCTTCATGGTTCCCGATAATCTGCCGGTCGAGCCGGGCCGGGTCATTCTCGGCGCGGGGGTGGCTAAAATCCGCCGGCTGGAGGCCGGTGACCTCGCGACTTTCCTGGCTCCGGATGGTTCACCGGCACTCTTCGAGGTCGAGCAGCTCTTGTCCGCCGAGTCGGAGCTGGTCTCCGCCGATCTGGTGCTCCTCTCCGCCGCCGATTTTGCGAAATTTTTCGGTCAGCCGGACGGTTATTTCACCGATCTGGTCCTGAAGGTCGGCAACCCCAACGAGCTGACGACCATCGCCAATAAGGTGGTGGCCCTGCTCCCTGACACCAGACCGATCCTCCGGGAGGAAATGGCCCGCACCTACGACGCAGTCTTTGACTGGCGCGGCGGGATGCTGGTCTTCATCCTGACCGGTTCGCTGCTCTCTTTTGCCATCTTGGCCTGGGACAAGGCCTCGGGGCTGAGCGGCGAGGAGAAACGGGAGATCGGCATACTCAAGGCGATCGGCTGGGAGACCTCCGATGTGATCCTCCTGAAGTTCTGGGAGGGGTTGGTCATCTCTCTGTCAGCCTTTCTGCTCGGCATTATTTTCGCCTATATCCATGTCTTTTTCACCCCGGCGCCGTTGCTGGCCCCGGCCCTGAAAGGCTGGTCGGTCCTCTATCCCGACTTTCGCCTGACCCCGTTCATCGATCCCTCGCAGCTTTTCACCCTCTTTTTTCTGTCGGTCGTCCCCTATACGGTCGCCACCATCGTTCCCGCCTGGCGGGCCGCCATCGTTGATCCGGCCGCCGTGATGAGGTCGTGAGATGATTGAACTAGCCGAAATCACCAAGGTCTTCAACCGCGGTCGGCCCAACGAATATACCGCCGTGGCCGGAATATCCCTGACCATCGAGCCGGGGCGGGTGACGGTACTCAAGGGGGCCAGCGGTTCGGGCAAAACTACTCTGCTAAGCCTGATGGGCTGCATGGCGCGGCCGACCTCCGGGCGAATCAGGATTTCCGGGTTGCGCATGGCCGGGTTACCTGACCACGGCGGCGGCGGGGTCGAGGTGACCGGCCTGCCGGAGCGCTTCCTCACCGAGGTGCGGCGGCGGACCTTCGGTTTCATCTTCCAGCAGTTTCACCTGATCAAGGGGGTAAGCGTTCTGGAGAACATTATGCTGCCGGCCTATCCGACCGGCGAGGGGCACGGGGTGCTGCGGCAACGGGCCCTCCATCTGGTCGAGATGTTCGATCTGGCCCGCCATGCCGACTATCCGGTCGAGTGGCTGTCCGGCGGCGAGGCGCAACGGGTGGCCATTGCCCGGGCGTTGATCAATGAGCCGGCGGTGATCATTGCCGACGAGCCCACCGCCCACCTGGATAGCCATCTCTCCCAAGAGTTCATGGGGATCGTCGCCCGGCTCAAGGCGGAGGGCAAGACCGCCCTGATCGCCAGCCACGACCCCCTGGTTTACGGAGCGGCGGTGGTGGACCGGGTGATTACCATGCGAGACGGGAAAATAGAGGATGGACCCGCAGGGCCGCGGAAGTGAACCGCCTTTGGGAGGAATAATTTAATGGCGCTGACCTTGATCCTTGCTGAACTCATAGCCTGTTCAGCAACGTCATTGCGAGAAGCGAAGCGACGAAGCAATCTGTGGTTGTTTTACGATAATTTAGATTGCTTCGCTTTGCTCGCAATGACGTGCACAGGGATGATTTTTGTGGGAGCGGCTTCAGCCGCGAACGCCTTGGTTCGGCAAAGTTCGCAGATCGGAAGAGCACAC